>NZ_JAUYSS010000019.1 GCF_030695525.1 Daejeonella sp. | reverse complement strand
CAGATAAGCATGCACTATCATCATAGCTGAGGTATCCCGTTTATGAATAGTAACATCATTCAGTGCAAAATTTTCATTTCCAAATAGCTTCAATTCTGATTCTATACAAAGCTGAACACGTTTATCCAGGGTAAAGTCCTTATTAACCAGACTATTCATTGCGTTAGCAATATCATTCTTGTTGATACTGGCCAAAAACCCTAAACGTCCAAAGTTTATACCAATGACCGGAATATTGGAATCTCGAATCAAAGTTACGGTATCAAGCAATGTGCCGTCACCGCCAAGGCTGATCATAACATCAACCTGAGCCTCTATCAGATCCTGGGAATTTCTAAAGATCTGAAACTTCCTCGGGAAAAATATTTTGCCTGAGATGAAGTGATTATACTTATCATAGACAAAGGCTTCAACAGTATGTTCTGCAAGGCTGTCGAAAACCTGCTGGACATGTGGTAATACAGTATTATTGAATTGCCTGCCGTAAATTGCAATCTTCATGGGGTCCTTTTAGATATCGAGATAATTCATTAGCTGATCATATCTGTCTGAACTACCATCATCTGATTTGGTATCATTAAATGTGGCCTTAACATGATAATCATATCTAAGAAAAGATGCTATAATAGAAGATAAATCTGTACGATTAAGTTTTAATGTAATTTCAAGTTTTGTAGAATCAGGGAATGATTGTACATAGGAACTCAGGATTTGAGCATTGTCTGATTCTACAATTTGGGAAATATGTGCCAATGAATTATTCCTGTTCGTAATTTCGAGTATAATAATCCCTCCGGGCTCTTTAACCGATGTAATTGTCGCAACATATTCCATCATCGTATTTATGGAAATTAGTCCCTTATAATTTTTGTTTGTATCGAGAACGGGTACCAGACTCAATTTTTGCTCATAGAACAAACGAATTACATCATAAATATGCTGTCCTTCATAAACAAATGGATTATGAAGTGACAAGCTTAAACTACCTACCGGAGCATTGATATCCTGAACCTCAATCAGGTCTTCATCCGACACGAGTCCCAAAAATTGTTTGTCGTTAACAATTGGAAGGTGGTTTACGCGAAACTCAGCCATCCTTTCATGCACTTTCTGAACGGTATCAGAAGTTCTTAAAGCCGGGATACTATCCGATATGAGTTCCTGTGCATACATATAGTTCTGTTAATATATACGTTCTAAAAACTTTCTTAAATGTACATTGAATTCAACAGGCCTTTCCATCATTGGAGCATGGCCACAAAGATCGACCCAGTTCAGTTCAGAATCGGGCAATAATTGATTAAATTCAACAGCAACTTCCGGTGGGGTAATTTTATCATTCTTTCCCCATATAAGGCAAACCGGAACTTTAATCTTATAAATGTCTTTTGACATGTTATGCCTGATGGCTGATTTGGCCATAGCAAGTATCTTAATGACTTTTATCCTGTCATTCACTATCTGGTAAACCTCATCAACCAGTTCTTTGGTCGCTGTAGCCGGATCGTAAAATGTAAATTCAACCTTCTCTTTTATAAAATCATAGCTTTCACGTCTGGGGAATGACCCCCCAAAAGCATTTTCATATAAACCTGAACTACCGGTCAAGACCAGGGCTTTTACCTCATCCTGATGATTAAGTGTATATATCAGGCCAACATGACCGCCAAGTGAATTTCCAAGCACGGTTATATTTTTAAGATTTTTGAATTTTACAAACTTATGGACAAACTTAGCAAGCGTCTTTACGCCGGTGGTTAACAATGGAAGATCGTACAGTGGCAACAAGGGAATGATTACCCTATAATCCTTTTTAAATTCTTGAACAACATCAGTCCAGTTACTAAGTGCACCCATTAAGCCATGAAGCAATAAGAGCACTTCTCCTTCTCCCTCTTCAATGTATTTAAAACCGTTTTCTTCTTTTATCTCGAACTCCATAGAATTTTTAAGTACATTTTTCTTTTACCTGCTAAGGTATAAGTCTAAAAGTTAAATCAATATAAAAACTTATTTTATTAGAAAGAAAATAAGCCTTAATCATCAATCCACTTTGAGATGATCTAATAATTAACCTAGAAGCTCCTTTACAAGCTCAGAAACAGTTTTGCCATCGGCCTTTCCCGCCAGTTCCTTACTTACAAAGCCCATCACCTTACCCATATCTTTCATACCTGAGGCACCTGTTTGAGCAATTACTGTTTTAATAAAAGCAGTAATGGCCTCTTTGTCCAATTGTTTTGGCAGATAGGCTTCAATGACCAGAAGCTCTTCCTGTTCTATTTGATAAAGATCCGGGCGATTTTGAGACTGGTAGATATCTGCAGACTCTTTGCGTTGCTTTGCCAGCTTTTGCAAAACCCTTATCTCTGCTTCTTCTGTAAGTACTTCCTGGGCGCCCTTTTCCGTTTTGGCAACCAGTAATGCAGCTTTTATGGCCCTTAGTCCACGCAAACGGGTACTATCCTTACTCAACATGGCGGATTTAATATCCTGGTCAATATTTTGTTGCAGAGGCATTTCCTGAAATGATTATAATTTGGTTAGTGATTAATGCAAAACTACACAATCCTGATTAGTTGGGAGTAAATTTTACATTTATTACAAAGATCATGCCCTAGCTTAATTCTTTTAAATGGTGCGAGGTGCTTGCCTGCGCCGTTGGCATCACGATCATATCGTTTAAATTTACATGAAAAGGACGCGAGACTGCAAACCAGATAGTTTCAGCAATATCCAATGCATGCAGAGGTTCATATCCTTCGTATACTTTCCTGGCCCGTTGCTGATCACCATGAAAGCGAACTTCCGAAAATTCTGTATCCACCGCTCCGGGATGCACACCCGTCACCTTAATTTTATGAGGAAGAAGGTCAATCCGCATTGCTTTATTAAGTGAATCTACCGCATGTTTGGTCGCACAATACACATTTCCATTCAGGTAGGTTTCCTTTCCGGCAATGGAACCAAGGTTGACTATGTGACCGGATTTGTGTTTGATCATCCAGTTTGAAACAACTTTGGTTACATATAGTAATCCTTTGATATTTGTATCGATCATTACTTCCCAGTCTGTAGTATTTCCGGCATTGATTGGGTCCATGCCTTGCGACAAACCAGCATTATTAATCAGTACATCAACTTTTTTCCAATCATCCGATAAAGTCTCCAGTTTTTCAACCTCCTCCTTGTTCCTGACATCCATGGTCAATGTATTAACTTGTATACCAAATTCTTTAACCAGATCCTGTGCCAAAGCATCTAAACGCTCAGTCCTTCGTCCGGTGATAATAAGGTCATAATTTTGTTGTGCAAAGAGGCGGGCGCATGCTTCGCCAATTCCGGCGGTGGCACCGGTTATTAGAGCTATTTTTGACATAATTATTTAAAAACCCGAAATTAAGGAATTTGAAGCAAAAGCTCAGCCAATATTAGGAATGGATTGAGATTGTACTGATGAGAGGATAATCCTTTTGTCGGGCTGCCCTTCCCAATGAAAACAGCTCCAGGTAAAATAAACCTTGCCGAAGGAGGTATCTTCCGGCTATCCGCCTGTGGTCGGTGTTATCACCGACCAATGATAAGATCGAGCTTGGTACAGTGAGAACACCGACCAGAGGGGAATAGAATGCGATTTCTTGCCGGAAATACTCCGGAGGAAAGGGCTGAATTAACCTATAACACACAGGTATTGCTTTCAAAAATCAAACTATTTTGGCTCCAGAGCCTTATGAGATCAATTATAAGGCCATTTTTTACCCTTCCTTATACCGAACTCAGGTTAAATTAAGTTTAACCCTTATTCAAAATAAAGACTGAACTGAAAATTTCGGAGAAATAACTTATCAATAGGTGAAGTATAGGGATTTTCAAGTCTGTCATCATCCCTGAGTACACTTTTCATTGATTGAGCGAATTTGATCTCAGGAGACATTTTGAAAAACTCAAAGTAGAGGTCAAAACCAACTCCGGCTTCATACCAAGCTATATTTTTATTGTTCTTAAGGTATTTTGCTTCGGGACTTAAAGCGATATCATCGGTTTTCTTTTTCGAAGTAATGTCGACTGAATATTTTGCCCCGGCGATCATGTATGCCCTGAAATTCCTCCTTCTGTCCGATTTAAGCTTGATTCCCAAAGGTAAATCCATCAGCGTAGCCTGAACCTTTCTTTGAATGTTAAAAGCCGGATCCATATATTCATAATTAACAATTCTATCGGCAAACACCATCGCAGGAGTAAAACGCAGATTGGCATTATCCCCGAGCCTGAAATCAGAAACAAATCCTAATCCAAATCCCGGTGTTACCGGAGATGAAAGGCTTTTCATTGGACTGTTTATCATTGGACCGTACTGATCGTTAAAAGGACCTTGCCATTCAGCCAGCTTTAAGATCTTAAACTCGGAAGCCACATATTGGAAAGTAAAACCAAAATGCAATTGTTCTCCGTCAACACCTCCCCCCCAGCTCTCCTGTGCAGCTAATCTGTTCAATGAAAAAATAAAAAATATACACAGAATGAGCGTTTTCTTCATTTGATACCGGTGTAAATGGAACAAATTCCAAACGTCAGCGGACGGTATTTCGTATTTTTGAACCCAACTTTTTGCATCAATAAATCAAAACTCTCTCCATCAGGGAATGAAGCTACTGATTCAGGAAGATAGGTGTATGCGCTGCTGTCTTTCGAGAAAATTCTCCCAATTGTGGGAGTTATATATTTGAAATAGAAATTATATGCCTGTTTTACCGGAAATACCTTCGGTTTTGAAAATTCAAGAATCACCACCTTAGCTCCGGGCTTTAATACCCGCAGCATGTCACTCAGCCCCTTTTCAAGATCCTCAAAATTTCGGACACCAAAAGCCACAGTTACAGCATCAAAAGAGTCATTATCAAACAATAATTTTTCAGAGTCACCTAAGCGAACCTCAAAAACATCCTGCATTTTTCTCTTTATAATTTTCTGATCTGCAATTCCAAGCATGCCTGCAGAAATATCCACCCCCACTACCTTTCGGGGTTTAAGGATTTTAATTGCCTCAAATGCAAAATCACCGGTTCCGGTTGCAACATCCAGCATGTATGAAGGCTTATCAGTAAGCAATTCTTTAATAGCTTTTTTTCTCCAGACCCTGTCAATGCCCATTGATAGAAAATGGTTCAAAAAATCATAGGTACCGGAAATATTATTAAACATGCTTGCTACCTGCTCCTTTTTGGTAGTATCTGAATCCTGATAAGGCCTTACTGTTTTCGACATACAACGCAAAGATAATGGAATTAAGGAAGCGTCTACAGCCAAGATTAGTCCTTCACGCAAAATTTATCAAATCATTGAAAATATGACGCTGTGCAGATTGAATTAAAATCAGGGGTTTTAAACATTGCAAGCAATGTCCTACCTTTGCCAGATGATCATTAAAAGCGCAGAATTTCAATGCAGTAATACCAGAACTGATAAATTACCGGCTCCTGAATTACCCGAATATGCCTTTATTGGTCGTTCAAACGTAGGTAAATCCTCACTGATCAATATGCTTGTGCAGCGCAAAGGGCTTGCAAAAACATCTCAAACTCCCGGAAAAACCCAGTTAATTAACCATTTCCTGATCAATGAAAACTGGCAACTGGTCGATCTTCCGGGCTACGGATATGCACGAACCTCAAAAAGTAACCGCGGTGAATGGTCAAAATTCATCAGCTTCTATCTGCGCAACCGCGAAAATCTGCAATGTGTATTTGTCCTGATTGACAGCCGTTTGGATCCACAAAAAATCGATATTGAGTTCTGTACATGGCTGGGTGAAAACGGCCTGCCTTTCCAGTTAATTTTTACAAAAGCTGATAAGCAATCGAGTGTAAAGACTGATCAAAGCATAGCAAAATTCAGAAAAGCCCTGCTGGAGATCTTTGAAGAGGTGCCACAACATTATATAACCTCAGCAGAAACACAGGAAGGCCGGGATGACTTACTGAATTTCATTAATGACCTGAATAAGAAGTTTACACGTTAATCTTTGATTCAAGAAAAAAAAGCTGAAATGCTATTTTCAGAATCCGGTATAAAAAAAACAGAAAAGCGAATGAACAAATATTTTTCCCTTGTATTATTTGCCCATACTATTTTTGCAATGCCTTTTGCTATTATCGGCTTTTTCCTTGCCATTACCACCACCACGCACGAATTTAACTGGCTGAAGCTGTTACTGATGCTACTCTGTATGGTTTTTGCCCGCAATGCAGCAATGGCATTCAACCGATTCCTCGACCGTGATATCGACGCCCAAAACCCAAGAACTGCAGTCAGGGATATTCCTTCAGGTCGCATTAGTTCTAAAGAAGCATTACTCTTTACCATTGCTAACAGCCTTTTATTTATCCTTACAACCCTGCTGATTAACAAACTGTGTTTTTACCTGTCTCCCATTGCACTTGCAATAGTTTTGGGCTATAGTTATACCAAGAGATTTACACCCCTTTGTCACCTGATTTTAGGCCTCGGTCTTGCACTTGCGCCAATCGGAGCCTATCTGGTAGTTACCGGTGAATTTGCAATGCTGCCAATTTATTTTTCACTGGCTGTTTTATGCTGGGTAAGTGGCTTTGATATAATTTATGCACTTCAGGATGAAGAATTTGACAGGCAAAATAATCTGAATTCTATTCCAGCCTGGCTTGGAAAGAAGAATGCCTTAGCAGTATCGTCTTTTTTGCATTTTCTGGCTATTGTATTTGTGACTCTGCCCTATCTGTATACCGACCTCTCCTGGTTTTACCTTGCCGGAGTCCTGTTCTTTATCCTGCTATTAGTCTATCAGCATCAGCTGGTAAAACCAGATGATCTCTCTAAAGTAGATCGTGCTTTTTTCACCACAAATGGTATCGCTTCGGTAGTTTTTGCCGTATTTTTTTTACTGGATGCCTATCTCAGAAATCAATTTTAACAAATGAAAGATCTTAAAATTTCAAAAAAACAAAGAACCTATATCCCTGCAGAACTGAAAATACAATGGGAAAATCTTGAGCCTATATTTAATGAACTGATTATCCGATCTATAAATTCGGTAGCTGACTTAGAGCAATGGCTCCGTGACCGAAGTGAAATTGAAGCAGCACTGGAAGAAGACTTTGCCTGGAGATACATCCGCATGACCTGCGATACCACAGATGAAAAATTATTGAGTGACTTTCAATTTTTCGCGACAGAAATCGAACCAAAAATTGCACCACTCCACAATGAACTAAACAAAAAATTTGTCCAATGTCCCTTTGCTGAACAATTGGATGAAGCAAAATACTTTGTCTATGTCCGTGGCATTAAAAAGGCACTCGAACTCTTTCGGGAAGAAAATATACCCTTACTGACCCAAATACAGGTCGAACAGCAAAAATATCAGGGTATTACGGGTTCTATGTCAGTGAAACTGGGAGGACAGGAATATACACTTGAACAAGCCGCAGTATTCTTGAAAGATACCGATCGCAAGGTACGACAAGAGGCATGGGAAGCCATCACAGCCAGAAGGTTAGAAGACAAGGTAAAACTCGATGAACTATTCAATTCTTTACTTAAACTCCGCCATCAGGTTGCCTTAAATGCCGACTTTGAAAACTTCAGGGATTATATGTTTCAGGCTTTGGGTCGTTTTGATTATAGCCCGGCCGACTGCTACAAATTTCATGAAGCTATCCAAAAGGAAATTGTACCTCTTTTAAAAGTGCAGGCTGATAAGCGTCTTAAAGCATTGGCTTTAAATGAATTAAAGCCCTGGGACATGGATGTTGATATTTCCGGTAAGCCGGCATTAAAACCCTTCAGCAATGGCGAAGAATTGATTGAAAAGTCCATAAAATGTTTTCAGGGATTGAGTCCGTATATTGGCGAAAGACTCGAAATAATGAAAGCAAATGGCTTTTTCGATGTTGACAGTCGTAAAGGTAAAGCTCCTGGAGGTTATAATTATCCACTTGCAGAAAGCGGTGCACCATTCATTTTCATGAATTCTGCCGGGACTTTCCGCGATCTGACTACTATGGTTCATGAAGGCGGGCATGCAATCCATACTTTTATTACTGCAGAACTTGAATTAAATGACTTTAAGCATCTTCCTTCAGAAGTAGCAGAACTTGCTTCTATGAGTATGGAGCTTATCTCTATGGATCATTGGGATAAATTCTTTGATAATTCTGAAGATCTCATTCGGGCAAAAAAGGATCAGCTGAAAGATGTCTTAAAAACTCTCCCTTGGGTGGCTGTAGTAGATCAGTTTCAGCATTGGATTTATACCAATCCAGAGCATACTACTGAAGAACGGGCAGAGGCATGGACAAAAATATTTGAGCCATTTGGAAATAATTTTGCCGACTGGTCTGAACATCTGCATGCGCTTGAGAACCTCTGGCAAAAGCAACTTCATATTTTTGAAGTTCCCTTCTATTATATTGAATATGGAATTGCCCAACTGGGTGCCATTGCAGTCTGGAAAAACTATAAAAATGATCCTGAAAAAGGACTTTCCAATTATATGAATGCCCTAAAACTTGGATATACTAAAACGATTAAGGAAATTTATGAAACTGCCGGAATCGAATTTAACTTCACTGCTGCATATGTGAAAGAACTGGCAGATTTCGTACAGGAAGAATTGGATAAGCTGGAGTAATTGGCAGTTTAGGGCATATGAGGAGAAATTAAATTAACAAAGGGGCTCGAAAGGTTTTACGGTGTGGCGGGGAGATTGCCGGGCTGACTACGGCTGAATCTGCAACATGGAACAAGTCTTAAAGATATTGTTCGAAATTGCAGTTGCTACATTTGAATGGACAAAAGATTAAGCCACTAATAGCTTATTAATTTAATAATGAGGCTTTCAAACCAATCTCAAAGTTCCCGCTGCTATAGCCGGCCAGAGATGAGGTGCTAGTTGAGTAAATGCCAATAATATTAAATGATTGGTAATTCATGCCCAATCCGAAAGTAGCACTTCCTATGCTATGAAACATTCCGAAAAGATTAACCTTATTTACATAACTAACATTAGCCCCGATGTCCAGGATGTTATTAAGCCCTTTAATGCCACGATATACCACTTTGGGCTCCAGGCTTATCCCATAAGGGTTTTCGCTATCAATTTTATAACTTAATGCTGAGAAAAATGTAGGATGATTTATTCTCTGGTTTACCAGGTCACGTTGAAAAATACCCTTAATATTCGGCAGGGCAGCCTGAACACTAAGCTTGTTACTGGTATATGCCAAGCCGAAATCGCCATCTACATGGGTTTCCGTCTGGTTATAGTTAGCAACAATAATATCATTTGGATCACCATTCATATCTTCCCGGCTTAGGCGTTCATTCAGGAAGCCTAATGAAAGACCGAATGAAAGTTTAGTATTATTTTCGTTGAGAGGCATATGGTATGCATAGCTGGCTACACTCCTCAGACTTTTGAATAATCCGGACGTTTCATTGGACACATTCAATCCGATACCTGCATTGCGGGTAAATGCGTATTCCCCAGTAAGTATCTGGCTAGATGGTCCTCCTGGAATGTTGCTCCATTGTTTGCGGTAACCCATGTTAACATCAAAGCCTTTTCTTCCTGCCATCGCCGGATTGCCCAAGTATTGATTTTGGAAGTAAAGTGCGCCTATTGGATTAAGCTGTGCATGAAGGTCAATTGCGATGCCTTGTAAAATATAAAGCAGCAATGTCAGTAATATAAATCTCATTTTTAAACCCATCTTTTTACTTTACAATACTCACAAAACCTTTCAGTCTGTTCTTACCCTCACCGAAATCTACCACATAATAATAAGTTCCTTCTGCCAGGGGGTAACCTTCAAAACTGCCATCCCAATCGTTCTGATAATTTACTTTCTGATAAATTATCCGGCCCGAACGATCAAATATCTTGAGTGAATGGTCAGGGTAATAATCCAGATTTTTAATGACGAGAAAGTCATTTTTCCCATCGCCATTCGGTGTCATAATATTCATCGCTTCAAGCGCCTGATAGTCGTCGATCACGTTGACGGTGATGCTTTGCGAGCTTATACAACCCATAGCACTGGTTACCTTTACGGTGTAGCTTGTTGTTACTGCCGGTCTGACAGTTAATACTGCTGAGTTTTGTCCGCTGATTATGCCTGATTCCGTTACCCAGCTGTATCCTGTTCCTCCCGCAGCTGTAAGCATTGCTGTATTTCCTTTGCTCAGCGAATTCCCTGCACTATTGCTTATATGGATCGACGGAAGTGGATTAATGGTGACAGTGAATGACCTCGATATTGCATCTGTACCACCATCCGCTGTACCACCATTATCTTTTACGATAACAGTGATGATTGCTGTACCGCTTGCACCCGGAACAGGCATGTAAGTGATCGCACCTGTTGAACCCTTGGAGGTCACACTAAGTTGATTAAGCAGATCAGGGTTGTTTGAACTCACGCTCAGTGTAGTACTTTGCCCTGATTCCGGCCCTGCGCTGATGCCACTTAATGCTACTATACTTTGCAAGACCGGGGCAGCACATATAGCCGGCTGATTAACGATAAGCCCCAGTGTTGGTGCCTGATTAGCCAGAGGCAATACCCTTAAATTAAATGTCTTTGTATCAGTTATTAGTCCTTTCTTAACCGTTGCAGTAAGCGTTACCATCGGACTTGGCAGCCCCATTAATGGTCTGTTTAGCCTTTGTCCGTCTGCCGAAATTACAGCAGCATTGCTACTTGTCCAGGTCACTTCAGATCCTCCGGGAAGCGTTGCCGGGAGTGGATTAGTCAGTGAGGTAATGATATGATTAAGGTCTGTGTTTGCACCTTTGATCAGATCCTCAGTCAGCGCATCCTTATCTAACGCTACTATAGCTACATTCAGGTCTGTTGTCTGTGTAAAGGTGATAAATCTTGAAAACGCTTTAGTCCAGATCACCAGGTCGGCGCCTGCATTGATCTTAAAGGCTCCGTCTGCCGGAAGCGCATCGCCAGCCGCCTGTGTATCCGATGAGCCTACCGCGGTGATTTCTGTATAAACCGATCCGTGAACTCTGGCAACACGCATGCCGGATTGTCCCGGTAATAACAGCCGGACTCCTTTACTAAACGAAAGTGAATTCGTTTCACTTCCGACTTCTATGATCAGTCCAACCGTAGTTACCTCCCCCAGTACTACAGGAAGATCATAATTTGAAACCGCCGGTGCGTAGATCACACCATTCCATGTAGAACTTGAGCCTGTTACAACAGTTCCGGAAGGGATCTGCACGTTTGCCAGCGGAGAATTAATACTGGTTTGAGGAATAGTTCCTGTGCCGCCTGAAATAAGATTACCATAAGAAATGGAAGGAGCTGTTGTTGTTCCGGCTGCTACCGTTACTGTAACAGCTTGTACAGAGGAGGTTATTATTACCTTATTAGAAGTGTTATTCAAGGTGCTATTACCACCTGTGTCAGGTAAAGTCTGTCCTGGTTGCAAGCGGGTTACTTTTACGACATAGGTATTCGCGCTTTTGCCATCTTCAGCAGTTACAATTGTAGTAACGGTATTTTCCCCTGCGTTTAGTGCTATATTTCCCGAAGAATTTTGAGCAGTTACAGTGTTGCCATTTATTTTAATAGTTGCTCCTGCTTGATCTGCTACCGGGCTTAGTGTAACAGAGCTTATTCCGCTATTGACATATGCAGTATAAGAACTTATTGAGGGTGAAAACGCCGGACTTAATATTCCTGCACTTAGTGAAAGAGACGATAAAGTACTTACAGAAGATAAAATAGTGGCCGCACGTGTTATAGTGATGGTGTAAGTTTTGGTTGTTGTGCCGTCCTGTGCGGTAACGACAGTGCTGATTGTATTACTTCCTACATTCAGAGCTATGATTCCTGAGGCAATTCCGCTATTTACTTTGCTTCCGTTTACCCGGATTGTGGCATCAGCATGTTCGACTACAGGTGTTATTGTCACAGAGCTAACATTGTTTGCAACAGACACATTATACGAAGTCGTACTTGCCGAGAAAAGGGGGCTTAACATTCCGCTGCTCAATCCCAAAGCCGAGAGGTTAGCAATAGCTGATACCCCTTTGTTAACAATCAATACCTGCTGCACGTCTGCTGCATCAGTATAATTAGCGTTACCAGCTTGTGATGCAGTAATATTAGTTGATCCGGCTCCAACTAGCGTCACGGTTCTGCCTGATATTGTAGCGACGGCCGTGTTCGAGCTGACGTAGGTAAGTGCATTGCCCGATGCTCCGCCGGTAGCGGTCAGATCAAATGCTGCATCCCCAAAAGCTTTAGCTGCCAGTGCCGGGAAGTTGATGCTTTGTCCTGCTTTGTTAATTGTTAGCGACTGTACCACATCGGTTGCTGCATTGTAATTGGTATTTCCTGTCTGCGAAGCAGTAATGTTGGTGCTGCCTGCGCCTAGAATCGTAACCTTAGTGCCCGAGATTGTTGCGACAGCCGTGTTCGAGCTGACGTAGGTAAGCGCATTGCCCGATGCTCCGCCTGTGGCGGTCAGATCAAACGCGGCATCGCCGTAGGACTTTGCGGTTAATACATTGAACGTGATTATTTGATTTGCCTTATTCACTGTAAGGGTTTGCACCACATCCGCTGCAGCATTGTAGTTCGCACTCGCTGCCTGCGAAGCTGTGATATTGCTTGTCCCCACACTAAGGATGGTAACCGTGCTGCCTGATATGGTGGCGACGTTGGGGTTCGAGCTTAGGTAAGTCAACGGATTGCCAGATGCTCCACCAGTTGCTGTTATTGAGAACGCGTCATCGCCAAAAGTCTTATTTGGCAAGGCCGAAAAGCTGAGCGTTTGATTCGCTTTATTCACCGTGAGGGTTTGCACCACATCCGCCGCAGCATTGTAGTTCGCACTCGCTGCCTGCGAAGCTGTGATATTGCTTGTCCCCACACTAAGAATGGTAACCGTGTTGCCTGATACGGTGGCGACGTTAGGGTTCGAGCTTAGGTAAGTCAACGGATTGCCAGATGCTCCACCAGTTGCTGTTATTGAGAATGCGTCATCGCCAAAAGTCTTATTTGGCAAGGCCGAAAAGCTGAGCGTTTGATTACCCTTCGTTACAATAAGTGTTTGCACCACATCAGCCGCTGGATTGTAGTTCGCATTACCTTCCTGTGAAACTCTTATTTCAGTTTCTCCTGTACCAACTATCGTAACAATGTTGCCGGATACAGAAGCGACCGTGGGAAACGTGCTAACGTATATCAACGGATTGCCAGATGCGCCGCCGGTAGCTTCGAGTTCGAATGCAGCATCACCATATTTTTTAGCGCTAAGGGCATTGAATGTAATTACCTGATCGGCTTTCTCTCTGCTTACTGTAATCGTATACGTTTTTATCGTTGTCCCATCCTGAGCGGTTACCTTTACATCGATGATATTGCTTCCCACGTTCAAGGCTAATGCCGATGATGCACTGGCGCTGGCCACACTCGCGTAGCCACCGCCATTTACCTGTACCTGGATGGTCGCGTTCGCCTCAGAAACGGTTGGTGTGACCGTTATCGAAGTGGTGGCAAAGGATACGCTCGCTGCATAGCTTAGTTTAGCCGCATCGAAGCCTGGGTCGATGGTGACCGAACTGGTTGACAAAGCCGTCAGATTAGCGTTAGTTGAAAGCGCGCGATTTACTCGAAGGGTATAGGTTTTGGTAGTTTCGCCATCCTGGGCAGTTACCACAGTAGAAATGGTATTAGAACCTCCGGATAAACTGATTGCCTGACTTGCGCTTCCGCTTGTTACTGCAACACCGTTCACAGTCACACTTGCTGTTGCATCTGATACTGTTGGTGTTAGCGTGATGCTTGCCGTGCTGTTGCTCACCGATGCTGAATAGTTCGTAGTATCGGAATGAAAATCCTGCGACAAAGTTCCATCAGAAAGCGTAAGGTTAGTAAGTGCCGCACTGGTAGAAACGAAGGTGGCTGACCACAAGTCTCCCCGAAGATTGGACTTTCCGGTGAGGCCAAAACCTGAACCGCCGAATAGATAGAGTTTGCCCCCGGCTTGCCAGCCTACTGCAGCATCTCTTGCCCCTGGCGTATTTGCGGACTCTGTAGATCCTAGCGTACCGGTTTTGCTAGGCAAATTACTGCCCTTAATCCAGCGCCAGTACCCGGTATCTGGGTTGTATTCCCAAAGGTCATTGAGTGACCCGGAATTTGATGCGGTGTAACCATATCCTCCGAATAAATAGAATTTGCCCCCGCTTACCCAGCTCGCGGACTTGTGTCTTGCTCCCGGTTTATTATCTGCAGCTGCCGTACCACGCGTGCCATAGGTGCTAAACTGGTTTTTTGAATTAGTGCCTTTGATCCAGCGCCAGTGGCCACTTGCTATTTCATACTCCCAGAGGTCGTTGAAGTACCCGGAGCCGCTATTGCCCCCAAAAAGATAGAGCTTTGCTTCTTTTTCCCAGGAAACTGAACTATATCTTGGGCCTGGCGTATTGGCCGCCTCTGCTACACCCAGTGTACCATAGATTCCTGTTTGATTTGCTAAGCTGCTGCCCTTGATCCAGCACCAGTATCCAGTTGCAGGGTCGAATACCCAAAGATCGTTCAGGTGATAGGCTTCGCCCGTTGAAGTATTATTGTTTAGCCCCCCAAATAGATAGAGCTTGCCTCCGCTTTCCCAGCTTACCGAACTATGTCTTGAGCCCGGTGTATTGGCTGACGCTGCTACACCTATTGTGCCATAGTATCCTCCTTGGTTCAACGAACTACCGCCCTTGATCCAGCACCAGTTTCCGGTTGCAGGGTCGAAAACCCAAAGATCGTTCAGACGCTGGGTATTGCTTGAAGTATAGGTTACACCCCCAAACATATAGAGCTTGCCCCCGCTTACCCAGGTCGCCGAATTTCCTCTTGACCCCGGACTATTGGCTTCTGCGGGTTCGCCGATGGTCCCATAAGTAGCTGCTTGATAAGTAGTTAAAGCGTTCCCTTTGATCCATCGCCAGTTCCCGGTATCTGTATCGTATTCCCACATGTCGTTGAGGTATCCGCTGATTCCTGTTACTGCAGCTCCCCCGTAAAGATAGAGCTTGCTGCCGATTTGCCAGGTTGCCGAACTGTGTCGTGCGCCGGGCAGGTTGGCCGGGTCTGCCACGCCCATCGTGCCATAAACGGGGGTTCCTACTGATTCTGTAAAGCCTTTTAAAAATGACCAGGTAACGCTTTGAGCGTTTGCAACACTAGTGCACAGAGAAAGGAGGAAGATGAGATAAATTCTCATCGGGTTGATTTTAAAAAATTGGTAGATATATTTTTTCATAGACAGCCAGGGTTTCTTGAACAGGTCAATGCAGAATATTTAATCCCGCTTCCCCAACATCTACAAAAATCTGCCTTAATAAAATAACAAACCCGCCAATCTCCTGATCCAGCCTGCCAAAATTGAGGACAGAATTACATTTTTAGGGTAAATTTTAACCTTATACAACGTTTAACTCACGATAATTATCATATTTGAAAGACCGAAACCTTTTAAGAATAAACTATCCTGCGATGAATCCTCCCACTTTTACAAGTTTATTTGACCTCGAATATTTTATTGAACTGACTCCGGATTTGATCTGTATTGCCGGATACGATGGTTACTTTAAGAAAATAAATCCCGCAGTTTCAAAAACGCTTGGATACACTGATGAAGAGCTGAAATCGCGGCCAATAAACTCTTTTGTTCACCCCGACGATCAGGATATTACAGCTAAAAGCAGGCAAAGCGTAAAGGAAGATCAACCGCTCCTTAACTTTGAGAACCGATACATTAGCAAAAGCGGGGAGGTAGTTTGGTTATCATGGACATCCATGCCAATAAAGCGCGATCAGTTGATCTTCGGAATCGCCAAGAAGATCAATCCCCGGCATAAAAAAGAGGAAGCGGTGTCTCACCTGCTCGTTTCTAATCGTGGTGTTGTTAACGAGCGTTTAAAAGCGGAAGAGGAATGGCTCAATGAATTTGAAGACGTTGTTAAAAAGTATATCGGCCATATGAATTTAAGTGTTGGCTTGCTGAGTTCGGAGTTGGGGATGAGCGAACGTCAGCTTTTCAGGAAGGTTAAACGGATACTGGGTATCACTCCCAATCAACTGATCCAGAATGTTCGGCTAAAAATAGCATCCGAAGCTATTTCGTCGGGGAAGTATACAACCATAGCCGAAATTTCAAACATTGCCGGTTTTAGTACAGCCACTTATTTCAACAGATTATACAAAGAGGTATACCAATTGAATGTATCGGATCTGCTTGCCGCGGCACCGGATTATAAGGAAGTGTAATCTAACGTGATCCGGACATAATAGACAAGTTTGGAAGAGGGGCTAAAGATGAAGACTGGATTCCTCAGGCCCGGGCAAACTGCGGCTTGCATCATCACTCAAGATTTCAACATTCGGGGAATCAGACATCAAAATGAATTGTGTAAGCAACACCAGCTACTTTTACCTCAGCCCAACACCAGCCAATCCCTGTACTGCCCCTCCACCTGCTCCAGCACCTCCTTCAGTAAATTATCCTGTTCCGAAAATTCAACTTTACATCTTAATTCCTTTTTAACAGCCAGGCGAATAGCTGAACGGGCATCTTCCTTTTTGGTCCAGTCGAGCTGGAGGTTTTTCTTTACTAATGCCACTACGCGGTGCACCAAATCCTGAATAGGTCCTGTCTGGTTGATGATTTTTTCATTTCCAGATAGTAAATCGTAAAAAGCCAGTTCGTCTTCGGTCAAGCCGAGTTCTTTGGTACGGATATCCTCGTTTTTAAATTTGGTGGCAATGCAGGTATTGCCAGAATGCCTTCTTTGGCACCATGAACGTATTGCTGGAACGGTATTCGTCATGGATAATCAGGGATAATTCAGGTCTTCCTTTTGGAATATAAATTTAGAGAAACCAAATTTAGCACACTTTTTGTATTTCTATCAGTATGAAAAAGTTATTCATACTGCTCACTATATTTTTGATTCCTCTCTTATCCCTGTCTCAAACCTGGGATACCTTCCGGATTGACAGTGCTGTTTCCGTCCGGCTTCCTAAAGGTTTTACCAAAACTGAAAGCAGTAAGCAGTTTAATCTGTTGGCCAGAAGTTCATTTGGAACAATATTAATTTTCAAAGTCCCTGACGATCCGCAAATAACCCCCGACATTGAAAAAGAGAGGCATCTGGGTCAGTATTATGATAATTACCTAAAAAGTGTCAGGCAATCCTCAAAATCCGGTATTATTACCGGTGAAAAAAACAAGCTGGTAGGCGGATTAAAAGTTAAAGATTTTACACTGCAGATTGATACGGGCAGCGGGGTTCTTTTTAGGGATTTTAGAATACTACATGCCAATGCGGCTACCTATACTTTTGAATTTCTATATCAGGACATTCATAAGGAATATGCTGTTCCTGAGCGTGAAAAATTCTTTAATTCCATTGAAATCAACGAAATTATAGGCAGCTCTGACCAGTTTACCAGCCACAACCCCAATTCTGACAGCCCTGACAATTCTCAATATTTGATTTTGCTGATCCTCATAGTGTTATTGGGAATCGGATTGAATACGCTAAGAATTGTGTTAAAAAATGCTCAGCGACCCGACTTATAAATAACAGTAACTGGATTTTCGAAGGTGTCTTTCTGTTCAAAAACCGGAACCAGGTTGCCTGCCGCCTCTAACTCTTTCTCAAATTGTTTCCGGGAAATCACCAAAACATCCGGATGCTCGTTGAGAAATAAGCTGAGGCTATCCTGACTATGAATTGCAGGTACCAGTCGCTGCATGTTAAAAACATAGGCAGAATTCATCATTTTGTAGTAAACCAGATCCGGTTTATTTTTAAGTAGCTCTAATGATCCTGCGACGGGATTAATTCCATATACCCTGGGATAAGCTTTCGCAAAAAAAAGAAAATTGCTCAGGATAAATGAGAAGGCCATACTAAAAATGAATTTATTGAGTTCATTCTTTCTGATAAAATACCAGCCAAACACTGCTCCAAGCGGTAAAGGAAGAAACCATACCCAGACACCTGCAGCATCCTGAACACTCTTATCAGCCTTTAGTACGAAATAAACTACAAACGGTAAAACAAACGCAATGATCGTATAAAAAACATAAGCCAATTTTATTTTTTTCATAGACACTTTCATGCCCTCAAGTTCCGACAACAAAAACCCAAGCAGGATTGCAATGAAAGGATATGACGGAGCTGTATAATTCGGCAACTTGGTCTGTGAAAATGAGAAAAAGATAATGATACCCAAAACAATGCTAAGGGAATACAATAAAATCTCATTTTCCCGCTGTTTCCATGCCAGGAACATCGCCTGGATACAAAAAATTCCCAAAGGAAGTAAACCCGCGATCACCATAATCAGAGGCAAAAGAAAAAATCCTCCATGCCCTTCCATAGTGTCTGAGAACCTTTGCAGGTTATGTTTAAAAAAGAAACCTTCGGTCCAGAGCCCATCACTAGCCAGATAATTTAGCCAATACCAGGGCAAGGAAATCAACAGCACTATAATTATCCCGGCAGGAATTTGAAATAAACGCATCCAAACCCAGTTCAATCTTTTAGTCCAAAGAAGGAATGTCAGCATAATTAAACCCGGTAATGCCACAGCTATTGGCCCCTTGGTCAGTAAGCCCAGTCCAAAGCATAAATACATCAGTAATATCCAAAACTTTTTCTTATCGATGAGGAAGTTATAAAAGCACATAAAACTGGCAGTCATAAAGAATATTAGATAGGGATCAGGTACTGACATCCGCATCTGAAAATTAAAATGCAAGGAGGATATTAAGACCAATGCAGTGAGCCAGCCTGCCTTCTCACCCAAATATCTTCTGCAGAACAGAAAACTGATCAGGATAGTTAAAGCCCCAAATATGGCAGAGAAAAACCGGGCGCTGAATGCTGATACTCCGAACACCTTATAAGACATTGCCATAAAAAAGTAATGCAGAGGAGGTTTATCGGTTCTTAACTGCCCGTTAAAATAAGGCATAATATAATTGCCAGAAACCAGCATCTCACGGGCACATTCTGCATTCTTAGCTTCATCAAGAATATAAATCATTGGTTTATCGAGATTCTGCAGAAGGAGGACCAAACTGATTATAAATAAGAGAAATCCCTTAGTTTTCAGATTAAGCTTTTCCAAATAACCTCCCTTCTAAACTGGCCGAATGGTACCATTTGCTGTTTTCAAGCCACCATATCAGATGAAATGTCATAAATACAGCAATGATAGACCCCGCAATTACGTCTTCCAGGAAATGCTGGGCAAGATATACCCTTGAAAATGCGGTGAGGGTAGCCAGTGGAATGATGATCCAATGGCGTCTCCTATGGGGGAGCAAATAACTTAATACCACGGCAAGGGTAAATACAGACGCAGTGTGTCCGGAGGGGAAACTGTTCCACTCATAGACCGGATAGTTTTCAATAGTTCGGATTGGTATGATATCCTCGAAATATTTAACCGGTCTTGGGGCCTTGAACAAATGTTTAAGTAGCTGGATTACGATAGAACTATAGGCAAATGCAATAGCGGCAAGTACTGCATAACGAAATTTAAAGAATAGTAAAATCAAAACAACCAAAACTGTCATTAAGCCATCACCAAAAAAGGTGATTAACTTAAAAAGCTCATCAAAATAACTGTTATGATGTCTGTTGGTCCATAAAAACAGCTCGGCTTTAGAATTAAGCAGCATCAAAATAAAACCAATCAGAAGCATGAATAAAAACGGGATCAGAAAGTACCGCTGAGGATAAAGGATTTCGGAGAGTCTTTTCTTCATTATTTAGTTCGAAAACGAATTCAAAACTAAATAATTTTTATGTTTGATTGCTAAACCAATCTAATTGAACGACAATATGTCAAGAAACCTTTTTAGAAAGAAATCTATTGAGCTGATCATGAAAGACCGTCAGGCGGGATTTTCTGATTCAGAAATCGAAGATCAACAGTTAAGAAGAGTTCTATCAGTTAAAGACCTTACCCTGATGGGTATTGCTGCAGTGATTGGTGCCGGCATATTTTCTACAATTGGGAATGCAGCCTTCCATGGAGGACCCGGGGTAAGTATCCTGTTTGTGATCACAGCCATTACCTGCGGATTTTCGGCATTATGCTATGCAGAATTTGCATCAAGAATCCCTGTTGCAGGAAGTGCTTACACATATGCTTATGCTTCATTCGGAGAGCTAGTCGCCTGGATAATCGGATGGGATCTACTTATGGAGTATGCCATTGGCAATATTGCGGTTGCAATTTCATGGAGTGAATATTTCACCAATCTGCTTGAGGGTTTCAATATCCATGTACCCGCATATCTGACCATGGATTATCTTTCTGCTTTCAGGGCATACAAGGAAGTGCTCGCAGCCGGAACAGATCTGAGCGGGATCAGTGCAAAGGTTCAATATGCTGCCGGTGCATGGGAAACGGCACCCGGATCAGGCAATTTAAAATTCGTAGCAGATATACCGGCACTGGGCATCGTTTTTCTGATAACTTATCTGGTTTACATCGGTATCCGGGAGACGAAAAGAGCAACTAATGCAATGGTTTTCCTGAAAGTTGCTGTCGTAATCGGAGTAATTGTACTTGGATTTTTCTATGTACAACCGGCAAACTGGGATCCATTTTTACCAAATGGTTTTGAAGGCATGATGAAAGGGGTTTCGGGGGTTTTCTTTGCATATATTGGCTTTGATGCCATTTCTACAACAGCCGAAGAATGTAAAAACCCACAGCGGGATTTGCCCAAAGGCATGATTTACTCATTAATCATCTGTACCGTTTTGTATATTCTGGTAGCCTTGGTATTAACCGGAATGGTGAACTATAAAGAGCTGCAGGTTGAAGATCCATTGGCATTTGTCTTCAAAAATGTCGGACTGGTTAATATCAGTTATATTATTTCAATTAGTGCAGTAATTGCGACAGCAAGTGTATTACTGATATTTCAGATGGGCCAGCCCCGTATCTGGATGAGCATGAGCCGGGATGGATTATTACCAAAGAAGTTTTCAAGTATTCATCCAAAATACAAGACCCCTTGGTTTGCCACGTTAATCACGGGTATCGTCGTTTCAGTACCAGCTTTATTCATGAACCTTACTGAAGTTACTGACCTTACCAGCATCGGTACTCTTTTTGCCTTTGTACTTGTATGTGCGGGGGTACTGTTGTTACCCAAAGAAGAAATAAATGATTCGAACCGTAAACGCTTCCGTATTCCATATGTTAATTCGAAATATATTGTTCCCTCTCTGCTAATTATCATTTTCATAAGTTTCAAAGAACCTATTCTCTCTCTGTTTGATTATAGTGGAGATTGGCATGAATACAAGGATAAATTACCTTATTTCCTGTTTATTCTGGCAGCTATAATTATGGCTGTACTCTCTTTCAGAAAAAATTTATCCCTTATACCAGTTTTGGGAATGCTGAGTTGCTTATATCTGATGACTGAACTGGGATATACCAACTGGATCCGTTTTCTAATCTGGCTCGCACTGGGTTTGCTTATCTACTTTTCATACAGCTATCACAAAAGCAATCTGAATAAAACAGATCAAGCGGCAGAGGTATAAGGAATTTTCGGATTTAACTGGAAATTGAGTTTTTTCTGACAAAATAAATAAAAAAGGCAATTCTCGAGTTGAAAATTGCCTTTTTTATCCTTTAATGGATTTCAAAATTAAAACTGCTTTTGAATGCTGATTTTAAAAGTCTTTTGTCTCATTAAGAATCCCGATGATCTAATTCCAATCTTGTCAACTCACTGGTATCCTGAGTAGAAATAATCAGAGGTACCCGCTCGATCGTAACAAAACTAATATCCAACCCGAACCCACGTTCTTCTGAAAGCGAGAATTTCTTCAGAATGAAATAATAGTCCATGATGAACTTATCTATAAAGCTTAACACATTTGAACGTGATAAGACTTTTTCTAAAACAACAAATCTGAAATCACCAATGATTTTGTATTTGTTCAGGGAAGTGTACTTACTGGTGATATCAACCTCATTGTTTCTTACCAATTCTTCAACAACCTTCCTGAATAGAACATTAATTTGTTGCTCAACCCTAAAGCCCAGTTTAAAATCGATTCGGATCAGTTTATTTGGCACCAGAAACTCGACTTTATAATCCCTTGTAAAAGGTTCATCTGTAACATCAACGTGTACCAGCCAATAAACGTCAGCTCGTTTAGGCTGCTTCTGAAGAATTGAATACATAATTTTAGATTCGATTTCCGAATTAAAATTAGAACTGGTCAAATAAACCAGTTGAGAAGCATATTTAGGTACAGATTCATCTTCACTCAACTCTTTCAAAATAGGATAATAAGAATCAATCTCCACGAATTTTACAAAACGGTTTTTTATCTTTCTTGCAGAGTACCATGCCCACATAATAGACAACAGGAAGGACGCCAGCAAGAGGGTAAACCAGCCTCCGTGAAGGAACTTAGCCATATTTGCAACTAAGAACCCTATCTCAATAAGCCCGTATATGGTCACGAAAATAACAATGATATAATTCGGAAATTTCTTCCGTTTCAGAAATGTTGCAACCAGAATGGTGGTCATCAGGAAGGTCAGATTGATGGCTAAGCCATATGCACCTTCCATATTCTGGGATTCACGGAAAATCAAAACTACCACAATACAGCCAATCCATAGTAAAATATTGATTGAGGGCACATACAATTGCCCCTTTTGATTACTTGGGTAATTAATTTTGACCTTTGGCCATAAATTAAGCCTTACGGCCTCAGAGATCAGCGTAAACGAACCGGAGATCATTGCCTGACTGGCTATAATTGCAGCTGCAGTTGCTATGCTGATACCCGCGATAAGAAACCACTCTGGCATAATGCTGAAAAACGGGTTATCACCTGGCACTAAGCGGCTACCCTGATGCTGCCATAACCAAACTCCCTGGCCAAAATAGTTCAGTAATAAACAGGTCTTAACATAAATCCAACTAATACGAATATTTGAACGACCACAATGACCCAAATCTGAATACAAAGCCTCTGCTCCGGTTGTACAAAGGAATACGGCACCCAAAATAAACAAGGCATTGGGGTTAGATGACAACAGGGAATAGGCATAATAAGGATTGATAGCTTTTAGAATCTCCGGAAATTGAAATAAATAAATACTACCCAAAACTGCCATCATTGTAAACCATACAAACATGATGGGACCAAAAGCCTTACCTACAATAAAAGTCCCGAATTGCTGTATTAAAAACAATAAAGAAATAATAGCAATCACTATCGGTACTGTTGGAATATCCGCATAAAATATTCTTAAACCCTCGATTGCCGCAGAAACTGTAATTGGAGGGGTAATCATCCCATCTGCCAGCAAGGCAGAGCCCCCAATCATTGCCGGAATTACCAACCATTTCCCCTTCTTTTTTACCAGCGAAAAGAGGGAAAGGATTCCTCCCTCACCTTTGTTGTCGGCGCGCAACGTAATTATTACATATTTTATTGTCGTCTGCAGAGTTAAGGTCCAGAATATACAGGACAGCCCTCCCAATATTAATTCGCTGGTTATTATTCGGTCTGCTACAATCGCCTTAAAAACGTATAATGGGGAAGTTCCAATATCGCCGTAAATAATGCCCAGACTGATTAATAAACCTGCTGCAGAGAGCTTATGTAGATTTTTTAAATTCGACACTTCGAAAAATTTAGATGACAAAAGTACATCATAAAATCAAATTCTTATTACCAAAACAAGAATGTTGATTTTTTGTCATATTTATTTTAATTTTATACTAACATTTCAAACAGATAAGCGTATAAAAAGAAATTTTAGTTAAAAATTGTTAAAAAAAAGCATGCTAACTATGGGTATACATTAATATGCCTTATATTTATACCATCATCTATTTTGCGTATGATAAACTCTTACCTGAGAACATTAATTGTATTCGTAGCTTTAGGCATAACAATGTCCCTGAATAGCTATGCATATAATTTTGCATTTTCTCAGGCATCACAAGCAGATTCCCTGAAAACCAAGCCAAAAGTAATCACCAAGATTACTGATACAAGGCTTAATAAACCTGCAGAACCCAAAGCTAATGTCAAATTAAGTTTTACACCATTCAATCCATCCAAAGAAAAACTCCAGGCACAGAACAAAATTATGTCGGGTCCTAAAACCCCATTTCCAGGGGATAAAATCCTGGCTAACGTGAAGGTTTATCCAAACCCAGTATCTGAGTACCTCAATATGACCTATTCAATTAGCAAGGATTCCAATGTAACCATCAGAATCATGGATGTATTGGGCAATGAAATAACAACACTCTTCTCAGAGAGACAGACTATCGGTGAACACAGTAATACATTCAGTATTTCTTCAAGAATCAGCAGTGGATTCTATTTTATTCGTGTAAGTGTAGGTAGTGAAATCATTACCAAACGGATTTCCGTATTGTAAATTCCATACCTTTTTCCACATCTTAAATTCTGTATGTTTATATTCGCTGGATGAAGATAATCGCTATAGGGCGTAATTATGCCGAGCATGCCAAAGAACTAAATAATCCTGTACCTAAAGTACCTGTAATATTCATGAAACCGGACACTGCGGTTCTCAAAGACAATAAACCGTTTTATCATCCTGAATTCTCAAATGATATTCATCACGAGATAGAGCTTGTGCTAAAAATATCAAAAGAAGGTAAACATATTTCTCAAAAATTTGCCGGTTCTTACTTTGAGGAGATCGGTCTGGGCATTGATTTCACAGCCAGGGATATTCAACAAAAACATAAAGAAAAAGGCCTCCCATGGGAACTGGCTAAATCTTTCGACAATTCAGCACCAGTCAGCAATTTTATCCCAAAATCATCGTTCAAAGACTTGAACAATCTCAAAATCAGACTCGACCTTAATGACAATACTGTTCAGGAAGGCAACACTAAAGACCTTCTTTTTTCGTTTGAATATATAATAGCTTTTGTTTCTCAGTATATCACTCTGAAAAAGGGTGACCTGATTTTTACCGGCACTCCGAAGGGTGTAGGTAAAGTAACTATTGGCGATCATCTATGCGGTTATCTGGAGGATGAAAAATTGCTCGATTTTTATATCCGTTAGTAATCCTATTTCTATGCTTAAATTCTTGTTTTCTTTATCCCTCCTGACCGTATTATGTCAATTAGCCAATGCTCAGAACACAGTTTTACCCGAATACCCGCAAAATTATTTTATACGGCCACTTGACCTGCCCCCTATCATTGCAGGAAATTTCGGGGAGATAAGAAGCAATCATTTCCACTCAGGCCTTGATCTTAAAACTAATCAAAGGGAAGGACATCCTGTCTATGCAAGTGCAGATGGCAATATTTCCAGAATAAGAGTTCAGATTGGCGGCGGAGGGAATGCATTATACATTAGCCATCCAAATGGTTATACCACAGTCTACATGCATTTGAGAAACTTCAATGATCGCATCAGTATGACCTTAAAAAATTATCAATACCGGATGCAAAAGTTCGATGTCGATTTCCCATTACTTTCCGTTGAAATCCCTGTAAAAAAAGGAGAAATAATTGCATGGTCAGGAAATACAGGCAGCTCCAGCGGTCCACACCTGCATTTTGAGATCCGGGATACAAAAACTGAAGACCCCATCAATCCTCAGCTTTTCGGAATCAGAATACCCGACCAGGTTAAACCTGTGATTACAGGATTGTATCTCTATCATTTGAATGGCGAGCCATTTAGTGAGCTAACTCCAAAACAAGCCTATCCTGTAAGTGGTGTTGCAGGCACTTATCAGCTTAGCCCGCAAACCGTTGTCACTATCGGAGGTGAATCCGGACTCGGAATTGCCTGTTCCGACAAAAACTCAGCTTCTGAAAATAGTAACGGCCCATATTCTATTGAACTTCGGATTGATGATCAAACGATTTACTCCTCAGTCTGGGAAAGATTTTCATTTGAAAATTCCCGGGGGATAAATTCTCACATTGATTATCCGGCGATGATTGCTACCGGTAGAAGGATACAGAAAAGTTTTATTGAACCCGGAAATTCATTAAAGATCTATAAAAACGTCATAAATAATGGCATTCTGAATTATACGGATCAGAATATCCGCAATGCCCAATACATCGTAAAGGATATTGCGGGGAACCAAAGTGTCCTTAATTTTAAAATAAGATACAATCCGGCATCAGTAAAAACATCACTAATTCCTGAAGGAAAGCGGTTTAAATTTAATCAGGTTAATGAGTTCGATTCTGCCGGACTTAAACTTAACCTTCCATTAAATACGCTATATGATGATCTGAATTTTACCTATAAAAATTCGCCCATGCCTGCCGGGGCGTATTCTTTAATTCATCATGTCCATAACCGCTTAATGCCATTAAACGGTGCACTTAGTCTGGCAATAAAAGCCGATGATAGTCTGCCTGTGGAATTACAAAGCAAAGCTCTGATTGTAAACAGATTAAAAAAATCACAGGGAGGGACTTTTGTAAATGGTTATGTAAAAACAGAAATTCGTAATTTCGATAGCTTCTACATTATGACCGATACGATGGCACCCCGAATTGTGCCGGTAAACATCAGCAATGGGGCATCTATGCTTAATACTTCAAAAATATTGTTCCGGATTTCTGATAATCTGTCGGGAATAAAAACCTTCAATGCAATGATTAACGGAAAGTGGGTACTGATGGAGTACGAGCCAAAGACAGGCACAATTTGGTATACTTTTGACGAATTAACAGCTAAGGGTAAGAACGATTTTGAATTGACGGTAAGTGATATGAAAGATAATCTTACAAACTACAGAGCTGTTTTTTACAGGTAAAGAGAATTATTATATCAAAATATATATTTTGTTAATTTTACCCCATAAAGCAGATTTAAAATGATTGAACTTACAGAGGGGCAAAAAGCTCCTGATTTCAATGCAAAAGACCAAACTGGAAAAAACATCAGTCTGAGTGATTTTTCAGGCAAAAATGTGATCTTATATTTTTATCCTAAAGATGATACTCCAGGATGCACCGCCGAAGCATGCAGCTTCAGGGATAATTATCAGTCCCTGTTAAATGAAGGCTTTGAGGTGTTAGGTGTTAGCACTGATGATGAAAAATCACATCAGAAGTTTATTACAAAATACAACCTGCCCTTCTCTCTGATTGCCGATACCGATAAAAAAATCGTTGAAGCTTATGGGGTTTGGGTTGAAAAGAACATGTACGGTAAAAAATACATGGGCGTAGCAAGAAAAACATTCATCATTGATAAAAATGGCCTGATTCGTAAGATAATTGATAAGATTGATACTAAAAACTCATCCACGCAGGTTTTGGATGCAATTAAATAAAATGGTTTATTCCACTGTACAATACTCTTAAAATCAAATAATTTCAAAATAATCCATCTCTTTCAAAGAACATGGCTATTTTAGCAGGGCCATTAAGCACAAATTATGACTCCAGATATTGATAAATTAACAAAAATTGCCTCACAAGTCCGACGTGATATTTTAAGAATGGTTCATGCCTGCCAATCCGGCCATCCGGGCGGCTCACTGGGCTGTACCGATTATTTAGTGGCCCTGTACTTTCATACCTTAAAGCATAATACCAAATTTGACATGGATGGAAAGGATGAAGACCTTTTCTTTCTTTCAAACGGACATATCTCACCAGTATGGTATAGTGTTCTGGCACGTTCAGGATATTTTGAAGTATCAGAACTGGCCACGTTCAGAAAAATCAATACCAGACTTCAGGGACACCCTGCCACCCACGAAAAATTACCGGGAATACGGGTTGCTTCCGGCTCTTTAGGCCAGGGTATGTCGGTAGCAATTGGTGCTGCCATTGCTAAAAAGTTAAACAATGATAACAGATTGGTTTTTTCATTGCATGGCGATGGAGAACTTCAGGAAGGTCAGACCTGGGAAGCAGCAATGTATGCAAGCCATAATAAAATTGACAACCTGATATCCACTGTCGATGTTAACGGGCAGCAAATTGACGGACCAACTGATGCCATTTTATCCTTAGGAAATTTAAGGGCCAAATGGGAGTCTTTCGGATGGGAAGTACTTGAAATGAGCGGGAATGATATGTCAGATGTAGTCCGTGTCCTTGATCTTGCAATCAGCAAAACATTTAAAGGAAAGCCGATCATGATCCTGATGCAAACTATGATGGGCAATGGTGTTGACTTCATGATGCATACTCACAAATGGCATGGCTCTGCTCCTAACGATGATCAGCTCGCACTTGCCCTGGGTCAATTGGAAGAAACTTTAGGTGATTATTAAGGATATCTAAAGCTTAATCTGCATACAAAAACACAATAAAAAATTTCGCCTGCTAAATTTCAGGCCCTTTGCTTTGTTATATGAAGAAATACACATACACCGAGAAAAAAGATACCCGTTCAGGTTTTGGAGCAGGTTTGCTGGAAGTTGGAAAAAAGAACGATAAAGTAGTCGCTTTATGTGCCGATTTGATCGGATCATTAAAAATGGATGCTTTTATCAAGGAATTTCCTGAACGATTTTTTCAGATCGGAATTGCAGAAGCTAATATGATGGGAATCGCAGCCGGTTTAACAATCGGGGGTAAAATTCCTTACACGGGAACTTTTGCCAACTTCTCAACCGGCCGTGTGTACGACCAGATCAGACAGTCTATTGCCTATTCAGACAAGAATGTCAAAATTTGTGCTTCACATGCCGGACTAACACTCGGTGAAGATGGTGCAACCCATCAGATTCTCGAAGATATTGGTATGATGAAAATGCTTCCCGGAATGGTAGTAATCAATCCTTGTGATTATAACCAAACCAAGGCCGCAACTATTGCTATTGCCGATCATCATGGTCCGGTTTATTTAAGGTTCGGAAGACCAGCGGTACCTGTTTTTACAGATCCGGATCAAAAATTCGAGATTGGGAAAGCATGGATGGTCAATGAAGGAACCGACGTTAGTATTTTCGCCACCGGCCATATGGTATGGAAGGCAATTGAGGCCGGTGAAAAGCTTGCAGAAGCAGGAATCAATGCTGAAATAATTAATATTCACACTATTAAACCTTTGGATGAAGCTGCAGTCTTAAAATCAGTTGCCAAGACTGGTTGTGTTGTTACTTGTGAAGAGCATAACCGTTATGGTGGTTTAGGTGACAGTATTGCACAGGTGCTAACCAGAAACAATCCTGTACCGCAGGAATACGTTGCAGTTAACGATAGTTTCGGAGAAAGTGGTACTCCTGATCAACTAATGAAAAAATACGGTTTGGATACTGAGGATATTATCAAAGCGGTAAACAGGGTAATTAAACGTAAATAACTGCCCTGCGTTTAGGAATCCAATCCAACAACAAAAATATGCAGGTAGAGGATTCCGAAATTATAGAAAAATTTTCAAGGGAAAAAACCCGTCACGAAGCCTTCAATCTTCTGCTGAACAAATATCAGCAGAAGATTTACTGGCATATCCGCAGGCTGGTTATTGACCATGATGATACTGATGACCTGGTTCAGGATGTATTCATTAAGGTCTGGAAGAACCTGGCAAACTTCAGGAGTGATTCACAATTATTTACCTGGATCTATCGCATAGCCACCAATGAAAGCATCACCTTTCTAAACCGCAAAAAAATAAGAAACAGCGTTTCCTTAGATGATTCAAACGGTTTGGATTTGGCTGAAACACTCGCCGACAGTCCTTATTTTGATGGGGATAAGGCTCAGATAAAGCTTCAAAAAGCCTTATTGACATTGCCTGAAAAACAAAGGTTGGTGTTTAACATGAAATATTTTGATGATTTGAAATATGATGAGATCTCTGAAATTCTTGGGACCAGTGTCGGTGCGCTAAAGGCTTCTTTTCATATTGCAGTAAAAAAAATTGAACAGATATTATTAAATTCAGATTAAACCTTTCTATCCCAGGTGTATCAAAGGAATATGAAAACAGAGAATTCAGATAAGGATTGGGTAAAAGAGGCTCCTACGCTAGCTAAAATTAGCAGAGAGAACCCCTTTACTGTGCCCTCTGCCTATTTTGAATCTTTAAATGAAAATCTGAATACTCTGGCTAAGCTCGAAACCTTTCGATTTGAGAATGAAAATGAGTTTAAATTACCAGAAAATTATTTTAATCACTTAGCAGGGAGGATTGAAGATCGTGTAGCCATTGAAACTATTCATGATCTGGCACCTAGCGAAGGGTTCAAAGTCCCTGATGCCTATTTTAAGAACCTGACTGAACGAATTAATTCAAGAATTGAGGAAAAGAAAGAACCTGCAAAGCTGAAAAAACTGTTCCCATCATGGATGCGCTATTCTGCAGCTGCCAGCATTCTATTCGTTATCGGTCTATTCATTTACTTTAATTCATCCGTTTATATTTTTGATCAGCAGTTATCAAAAGTACCTGACCAAGATATTATCAATTACCTGCAGATACACAGCACAGTGAATGACAATCAATATATTATAGAAAATATTAGTGAAGATGGTCTTCAGCAGGTAACTGCTGATGTTTCGGAAGAAGATATCGAACAGTATATTAAGAGCACAACATTATGAAAGGATTAGTTAAGAATGGGGTTTTGGGTATAATAATGTTTCTGACAATGAACACAGTCTTAATAGCTCAGGACCGTCGTGAGCATTATGAACGGATTGAGGCTATCAAAGTCGCATTTATTACCAAAAAACTCGATTTGAATACAGATGAAGCTCAAAAATTCTGGCCGGTATATAATAATTATCAAAAAGAATTGATGGAGATCATGAAGAAGAGAAGGGAAGACAGGCAGAAATCTGATATAGCTCCTAATGATAAAATCAACGCGGACCTAAGCTATGAAAGCAAGATGCTGGATTTGAAAAAAAAGTATAAAAAACTGTATTTAAAGGCCATTCCTGCAGAAAAAGTTCTGCTATTATACCAGGCAGAGCGTGAATTCAGAGAGCATCTGATCAAGCAGTTGAAGCATCGGAGAAGGGAATAGTTTAAATTTAACCGAGTTCGATACAAGGAAGGTAAAATAGTAACGTCATTATCGGTCATATAGGACTCTGGAACCAAATTATTTGATTTTTGAAACCAATACCTGTGTTTTATTGGCTAGTTCAGCCCTTTCCTCCGGAGTAGTTCCGGCATGAAATAAGGTCCTGATACAAATTACCAATAGCCGGAAGCTACCTCCTCCGGCAAGGTTTATTTTACCTGGAACTGTTTTCATTGGGAAGGGCAGCCAGGCAAAAGGACCATTTGCTATTTGAAATAAACCCGGGTGGCAGCTCTAGCTTTTTTGCTTAATGAATTTTATGATATCTACTAAATCTGCTGCAAAAAACCAGGGCAGAACACGGGATTGGCAGGACCGAAGAGGCAGAGACCCTGCTTTCTAAAACAAGAGAAAATCAGTCAATCAAAATAATCAAACTAATCCTGGTCCAGACAAGCAAGGGCCTCCCCTTGGTGCCCAACAATTTGACTGAACTGGAAAATATTTTCTCAAGCAATTTTCCAGGCAATCAATTGACTGCATTTTATTTATGTATTTTTGTACATGCTTAGCCCGCGTCAGCTTTTTCTGTTAAATACCGCTCAAACATCGCCATTTCCCCGTTTACTTGAAATTGATAGGGCCGAAGGCATGTATCTTTATGACCATTCCGGGAAAGGTTATATGGATTTGGTTTCCGGATTTGCAGTTAGCAACATCGGTCACCGGCATCCAAGAGTTGTACAGGCGATAAAAGACCAGGCCGATAAATACCTTCACCTCACCGTTTATGGGGAGTATGTACAATCGCCACAGGTTAAATTCGCAGAAAAACTATCTTCCATCCTGCCTGATTCCCTGAGCTCTGTCTATTTTGTAAATTCAGGTAGCGAAGCTACAGAAGGTGCAATGAAACTGGCAAAGCGCTTTACCGGCAGATCAGAAATTATAGCCTGCAAAAACTCCTACCATGGCAGTACCCAGGGAGCACTTAGTGTGATGGGTAACGAATATTATAAACAAGCCTACCGTCCGCTACTGCCCGGAATACGGTTTATTGAATTTAATGAAGTCGCTGATCTTGAGAAGATAAACTCAGATACAGCTGCCATCATTATCGAAACAATTCAGGGAGAAGCAGGTGTTCGCGTTCCTGATGTTGAGTATATGCAGGCTTTGCGCAAGCGATGTGATCAGACCGGCACCCTGCTTATTCTGGACGAAATTCAAACAGGTTTCGGCCGTACGGGTAAACTCTTTGGTTTTGAGAACTTTAACATCAAACCTGATATTCTTCTACTTGCCAAAGGCATGGGTGGAGGAATGCCTATTGGCGCATTTATTTCGAGCAATGATATTATGTCTGTTCTTAAAGAGAACCCGATTCTTGGACATATCACCACATTTGGTGGTCACCCGGTAAGTTGTGCAGCCGGCCTTGCCAATCTGGAAGTGATTCTGGAGGAAAATCTGGTTAAAGATGTTGCTGCGAAAGAATCATTGTTCAAAAAATACCTGAAGCATTCCGAAATAAAAGAAGTTCGGGGCAAAGGATTGATGCTGAGCATACAACTTAGTACTTTCGCGCAGGTAGAATATGTGAGTAATTATTGCTCCGACAAGGGCATCATCATCGACTGGTTTTTGCATTGTGATACTGCTATGCGTATTGCTCCTCCCTTGATCATATCCGAAGAAGAGATTAAACTAGCCTGTAACATAATATTAGAGGCACTTGATTTATACAAGTCCTGAAAGACTACAATTATCAGGAGAGATACATTATCATTTTAAACCCGTACCTTTGCCGCATTATAAAATTGCCGGCATTTTTACCAGCAATGTAAAATCATTACATGTTATTCGAAGAATTAAATATTATTGAGCCTATTTTAAAGGCTTTAAAAACAGAAGGTTATACTGCCCCTACTCCTATTCAGGAACAATCCATACCAATCATTTTAGAACGCAAAGATCTTTTGGGATGTGCGCAAACAGGCACAGGTAAGACTGCTGCCTTCGCAATTCCGATTATTCAAATCCTTGAAGGTGGTAAAATATATGATAAAGGGCCAAGAGCAATCAAATGCCTTATTTTGACCCCAACACGTGAACTTGCGATACAAATCGGCGAAAGCTTTGCTGCATATGGTCGCCATACAGGCATGAAACATGCAGTCATCTTTGGAGGTGTTTCTCAGGGTTCTCAGGTATCTGCGTTAAAATCAGGAATAGATATACTCATTGCAACTCCCGGAAGGTTATTAGACCTGATCAATCAGAAGTTTGTTCATTTACATTACCTCAAGATCTTTGTACTTGATGAAGCGGACAGGATGCTGGACATGGGCTTTATCCACGATGTAAAGAAAATCATCACCAAGATCCCACAGAAACGCCAAACCTTGTTTTTCTCAGCCACCATGCCGCCTGAAATTCAAAAACTTGCGAACACGATTCTGGTAGACCCCGAAAAGGTGGAGGTTACACCACCCTCAACAACTGCCGATACAATTGATCAATCGCTCTTTTTCGTAGAAAAAGGTGACAAGAAAAAGTTGTTGATCCACCTGCTGAATGATAAAAGCATCAAATCTGCACTGATCTTTACCCGTACCAAACATGGTGCTGATAAGATTACCAAGGATCTGCTTAAAGCCGGAATAAAGACGGAAGCGATTCATGGAAATAAATCACAGAATGCCCGCCAAAAAGCATTATCCAATTTCAAAAGCGGACAAATCAAAGCCTTAATTGCAACTGATATTGCAGCCAGAGGAATTGATATTGATGAGCTTTCGCATGTGATCAATTACGAATTACCGAATGTCCCGGAGACTTATGTGCACCGCATCGGCCGTACAGGACGTGCAGGATCAAGTGGCATCGCATTATCATTCTGTGATGAAGAGGAAATGGAATACCTGAAAGATATTCAGAAACTGATTGGCCGGGAAATTCCTGTTACAGAAGATCAGCCTTATCATATGCGTGCTGCTTCACATATTTTCAGTCAGTCGACTAAAAAGAAAGGAAGCTCGGGCAAAAAACCTGCCTCTGATTCGGCTAGAGGTGCAACAAGCGGAAGCCCCAGAAGGCGTTTCGGCAATAAAAGAAGATAATAAAAAAATAATACAGGCTCCGGAATCAAACCGGGAGCCTGTATTATTTTTCGGATAATGCTTTGATCATCAGGTCAGCAAGGAGTTTGTTCCCGGCCGGATTCAAATGCACCCTGTCTGTTGTCAAAATTCCTGATTCCTTATTATCAGGATTATTTTTAAGATTATAATCCAAAAATGCCTTTCTAAGGTCAACTAAGCCGCATGAGTATTTCTGTGCCAGTTCGCGGATAATCGTACTGTAGCGATTCAGATCCCCATCCTGCGCATTGCTGAAATCTGTACGTTCTCCTATGGCGGCAGGTGTACAAACAATAACCCTGATACCTGAAGCCTGCAATTTTTTAATCATTGCGGTATAAAATGCAATGAACTTATCCGGGTCGGTACCTGTCTGCGAACTTTGCTTATGCCATACATCGTTTACGCCGACATACATCACCACAACATCAGGTTTTTTACTGAGCACATCTTCTTCAAACCTAAGAAACAGATCATATACTTTATTCCCTCCAATACCGGAACCAATCAATTCATATTCAGGATTTACTTTCCCGCGTAAAGCTTCCTGCATCAGGGTAATATATCCCCCCGGCGTCACACCTGCACGGGTAATCGAATCACCAAAAAAAATCACCTTAACAGGCTTTTGAATTTGCATAGAACTCATTAATATAAATACAGCTAAAAAGAGGAGTACTTTTTTCATGTTTCTTTTCTATTAGTATGATTTAAATTAAACAAGGTGCGATAAAAATTTAATTTAAATTCTCTAACCCATAAATTAAATTCAGCTAAAGTAGTTTATTCCGCTCATAACCGCGGAGGCCTAGTCTTTTTTCTTCAGGAAAAAAGGACAATGCCGAGGAGGAACGACGAGACCATGAGCACCTTAAAAACATTAAACCCTCAGCGAATAAACCCCGCCGCTGTCCCGAAGGTTCGGGACGGAAAAAAATTGAAAGGGAGAGATACTACTCTGGCCAGAAGACGTTCTATAAACATATTATATATTTATTAACCTTTGTCATTAATACGGAGGAGCCAGGGCTCGATGCCTTTGCTACATGCTAGGCTGGAAACAGTCGGATAGGCTGGAAAGAAATTATTTACCATTGAAGTCCCCGCGCTGACCGCTTTCAATATAAGGTAACAGCAATAATTTATAACAAAACACTTGTCTTTCTATATTCCTGATTTCCAATTATCAACTGTCAATTGTCAACTATCAACTATCAACTCATTTTAGATCTCTTAATCAAATACGAATGTAATACCTGATAAAAGCCATCATGAATATCCGCATCAATCAGATCAATTTTATACTGGGCACACTTCAGTTTCAGTTCTTTGTGATAAGTATCAAAAGCGGCTATATAAGCTTCCTTTACATTATTGGGATGCACTTTTAGCTCTTCTCCGTTTTCAATATCGATAAAATGATAAGGACGGTTGTCAAAATTAAAGTCCATCTCCATTTTATGATCCAGGACATTGAAGATAATTATCTCATGTTTATTGTGTTTGAGATGCTGCAAGGCTGAAAATATCTCTGATAGGCCATCTTCAGATTCTCCGACCAGCATATCACTAAAAATAATAACCAGAGAACGCTTGTGAATCAGTTCTGCTATCTGGTGCAAAGCAGATGCTACAGCCGTACGACTGTCCCTGCCCTTTCTGTTCATTAAACTCTCGAGCTCTGAAAACAAATACTTTTGATGTACTGCAGTAGATTTAGCTGCTGTTGTCAGTTCCAGTTTATCAGAGAATAGACTGAGACCAAAGGCATCCCGCTGTTTTTTAAACAGGTACATTAAAGAGGCTGCCGAATAAACAGAAAACAATAATTTGTTAAAATCCATTTCGGGATAATACATCGAAGATGACACATCCAGAACAACCTGACAACGCAAATTTGTTTCTTCCTCAAAACGCTTCACAAATAATTTATCCGTCCGCCCAAAGAGTTTCCAATCTACATTCTTTACCGAATCCCCCGTATTGTAAAGCCTGTGTTCAGCAAATTCAACCGAAAAACCATGAAAAGGGCTTTTATGCAGACCCGTTATAAAACCCTCAACCACCTGCCTTGAAAGCAGTTCCAGATTTCCAAAATCCTGAAGGTCTTTATAATTTGTAAGATTGGGTTCCATATCCTAAAATAACATAAAATTCACTCCCTGAAGAAAAAAAGCATTATTCTTCAATCACAAAAGACAGATTGGCTTAATCTTACAGGTTCAATGTCATGACGATTACTCCTACAACTTGGAATTATAAATACTGACCCTGAAGGGGTCAAATGTTTATAGAAAAAAAACACATACGACCCCTTGGGTCGGGGAACAAGGTTTTCATGTCTTTTCTATAAATATACGACCACCTTCATGGTCGATGCACAAAACCTTTTGACCGGACACCAGGGATTCTTCAATCAGCATGAATTAGCTTAAACCTCATGATTATCCTAAAATAGCTCAATTTTCATACCTTTGATTAAATAAATGCCTTTAACCAGCATAATATCCACAGATCAATAATATTTACAACATATTCTGAACATTCAAAGATGAATACTAAGCTATCTTATGCCCTTATTTTAAGCTTACTGCTTTTATCCTCATCCACGCAGGCACAATTAAAGGAACTGAATTTTAAGGAAGTCTTTGGCAGTCCCCCAAAGGATCTGTTCAACCCAATGCCAGCTTATCGTGGCTGGACAGATGATTCCCATTATATTGAATATCGGGTAGAAGGGCAGCAAACTAAACCTTATACTGTCAATATACGTAGCGGAGAAGCCGTTCCATCAGCTCCTGCACAGGTTAATGAAGCTTCGGTTTCAGTAAAAAACAAAGATATTTTTTATAAAAGTGCTGCGGGTGTTGAAAAGCAATTAACAAAGGATACCCTTGTTGAGAAGAACCCAAGTCTATCGCCCGATGGAACCCAGGTAGCATTTACCCGTAATAATGATCTTTACTCAATTGATATAAGTACCAATGTCGAAACCCGCTATACTACTGATGGTTCTGACGTAATCTATAACGGTTGGGCATCATGGGTCTATTTTGAGGAGATCCTCGGCAGACCAAGTAAATACAAAGCCTTCTGGTGGAGTCCCGACAGTAAAAAAATTGCCTTTATGCGATTTGACGACTCCAAAGTCCCGGTTTTTCCAATTTACAACTCCAAAGGACAGCATGGTTTCCTTGAAAACACCAGATATCCGAAGGCGGGGGACAAAAATCCGGAAGTTAAAACAGGCATTGTCACCGCCGGCAGCCAGGGTATTGTCTGGACAGATTTTGATCCTAAAATGGATCAGTATTTTGGAACTCCATTCTGGATGGCCGATAGTAAAACCCTCTGGATGCAATGGATGAACCGCGATCAGAATAACCTGATCATTTATAGTGTAAACCCTCAGAGCGGTATTAAAAGTGTTATTTACGAAGAAAAACAGAATACCTGGGTCGACTGGTTTGAGAACATGTATTTTTTTAAGAACGGTCAGGGTTTTATCTTAAAAAGCGATAAAAGCGGCTGGGGGCACTTCTATTACTATGGTCTTGAAGGAAATCTGAAAAAACAACTTACTTCCGGTACATGGCGGGTAACTGAGCTGCTGATGGTTGACGAAAGAGGCCAGGAGATTTATTTCACTGCAAGGCAGGAAAACTCAACACGTAACGATTTATACCGTGTGAGTTTGAGGGGAACAGAAGAACCGCAAAGGCTAACATTTGGCAATTACGATCATCAGATCAGCCTTGCACCGGATGGAAAACACTTCATCACAACTTATTCAAATTTAACTACTCCGCCTAAATCTGCCTTGATGGATACCAAAGGCAATGTTATCCGTGAGCTTGCCGACGCGAAGGGTTTGGCATACGATTCCTTTAAAATGCCAAAGACCGAACTTTCCTATTATCAAACCCGCGATGGGCTCGAACTGCCAATGACCGTTATATTACCACTTAACTTCGATCCAGCCAAAAAATATCCGGTATGGATTTCAGTCTATGGCGGACCGGATGCAGGAAGGGTTTTCGACAAATGGGGCAGTCCCCTTGGGCAGACCTATTGGTGGGCTAAAGAAGGTGTAATACAGGTAGCCATTGATAACCGAAGTTCAGGGCATTTGGGCAAGACCGGGATGGATTTCATTTATCGTAAAATGGGTAAATATGAGATTGAAGATTATATGGATGCCGCCATTCTTCTTAAATCTAAACCTTATGTCGACGGCAGTAAAATTGGAATCACAGGGGGAAGCTTTGGCGGATACATGGCAGCCATGGCATTAACCTATGGCGCTGATGTGTTTACACATGGCATTGCCAATTATTCAGTAACTGATTGGGCACTATACGATACACATTATACTGAACGCTTCATGGGAACCCCTCAGAATAATCCCGAGGGTTATAAGATCACATCACCCCTAACCTATGCTGATAAGCTAAAAGGTAGCCTTCGCATTGTCCATGGCACAATGGATGATAATGTTCACATGCAAAACAGCATTCAGCTGATTGATAAACTTCAGGATTTGAATAAGCATTTTGAATTTATGCTATACCCTGGTGAGCGTCATGGTTGGGGAGGTTCAAAAGCAAGGCATAGCACGCAGGAGAATGTGAGGTATATTTATCAATACATGCTGCAAAAGGCAGTGCCGGGGGAGTTTTTCGAGTATTGGAAATGATGCATTGGGTAAAATTCAGAAACAAGGTTTTTTGTCTGAGCTGTGATTTTTATGATTAACCTGATTATTATGATTAGCCTGATTGTTTGATTCATACTATCATATTAATCAGATAAATCACCTGAATCACGGTTCAGACAGAGGACTGCATTTTGTATGAACTGTGATTTTTATGATTAGGGTGATTGTAGTAATTTAAATTTCTTATTGGTTAGACGATTGAAATTTAGACTTTTTTCGCCAAAATTGATCAGTAAGCCTATTTCAAGATTGTATGCTTCTAGATAATTTATGGCTTGTGCCAAATGAACATCTTCTAATTTTGTTATTGCTTTCAGCTCAAAAGATAAAATATCTTCAATTAAAAAATCGACTCTCCTAGTGCCAATTTACTTTTCTCTATAAAATATAGGCATTTCAAACTCTCTTTGAATCTGTATGCCTAGCAAAAGCATTTCTATTGCCAATGCTCGTTGGTAAATTACTTCCTGAAAACCATTTCCCAGCCTTTTGTGAACCTCCATTGCACAGCCAATAATTTTAGCTGTAAGTTCAGAATGTTTGTAGTGTTCATTAATCATAATAATCAATTAATCACGTGCATGTTGTCTGAACTGTGATTTTTATGATTAGCGTGATTGTTTGATTCAAACTAGCATAATAATCAAGTAAATCACCTGAATCATGGTTCAGACAAAGAACATAAAAATAGCATTGAATCGTCAAAATGGAAAGGTAATTTAGTTTACGGTAGGACATATTGAATTAACGGAGGCAGGTTTAGGAAAGGAGAGAAAACTAAAATATTCAATGAAAAACCTTCCAAGATACTTTATCAAGAAATAATTTAAGCTGGACTATTCTCACAAAAAAAGCCCTTCAATGAACTGAAGGGCTATTCAATATGATTTGTGATGGAATTAAAGTTGCTTGATCAATTTCTCAGCCAGAACCGATTTTGGTACTGCACCAATCTGCTTGTCCACAATTTCACCACCTTTGAAATATAATAAAGCCGGGATGTTCCGGATTCCGAATTTCATTGAAATACCAGGATTGTTATCGACATTCACTTTTCCGATAATCGCTTTTCCTTCATACTCTTTTGCCAGTTCTTCAACAACAGGACCTACCATACGGCAAGGACCACACCATTCTGCCCAAAAATCAACCAATACTGGTTTATCAGACTTAAGGACTAATTCATCGAAGTTTGCATCTGTTAATTCTAATGCCATAATAATGAGATTTACTGTTTATAATTCAAAGATAGTATTCAATATTCCTGCCACAAATTACTGCTGCTAATGTGACACTAATTCAACTTATACCGAACGCCTAGCAATTTAGAAATATCTTCAAGAAATTCATTGCTTGGATTTATTTTTACTGATTTGGATGGCATCTCGAGTGTCGTTTCCCCTTCAAAATCCATGATCATGAATTTCAGCTGACAATTCCGTTGAGGGTTCTGCTCCGTATTGAGCTTCACAATCTCATCCATTTTGGTCATAAAAGTCTCCGACAATTCAGTCAGAGGCAATTGAATGGTCAGACATTTTGACATTTTATCTCGTAATTCTGATAGCAATACGATGTTGCTTACCTTAAATTCCCAGTTATCCTTTTGCTTAAAACGCTCAGTAACAGATCCTCTGATCTGTAAGAACAAACCCACCACCAGGTATTGCTTTAATTTGATATAATCTTCCCCAAACAAGGCAATCTCGAAAGTCTCACCATAATCTTCGAGCATAAAAGAGCCGAAAGGCTTACCGGTTTTTGTAGTACCATGCCTGCAGGCCGATACCAGTCCCCCGATCACCAAATCCCGGTTACTTATCTTTTTAAACTCCTCCTGATCTTCGGGCAGCGCCTCAGTGCTCTTCATTCTGTTGATCAGGCTCAGATGTTTCACCTGATGAGAGCAGAAATTCTCCAGTTCAAACTTATAATTATCGAGCGGATGCCCTGTCAGATAAATGCCGATAGATTCCTTTTCATATTTCAGCTTTTCAATCAGTCCCCATTCTTCGCATTCCGGAAGCTGAGGTTCGGTAATTTCGGCATCATTAGTACCACCAAACAAGGAGGCCTGTGAGGAATTTAAATTGTTTTGAAAATCATTCGTGTATTTAACCAAACGTTCAATTCCATTGTAAAAACCACCATCGGGTTTAAAGAAAAACTGAGCACGGTTAAAGCCAAAGCAGTCGAATGCTCCTCCATAAACAAGGTTTTCGTATACTTTCTTACTCACTGCACGTGAATTGGTACGGCGTGCAAAATCATAGACACTGGCATATAATCCGTTTGACTCCCGCTCTTCCACAATACTTTCAACGGCCTTCTCTCCCACACCCTTCATCCCCGACATTCCAAAACGAATTTCGCCCTTTTTATTTACGGTAAAACTAAGTTCAGATTCATTAATATCAGGCCCCAAAACAGGCACACCCATCCTTTTACATTCATCCATAAAAAAGGAGATCTTTTCAATGTTATTCTGATTATTCAAAACTGCAGCCATGTATTCTGCCGGGTAATTAGCCTTCAGATAAGCGGTTTGATAGGCCACAAATGCATAACAGGTAGAATGTGATTTATTGAAGGCATATTGCGCAAAAGCCTCCCAGTCTGTCCATACCTTTTCGGCAATCTTCGGATCATGACCGTTTGTATTGCAGCCCTCCATAAACTGGGCCTTCATCTTATTCAGAACCTCAATCTGCTTCTTACCCATTGCCTTACGCAGCACATCCGCATCACCCTTGCTGAAACCGGCAAGCTTTTGCGACAGCAGCATCACCTGCTCCTGGTAAACCGTAATTCCGTATGTTTCTTCCAGATGCTCCTGCATATCCATTAGGTCATAACTCACCGCCTCACGACCATGTTTACGGGAAATGAATTTAGGGATGTACTCAATTGGCCCCGGACGGTAAAGCGCATTCATCGCAATCAGATCCTCAAACTTATCCGGTTTGAGATCACGCAGGTACATTTGCATTCCGTCGCTCTCAAACTGGAAAGTTCCGTTGGTATCGCCACGCTGATAAAGCTCAAAAGTTTTCTGATCTTCAAGTGAAATATAATCGATGTCGATGTCGACATTATGATTCTGCTTGATCAAACGCAGTGCATCCTTAATGATGGTCAGGGTTTTTAGTCCCAGAAAGTCCATTTTTATTACTCCCGCATCTTCAATTACCCGCCCGTCAAACTGGGTGACCAGCAAGTCAGATTCTTTGGAAGTCGCGACCGGAATAATATCCGTAAGATCGTATGGAGCAATGATGATACCAGCCGCATGAACACCAACGTTGCGCACCGAGCCTTCCAGGATCATCGCCTCCTTCAACACATCTGCCTGGAGGGACTTTCCATCTTCGAGGATCTTCCTTAGTGTTTTAATATTCTCAAAATCTTCAGGATTCTGCTCCTTCTTAACCGTATCTATCGGAGCCGTCATCACCTGTACAAGGTTCGTTCCCGGCCTGTCGGGCACCAGTTTGGCCAGCATGTTTGACTCGGCCAAAGGCAGATCAAGCACCCGGGCAACATCCTTGATACTCGATTTTGCGGCCATAGAGCCATAGGTAATGATCTGTGCAACCTGATTTTTACCGTATTTATCCACTACATAATCAATCACCTTCTGCCGACCGGCATCATCAAAGTCCGTATCAATATCGGGCATGGACTTACGGTCGGGGTTCAGAAAACGCTCAAACAGCAGATTGTATTTGATGGGATCGATATTGGTGATCCCGATGCAATAAGCCACCACAGAACCGGCTGCAGAGCCACGCCCCGGACCGATAAATACACCCAAATCGCGCCCGGCACGGATAAAATCAGCTACAATGAGGAAATAACCTGCAAAACCCATCGTACGAATCGTGAAGAGCTCGAAATTGAGGCGTTCTTCAACCTCAGGACTAATATCCACATAACGGTTTTTGGCACCTTTAAAAGTCAGATCTTTGAGGTATTCCCACTGATTCATGTTCTCAGCTTCTGCACCCTGATGGATCTTAAACTCATCAGGAATCGGGAAATTAGGAAGCATGATATCCCGCTTCAACTGAAGAATATCAACCTTATCAACTATCTCATTTGTATTGTCGAGCGATTCGGGCAGGTCATGAAAAACCTTTCCCATTTCTTCCTGACTCTTGAAAAAGAACTGATCATTCGGGAATCCGAAGCGGAAACCCTTTCCACTCTCCTCATCTGTAGCAATCGGCGTACTTTTCATATCGCCGGTATTCACACATAAAAGAATATCATGTGCATTGGCATCCTCCTGATCCACGTAATGCGAATCGTTGGAGCAAATTATTTTAACGTTATATTTCTTTGCAAACCTGAGCAGCACTGCATTTACCGTTTCCTGCTCAGGGATGCTATGGCGCTGAAGTTCAATGTAATAATCCTCACCAAAGAGATCAAGCCACCATTTGAATTCAATCTCAGCCTCTTCTTCCCCTTTTTTCAGAATAGCCTGAGGTACCGAGGCTCCCAGGCAACAGGTAGTTGCAATCAATCCTTTGTGATATTTAAGGATCAGTTCCTTATCGATACGTGGCCATTTGCTGTACAAACCTTCGATATAGCCCAGAGAACATAATTTTACGAGATTTTTATAGCCTTCCGCATTTTTAGCAAGCAATAGCTGATGAAAACGCTGATCGCGCTTTTCCTTAGTAAACTGCTTGATGTGACGGTCATCAACTACATAAAACTCACAACCCACAATCGGTTTCACCCCATGTTTACCAGCTTCGGCGACAAATTTGAAAACCCCGAACATATTCCCATGATCGGTGATGGCCAGCGCTTTCATGCCATCGGCTTTAGCTTTTTTGAAGAGCCGCGAAATATCTGCTGCACCATCCAACAGTGAAAATTGTGTATGTACGTGGAGGTGCGAAAAATCAGGCATAAAGATAATTTTGGAATAAATTCAAATTTACGAATCTTTTAGGGTGTGGGGAAGGGTGTTGAAAAGTAAAAAGTAAATGTTCGCAATGACGCAGGGACGCAAAGAGTATGATCTAAAACGTGTCTAATTATTTACTATACCTCTGCGTCTTCGCGTCTTGCGAGAGAAATTTAATCGTTTTAAGGCGAATTGAAATACAACTATAGCATGTCATGGATACTAAACCTGCCGACAGGCAGGGAGCAATGATTAATAAGAATTCACGTTTGATATAAAATCCAGGCATATTATTTGCTTCAAACGCACCAATGTAAAACCTATCCGAATGCATACGATCAGATCCATCAGCATAATTGCCTTATTACTAGTATTAAACAGCTGCGCTTCACTATACATGCCCAACGTTCCAAACACCCCGATGTTAAGTGCTAAGGATGAAGTACATGCCTCAGGCCATTTGACTTTAAAAGGAAATTTTTCTTTTAACTCAGCCTATGCATTTTCTGATCATTGGGGCGTACTTCTGAATGCTTCTGTAACCAATCAGGAAAGGGCTAGAAAAGAGTTTAAACAAAATCTGCTGGAAACTGGTGTTGGCTATTTCACAAAATTTGGAGCTGAGCAAAACCGGATTCTGGAAATTTACGCCGGACTTGGTACAGGTAATTCAGAACGGACTTATTTTACAAACACCAGCAGCGGTCTGATAGTCGATGAAACACAGGAGATTAGTTTTGGAAAGAAATTCCTGCAGGTAAATTACAGCACCAAGAAAAAGAAAACCCTCAATTTATTCGGAGCCCGGTTCCCCTTAAACTATGGCACGGCTTTACGGATCAGCCATATCCGCTCAAACAAATTTCAAATCAACGGCCTGGAACAATTACCCGAGGATAATATTTTCTTTGAGCCTGTATTTTTTACCAGAATGGCTGTCAGCAAAAACCTGCAGCTTCAATACAGCAGTGGCAGTAATTTCGGTTTAAAGAACAAGAAATACCTGCAGGCCGGAAATGGGGTGTTGAGTATTGGATTGGTGTGGAATATGGGTGGGAATAATGTGGTAAGAGTTGATTGAGGGAGTTTTAAAAAGCTGTGTATTTTTTTCTTTCCCCTCCCGGGTGATTAAAACCTTATCTCACTGATTGATACCCCCCTAAGTTTTGCCGTTTAGTTAAAACAATATGCCAAAGCTGATTATAGCGAGCACGGAAAGTCGCCGCACTTGCACACAGGTAATAACGCCACATGCGATAAAAGGTTTCGTCATAATCTGCTTTAATGCTCCCCCCACTAAGTTCGAATTTTTTGAGCCATGCCATTAATGTGGGATCATAATAGGGGCCGAAATTATGCCAGTCCTCCAGAACAAAAAGCCCCTGCCATGATTTTGACAACTGACTTGCCGAGGGAATCACCCCATTTGGGAAAATATATTTATCTATCCATGGGTCGGTAGTTTTGGCATCATGACCTCCTCCAATGGTATGAATCAGAAACAAGCCATCGTCTGTCAGGCATCTGGATGCAACTTCCATATACTCCCTGTAATTACGATAGCCCACTGCCTCTAACATTGCAATGGATACCACACGGTCAAATTTTTCATTTACATCACGATAATCCTGTAACCTGATCTCAACAGGAAGCCCTTCGTTAACTTTCCTTGCAAGAATAGCCTGCTGTTCAGATATGGTAATAGCAATAACAGAAACACCGTAATTTTCAGCGGCATATTTAGCAAAACCACCCCAGCCACAACCTATCTCCAATACCTTCATTCCTTTTTCCAATTTCAACTTTCGGCAAATCAAATCAAGCTTGGCCTCCTGTGCTTCCTCAAGATTGTTCGCTTTTTCCCAATAGCCACATGAGTACATCATTCTTGAATCAAGCATTTTTTCAAAAAGCTCATTACCAATATCATAATGTTTAAAAGCAACCTGCTTCGCCCGACTTTTGCTTTGAAGGTTTTTAAATTTTGCAGCCAGCGCCAATAAAAGGAAGTTATAGTTAAACACCGGTAATTTTTTATGCAGGCGATGGTGAAACACCCTGAAGAAAAACTGATCCAAAGCTTCACAATCCCACCATCCTTCCATATACGACTCACCAAAAGCCAAACTACCACCAGCTACAACCCGCTCGTAAAATCTGGAATTATGCACTTGAATATCCCAGGGCTGATCACCGTTAACTGTAACATCTATACCGGCAAATGCATCCCGAAAAATTTGCTCAAGTGATCTCATGAATTAAACCTTTTTGAATTCTAAAAATATAAATTTATTCAAGTATTCCAATTTGGAACATATGGAGCAGCTGAAGAAATTAGATTGCTTGTGAAGGCTAAGATTTCTAATTCCCGGGCCTGGTAAATTACATTGAAAAATAGTTGGTATAAATCTGAATGACACCTAGCTGAATAAAATATTTTATATTGTATTACATATAATTATAATAATATATCGCATGATAATTCATTCAATATTTTGGATGTTAAAATAAATAATTATATTTGTATTAATAATCATTCACTAATAACAAAATAACCATTTATGACTGAAATATCATACATAAATTGGAATTCAATGAGCGATAAGGCTTTGGCCGGGCAAATTGCTGCATTTATAAAGCACCATCGCCTGGAGCAAAATAAATCGCAGGAGCAATTGGCCAATGCTGCGGGTATCAGTCGCTCAACCCTGAGTCTGCTGGAACGGGGAGAAACCGTTACCCTCGCTACCCTGATTCAGGTTTTGAGGGTTCTGGACTTATTGCATATCATGGAAGTATTTACCGTTCAGCAAAGTATTAGTCCGCTTGTTCTTGCAAAAATGGAACGGAATAAACGTAAACGTGCAGGTAGCAGAAAACTGAAACCTTAATCTGCAGAGCAATGAATGTAGCAGAAGTAAAAATTTGGAATGAACTGGTCGGGGCAGTCGCATGGGATGAAAAAACAGGTCTGGCGAGTTTTGAATATGAGCCTAAATTCAAAAAGTTGGGCTGGGAACTGGCTCCGCTAAAAATGCCGCTTAATTCAGGCAGGAATGTGATCAGCTTTCCTGAATTACGCCGCAACAAAAATAGCGAATTCGATACCTTTAAAGGCTTACCCGGCTTACTGGCTGATGTTTTGCCTGATAAATACGGAAATCAACTCATCAACATCTGGCTGGCACAGCAAGGCCGGCCGCAAGATAGCATGAACCCCGTCGAATTGCTTTGCTTTATTGGCAGCAGAGGCATGGGCGCTCTTGAATTTGAACCGACAAGCCTGAAAGAGAACGTCAGAACCTTTTCGATTGAAATAAATAATCTGGTGGATATCGCTCAAAAAATGCTCTACAGCCGTGAGTCTTTTGCCACAAATCTGCAAAAAGATGAAGAAAAAGCAGTGCTGGAGATCTTAAAAATTGGAACTTCTGCCGGTGGTGCCCGACCTAAAGCGGTTATTGCCTATAATGAAAAAACGGGAGAAGTAAAATCAGGGCAAACCCGGGCTCCGCAGGGATTTGAGCATTGGCTGATCAAACTGGATGGGGTGAGTGGTGTGCAATTGGGAGCAACAAAAGGCTACGGCCGGGTGGAGATGGCTTATTATAATATGGCCATTGCCTGCGGCATTGAGATGATGCCCTCTATGCTCTTGGAAGAAAACGAGCGTGCACATTTCATGACCAAACGCTTTGACCGGGAAGGCGGAGAAATAAAACATCATATTCAAACTTTTTGCGCACTGAAACATTTTGATTTTAATCTGGTCAGCAGCTTTAGCTATGAGCAATTATTCCAAACCATGCGCGAGCTGAAACTGGATTATCAGGCTATGGAGCAACTATTTAGAAGAATGGTATTCAACGTGCTCGCGAGGAATTGTGATGATCATACAAAGAACTTTGCTTTCAGACTAAAAAAGGAAGGCAAATGGGAGCTGGCTCCTGCCTATGATATTTGCCATGCCTTCCGTCCCGGAAGCGATTGGGTGAGTCAGCATGCGTTGAGCATCAATAATAAACGAAAAGATATTTTAAAAGAAGACCTCCTGATCATAGGTGAATCGATCAAATGCAAGAAATCTGCTCATATCGTTGAAGAAATAAGTGACACTGTAGGTCGATGGAGGGGATTTGCAGAGGAAGTAGAGGTAAGTCCAGGAATGGTGGATGCGATTGAGAAGACATTGTTAAGAATTTAGTTGTCTGTTGTCTGTTATCTGTTGTCTTTATCTGTTGCCGGGGATTGAAAAATCATCAAAAAATCAAATTAATCAAAAGAATCACAGTTCAGACAGAATAGCCAAGCCAATTGTCTGAACTGTGATTTATATTTAGAAAATGATTAGCATGAGAACCTCCCTTTTTAATTTTCAACTCTCCACTCTCCATTCTCAACTGCAAATCAAACCTTAATCCTCTTCCACTTCCCCCGCTTAAACAACACATACCCAGCAATGGTAATCGCGATTTCTGTAACCGGAATTGCAATAAAAACCCCTTCAGGCCCCATTTGGAAATACTTGGCCAGCAAATATGCCAGCGGAATCTGGAAAAACCAGAAGCCAAAGAGATTGAGCCAGGTTGGGGTCCACGTATCTCCTGCCCCATTAAAGGCATTTATCAGAACCATACCTACACCGTAAAATATATAACCGGCACCAATAATTCGCAAGGCTTGTACCGCCACATCCTGCACAGCGTGATCATTGGTGAAAAATGACACCATAATCCTTGCCCCTGGTACCGAAATAGCAGTAATGAGGATCATAAATACGACATTGTATTTGGCTGTTTTGATAACCGAAAGCTCGGCACGCTCGATCTGTTTGGCGCCAAGGTTCTGCCCGACAAGCGTTGAGGCCGCATTGCTTAGTCCCCAGGCCGGGAGCATAAAGAACATGAATAAGCGCAAGGCGGTCTGATAACCTGCCGATCCTACATCCCCACCTGTGGTTGCAACTAATTGTGCAAGGAAAATCCAACTGCAGGATGCGATAACAAACTGCAAAACCCCGGGTCCGGCGATCTTCAAAAGTGCGACCATCTGCTCCCATTGCGGTTTCAGATAAGCCAGTTTCATTTTCAGGTAACCGCTACCATCAAACAGATAATAAAGCTGATAACAAACTCCAAGACCACGTCCCAAAGTGGTTGCCATTGCCGCTCCGGTAAGTCCGAAAGCGGGTACCGGACCGAATCCATTGATAAAAATCGGGCATAAAATAATATTCGCCAGGTTAGCCAGCCAGAGACTTTTCATTGCAATTGCTGCATTTCCGGCCCCTCTTAAAATACCATTGATCAGAAACAAAAGCATAATGAAAATACTGCTTCCCATCATGATCTGAGTGAAGGCAGTTCCATGCGCTGCCGATTCTGCAGAGGCACCCATCAGCATCAGGATATCGGTAGCATAGATAAATCCGGGGATACTGATGATCGTATTGATCAGAATTGCGATGAGTATCGCCTGCATCCCTGCTTTGGAAGCTGCTTTCGGATCTTTTTCTCCGATACGCCTTGCGACCACTGCGGTTGCAGCCATGCTGATACCGATCGCAATCGAATAAATGATGGTTAGTACTGATTCGGTCAGGCCCACAGTCTGGATTGCATAACTGCTGTTCTCGAGGTGACCCACAAAATATAGATCAACCAGAGCAAAGACAGATTCCATAATCATTTCGAGCACCATTGGAATGGCCAGCAAAAGGACTGATAATCGGATGCTACCCTGAGTATAATCGCGCTCTTCTCCTTTGAGCGATTGTTTTATAATAGATAAAATTGCCGGAATTTTACCGGAATTTTGTACGGTTTCAGACATGATAAAAGAATGATGATTAAAAGAAGATATAAGCAGATAAAATCTGCTTTAATAATTTTTGAAGAAGGGGAACCCTAGCGTATACGCCGGGTGGCTACTACTATCATCTTTTTGGCGTTGAAATTGAGAAACAAATATATTATATTTTTTAATTTAGAAACAAAAAACTTACATAACAATCGCTAATAATTTCATAAAAAAGATTGAATTATCTATCTTCGGCTTGTCAATTCAAATGTGACCGCAATGGGGCTTTTGAACAAGAAAAAGGCAGATTTTAATTAAAATCTCAAGAGGTCCGATCTTAAATTTAAACAAATCATAAAATGAAAATTACAGTTGTAGGAGCCGGTGCAGTAGGTGCAACTTGTGCTGATAACATCGCCAGAAAAGAATTAGCAGAAGAACTTATTTTATTAGACATCAGAGAAGGTTTTTCTGAAGGTAAAGCGATTGACATTATGCAGACTTCAGCACTTTTGGGATTTGATACAAAGGTTAAAGGTGTGACCAATGATTATGCTGCTACGGCAGAATCTGAAGTAGTTGTAATCACTTCAGGCTTACCTCGTAAACCGGGAATGACCCGTGAAGAGCTGATTGGTACCAATGCGAACATTGTAAAGAGCGTGACAGAAAACATCCTGAAACACTCTCCAAATACAATCATCATTGTGGTTTCAAACCCAATGGATACCATGAATTACCTTACACTCCAAACTTCAGGTCTTCCAAAAAATAAAATTCTGGGAATGGGTGGAGCGTTAGATTCTGCAAGGTTTAAATATTACCTGAGCGTAGAGCTGGGATGTTCACCTGCAGATCTGAATGCTGTGGTAATTGGCGGACATGGTGATACGACCATGATCCCTTTAATCAATCATGCGACCTGGAACAGTATTCCGGTTACTCAGTTATTGACAAAAGAGCAGCAGGAAAGAGTAGTTTCTTCAACGATGGTTGGTGGTGCTACTTTAACAAAATTGATTGGCACTTCTGCATGGTATGCACCGGGTGCAGGTACAGCAGCGATGGTTGAAAGTATCGTACGTGATGAGAAAAGACTGATCTCCTGCGGAGTTGCACTTGATGGAGAATACGGTCAGAAAGATATCTCTCTGGTTGTTCCTGTTATCATTGGCAAAAGCGGATGGGAAAAAATCCTTGACTTTAAACTTTCTGATGCTGAGCAGGCTGAATTTAACAAGAGTGCAGATGCAGTAAGGAATATGAATCAGGTACTCAGAGATTCTAATCTTATCTAAACGCTTAAATGAGCGAAACAAGAGTTCCATTAGAACTGGTAAATTTACACGACGACGGCTTCCACCTATTGGTGGAAGTTGTTGTTTTCGGGCAATCCTTTAATGTAGTGCTTGATACCGGGGCTTCGAAAACGGTTTTTGATAAAAACGTGATCGAAAAACACATGAAAGATACTGAATTAATGAGTTCAGAGCTTCTTTCAACCGGCCTTGGCACCAACAGCATGGAAAGTCATACGATCATTCTCCCTGTTTTGAAGATCGGGAAATTTAAATTAAAAAATTTTGAGGCTGCCGTGCTCGACCTCAGCACGATAAGCCAGGCTTATTCAAGCCTGAATCTCCCGCCAGTAATTGGTGTTTTAGGTGGGGATATTCTGATGCCCTATAAAGCAGTCATCAATTACAAAAAACTACATTTAAAACTTTTTCGCTAAAAGACTGTCGTTAAACCGGTTAAAAATCATTAACTTGATTCAAACTAAAGGTATGAAATGCTTCCTCATCATTTTATTATCAATATTTGTTCAAGATCTTACTGCTCAAAACATCAGCGGGAAATGGTTTGGAAAAATTACACAGGGTCCCGGGGGATACAGTGAGCTTTATGATCTTGAACTGAATCTCACTCAAAAGAAAAGTATTTGGGGCGATTCCAATGCCTGGATGGGGAAGCTTGTAAGAATACGTATTGGGTTTTCAGGGAAAATGAAGGGAGACAGCGTCAAACTATATGAAAGCCTCGGATGGATTCGTGAAGATGTTGTCCCTTGGGATTGGGTTGCCTGTATAAAAACCTATGAACTAGCCTTTCGGACTGATGCTAGCTATGAATATCTGGAAGGGACATGGAGCGGGATCAGTAAAGATAATCCGAATGAAGACTGCATCCCCGGTAAAGTGATCTTATCCAGATCAATTGAAGGCCTTAACAGATTTCTGGTGCAGCGTAAAGACTCAGTAATCAATACTTTAGCTCAGAACCCGGAACCGGAAGCTCCTGTTTTTGTAGATTTCAACACGAATTTCCTGAATACTGAACCTAAAAAAGTAACAGAAATCGAAGTACACCATGCTGATCTGCAAATTCAGTTACTTGATTATATGAAACCGGATAATGATACCGTATCGGTTTACCTCAACCGGGAAATTCTGGCTAAAGATATCCGAATCTCAAAAAGACCGGCACTGATCAAGTTCAGAATCGATAAGCGCATTGAATTACATGAACTGCTTCTTTACGCAGAAAATCTGGGTCTCATTCCACCAAACACTTCTGAACTTATTTTAATTGATGGCGAATCCAAACACAGGGTTTTAATCGTATCTGATAAACAAAAAACTGCTGCAATTTATTTAAGGTATAAACCGTTTGAAAATAAAAAAAAGACCAGTAAATAAGGATTGCTTATGAAATATCCTCTCATACTTCTGCTTTTATTAGCTTCGTTTTCAAGCTTCTCACAGGATTATAAAGGTGTATGGCTCGGCTATATGGACACCGATCTTCGGCACATTAGAACCCTGAATGTGAACTATATTTTACATGTTAAGGATCAGGATAATAATATAGTTAATGGGAAAGCCTATCTCTATCGGGATAATCCCCTCCGGGCCGAAGGTATCCTTGACTTTATTGGCGTGATCAATAAAAATAGCCTGAGGATAAATGAACTGAAGATCCTGCACTCCAAAATCCCAAGCGACACTGCCCGATTTCTATGTATTAAAGACCTTAAACTCAATCTGACCAGAGAAGAAGGCATTGAAAACCTGACCGGTACATTCACGGGTGCAGGGGAGAATTCATTGCCATGCTATCCCGGAAATGTCTACCTGCAGCGATTTACAGATGCAAACAAACAAAACATACCTCAGAACTATCTGACCAGTATTTTACTGGATGCCCGGGATCCGAATGTATTCCTCCAAACTAAACTCGCCAGACCAATTGTAATCGAAATAACTGAAAATGTAGTCAGGCTTGAAATTAGAGACTATTTGAAGGAGGACGGAGACATTGTTTCAGTGTACCATAACCGAAGGCCATTTATCAGGAATCAACTTATTGTGAATAAGCCCTCAAACCATACCCTTCGATTAAACAGAAATCAGGAGTTACATGAGATTATTCTCTATGCTGAAAATTTAGGCAAAATACCTCCAAACACTTCCAATCTGAGAATTTATGATGGGGTTAAGGAACATCAGGTATTGATACGATCGAGTAAGGAAGTGAGTGCTGTTGTATATTTACGATATGCACCCGAACAAAAAAGCCCTCCACAATAAGTGAAGGGCTTAATCTAAATCATAAATTATTTATCTATTTAATCTCTTTTTATATAATTGTGTAATAGATCAGGTTTTACAGCAATGCTTTTTGTGCTTAAACCCGATTGTAGCGAATACCGGCCTGTAGTTAAGGCCTGTGTAGTATTAGCGTAAAGCGGGAACTCCATTAAAAATGGTACAACAGCACATTTCCAAATAATAAAAAACCATGCTAAATCCACATACAATCACACTAAACCCTATCCTTGAGATAATAATCGCAAAGCATTTTAATTAGATATCTATACGAGCATATTTAGCATTTTTTTCAATAAACTCACGTCTTGGAGCAACCTCGTCGCCCATCAGCATTGAAAAGATATGATCACATTCGGCTGCATTTTCAATCGTAACTTTTCTCAAGGTACGGGTTTGAGGATTTAGAGTGGTGTCCCATAATTGTTCAGCATTCATCTCTCCCAAACCTTTATATCGCTGAATGTTGACACTCTCTTCTTTTCCTGCACCTTTTAATGCCTGTACTGCTATATCACGCTGATCATCGCTCCATGCATATTGAAACTCCTTACCCTTTTTAACCAGATAAAGCGGTGGTGCTGCTATGTAAATATATCCATACTCAATCAGGGGCTTCATATACCGGAAGAAAAAGGTCAGGATCAGTGTGGTGATGTGAGAACCATCCACGTCAGCATCCGTCATGATGATAATCCGGTGATAACGAAGTTTTTCCATATTCAGCGCCTTGGCATCTTCGGCTGTACCGATACTAACTCCCATGGCAGTAAACATATTCTTGATCTCGTCGTTCTCATAGATCTTATGCTCCATGGCCTTCTCCACGTTAAGGATCTTACCCTTTAATGGAAGAATAGCCTGAAAATTCCGATCCCTGCCCTGCTTGGCCGTTCCACCCGCAGAATCTCCCTCCACAAGGTATAATTCGCATGCTGCAGGATCATTGTTCGCACAATCGGCCAGTTTTCCGGGTAAACCCGATCCACCCATCACCGTTTTACGCTGAACCATTTCGCGGGCTTTGCGGGCTGCAGCTCTTGCAGTGGCTGCAAGAATCACCTTATTGACGATCATTCTGGCTTCCTTTGGATTTTCTTCAAGATAGTTCCCCAGAATTTCACCTACTGCAATATCCACCGCACCCATGACCTCATTATTTCCTAACTTGGTTTTGGTCTGTCCTTCAAACTGAGGCTCCTGAACTTTAACCGAAATCACTGCAGTTAATCCCTCACGGAAATCATCCCCTGTAATTTCAATTTTCATGTTCTTCAGCATGCCCGATTTCTCGGCATAGGCCTTCAGTGTACGGGTTAAACCACGACGGAATCCGGCTACGTGAGTCCCTCCTTCGTGAGTATTGATATTGTTTACATAAGAATGGACATTCTCCGTATAAGTATCATTGTATTGAAGTGCCAGCTCCACCGGTATTCCCTGTTTAATTCCTTCCACATAAATAGGTTCCGGAATTATTGAACTACGCATTCCATCAAGATATTTGACAAATTCCTTCAAACCACCTTCAGAATAGAATTCTTCCTTAAGGAAAGCTCCATCATCGGTAGTTTCACGTTCATCGACAAGCGATAAACGGATACCTTTGTTCAGGTAAGCCAGCTCTCTCAAACGGGCAGCAAGGGTATCAAATTTATATTCGGTAGTTAAGGTAAATATCTCAGGATCAGGCTGAAAGGTAACAATAGTACCTGTCCTGTCGCTTTCACCTATCACTTTAACATCGAAAAGTGGCTTTCCACACTCATACTCCTGAGTGAAAATTTTACCATCACGATGCACAACCACTTTTAAAGGCCTTGAAAGTGCATTCACACAACTTACACCCACACCGTGCAAACCACCGGATACTTTATAGGTATCCTTATCAAATTTACCTCCGGCATGAAGAACAGTCATAACCACTTCAAGTGCCGACTTCTTTTCTTTAGTATGCATGGCGGTAGGAATTCCACGGCCATTATCTTCAACTGTAACCGAATTGCCCTTATGTATGATTACATTAATATCAGTACAGTAACCTGCGAGAGCCTCATCAATTGAATTATCTACAACTTCATAAACCAAGTGATGGAGGCCTTTAAACCCTGTATCACCGATGTACATGGACGGGCGCTTTCTTACTGCTTCCAGTCCTTCTAATACCTGTATATTATCCGCTGAATAATTTGATTTGTCTTCTGTTTCTTCGCTCATATTTGATTATTACAACAAAGATCAAAAATAACCATTTTAGCTGGATTTTGCTACATTGTGGATAAATTAACAAGGCTTTTCTTTGGCTCATTTACATCCTAAATTAAATGGTTGAGAAAATGGTTTGAAAGCTTATATTTGCTTAAATTTTTATTTTAAAATATGAAGAAATTAATAACAAGCATCAGTAAAATAGCAGCCATTTTAACACTATCCGCAATAGTAGTATCCTGTAATAAAGAACAAACAAAAAGTACAGCAAGTACTGCTTCTACTCCAGCCGGGGCTGTTGAAGGCATCGTATATGTCAATTCAGATTCCCTCCTGAATAATTATGACTATTTCAAAGACGTAAGGGATAAATTTCAGGACAAATCAAAGAAAGCGCAGGCCGATCTTACAGCAAAAGGAACTGCGTTTCAGCGTGAGGTAGCTGCCTATCAGCAAGGTGCAGCAAATTTAAGTGCTGAACAAAGGGCTACTACAGAAGAGCGGCTTGCAAGAAAGCAGCAGGAACTTGCTACCTATAATCAAAATGCCGGAAATGCACTGGCAAACGAAGAAGCAGTTGAAAACGAAAAATTATATAATAAAGTTGCAGAGTACCTAAAAGTATATGCTAAGTCAAAAGGTTATAAAATTGTCCTTACTTATTCTAAATCCAACCCTGTGGTATTATATGCAGAGGAGAGTTTGGATGTAACCAGGGCTGTGGTGAATGGTTTGAATGCAGAATATAAAAAAGATAAAAAATAAAGGACGATATTCAGCTTCCTTTTCTTAAAAACCCCGGCCAATCGCCGGGGTTTTTATTTTTAAAGAATTATTTGAAGATGAAAGGATTTTGAGGATATTGAAAGAATATGACAGAGACAGAACTACACAATAAATACATGCGAATAGCCATCCGGCTTTCTGAACAAAATGTAAGTAAAGCATTTGGAGGGCCCTTCGGTGCAGTCATTGTTAAGGATGGTAAAATCATTTCCAGAAGCGCGAATAAAGTAACACTCATTAATGACCCTACAGCCCATGCAGAGGTTTCAGCGATCAGGTTGGCCTGCAGGAAGTTAAAAACATTCGATTTGAATGGCTGTGTGATCTATACCAGTTGCGAACCCTGCCCTATGTGTCTCAGTGCAATCTATTGGGCTCAAATTGACTCTATTTACTACGCAAATACAAAACAGGATGCAGCAAGCATCGGATTTAACGATCAGTTCATTTATGATGAGATTGCATTGAGTAAAGAAAAACGAAAAATAGCTATGCATCAGATAATGCCTAGAGAAGCAAAATCAGCATTCGAACTCTGGGAACATTCAGCAATGAAAACTAATTATTGAATGAAGAAAATCAGTAGAAGGAAATTTATCTGGGGCGGAATCGGACTGATTACAAGTGTGACCGCGATTGATGCCTTTTGGTATGAAAAAGTATTCATCGAACTCAATGAATATTATATGGGGAATGCAAGTCCGGAAGGTAGCAACCTCAAAGTCCTTCAAATTTCTGATCTTCACCTTCGCAGAATCAAGTCCAAACAGATTGAACTTGCGGCTCTTGTCAACAGGATTAAACCTGAGCTAATCCTGTTCACTGGTGATGTGATCGACCGGAATAAAAACTTAAAAATTCTGGACAAGTACCTGGCTATGTTCGACCCGGAAATCCAAAAAACAGCTATTCTGGGCAATTGGGAATGCTGGAAGGTACATCCGCTCGAACTTCTTGATGTTTATAAAAAGCATAATTGTGAATTGATTGTCAACCATTCTTTTCTGTATACTTTTGGGGAAACCACAATCTCTGTTTCGGGGATGGATGATCTGATTGCGGGGCAAGCGGACTATTATATGGCGATGGAATTCTATCAGAAATCAGATTATCATGTCGTCATGACCCATTGCCCGCAGCACCGGGATATTATTCAAAACCAGATGAAGGATATCCCGATTGACCTGGTGCTTTCGGGGCATACCCATGGCGGACAGCTTAATCTGTTTGGATTTGCACCATTCAGACCTCTGGGCAGCGGCAGATATGTGAGTGGCTGGTACCGGGAAGAATTACCTCATTTATACGTTTCGAGAGGAATTGGAACAAGTGGAATTCCAATCAGGCTGGGTTCAAGGGCGGAGGTGACGGTGTTTAATTTTGAGAGAAGATTATGAGTTAGACTAAGGAAAATAGAGCAAGGAACATAGACAAGAACTACTCTTTATCTTGAATTGAGCCAGGAATCAAGAGCCAAGAGCAAAGAACAAAGAGTAAGGAACAAAGACAGGAACTACTTAAAATCGAATTAAACTCTTTAAAACACAAATCAGACTCAAATAAATCGAAAAATCAACTTGGACTATGATATTAATCATTATCAGTTAGCTCAAATATATCCTTAATCCTTGTTCTTTGCTCCTTATTCAAAAATTGCCAGGAGCCAGGAATCAAGACAAGGAAAATCGTAATAACATCACAGGGATGACGTTCAAAAAGGCGGAAATTGTCAACCCGATAGATATCGGTTGTCCAATTGTCAACTATCAACTGTCAATTAAATATCGAACCACCCCTCCTGCAAATCATCAATCTCCCGCCTGTCCTTTTTTGTTGGCCGTCCGGTGCCTCTGTCTCTGCTAAGGTTAGCGGTATGAAACATTGATTTATAGGCATGGGTATCTTCAACGGGGGTAAGGTCCTTGTAAAAATTAACTGCGGTCTTCGCATCAACCCTCCTATCTAATAGTTCGATAACTTCAATGATCTTCTTATCACTACCTTTCTGCACGGTATAGACCTCCCCGATTTTTACAATATGTGAGGCTTTCAGATTATTACCGTCAAGCTTTATCCTTCCCGCCTTACATGCCTCTGTAGAAATGCTCCGGGTTTTAAATGCACGGATAGCCCATAAATATTTATCGATACGTAATTTTTCAGATGCCCCCATCCTTCAAAATTACGTAAGAATTGACGAAAGGATGGAAAAATTGGCAGAAAAATCCTTTAATTTGCTTTAAATTAAAAGTATGGTTACCGAATATAAAAAACTAATAGAAAGTGCCTGGGAGGATCGTACTCTCATCAATTTCAAAGAATACAGAATTGCAATTGAAACCGTAATTCAACATCTGGATAAAGGCGAAATCAGGGTTGCCGAACAAATCGGTGACCGCTGGCATGTAAATGAATGGGTTAAAAAGGCTGTTATCCTTTATTTCCCAATCCGTGAGATGAAAGAAATCGAAGTGGGGCCATTCGTGTTCCACGACAAGATGAAATTAAAAACAGACTACAAAGAAACCGGTGTCAGGGTAGTTCCGCATGCTATCGCGCGATATGGTGCACACCTTGCAAAAGGAGTAATCTTAATGCCTTCTTATGTAAATATCGGAGCTTATGTTGACGAGGGCACCATGGTTGATACTTGGGCTACCGTTGGTTCATGTGCCCAGATTGGAAAGCATGTTCACCTGAGTGGCGGTGTTGGAATCGGTGGCGTTTTAGAGCCTTTACAGGCCTCTCCGGTAATCATTGAAGACAATTGTTTCATTGGTTCAAGAGCAATCGTTGTGGAAGGTGTTCATGTTCAGAAAGAAGCAGTATTAGGTGCAAATGTTGTTCTGACCGCTTCAACTAAGATCATAGATGTTACGGGTGATGAACCAATTGAATACAAGGGTTTTGTTCCATCCCGTTCGGTAGTAATTCCGGGTTCTTACACCAAGAAATTCCCTGCGGGCGAGTATCAGGTACCCTGTGCACTGATCATTGGTCAGCGTAAGGAATCAACAGATAAAAAAACCTCTCTAAATGATGCTCTGAGAGAGAATAATGTAGCGGTTTAATCCCTGCATTCAGGCTTTTTTAAATTAAAAAAAGGATGATTTATACTCATCCTTTTTTAGTTTTAATTCAATAAAATGAAGATAGGCTTTGATGGTAAACGCATAACCCAAAACTTCACCGGCTTAGGTAATTACAGCAGGTATGTGCTTCAGGTTTTGGCAAAACACCATCCCGAAAACCAATATCAGGTCTTTGCGGCTACAGCATCAGAAGCATCTGAGGGTCTTCAGAAATTTAGTTCTATAGAATTCAAATATCCTGAAAAACACTTTTCCAAAAGCTATTGGAGAAGTTTCGGTATAGTCAGGAATCTTGAGCATGAAGAAATAGAACTATATCATGGTTTGAGTAATGAGATTCCTTTCGGCTTAAAAAAGAAGGGAATTCCTTCAGTGGTCAGTATTCATGATCTTATTTTTTACCGGTATCCCCAATATTACCCCTGGTTTGACAGAAAGATCTATGAATATAAGATGCGCTATGCTGCCGATCATGCAGCTAAGATCATCGCCATCAGTGAAACCACAAAAAAGGACCTGATTAATCTGTTCAATGTTGAACAGGATCGGATTGAGGTAATTTATCAGAACTGCGATCCTGTATTCAGGATCAACATTACCGATACAGAAAAGCAAAGGATTCGATCTGCTTATAATTTACCGGAGAAATATCTCCTGAATGTAGGCACCATAGAAACCAGGAAAAATTCGCTGCTGGCTGTTCAGGCCATCCGGAAGCTTGATACTGATATTCAATTGATTATTATTGGAAAGGATACCCCTTATGCTGAAAAGCTTAGAGAATTTACCCACAAACATGGACTTAATAAAAGGGTTCATTTTTTAAAAAATGTGTCATTTAATGACCTCCCGGGCATCTATCAGATGGCTGATGTATTCCTGTTTCCATCCGAGTATGAGGGATTTGGAATACCGGTAATTGAGGCTTTAAGTTCAGGGGTACCTGTCATTGCCGCAACTGGCTCTTGCCTTGAAGAAGCAGGCGGAGCCGGAAGTATTTATGTTGATCACAAAGACAGTGAAGCACTCAGAACTGAGATCCTGAATGTATTAAAGAATCCAGAAAAAAGACAAAATATGATTAAAGCCGGGTTCGAACATCTGGAAAAGTTTTCAGACCAAAAGATTGCCGGGCAGTTAAATAAGCTATATCAAAACATCATTAAATGCTAAAAGACGAAGTAAACAAAGCCTTGGAGGTATTAAAGAACGGCGGACTAATCCTCTATCCTACTGATACTATCTGGGGAATTGGCTGTGATGCTACAAATGTGGAAGCCGTTGAAAAGGTTTTCAAATTAAAAGGTCGAGCCGAAGAAAAAAGTCTGATTGTTCTGCTTGATAGCGACAATAAACTTCAAAGTTATATCAAAGAGGTTCCTGAAGTCGCGTATGATCTGATTGAATATGCTGAGAACCCCTTAACTATTGTATACTCCGGGGCTAAAAATCTCGCACCGAATGCCATTGCAAGGGACGGCAGCATCGGTATCCGCATTGTAAAACACGAGTTCTGTCAGCAATTATTACAGCGCTTCAGAAAACCGATTATTTCTACCTCGGCTAACCTGAGTGGCCATCCATCTCCTGCAACTTTCGATGATATTGAAGAAGTAATTCTTCAGGGTGTGGATTATGTGGTTAACTGGGAGCAGGATGAGAAAAATGAGAAAAAACCATCAACCATTATGAAGCTTGAACCGGGTGGCCTCTTTTCTTTTATTCGTAAATAATTCAATATGAAAAAACACCTCCAACATCCGATATTTAAGAAGCTCAGTGAACTGGCAGATGCTACTGATACAGAAATTTATGTAATTGGGGGCTATGTAAGGGATATTTTTCTGAAACGGCCATCTAAAGACATTGATATTGTAGTTATAGGTAATGGCATCAAATTCGCAGAAGCTGCAGGAAAATTATTGGAAACCAAAGTATCTGTATTTAAGAATTTTGGCACCGCAATGTTAAGGTATGAAGATCTCGAAATCGAATTTGTAGGTGCCAGAAAAGAATCCTATCGTTTGGAATCCCGCAAACCCATAGTGGAGAACGGCACACTTGAAGATGATCAGAAACGGCGCGACTTCAGCATTAATGCAATGGCGCTGGGTTTAAATCCCGCCAATTTCGGCACTCTACTGGATCCCTTTGATGGCATTACAGATCTGGAAAATAAGATAATGCGTACGCCTCTGGATCCGGCTGAGACCTTTTCAGACGATCCATTGAGGATGATGAGAGCCATACGCTTTGCAACACAGCTTGATTTTACTATAAGTGAAGATGCTCTAGTAGCGATCAAAAAGAATTCGGAACGGATAAAGATTGTATCCGTAGAACGGATTACAGATGAATTAAATAAGATTATCCTGGCAAAGAAGCCATCCATCGGTTTTATTTATTTATTCGATACCGGCTTACTAAAACATATTTTTCCACAAATGGCTGATCTTCATGGTGTTGAAGTAATTGCAGGAAAAGGGCATAAAGATAATTTCTACCACACCCTGCAGGTACTAGATAACCTTGCCGAAAATACCGAAGACCTCTGGCTGAGGTGGGCAGCAATCCTCCATGATATTGCCAAGCCTGCTACCAAACGCTTTGAGCCAGGCCATGGCTGGACATTTCACGGGCATGAAGACAGAGGTGCCCGAATGGTTCCAAAAATTTTCGCCCAGCTTAAATTACCGCTGAATGAAAAGATGAAACTGGTACAAAAATTGGTGCAACTTCATCTCCGTCCAATTGTACTGGCACAGGATGTGGTTACTGATTCAGCCGTAAGACGATTGCTATTTGAAGCAGGAGAAGAAATTGATGGGCTTATGTTACTCTGCAATGCTGACGTAACCACCAAAAATGAATATAAAATAAAAAAATATCGAAGTAACTTCGACCTTGTAAAACAAAAGCTGAAGGATGTTGAGGAAAGCGATCAGCTCAGAAACTGGCAACCTCCGATAAGTGGCGAAGATATCATGCAGGCTTTCAATATCAGTGCAGGCAGGGATGTAGGAACCATTAAAACACAGATCCGTGAGGCAATTCTGGAGGGGGTAATAAAAAACTCAAAACAAGAAGCATATGCCTACATGCTTGAGAAGGGCAAGGCCATGGGACTTAAGCCTGTCAAATTAAAAACTTAAAGATTCTTAATTAGCTGAATAAAAATCTTTAAGCCAACAATCAAATAGTATTTTTGTAAACAATAAAATAAGAACATGGCAATATATAGATTCAGGGTTTCTTTTGAGGATTATGATGATATCGAGCGTGACATTGACATTAAATCAAATCAAACATTTGAAGACCTACACCGTGCTATCCACCAGTCTACAGGATACCAGGTCGAGGCATCTTCCTCCTTTTATGTAAGCAACGATCAATGGATAAAGAATGAAGAAATTGCCTTTTTGCCTAACCAGCGAAAAATTGCTAACGGAGTTGCCCTGATGAGCAATTCAAAGCTCAGCAGTTTTATTGATGACCCTCACCAGAAATTTTATTATACCTATAATTTCGACAGGCCCTTCGACTTTCATGTTGAGCTGGTTAAAATACTTCTGAGTGATGAGCCGGGAAAAACATACCCATGTGTTGCCCGTAGCCTTGGCGAAGCTCCAAAAATTACAGGCATAGGAATCATTCCGACTGCAGCAGCAACAGAGGTATCCGAAGAGTTTGATTTCCTGAATGAACTTGATTTCCAGCCCGAAGATGCAGAAGATCTTGAGCAAATGAGCGATATGGGAATAAATACAGGGGAAGAAACCGTAGAGGAAGCAGAAGAGGAGAAGGATGAGTTTATGGATGAATTCTCTGATAATGAAGGTTATGACCCGGATGATATTCAAAAAGATGACTATTAATTAGAAATCGTCCAATAAACCGGTTTGCTTTATGAGCAAAACACTGATCATTATTGCAGGTCCGACAGCAGCAGGTAAAACTGCATTGGCTATACAAATAGCCAAACATTTCCAAACAGAGATTATATCGGCCGATTCAAGGCAATTCTACAGGGAAATGAATATTGGTACGGCTAAACCTTCAAAAGAGGAATTGGCTGCTGTCAGACATCATCTGATTGACAGCCATTCTATAAAAGACACCTTTAGTGTTGGCGATTTTGAAAGAGAGGTAATCAATCTTCTTGAACAACTATTTAAAGTTCATGATCAGGTCATATTGGTTGGCGGCTCAGGCTTATTCATTAATGCGGTATGCAATGGATTTGATGAATTACCGGTCGCATCTGAAGAAACCAGAACTATTTTAAATCAGCTTCTTGCTGAGAAAGGCATTGAATATTTGCAGCAAAAATTAAAAGAAGTTGATCCTGTGTACTATTCCGAAGTCGACACCAACAATCCACAACGATTAATACGTGCGCTGGAAGTATTTGAATGCTCAGGTAACCCATTTTCTTCTTACCATACCAGGACAGCAAAACAGAGAAATTTCAACATCATTAAGCTTGCGATTAGTCCTGAACGGGAAAAATTATATGAACAAATTAATCTCAGGGTTGATCAGATGGTTGAAAACGGATTATTTGAGGAAGTGGAAAAACTTAGTGAGTACAAACATTTGAACGCCCTGAATACGGTTGGTTATTCTGAAATTTTCGAGTGTCTGGACATGAAAATATCCAAACAAGAGGCTACTGATAAGATTAAACAAAATACCCGAAGGTTTGCAAAACGACAACTTACCTGGTTTAAAAAATCAGAAGATATAAAGTGGTTTGACCCTCTTGAACTTGATTCTATTTTGAACTTTCTTGATGTTGTGAAAACTTCTCCCCGGAGCGGGGGCCAAAAAAATTAAAAAACAGGAACAGAAAAGCCATAGTACTCAAGATCTGGAGCATCACCAGGATCTTTCCATTTTCATTTACAGGATAAAAATCACCATAACCTATCGTAACACCGGTAATAAAACTGAAATAAAGGGCATCTATCCAGCCTTGAATGGGCTGATTTAAATAATTTCCAGCTGCATATATAACCCCAAAAGATGCAATTACCTCAATAAAATTAAAAAAAAGCAGAATGATTGAACGGTTAATCATTTTACTTTGATCATGCTCCGGCAAAAATATCTTATGAAAAATGTACAGAAATGTCTCAATAAGCAAATAGATATTAAAAATATAAAGCCACATATGATTCCATAAACTGAAATATAGCATAAAGAATGGAACCAGAGTTTTAAAGATTACGTAAAATTCGCCAACAAGTTTTCTTTTGTAAAGCGATGAGCTTTTAGTTAAGTATTCAATATAGATGCCGGGAAAAAGGATTTTTGAACCCACCAGGAACAATCTGAGCAGTCGCTCAATACCAAAATCAGCATAATGAGCACTATCCCAGACATTTTGGATTTTTGTAAAGTGGTGAGTATGCTTATGCGGGTCCAGTTTACCCGAATTTTGCATACCAAAAATGAGTTTATTTAAACGTTGTCTCACTCAGGCCTGTGCTGTTGGACCACCAAAGTTCATTGGAAATCCGGGTTGCTCTGCATTGATCTTGATTCTGCCGTTTTGCGCCTCAAATTTTTCAATATTCTCTTCAAGGGCAATCATAAAACGCTTGGCATGTTCGGGAGTTAATACTATTCTTGACTTTACCCTTGCCTTTGGAACACCTGGCATTACCCTGATAAAGTCAAGTACAAATTCCGAGTTTGAATGGGTTATCACAGCCAGATTGGAGTAAATACCTTCTGCAATTTCCTCAGAAAGTTCAATATTTAACTGATTTTCTATGTTTTGCTCTTCCATACCATAAAGTTATAAATTCTACAATCAAATTTTATTAAATAAAAAAGTCCTCTCAACCGAGAGGACTTTTTTTATTGTATCCAGCTTTCGCCTTTTAGCTTTATGCTTTCAGCTTTTAAGCTTCTGCTTCTTCTAATTTTGAAGCCATCAATTTATCGTATTCTTCCTGAGAACCAACAATGATACGTTCGTACTGTCTCAATCCTGTTCCGGAAGGGATCAGGTGACCTACAATTACGTTTTCTTTCAGACCCAGCAGGTTATCACGTTTACCACTGATAGCAGCCTCATTCAACACCTTGGTAGTTTCCTGGAAAGAAGCTGCCGAAATGAATGACTTAGTACCCAATGATGCACGGGTAATACCCTGGAGCATCTGACTTGATGTTGCGGCGATTGCATCGCGGGTTTCAACAAGTTTCATATCCTTACGTTTAAGAACCGAGTTCTCGTCTCTTAGCTTACGTACAGAAATGATTTGTCCTGCCTTCAGGTTTGTAGAATCTCCGGGCTCAGTAACAACTTTCTTATCATAGATCTCATCATTTTCCAGTTGGAAATCCCAACGGTCAACAAGCTCTTTTTCAAGAAAACGGGTATCGCCTGCATCCTCGATCATCACTTTCTGCATCATCTGGTGAACGATGGTTTCAAAGTGTTTATCGTTAATCTTCACCCCCTGCAAACGGTAAACTTCCTGAATACCATTAACCAGGTACTCCTGAACTGCCGCTGGCCCTTTAATTGAAAGGATATCGGCAGGCGAAATTGAACCGTCAGACAATGGCATACCGGCTTTCACAAAGTCATTATCCTGTACAAGAATGTGCTTTGATAATGGAACCAGATATTTCTTAATCTGTCCGTCTTTTGACTCAATAGACATTTCACGATTACCACGTTTTACACCACCTAAGGTTACAACACCATCAATTTCGGTCACAACTGCAGGATTTGATGGATTACGAGCCTCAAATAACTCAGTTACCCTTGGCAAACCACCTGTAATATCCCTTGTTTTTCCTGTAGAACGCGGAATCTTTGCAATAATTTGTCCGATTTTCACTTTCTCATTTTCTTCAACTGCAATGTGTGCACCTACTGGAATGTTATAACCTTTTAAACCATTACCTTTTTTATCCGCAACACGGATAACCGGATTCTTGGTCTTATCACGGGTATCAATAATCACCTTTTCTCTGTGTCCGGTTTGCTCATCTGATTCTTCACGGAAGGTAACACCTTCTATGATAGCCTCAAATTCAGCCTTACCCTCAAACTCGGAGATAATAACCGCATTATATGGATCCCAACTACAAATCTTGTCGCCTTTAGAAATTTTGGCTCCATCCTTAACAAACAAAAATGCACCATAAGGGATATTGTTTGACATGATCATTTTTTTGGTTCCCGGCTCAACAATACGGAATTCACCCGAACGGCCCAGGACAACTTCCAGAGTTCCTTCCGGGGTCTCGTGGCCTACCGTTCTCACATTTTCAAACTCAATAACTCCGTCAAATTTCGCATTGATCTGGGATTCAGCAGCAATGTTAGATGCTGTACCACCCACGTGGAAGGTACGTAAAGTCAATTGTGTTCCTGGCTCACCGATTGACTGTGCAGCAATTACACCAACAGCTTCACCCATTTGCACCCGTTTACCGGTTGCAAGGTTACGTCCGTAGCACAGTGCACACACACCACGCTTACTTTCGCAGGTCAATACCGAACGAATTTCAATTCCTTCGAGTGGTGAATTTTCAATTTTTACTGCTACATGCTCTTCAATGTCCTCACCGGCAGAAACTAATAGTTCTCCTGATAATGGATCATAAACATCATGTAAACTTGTTCTACCTAAGATTCTGTCGTATAATGGTTCAACGATATCCTCGTTATCTTTTAAAGCAGTAGTATAAATGCCTCTCAAAGTACCACAATCAGTTTCACCTACGATCATATCCTGAGCCACATCATGCAAACGACGGGTTAAGTAACCCGCATCCGCAGTCTTCAATGCTGTATCGGCCAAACCTTTACGGGCACCGTGAGTAGAAATAAAGTACTCCAATACCGACAATCCTTCTTTAAAGTTTGATAAGATCGGATTTTCAATGATCTCTCCACCTGAACCGGATTTCTGAGGCTTAGCCATCAGACCACGCATACCGCAAAGCTGACGAATCTGCTCTTTGGAACCACGGGCACCAGAATCAAGCATCATATACACCGAGTTAAAGCCCTGATTATCGCTTGAAAGCTGATTCATCACATTGGCTGTTAAACGGTTGTTGATACGGGTCCAGATATCGATGATCTGGTTGTAACGCTCGTTATTGGTAATGAATCCCATGTTATAGTTATTCATTACTTCTTCAACCTCCTTGCTTGCCTGTTCAATTAAATGAGCCTTTTCAGCAGGGATATTTAAATCCTGAAGGTTAAACGAAAGTCCGCCCTGGAATGCCATCTGGAAACCTAATTCCTTGATTTCATCAAGGAATTGTGCTGAACGTGCCATTCCTGTCACTTTAACTACATCCCCAATAATATCACGAAGTGATTTTTTGGTTAGTAATTCATTAATATATCCTACTTCAACAGGCACTCTCTGGTTAAATAACACACGGCCTACAGTAGTATCAATTAGTTTATTAACAATAGAACCATCTTTCTCTTTCACATTGGCTTTAACCTTTATGAAAGCATGAAGATCAATTTTACGCTCATTATAAGCAATAATTACTTCTTCAGGTGAATAGAAGATCTGATCCTGTCCTAATACCACACGTCCTTCGTCAGTTCTGCGGCCTTTAGTAATATAATAAAGACCCAAAACCATATCCTGTGAAGGTACTGTGATCGGAGTACCGTTGGCAGGGTTCAGAATGTTGTGTGAAGCAAGCATCAGCATCTGGGCTTCCAGAATCGCAGCATTACCCAAAGGTAAATGCACGGCCATCTGGTCACCGTCAAAATCCGCGTTGAATGCAGTACAAACCAATGGGTGTAACTGAATTGCCTTTCCTTCAACCAATTTTGGCTGGAAAGACTGGATACCCAAACGGTGTAAGGTAGGAGCACGGTTTAATAATACCGGGTGACCTTTCAATACATTTTCAAGGATATCCCAAACGATAGGATCTTTTTTGTCTACAATTTTCTTTGCAGATTTAACCGTCTTCACCACTCCTCTTTCGATCATCTTACGAATGATAAATGGTTTGAACAGCTCAGCTGCCATATCTTTTGGCAAACCGCACTCATGAAGTTTCAGGTTTGGTCCGACAACAATTACTGAACGTGCTGAATAATCCACACGTTTACCCAATAAGTTTTGACGGAAACGTCCCTGCTTACCTTTAAGGATATCTGACAATGATTTTAAAGCCCTGTTACCTTCAGTTTTTACCGCATTTACTTTACGTGAGTTGTCAAATAATGAATCGACAGACTCCTGAAGCATACGCTTCTCATTACGTAAAATTACCTCCGGAGCTTTGATCTCGATCAAACGCTTCAAACGGTTGTTACGGATAATTACACGACGGTAAAGATCATTCAGATCGGAAGTCGCGAAACGACCACCCTCGAGTGGAACGAGAGGCCTCAATTCAGGTGGAATAACCGGAACGATTTTAACGATCATCCACTCAGGACTATTCTCTATACGGGTATTTGCACCACGGAATGCTTCAACAACCTGCAGGCGTTTTAAGGCCTCAGTTTTACGCTGCTGTGAAGTTTCAGTAGCTGCCTGATGACGAAGGTCATACGACTGCTGATCAAGGTCTAAACGGCCTAAAAGATCCTGAAGAGCCTCAGCACCCATCTTAGCGATGAATTTCTCAGGGTCTTTATCATCCAGGTATTGATTTTCTTTTGGAAGTGAATCCAGGATATCCAGGTACTCTTCCTCTGTCAGAAAATCCATTTTCTGGATGCCATCTGCTTCTTTAAGACCGGCCTGTATTACTACATAGCGCTCATAATAAATGATCAGATCAAGTTTTTTGGTTGGTAAACCTAAGAGGTAACCAATTTTGTTTGGCAATGAACGGAAGTACCAGATGTGTGCAACAGGAACCACAAGATTAATGTGTCCCATACGCTCACGACGTACTTTCTTTTCAGTTACCTCAACCCCGCAACGGTCGCAGACAATGCCTTTGTAACGGATACGCTTGTATTTACCGCAATGGCATTCGTAATCCTTTACAGGGCCAAAAATACGTTCGCAGAATAAGCCATCACGCTCTGGTTTGTAAGTCCGGTAGTTGATAGTTTCCGGTTTTAACACCTCACCGCTTGAACGCTCCAGAATAGATTCAGGAGAAGCCAAACTAATGGTTATCGAGGTGAAATTACTTTTGATTTTATTATCTTTCTTGTAAGACATAGCTTTTTTGAGTTGTAAGTTTTACGTTTTACGTTGTACGTTCAGTTTGATAACTTAAAACGTACAACGTATTACTCATAACTTAATCTAATGTGATATCTAAACCTAAACCTCTTAATTCATGAACCAATACATTGAATGATTCAGGAACTGATGGGGTTGGAAGGTTTTCACCTTTAACAATCGCTTCGTAGGTTTTTGCACGGCCCACAACATCATCAGATTTAACGGTAAGTATTTCCTGAAGAATGTTGGCAGCACCGAATGCTTCAAGAGCCCAAACCTCCATCTCACCGAAACGCTGACCTCCGAACTGTGCTTTACCACCCAATGGCTGCTGCGTAATCAATGAATATGGTCCGATTGAACGAGCGTGCATCTTATCATCAACCATGTGACCCAGTTTCAGCATATAAATAATACCCACTGTTGTCTGCTGATCGAAACGGTCTCCTGTTAAACCATTGTATAGATATGTTCTTCCTGATTTAGGAATTCCTGCCTTATCCACCCATTCTTCAACCTCATCATGTGATGCACCATCGAAGATTGGAGTAGCGAACTTCATTCCAAGTTCTTTACCGGCCCATCCTAATACTGTCTCATAAATCTGTCCAAGGTTCATACGTGATGGTACACCAAGAGGATTCAAAACAATATCCACAGGAGTTCCGTCTTCAAGGAAAGGCATGTCTTCATCACGAACGATTCTCGCAACGATACCTTTATTTCCGTGACGTCCGGCCATCTTATCACCCACTTTCAGCTTACGTTTCTTAGCAACATAAACTTTAGCCATCTGTACAATTCCTGATGGAAGCTCATCGCCGACACTGATTGCAAATTTATCACGTTTGTAAGCACCAAGCTCTTCGTTAAGCTTAATGTTATAATTGTGAAGCGTTTGTTTGATCAGTTCGTTTTTGTCTTCATCGGTTGTCCATTTAGTTGGATTCACATTAGCATACTCAAGTTCAGTAAGTATCTTTTGGGTGAATTTTACACCTTTAGCTACCAATAGTTCTTTGTACACATTGAATACACCCTGTGAAGTTTTACCATTCACAATGACGAACAATTTCTCAATCAAGGTTTCTTTCAATTCCTTAACTGCCTTATTGTGTTTAGCATCTAATTTCTCAATCAGCGCTTTCTCTTCCTGCTTAGTTGTTTTCTTTGCGCGAGAGAATAATTTAGTATCAATAACAACTCCGTGGATTGAAGGAGGAGTTTTAAGGGATGCATCTTTCACATCGCCGGCTTTGTCACCAAAGATCGCACGTAAAAGTTTTTCTTCCGGTGAAGGATCAGACTCTCCTTTTGGAGTGATCTTTCCGATCAGAATATCACCTTCCTTAATCTCTGCACCTACGCGGATAATTCCGTTCTCATCAAGGTCTTTAGTAGCCTCTTCAGATACGTTAGGAATATCAGGAGTTAATTCCTCTTCTCCACGCTTTGTATCACGAACTTCCAGTTCAAATTCTTCAATATGCAGTGAAGTGAAGATATCCTGAGATACTACACGTTCAGAAATTACAATCGCATCCTCAAAGTTGAATCCCTGCCAAGGCATGAATGCCACTTTCAGGTTTCTACCCAATGCTAATTCTCCATCCTGAGTGGCATATCCTTCGCAAAGAACCTGTCCCTTTTCAACTTTCTGACCTTTTTTAACAATAGGCTTCAGATTGATACAGGTACTCTGATTCGTTTTCTTGAATTTGATCAGTCGGTATGATTTAACCTCACCTTCGAATGATACAAGGACGTCGTCCTCATTTCTTTCGTAGCGGATACGGATTTCATTTGCATCTACATATTCCACAACACCGCTACCTTCTGCATTGATCAGAGTACGTGAATCGCGGGCTACTCTGCCTTCAAGACCTGTACCAACAATCGGAGCTTCCGGACGCAATAATGGAACTGCCTGGCGCTGCATGTTTGATCCCATCAATGCACGGTTAGCATCATCATGTTCCAGGAATGGAATCAATGATGCCGCAATTGAAGTAATCTGGTTTGGAGCAATATCCATCAAATCAAGCTTCTTAGGCTCAATAATTGGGAAGTCGCCCTCATAACGTGCTTTAACATGCGGAGTTTCGAAATTACCTTTATCATCATAAACCGCATTGGCCTGACCAATAGTTTTACCTTCTTCATCTTCTGCAGAAAGGTAAATTACAGGCTCTTCGACAACAACACGACCATCCTCTACCTTACGGTAAGGAGTTTCGATGAAACCAAGGTTATTGATCTTCGCATGAACACATAATGAAGAAATCAAACCGATATTCGGACCTTCAGGAGTTTCAATGGTACATAAACGACCATAGTGAGTATAGTGGACGTCACGAACCTCAAAACCTGCACGCTCTCGCGAAAGACCACCGGGGCCCAAAGCTGAAAGACGACGTTTGTGGGTAATCTCGGCAAGTGGATTCGTTTGATCCATAAACTGTGATAACTGATTCGTTCCGAAGAATGAATTGATCACAGAAGATAGTGTACGTGCATTAATCAGGTCGGTTGGAGTAAACACCTCGTTGTCACGGATGTTCATACGCTCGCGGATTGTGCGGGCCATACGAGCCAGACCAACACCGAACTGTGCATATAACTGCTCTCCTACTGTACGAACACGACGGTTTGACAAGTGATCAATATCATCTACCTCAGCTTTGGAATTGATCAGTTTGATCAAATACTTAACGATGGCAATGATATCCTGCTTTGTTAAAACCTTAGTTTCAATAGGAGTTGCTAATTTCAATTTACGGTTAATGCGGTAACGACCCACATCACCCAAATCATATCTCTTATCTGAGAAGAACAAACGGTCAATTATACCGCGGGCTGTTTCTTCATCAGGTGGTTCAGCGTTACGAAGCTGGCGATAGATATGTTCTACCGCTTCTTTTTCTGAGTTAGAGGTATCTTTTTGTAAAGTATTATATATGATAGTATAATCACCGCTGTTTACTGCATCATCTTTTGTTAAGATGATGGTTTTTACACCAGCTTCGATGATCATATCGATATGCTCGTCTTCAAGGACAGTTTCGCGTTCCATAATGATCTCATTTCGATCAATAGACACAACTTCACCGGTATCTTCATCCACAAAATCTTCCACCCACTTCTTAAGAACTCTGGCGGCAAGTTTACGGCCCACAGCTTTCTTTAAACCAGATTTACTGACTTTAACTTCGTCAGCAAGTTCAAATAACTCCAGGATATCCTTATCTGAATCATAACCGATTGCACGTAAAAGCGTGGTAACCGGGAATTTCTTCTTACGATCGATATAAGCATACATGACATTGTTTACGTCAGTAGCAAATTCGATCCATGAACCTTTAAATGGAATTACACGGGCTGAATATAATTTAGTACCGTTTGTATGACGGCTTTGTCCGAAGAATACACCCGGGGAACGATGCAATTGGGATACAATTACACGCTCAGCACCATTGATAACAAAAGTACCTTTTGGAGTCATGTATGGGATAGTTCCCAAATAAACATCCTGAACTATTGTTTCAAAGTCTTCGTGTTCTGCATCATTACAAGACAAGCGAAGCTTGGCCTTCAGAGGAACACTGTAGGTTAAACCACGTTCGATACATTCGTGTATATCATAACGCGGCGGATCAATGAAATAATCAAGAAATTCCAGAACAAAAATGTTTCTTGAATCAGAGATCGGAAAGTTCTCAGAGAATACTTTAAACAAACCTTCCTGATGGCGGTTGTCTGAAGTTGTTTCCAACTGAAAAAATTCTCTGAAAGATTGCAGTTGAACATCCAGAAAATCAGGATAATCCATCACATGCTTACTGGTAGCAAAATTTACTCTTTCGTTGTGCTTAATTTTGTTTGCCAAGGGATTGAGAATTTAGTTTAGTAAATAAACTGTGTCCTGTTCATCAGTCCAAGCCTGATATGTAGGTCTAACATTAAATGGGTATAATACAAATGGCAATAGACCCCGATGAAAATCGGAGTCTAAGGCCATAATTTTTATGCGTTAAGATTACTTAATCTCAACCGTTGCTCCAGCTTCTTCCAGTGCTTTTTTCAATGACTCAGCTTCTGCTTTATCAACACCAGTTTTAACTTCTTTAGGTGCTCCGTCTACTAAATCTTTAGCTTCTTTCAAGCCTAAACCTGTAAGATCTTTTACCAATTTAACAACTGCCAGTTTAGAACCACCAGCTTCTTTAAGGATTACATCGAAAGCTGTTTGCTCTGCTGCTGCTGCCGGAGCGTCACCGCCACCAGAAACTGCTGCTACTGCCACTGCTGCTGCAGCCGGCTCGATACCATACTCATCTTTTAATATTTGAGCTAATTCGTTAACTTCTTTTACTGTTAAGTTTACCAATTGCTCAGCAAACGATTTTAAATCTGCCATTTTATTTTAATTTTAAAATTCTGTACTTGAATAATTTAATCGAACTCTAAGGTGTTCGTTACCCTCTTTCTTGTAATGTTTTAACAATTCCCGCAAGCTTATTACCACCTGACTGTAAGCCGGATATAACGTTTTTAGCAGGAGATTGAAGCAATGCAATGATGTCTGCCACCAATTCTTCCTTAGATTTAAGGTTAACCAGGGCATCTAACTGATTATCGCCAATGAAAATTGCTGAATCAATATATGCAGCTTTCAGTACTGGTTTATCACCTGATTTTCTCAATTGTTTGATTAGCTTAGCCGGAGCGTTTGCCGATTTTGAGAATAATATTGATGAAGATCCTTTAAGTACGTCAAACATTTCGCTAAAATCACCTTCAGAGGCTTCCATAGCCTTTCTGATTAGTTTATTCTTAGCAACCTGCATTTTGATATCGTTCTCGAAACATTTGCGGCGAATATCATTTACTTTTGCTACAGACAGGTTTGCAGTATCGGTAATGTAAAAATTACCGTACTCAGCAATCGTCTCTGTTAAAGCAAGAACAACTTCGTGTTTTTCTTCTTTTTTCATGATTAGATTCCTGCTACTGATTTAGTTTCAATTTCTATTCCCGGACTCATTGTCGACGACATATGTATGCTCTTGAAATAAGTTCCTTTTGCTGCTGAAGGTTTCAATTTAGAGATCGTTTGAATTACTTCAAGTGCGTTCTCATAAATTTTATCAGCATCGAAAGATACTTTTCCGATAGAAGCATGAATGATTCCTGTTTTATCAACTTTGAAATCAATTTTACCACCTTTAACATCAGTTACTGCTTTACCCACATCTGTGGTAACTGTTCCTGACTTAGGGTTCGGCATCAGGTTCCTTGGACCTAAAACACGGCCAAGTTTACCTACTTTTGCCATAACACTAGGCATGGTAATAATGATATCAACGTCAGTCCATCCACCTTCTATTTTGGCAATGTATTCATCCAGACCTACGTAATCCGCTCCTGCTGCTGTAGCTTCTGCTTCCTTATCAGGAGTGCAAAGAACTAAAACACGAACAGTTTTACCGGTCCCATGAGGAAGATTTGCAATACCACGTACCATTTGATTCGCTTTACGCGGATCTACACCTAAGCGTACATCCAGGTCAACCGAAGCATCAAATTTAGTAGTTGTGATATCCTTAACCAAAGCCGCAGCCTGGGTTAATGAGTATGCTTTCCCAACCTCAATTTTGGAATGTGCCAATTTTTGATTTTTTGTTAATCTAGCCACTTCTTAAACTGATTTTGTATAATTAATTGTTCCAGGGTGCATCACCGCTAACGGTAATTCCCATACTGCGTGCTGTACCAGCAACCATTTTCATGGCTGACTCGACAGTAAATGCGTTCAAGTCGGTCATTTTATCTTTTGCAATGCTTTCAACCTGATCCCAGTTTACACTGGAAACCTTTTTACGGTTAGGCTCTGCAGAACCACTCTTCAAACCTGTTACTTCCAATAATTGGATAGCTACAGGAGGAGTTTTGATGATAAATTCGAAAGACTTGTCGACATAAACAGTGATTACAACCGGTAAAACTTTACCTGGCTTATCTTGGGTACGCGCATTAAACTGCTTGCAAAACTCCATGATGTTCACACCTTTTGCTCCCAATGCGGGACCAACTGGTGGAGATGGATTTGCAGCGCCGCCCTTGATCTGTAATTTTATTAAAGCACCGACTTCTTTTGCCATTTTTATTGATTTGTTTTTAACTCAATGTTAGTAGTGGAAGCTATGTAACATTTAAGACTTTTTGAGTTGTACGTTTTACGTTGTAAGTTTTAAGTGTCTCATGCGACGTATAACTTAAAACATATAACGTATTACTCCTTTTCGACTTGCATATAATTCAACTCAAGTGGTGTTCTTCTTCCGAATATCTTAACCATTACCTTAAGTTTCTTTTTCTCTTCATTTACCTCTTCGATAACACCTGTAAATCCGTTAAAAGGACCATCCATCACCTTCACATTCTCCCCAACATAATATGGTACGTTCATTGATTCACCTTGCTCAGCCATCTCATCAACCTTACCTAAGATCCGGTTAACTTCAGCAGCCCTCATTGGAACGGCATTACCACCTTTATCACCAAGGAAACCAATTACACTATTAATTCCTTTAATTACGTGTTCAAGTTCTCCGTCAAGCGCAGCTTCTATAAGTACATATCCGGGATAGAAATTTCTTTCTTTTGCAATCTTCTTACCATCCTTCATCTGATAGTATTTTTCCATCGGAATCAGAACCTGAGGTAAAAGATGTGCAATTCCCAAGCGGTTAATTTCTGCTTCGAGGTATTGCTTTACTTTTTTCTCTTTGCCGCTGACAGCCCTAACCACATACCATTTTAATTGATCGCTCATATGAATTATGCCAGAGATTTATAAAACATCTTTAGTGCATTACCAGCGGTTTCATCCATTGCCAATATCACAAGTGAGATAATAATGGAAGCAATCAATACTAATACAGCTGAATTCTGCAACTCAAGCCATGTAGGCCAGGTTACTTTCTGAGTCATCTCTGTATACGATTCTTTTAAAAACTCTACTACGTTAGCCATCTTCTATTTAGCATAAGCACGGGAACAAGGATTCGAACCCTGATCAAAGGTTTTGGAGACCTCTATTCTACCATTGAACTATTCCCGTTTGTTAAAACTGTGATTACAGAATGTTCTGCAAACTAAGCCCGTGTATTATAAGAAAACATAAGTCCACAATAAAGGGACTTATGTTATCCAATTAACCTTTTATAAGAAATTGTTATTTAACAATTTCAGTTACCTGTCCGGCACCTACTGTTCTACCACCCTCACGGATTGCAAAACGAAGTCCTTTTTCCATTGCGATTGCGTTGATCAATTTTACACTGATTGTAACGTTATCACCCGGCATAACCATTTCTACTCCTTCAGCAAGAGTGATCTCACCTGTAACATCTGTTGTACGGAAGTAGAACTGTGGACGGTATTTGTTGAAGAACGGAGTGTGACGTCCACCTTCTGCTTTTGACAATACATAGATCTCAGCTTTGAAGTCAGTGTGTGGAGTTACTGAACCTGGCTTACAGATAACCATACCACGACGGATATCAGTTTTCTCAATACCACGTAACAATAAACCTACGTTATCACCAGCTTCACCTCTGTCTAATATCTTACGGAACATCTCAACACCAGTAACAACTGATTTTAAGTTTTCAGCTCCCATGCCTAAGATATCAACCTGCTCACCTGAGTTGATTACTCCTCTTTCGATACGTCCTGTTGCAACAGTACCACGACCAGTGATCGAGAATACGTCTTCAACCGGCATAAGGAAAGGAAGTTCAGTCAAACGTGGAGGAATTGGAATGTAGCTATCTACAGCATCCATTAATTCCATGATCTTAGCAACCCATTTCGGATCTCCGTTAAGACCACCTAATGCAGAACCCTGAATTACAGGAATATCATCACCAGGGAATTCGTAGAAGCTTAATAGTTCACGGATTTCCATCTCTACTAATTCAAGTAATTCCGGATCGTCAACCATGTCAACTTTATTCATAAATACAACCAATGAAGGAACACCTACCTGACGTGCAAGAAGGATGTGTTCACGAGTTTGTGGCATCGGACCATCAGTAGCAGCAACTACAATGATTGCACCATCCATTTGAGCAGCACCAGTAACCATGTTCTTCACGTAATCCGCGTGACCTGGACAGTCAACGTGAGCATAGTGACGGGTTGCAGTTGAATACTCCACGTGGGCAGTATTGATGGTGATACCTCTTTCTTTTTCTTCCGGAGCAGAGTCAATTGAATCAAATGAACGTGCTTCAGAAAAGCCTGCATCAGCCAACACTTTAGTGATAGCTGCTGTAAGTGTAGTTTTACCGTGGTCAACGTGACCGATTGTACCGATATTTAAATGCGGCTTACTGCGGTCAAATTTTTCTTTTGCCATTTTGTTTTATACTTATTATTAGGTTAATTTTATTATTGTTCTAATTTAATTCAATGCTGAGCCAACGATGGGACTTGAACCCATGACCTCTTCCTTACCAAGGAAGTGCTCTACCGCTGAGCTACGTCGGCTTTTAATTTGCTCTCAGGCTGAAGACCTCTATCCATTCACATTTAGGAACGAAAAAAGGTGAAAAACCTTTGAGCGGAAGACGAGGTTCGAACTCGCGACCTATAGCTTGGAAGGCTATCGCTCTACCAACTGAGCTACTTCCGCTTGTTAATTTGATAATTAGCAAATGAGCAAATTAGCAAATCGGGCAACATTACTAACAAAATCCACTAAGTTCTAGAGAACCAATGCTTCATTTGCTAATTCTCAAATTTACTAATTTGCAAATTTGATCGTGGGGGGGGAAGGATTCGAACCTTCGAAACCGAAGTAACGGATTTACAGTCCGTCCCATTTGACCGCTCTGGAACCCCCCCAACATTTCTGAGCCTCCTATCGGGATCGAACCAATGACCTACTGATTACAAGTCAGTTGCTCTACCAGCTGAGCTAAGGAGGCGAAATGTATAAACCTTTAAACTATTTAATACCTTAAAGAACCTTCCATCTTCATTTGGGCAATGATTAATCATAACCCCCTCTCAAATGGACTGCAAATCTACGAAAATTTAGGGTCAGACAAAATTTTTTACAAAAAAAAATCGGCAGTCATTTTGACTGCCGAAAAAGACCCTAATTATTAGGGCTTTACAAAAAAAGAAATTATAAAATTTCGTCCGATAAACTCACCTCTTTATGGTTACTAATGCGCGACCGAACTTTTTCCTTATGTTTATCAAGCTGCCTTCTGAGCGATTCCATTGCCTTATCTGTTGCCTCTTCAAAACTCTTACACTGCTCTTTAGCAAAAAGATCATTCCCCGGAATCATCAGTTTAATCTCAGCAATCTTATTTGCTTCATCATCTGTCTTCTCTAATCTGAGGTAAACATCCCCGCCAATTATCTGATCATAAAACTGATCCAGCTTATCTGCTTTCTTCTGTATAAAATCCAGCAATTTAATGTCTGCTGTAAAATGGATCGATTGCACTCTGATTTTCATATTGCCTCCTTTTTGTTTGTATAAAAATATGATAATTGTCCCGCATAAACGGGGATACTCTGTTATAGTTTGGTCAAATTATTTATAAATATTATGCTTTGGGATGCGCCTGTTTGTATATCGATTTCAACTTCTCTACTGAGTTATGGGTATAAATCTGCGTTGCAGCTAAACTGGAATGTCCTAATAATTCCTTAATAGCATTCAAATCTGCCCCTCTGTTTAATAATGATGTTGCAAAACTATGTCTTAAAATATGCGGACTTTTTTTATCGTGGGTTGAAACTGTGGACAAAACCGTTCGAACCGTACGGTACACAAATTTTGGATAAACATCATTTCCTTTATCTGTAACGATTAAAGTCTTGCTTTTGTTATCCAGGTTTTGACTTAATTTTTGAATTTTATAATCGGCAATCAACTTTGCCAGAGAGCTATGGACAGGAATTATCCTTTGCTTATTCCTTTTACCCAAAACCCTGATTTGCTGTTCATAAGCATCTACATCTTCATCTTTAAGTCCAACCAGTTCAGCAAGTCGTATGCCGGTACCATACAGCAGTTCGATGATCAGGCGGTCGCGTAATCCGGAGAAACCATCACTGAAGTGGAAACCTCCGTCCAAAAGTGTATCCATCTTCTGCTCAGTAATAACCACGGGCAAGCGTTTCGGAATTTTGGGCGCCCTGACCTGTGTCATTGGATTCGTTTTGACCAATTCATTCCGCTGCAGGAATTTATAAAGTGAACGGAGACTTGATATCTTGCGATTAATGGTTTTAGCTTCATTACCCTGATCCATGAGGCTAACCATCCAGCTTCGTACCTGCTGATGTGTCACAATTAATAAGTCTGACTCGGATACCGCTAAAAATACAAGGAATTGATTAAGGTCTTTCTGATAGGCTGTAACGGTAAGTGGAGAGAACCGTTTTTCAAATTGCAGGTATTGTATGAATTGCGCTATAAACATCAAAAACTATTTCCATATCCAACGAATTGAATATACAAATAGTTTATGAATATATCTAAAAAAGAAAAATTAAACGGATTCGATGTTTAATCCTTGCTTATAAATAGCTTTCTTAACCTGAGTACGGCGGGTAATTGATTTTTTCTCGTAGGCCTGACGGCTGCGAAGTTCTCTTAATACACCGGTCTTTTCGAATTTCTTTTTAAAGCGTTTTAGTGCTTTATCTAATGATTCGCCGTCTTTTACATTGATAATGATCATAATATACAGATACCCCCTTTCGGTTTTGGACTGCAAATCTACAAAAAAAAATTAAAAATGAGATTCAGGAATAGTAAAAAATAAATTGTTCTAATCAAATGCTATTCAAAAGGAAGATATCAGTTCCTGAATCAGGCATTCCGGATTACTGATTAATTCCTTATGCTTAGCTTTAATTCAATCCTGCTTAGATTTTAACCTGGAAAAATTAATTAGTTTGCTTTTCAGTTCTGTAGGATTGAAGGGTTTTGACACATAATCATTTAATCCGGCAAGTTTAATTTTATTATATATATCGTTGGCTACAGAAGCGGTAAGAGCTATAAGATATGGAGCTTCAGGCTTATCCGCATAAAATGCTATAATCTTTTTTGTAGATTCATAACCATCCATTACTGGCATATGAATATCCATCAGGATGATATCATAAAACTTCTCCTTTGCCATTTCATATGCCTCCAATCCATTTGGAGCAAATTCTGCTTTTACATTCCAGCTTGCCAAAAGCTTTTTCATCAGCAAGATGTTCATAGCATTATCTTCTGCAACAAGAACATTCAACCAGGTAATATCTTCACTTGCAAGTACATTAGCCTCAAGCAGGGAATTAACCGTTATCTCAGCGGAACCGGCACATTTATACCTTATTTCAAACTTAAAGGTAGTCCCTTCCCCAACTTCACTTTTTAATTCAATATGGCTGCCATGAATCTCAAGCAGCTGTTTGGTTATCGCTAAACCCAGACCGGAACCACCAAATTTTCTGGTAATATTGCTTGACGCCTGAGTGAAAGGTTCAAAAATAATTTTCTTTTGCTCCGCACTTATTCCGATCCCTGTATCCATTACGGTAAATGCCAGGGTAACATATTCATTATCTGAATCAATAAGCTGTACAGAAAGTCCTATTTCACCTTTTGAGGTAAACTTGATAGCGTTTCCTACGAGATTGAATAATATCTGTAAAAGTCGGGTTGGATCTCCGATTACAGCAATTTCCTTTAATTTATCATCCAGATTCAGGCTAAATGAGAGTCCCTTTTCGTCTGCCTGATATTTCAAACCACTATGTATCCGTCCAAGCAGTTCTGCAGGATAAAATCCGACCTTTTCCATCTCAATCTTACCATAATCAAGCTTATTAAAATCGAGTATATCATTTATAAGGGCAAGAAGACTCTCTGCTGAAAAATGGAGAACCTTCAGGTTTCCTGCCTGATCTTCCCTCGGATTATCTGCGAGTAACACATAGCTCATGCCAATCACTGAATTTAGTGGTGTTCTTAATTCATGCGACATGGTTGAGAGAAAATCAGATTTTGCTTTGGATGAATTTTCTGCCATTGAAATTGCTTCCCTGAGCTGCTCATTTAGCTCCTTTTCATCCTTCCGGGCTTCTTCCAATTGAGAAAGTGCGAGGTAAAAACCCGTTATAAAATGATAGTTTATGAAAATCAGCTGAAAGAAGTTGAACATCATCACTGCAATAAAGATGGGCTCACTTGCCTGCTGACCACTAATGAATGCTGCTGAATCATTTATTCCATTAAGAGAGAAATAAATAAAAACAGGAAACAGGGATAGTAATGAATAAAATATACCCCACCTACCGTTAAGAAAGAAAAAACTGATGGTACTGGAAAGCAAAATATACTGGACAGTCACAATGCTGATTGCATTTGCGATCAAAAAAATATTTGACCAAACCAGCATGTTAATGATAATGAGTACAATATGGGCGGATGGCCTGTAATCATTAAACAGGATTAGTTTTCTAAATCCATAGATCATTGTACCCATTACAACCACTATCCGGATTAACTGTAAGGGGGGTCCATAGATGATATAAACAATTGTCAGTATCAGTCCGAAAACAAGCGTAAGGCTCATCATGTAGAACAATATGTTAATCCTTGCTCTTACGATTGGATCTGTCACTCCTTTCAGTGCAGACTGATTCAGGTTTTTAAAAAAATTGACAAAGTTCATGTACTGTGAAAATGCAGAAAATATTTTAAATATGCGTTTTATTCCGAATGAATATCAGGCAAATATCTGCTGGCTCAGAAAAGAAATATTCCCAACCTTGTAAGACAGTTCAGGGACCAGAATCCCTGGCCTGAACTGAACTGATGCTATTATTTAAGGATCTCCCTAGCGATTACTATTTTCTGTATTTCGGATGTACCCTCTCCTATTGTACATAGTTTCGAATCCCTGTAGAACTTCTCTACCGGAAAATCTTTGGTATAGCCATAACCACCAAAGATCTGTAGGGCTTCTGTTGCAGTTCTGACACATACTTCTGAAGCAAAATATTTTGCCATAGCAGATTCCCGGGTTACATTTTTTCCACGGTTTTTAAGATCTGCTGCCTGCATAATAAGTAATTCGGCTGCTTCAACTTCAGTAGCCATATCAGCAATTTTAAAAGATATACCTTGAAAACTTGAGATAGGCTGACCAAACTGATACCGCTCTTTTGAATAAGATACCGCTGCCTGCAGGGCTCCTTTTGCCATACCTAATGATAATGCTGCAATTGAAATCCTTCCTCCATCCAGAATGTACATAGCTTGCTTAAAGCCTTCACCTTCCTTACCCAGTAAATTTTCTTTTGGAACACGGCAATTATCAAATATGAGCTCGGTTGTTTCAGAAGCCCTCATTCCGAGTTTGTTTTCTTTCTTGCCATGCGTAAAACCGGGAGTCCCCTTCTCTATTACAAGTGCTGAAATTCCTTTAGAGTCGCCCTTTTCTCCGGTTCTAACCATCACTACGGCCACATCTCCCGATTTACCATGGGTTATCCAGTTCTTGGAGCCATTCACGATATAATGTTCGCCATCCAGCACAGCCGTTGTATTCATACCCATGGCATCCGAACCCGTATTCGCTTCGGTTAAGCCCCATGCTCCTATCCATTCTGCTGTAGCCAGTTTTGGAAGCCAGCGAAGCTTTTGTTCATCATTGGCAAAGGCAAGAATATGCCCTGTACATAAAGAATTATGTGCTGCAACTGATAGCCCAATCGAGCCACAGACCTTTGAAATTTCAGTTATGACACTGACATACTCGAAATAACTCAATCCGGAACCGCCGTACTCTTCAGGAACCAGGACTCCCATCAATCCTAGTTCACCTAATTTTTTGAACGTTTCTACCGGAAAGGTTTGGGCTTCATCCCATTCCATAACATGTGGACGGATATGCTTTTCAGCAAAATCACGTACCATGGCAATGACCATCTGTTGATTTTCAGATATACTGAAATTCATCCCGGCTGATTCGGGTGCTATAATTGATTGCATAAAATAATTTGGTTAGTTTACAAGTATAGCAATTATAGTACCCTTTTCAATCCTGAAAAATTGAAATAAGAACAGAACAAAATGGTTCCCGGTTCAAATATTTCGGAGATACAGCTATAATAGTACTTCGTCAGAAATTATTTACAGGAAACCAATGTGATAATATTTGAGGAAACTGCTCTCAACTTTTCCTTTGCATTGAGAAAATCAAGGCTGATTACAAAAGCGTAACCGGCAACCTCCCCATTTAATTTTTGAACCAGACGTGTAGCAGCACTTACAGTTCCTCCTGTTGCAAGCAAATCATCGTGTATCAGCACCCTCTGCCCGGGATAGATTGCATCCGTATGTAATTCCAGAATAGCAGATCCATACTCGAGCTCACAGGGTTCTTCTACAGTCTTGAATGGCAGTTTCCCCTTCTTCCTGATCGGCACAAAAGGAATATTCAGCCTGTTAGCCAACATAAGTCCGAATAAAAAGCCCCTGCTTTCAATGCCGGCAATTACATCTATCTGAATACCATCAAGCCGGCTCACAAATTCATCGATTACTTCGCTGCAAAGAACGGCATCTTTCAATATTGGGGTTATGTCTTTAAAAACGATACCGGGCTTAGGAAAATCAGCAATATCTCTTATGGCATTTTCCAGTTTAGTACTAATCATGGGCTTAAAACAATGTATGGCTCAATTTTACGGATAATTTCCTCATTCAGTATCGCAATTTTCATTAAATCATCAATAGATTTAAATGATCCATGTTGTGACCGATACTGAATGATTGCATTCATCTGTTTATAAGTCAAATAGGGATGCCGTCTGATTTCATCAAAAGTAAATGTATTCAGATTAATCTTGTTGACTAAACCTGCATTTACCTGAATCAAATCTTTAAGCTGATTGTATTTGACAGAATCGATTCCATATACATCCAGTAATTGTTCTTTTCGGTAAAACCCACCAAGACGATTACGGAAACGTATGATCCTGGAGGCAAATGCCGGACCTATTCCACGAATACTTTCAAGTTCCAGAGAATCTGCAGAATTCAATTCAACAATTGGGGAAATGGTACGGAGCGGACTGTCTGTCGACTGTTTATTTCTTGTATAGTTCTTTAAATCCTTTATTGAGCCAGTACTTTTAATTCGTACAAAAGGTTCAAGCATTTTATATTGATTGGAAGAGATTGAATAAATTTTCTTTAAATCCTCCTTGTTGAAAAATCTACCACCCTTCAACTCATAATTTCGGATTACTCCGATTTGCTTTATCGACAATCCAAGCTGTAACCAGTGCTTATCACTGAGTCCGTTGGGATCGAATTCAAAATACACTGGCTTAACCAAACTCCGCTCCGGATCCCTTCTGGTCTTCTTTTGTTCAGTTTTCCTATCAGCAGCTGAGGCTCTGAACCGCTCTGCCTCTATCCTAAAGCTCTCAAAATCATAAATATCCGCTTTAAAAAACAAAGGATATAGGTAAGGGACTATTAGAACCAGCCCTATTAGCATAAAGAGTAAAAGAATGCCATTCAGTTCTTTTTTTGAAAAACTGAAGTATGAAATGAGCATGTTTTTGAAACGATGCATGGATCAAAACTTAAACAGTAAAAGCAATTATATATCTGCATTGCTATTGATTACCGTGATGAAAAAAACGGTATTGGGGGGATCAGGGAAGGCACAGATTTAACATAAAAGTATTGATATATTTTGAATTTTTGAGCCTGATTTATACATATTTGTGCAAAAATCAGCTTGAATAGCCGTATATTGAAAGCAAGTACTTTAATGAAAAGCCTATTGAAACAATTCTCACCATGAAGATTATTACAAAAGAAGATTTTTCCAAGGCGACCAAACTCAACAAAATTTACATGCCTGGATTGGCTTCCTTATTAATGGAAGTAATGAAAATTAATGAAGTGAATAAGGTATTTCAAAAAGCAGAGCATCTTAGCGGGATAAGCTTCATAGACAAAATACTGCAAGTTATAGGGATAAGTGTTGAGTTTGATGAGGATGAACTTAAAAACTTACCCAAAAAAGGTGCTTTTATCGCCATTGCTAACCATCCCTACGGCGGAATTGAAGGACTTATTTTATTGAAAATAATGTTCATGCAAAGACCTGATTCCAAGCTCATGGCCAACTTTTTATTAAAAAAAATTCCGAATTTAACTGAACACTTCATCGCTGTAAATCCTTTCGAAACAATTGAACATTCATCCAGCATTAGCGGTATCAAACAAACACTTGAACTGCTTCGTTCAGATACCCCCATCGGAATATTTCCGGCAGGAGAAGTTTCAACATTTAAAGCCGATACCCAGCAGATCACGGACAGGCTATGGCATCCGGTAGTTGGAAAATTGATTACAAAAGCAAATGTGCCGGTTGTTCCTATTTATTTTCATGGCAATAACGGACTTCTCTTTAATCTCCTCAGTTTTATACATCCAGCATTAAGAACTGCAAAATTGCCTTCAGAGCTATTTAATAAACGGGGGCATACAATCAAATTAAGAATTGGCAAACCGATACAACCATCCAATCTCTGCTTTCAGCAAAACCCCGAAAAATTACTTGATTTCCTGCGTGCTAAAACATATGCGTTGGGTGCAGGACTTGAAAATCAAAGGAACCTATTTAATCCACGTAATATTTTCAAGGTAAAAAAAAGACCAGAAGCCATTGATCGCACAATTGATAATCAACTACTTGAAAAGGAAGTAGAAAGCCTTGTTGAATATAAAATCTGGACTGAAAAGAACTATGAGGTTTATATTTCCCCTTGTTCAGCCTTACCTCATATCATCCAGGAAATTGGCAGGCTCAGGGAGATCACATTTAGGGAAGTTGGGGAAGGCACCAATAAGTCGACAGACTTGGATGAATACGATATCTATTACAATCATTTGTTTATCTGGGACAGAGAAAGTAATATGATTGTTGGTGCATACCGAATTGGAAAAGGGGATGAAATCTTTTATAGTCTTGGAAATAGAGGATTTTATTTGAATGAACTTTTTAAGATGAGGGAGGAATTTTACCCCATTTTACCACAGAGCCTGGAATTAGGCCGGTCATGGATACGAAAAGAATATCAGCAAAAACCACTTCCATTATTCCTGCTCTGGAAAGGAATTCTGAAGTATCTGATTGAAAACCCACAATATAGATACCTGATAGGGCCAGTAAGTATCAGCAATAACTTTTCCAGGCTCTCCAAATCACTCATTGTAGATTTTATTAATAAAAATCATTTTGACCATGAGTTAGCAGAATATGTTAAACCACGCAAAAAATTCAAACTTAATTTTTCTAAAATTGAGAAAGACTTGCTACTGGAACCCCATGAAACACTTAAAAATTTGGACAGCTTGATTTCAGAGATAGAAAGCTCTCAAATGAAGGTTCCTGTATTACTAAGGCAATATCTGGCCTTAAATGCTAAGCTCATTAGTTTCAATATTGATCCCAAATTCTCAAACTGCCTGGATGGGTTTTTAGTAGTAGATCTCAAGAAAATTCCGAAAGAAATGCTGGAGAAACTCAGTAAAAATTTCGATAAAGAGGAATAAGTATATTAATTTAACATTATTTATATGTAAATTTAATGTTAAGTAATTGCTAAATGAATTCCTCTGCCGTTTATTTGGGCTTTAAAATATTTCTAATACTCTTCCTTAGTGTATCTCCGGGCAGGGCATTTGCAAATAAATTCAGCTTTGAATTCTATAGCGGAACTTTCAATTTCGAACTAGATCCGGCTTCAGAAATCGATTTTTCAGATCCCCTCTCTGCCGGTTCAGTTCTGAGTTTTTACCATAAACTTAATCAGAGCAACTATCAATCTGTTCTGACTTCATTGCTGGCCTATAAGGAAAAACACCAGTTAAATGACTGGATCTATTATCAGCTCATTCGTAAAACTGCTCAGCAGATAAGCCCTAAGGCTGAAAATTATCACCGGTATACCCTGTATAAATGGTTTTTATTGAGTAAATCAGGTTATGATGCCAGACTTTCCATCGGAAATAACCGGATAATTTTCTATGTCAGAAACGATGAAAATATTAATGATATACCCTTTTTCAGTATAGGGGGTTTTAAGTATATGTGCCTTAATTATCATGATTATGGCAAAATCGATTTCGAGAAAGACAAAGTTTACCCCGTAAATGTGGATATTCCGGAAGCTAAAAATGCATTTTCATATAAAGTAACACGGATGCCGGATTTCAAGCCGGAATCATATAATGAAAAGGAAATTCAGTTCAGCTATCGGTCTAAGCCTTATCATTTTCAGGTTAAATTGAATCCGGAGATTGAAAACATCTTTAAAAACTACCCTGGAGTTGATTTTGAGTCTTATTTCAACATCCCACTAAGCCATGAAACCTATCATTCTCTGATTCCGATACTGAGGAAAAATATTTCCGGTATGAATCAGAAAAAAGGGGTTGATTACCTGATGCGCTTTACCAGGTATGCTTTTCTTTATCAGACAGATGAGAACAATTTTGGAAAAGAGAAGCGTCTTTCTCCTGAGCAAACCTTGTTTTCAAAATATAGTGATTGCGATGATCGTGCCGCCCTGTTCTTCTACCTGGTTAAGGAAATATACAATCTCCCGATGATTGCATTACTGTATCCCACACATATCAGTATGGCCGTTCAATTCGACAAAGCACAGGCTAAATCAATTATCTACAAAGGCCAAAAGTATTCAGTTTGTGAGCCTACACCCCAGAACCAGGATTTAAGAATCGGGCAGATCGCAGCTGGTCTGGAAGGTATGAACTACGAGGTGGTCTATCAGTATAATCCTTCAGAAGGTAAATAATCCAACAGAAAATGCTTTAAACAAAAATACCCGCCATAAGCAGGTATTTTTTTATTATTTCAGGTTAGGAATATTAATATCCGCTAGCTCCTTTTGTAAAATTAAAACTTGTCCATCCTGCCATCCAGTTTGTTGTGCCAAAAGCACCACGATAAGTTGTACTGGTAAAGAATGAATTTGTAAGATCACCGGCAAACGCGGCTCCTGTTAATGCAGGTGAACCTGCAGCAGGAAGAAAGTTAGGTGATGATAAGTTAAAAGGATCTGTAAGTTTAGCATCTGCCGTTGTAGTAAGAGTGATTGTTGCACTACCCTCAGCTTTAGTCTTCACAGCAGCGTCAGTTGCACCGGCAACAGTTACTGAACCAATTCTGTAAGTACCAGCGTGTGCATGCAACAAATTGTTTTTGAACTCAGAAGTTGGTGAAACACCGACAAAGCTATTATAAGTTGCGTCAGACTCCAAAGATAAACCACCTTTCATCCAACCAATTAATACTGAGTTATTCAATACAAAATTCGTGGATCTTCTGAAGCGATTTGCAAAATTATGGTTTTTTGAAGCTGTATTATCAACATTTGGCCCAACAAAAGTAAAGTTTGAAAGTACCGGACGGGTTGCAGGCGTTGCATTTGTACCAGTTCCATCATTATCACATTCAATTCCGTTACCAGCATCTCCCGGATCAATAAACGAAGGATCTCTCATGGCAACACCAAACTGAATTCTTCCGGTATATCCGAAGTCAAAATCAAAATCATCATCAGCTGTGGCATAAGCAACTAAATATTTAGCATTTACAGTGCCTCCAAAGATTTCGAATGCATCATCATTAGCATAAGCTACCTGAACATACTCAATAGTAGTACCTGAACCCACACCACCTAAAGTCAGACCATTGATCTCAGAATTTGGCTGAGATGCAATCCCTGCGAATTCAATACGCACATATTTCATAGTACCGGAGTTATCATTATCAACAGTACCACCAAAGTTTTTACCTACACCACCTTCAATAGTTGGTTCAGTAGAACGATTGGTTTTTGCTTTTCCTAAGATAATGATACCACCCCAATCACCCGGATTACGTTGACCAACTGCTTTACCTGAAGTGAAAACAATTGGTTTTGCAGCAGTACCCATTGCATTGATTTTAGCACCTCTTTCAATAATTAAGGCTCCCTTATCAGAAACATCACTTTTAATTATTGCACCTGCAGCAATGTTAATTTCACTGCCATCCTCAAAATAAACGTATCCTTTAAGGGTAAAATTACCTTCAGGTACATTCAGAATTGTATTCTTATATACACCACTTATTACTGCTCCATTTTGGAGAGTTAGGGTTTGCTTTGCATTAGGATCTACCGGATCCGGTTCAGAACTCTTTTGACATGAAGCAGCTAAAACAGCTACAGCAAGAATTAAAGCCTTAAATTTCATTGATTTCATATTTGTTCTTTTTATTTATTACAAAATTAGGATCTGAATGTTAGCTCAGTTTTAAGCCAATATTAATTTGTCTTACAAACTTTACTTCTTGTTTTTACCAAGTCCGAGGTTATATGAAAATGAAAGCGATACATTTGATCCAAGCTTGTAAGAATTGATTAGTCTATCTATTCCTGCTCCATCATAAGCCATTTTAGAATCTCCGGTATTATTTTGGTAAAACACAGTGCTTTGGTTCAGGATATCACCGACGTTAAGTTTTATCTCTGCCTGAGATTTAAGTACCCTTTTACTAACCTGAAAGTCAAGTACATCCCTTGCATTTTCGTAGATATCCGGATAGCCCTGATATCCTACCAGGAAGATTCTCTGACCGATACGATTATAAACCGAGGTAAAGGTAAGTTCTGTTTTAGGTGAGAAATATTGTAAACCTCCATTGATAAGATAAGGTGACTGCCCTTGCAGTGGACGGTCAATTCCAACCCCCTGTACTTTAGAATCGATGTAAGATGCGTTTGCAAAAATAGTAAGGTTATCTAACCAGACCTTGTCGCCAAGAAAAGATAATTTCTTCCGAACATCAAGCTCAATTCCCAGCGATGTTGCCTGATCTGCGTTCAGATAATTTATACCTCTGACAACTGGGGTAGAGTTTGAGTTCACTCTTTGTTCAATAGGATCATCAAAATTTTTGTAAAAGGCTGAAACAGTAAAGGTTTCACCTGCAGATGGGTATAACTCATACCTGATATCACCATTAAAGATCTTGGCACGTTTCAGGTTAGGATTTCCGGTAACTGAAGTCTGACTGATAAAATCGTAATAGTTAAATAAGGCCAACTCTCTGAACTCAGGCCTTGAAACAGTCTGAGATCCTGATAAGCGGATATTGGATTTTGCATTTAAAGTATACGTTAAATTTGCAGAAGGGAGCACATCGAAATTGCTCTGCTTAGCAGCAATTGCCTGTCCTGAAAAATCGATGGCATTCAAGGTCTGTGCAAATTGCTCTAAACGGGCTCCGTAAGATATTCTGAATCTTTCTCCAAATTTATTATCCATTAACAGGAAACCTGCATTCAGATCTGAATTGGCATCGTAACTATCTGTATTATTGGTGAACTCGCTTAAAACGAATCCATTCTCATTAATATTTACCGGTGCAAATATCTCATCTTTAGGAAGGCTGGTATAAGATCTTTCAAAAACAGAGGGGCCAACAAAAATATAATTGAAGATACGGGCATTGAAAATACGTTGCTTAAACTGTTTCAATGCACCAATCTTAAATGTTGATTGTTGTTCGAAAAACTTTACAGGAATCGAAACAGCAGCCTGAACACCATAAGTATCTTCTTCCAGATCCGAAAATAACCTTCTGGTATTTCTATCAATTAACCTAAATGGCTCCTGGGAACCTAATGAACGACGATAATCCACCGAGCGTTGATCTGGCTGATCACGCTCAACCCGTGCATAATTCAAATTCCATGTTAATTTAACCTGCTTCTTACCTAATTGATGATCTCCTTCCAATTGCGAATTCAATAGGCTTTTTGTTGTCAGATCTGAATTGTTAAGTCGTACATCCTGGATATTATCAGTTGTAAAACCAATTCTTGCGGTGTAATTATCTTCAAATGTGCGATTGTACATGTTTTTAAAGGCTATTTTATTCCCTCCTTTGATGTATGCAAAATTGGCAAGTGCACCAAGGTTGCTACTATACTTGGAAATATCTTCAGAGTATTCATAAAATGGAGTACCCGAAAATTCGTAATCCTTCCGCTCTGCGAAGGCAATACTTTGGGAATTCCTGTAACTCAGGGAAACCACATTACCAAAAGATGCACCATTTTTAAGTTCCTTTCTCCTACCCCAGGTTAGTTGGTGATTTTGAGTAGGGATAGCCATTTGACTAACTTCAGGATATGAATTCTTTACTTGCGCTGAATATTTTGCCTTATCTGCATTTGATAAAGGGTTATAAGCCTGGAATGATCCCGGGAAACCGGCTGGAAGCTTACGACTGCCATCATCAAAACCTAGAAAATCATATTTATTTCTGGCATTGGAGGTAAAGTCTTTAAAAGTTGACTGATTGTTGTATCCAAAACTAACTGAGGCATTCAGAAAATTCTCTTCAGGAACATCACGGGTGATTACCTGAATCACTCCTCCGGCAAAATCTCCCGGAAGATCCGCAGATGCTGTTTTATTAACTACAATCCTGTCAATTAAATTGGCAGGAATGATATCAAATGAAAATGCCTTTCTGTCGGGCTCTGATGATGGTAATACTGCGTTATTTAATATCGATGAATTATACCTGTCGGCAAGCCCTCTGATAATCACGAATTTGTTTTCCTGAATACTGGCACCACTCACACGTTTCAATACTTCTGAAGTACTACGGTCTGGAGTTCTTCTGATCAGCTCAGAAGTAATCCCGCTTGAAATACTGATACTATTCTTTTGCTGAGCATATAATGCACTGATACTTTCCTGCCTCACAGTTGCAGTGATAACCACTTCTTCGAGTGCAAGAGAACTGGCCTCCTCCATAATCACATCAAGAGTTGTGGTTTTACCAGCCAGCACTTCAATATCTGTGATATTCTTTGCCTGATATCCTATATAAGAGAAGCCTAGACTATATTTCCCCGGATTGAGATTTCCCAGAGAATATCTGCCTTCAATATCCGTGGATGCCCCGAAGGTGGCACCGGTAATTTTAACGGTCAGACCAATTAAAGTTTCACCGGATTTTGAATCAGTTACTCTACCTGAGATTCTTCCTGTCTGCTGACTAAAACCGGCCAGAGTACCTAAAATTAATAGTAAACTGATGCTTAAGATTTTAACAATAATATTGTGTTTCACTTTGTTGCGTTTTAATTTCTACAAAAGTATTACCGCAGTGTTAACTCAAGATTGTATTAGTATTAAGCCTGATTTACCAATAAATCAATTCTATGTTAAGTGCGTTAACTCAATGTTAACTCCGAAAGCATATATCAGGCTATTTAGCTGTTTAGCTCTCTTCATTGAAAAAAATTTATAAATGTGAAATATTAATCGTAATATTGCGATATAATATTTTATTAAACATTTAACACAGCAACAATGAAACTATCAGAAATTAAAGAACATTTAAATAAAGTAGAGACTGTAACATTTGAACTTGAGAATGGAAGCTTTGTTCCCGAACACTTCCATGTTACAGAAGTTGGAATTGTAACTAAGAACTTTATCGACTGTGGAGGTACTGTCAGAAATGAGAAAGTGGCTAATTTCCAATTATGGGATGCCAATGATTTTGACCATAGATTAAAGCCCCAAAAATTATTGAAAATTATTGCACTTTCAGAAAAGGTTTTGGGTATGGAAGATCTGGAAATTGAGGTTGAGTATCAGACTGAGACCATAGGAAAGTATGAACCTGAATTCAGGGACAATAATTTTGTGCTATTATCAAAGCAAACCAATTGTCTGGCTCAGGATAAATGTGGCATACCGGCTGAACAATTGAAAGAAAATACAAAAACGGCATGCTGTACACCGGGTGGTGGATGCTGCTGATTTGATTGGGAAATGGGGAATATGACCCTGATATCTATCAGGCAGGAAATAGTCACGGATATTCACAGGATGATTAATATGGTATGCCGGCTTTCTTAAACAGGAAGTGAAGCAGCCATATTGGTCCGATGAGAAGGAACTTAAGATCATCAAAAAAGGAGGGCTTCTTCCCTTCAATCTTATGACCAATAAACTGACCGATCCATGCCAGTACAAATATCCCCAGACAAACCTGCCACATTTCAGGCCAGCCTGCATTCCTTTCAAGTTTCTCCAGGCTCACTATGCCTGCCGAAAAGATCATAATAATCAGCAGCATCGCATAAGATAATACCGGAGAAAGCTTGTAATAAAAATAAATCGAAAAGGCAATTAAAAAAGAGGCAAAGTTAACATAGCCATTATATCTGCCCAGGAAATCGAGGTGTGGAAATGGAATTGCCCAAATCAGACCAAATAGGCTGAATACGATCGGAGGAACACATATCCAGTGAATGATTTCATTAGTATTATTCTGATGACTCTCTGAATACTTATCAAAGTAGACATCCACCGGGCGTTTTTGGATTTGCTTCCCCATTTTTAGAAGTTTTACGTTTTACGTTATACGTTGGAAAGAATACGTAAAACGTAAAACTATTTTTATTTCGCGTAAGCAACAGAGCGCGTCTCACGAATAACAGTCACTTTGATCTGTCCGGGATAGGTCATTTCTGTTTGTATCCGGTTTGAGATATCTGCAGCTAAAATCTCAGCAGCGGCATCACTGATCCGTTCACTTTCTACAACTACACGCAGTTCCCTTCCTGCCTGAATTGCAAATGTTTTTTCAACACCAGGATAAGATAATGCAAGCGACTCAAGTTCTTTCAATCGTCTGATATAACTTTCTACCACTTCCCTTCTCGCGCCAGGCCTTGCACCTGAAATCGCATCACAAGCCTGAATAATCGGAGAGATCATCGAAGTCATTTCAACTTCATCATGGTGTGCACCTATTGCATTGCAAACTTCAGGATGTTCCTTATATTTCTCGGCCAGCTGCATACCTAAAAGAGCATGCGGTAATTCCGGGTTATCATCAGGTACCTTACCTATATCATGCAGCAGTCCGGCGCGCTTAGCCATTTTTACATTCAAACCAAGTTCCGCGGCCATCGTCGCACAGAAATTCGCAACCTCACGCGAGTGCTGCAATAAATTCTGACCGTATGATGAACGGTAACGCATTCTTCCTACCATTCTGATCAGTTCGGGATGTAGCCCATGAATACCAAGGTCAATTACCGTGCGCTCTCCTATTTCTACAATCTCATCTTCGATCTGTTTCTTCGTCTTGGCGACAACCTCTTCAATCCGGGCAGGATGGATACGACCATCCGTAACCAAACGATGTAAGGCCAGGCGGGCTATTTCACGTCTTACCGGATCAAATCCGGAAAGAATAATTGCCTCGGGAGTATCATCAACAATAATTTCGATTCCTGTGGCAGCTTCAAGCGCACGAATATTACGGCCTTCACGACCAATAACGCGGCCTTTAATCTCATCATTCTCGATATTAAAGATCGAAACCGTATTCTCAATCGCACTTTCTGTAGCTGTACGCTGGATTGTTTGAATAACTACCTTTTTTGCTTCCTTGTTCGCAGTAAGTTTGGCCTCGTCAACAATATCCTTAATCTGGATCATGGCCTGAGTACGGGCTTCTTCACGAAGGGAATCAATCAGCTGATTTTTTGCATCTTCTGCCGACAAACCCGCAATAGCTTCCATTTGCTGAATGTGTTGATTTTTCAAAGCATCAATATCCTCCTGCTTCTTTTTAGTCAGCTCAATCTGCTTTTCGAGATTTCCTTTTACTGCTGCTAATTCTTCCTCCTTCTTAGTCAGATTATCCAGTTTCTGATTGATAGACTGTTCCTTCTGCTTGATCGAATTCTCCCTTTGATTAATCGTATTGTTTTTGCTATTGATCTCCTGTTCATGCTCTGCCTTCATTTGCAGAAATTTCTCACGAGCTTCCAGAAGTTTATCCTTTTTCAGGATCTCGGCATTGTTTTCAGCATCCTTAAGGATTTTTTTTGCTTTATTCTGTGCCCCCATTTCCTGGTTCCTGAATAATTTCCGGAGAAGAAAGCGCCCGATTACGATTCCTGCTCCCAAACCAAGTAAAACGTAGAGCATTATTTGTATTATGTCCATAATTTCTGTTTAAATAAAAAAACCGCAACTAAATCTTAAGCCTCATGTACTGTATAAGCTTCATTCATTAGGTTTAGAGTATTGATTATGATCAGGTGCATGCAAATGATCTATCTTTTAACTCTTCTAATATTGAATTGTTAAGCTTAAAATAGTGAAACTCAAAAATTTAACTGCGGTTAAATCTTAAATGCTCTATGTTAAAAAGAACGATATTACTTAGAAAAAAAATCTGTCAGCAGTTGATCCAGTTGATGAACTTTATCTGTTACATCCGTATCTTCATGCATTACTTTCCGTTCCGCTTTCAGCGTAGTTGTAGCGTAATGCAATACGCACATTGATAACAAATCCTGTTTATCCCGAACCGCATAATTGTCCTGATATTCTTTTATACGGTCATTTATAACTTTAGCTGCCCTTCTAATTATTTCCTCTTCTTCAGTATTTACCTTTAAGGGGTAAACTCTATCCGCAATATTTATTTTTATGGAGATTTCTCCCATTTGAGCTTAGTTCACTAAGTATTACTTTTTCAGCAATACAATACACTTATCTATTTCGCGTACAAATTCGGTAATTTTTTGCTTTATGTCAAGAGTTTTTTCACTCAAGCCTAATTCAGTTGGTTGAATACCCTCTAAAGAACGTGCCAGGGTCATCACACGAAGCTTTTCTTCCAGTTCAGTTTTTTTTATCTCGCGGCTTTCAACTGAACGTTTTAGGGAATCATTCTCAAGTTTCAATAAATCATTCTCCTCCTGTAAAGCAGCACAAAGGTCTATTAACCTGCTGGTTTTATCAATTACCTTACTGAGCTGATCTGTAACTGTCATTTGAGTTGTAAGTTGTAAGTTTTACGTTATACGTTCTATAATTTAGTAACATATTTTATATAATCAATCCTATAACTGATAGTTCAAAATCGGCAAGCATTTAACGTACAACGTATTACGTATAACTAACTACTTTCTTATCTCCGCTCCCGCCTGCTTCTCGAAATTAAGAATTAATTTTTGCATGATCGCGTCAATTTGCTTGTCGGTTAATGTTTTTTCTTCATCCTGGAGCAGGAAACTAAGGGCATATGATTTTTTACCTTCCGGTAGCTTATCTCCAACATAAACATCAAATACATTTACTTGCTTTAAAATGCCTTTTTCAGTCTTCAGGGCAATCTGCTTTAATTGTTCAAAGCTAATATCCTTATTCAGCAGCATAGATAAATCCCTTCTCACGGAAGGGAATTTCGAAACCTCAGTATAGCTAATTTTATTCTTTCGGACTGAACGGACAATCAGATCCCAGTCAAAATCGGCATAAAATACCTCTGTGCTTATATCCAGTTTCTTCAATGATTTTTTTGAAACTGTTCCAAATTCAACAAGGATCTTATCACCCTTGAGGTAACAAATCCCAGATGAAAGTTCATTATTTGTTCTTTCTGAAGTACTTAACCCTTTTACATTTAACCTGCTAATAATCAGATCAACAGCCGACTTTAAATTATAAAATCCTGTATTTAAAGGTTTTACATTCCAGCTTTCAGTATTTTGGAAACCCGTAAGAAAAACCGAAAGTCGTTGATTCTCATTATAGCTATCCTGATCAAGATTATACACCTTGCCAAACTCATATAGTTTAAGGTCAGAATTTCTTCGGTTCTGGTTATAGGCTATGGCTTCAAGTCCTGAAAACAGAAGGCTTTGGCGCATAACATCCAGATCACTACTCAATGGATTCAGAATCCTTACTGCCCTTTCGGGCTCAGCAGAATAACTTAATTTAGTCAGTGAATTACTTAGCATCTCGAAAAAGCCATTTGCAGACAATAAATCCGAAATCTGGTTTTGTAAAACTTCCTTATCAGGCTTTGTAGTGGTATTTAAGGATGCGCGGATCTGGGATGGAATCTCTACATTATCGTAACCGTGAATTCTAAGTATCTCTTCGATAATGTCAACCTCACGGGTCACATCTACTTTGTAAGCAGGGACTTCCAACTGCATCCCTTCGGAATCTTCTGAGCTGATATTAATCCCTAAACCAAGCAATGTAGCTCGTATTTCATCCCTCGGGATTGTCTTTCCAATCAAACGGCTCACATTCTTAAAAGATATCTCCACAGAGAATGGTTTTGCCGGGGATGGATAAATATCCGATATCTCAGAAGATATTTCACCGCCAGCCAGTTCCTGAATGAGAAGAGCAGCACGCTTTAAAGCTGTTACTGTCATATCCGGATCTGTTCCCCGCTCAAATCTGAAAGAAGCATCCGTCTTTAATCCGTGTCGTTTGGATGTTTTCCTAACCGAAACCGGGTTGAACCAGGCGCTTTCCAGAAATATTTTTGTCGTGGATTGATTTACACCCGAGGATATTCCACCAAAAACTCCTGCGATACACATAGGCTCAACAGCATTACAGATCATCAGATCATCTGCAGCTAATTTACGATCAACCTCATCCAGTGTTTTGAATACTTTACCTTCAACTAATTTCTTAACCAGAACTTTATTGCCGCTAATTGCATCTGCATCAAATGCATGCAGGGGCTGCCCGAGTTCATGAAGTACATAATTGGTTACATCAACTACATTATTAATCGGGCGAATGCCAATCGCATTTAACTTATTTTTTAGCCATTCAGGCGATTCTTTAATGCTGATCCCGCTTATGCTTAAGGATGAGTAACGCGGACATGCTTCTGTATCCTCAATCATAACCGGAATAGTAAGATCATTACTCTGCACCTTAAATCCCGATAAATCAGGCATGATAACCGGAATTTTAAGGTAGGCTGCAAGATCACGGGCAACACCTAAATGGGAAGCCGCATCGGCCCTGTTCGGAGTTAAGCCAATCTCGAAAACAAAATCATCCTGAAGATTAAAGTAGTCTTTTGCCGCCGAACCAATAATGGCATCCTCATTCAGTTCCATAATTCCATCATGATCATGGCCTAAACCTATCTCATCTTCAGCACAGATCATGCCCTCTGAGACCTCTCCGCGAATTTTTGATTTATTAATCTTAAAAGGCTCTCCATTTGTCGGATGCACCGTTGTATTAACTGTAGCCACTACCACTTTCTGTCCCGCAGCCACATTATTGGCCCCACATACGATCTGAAGATCCTCTCCTAATCCAACATCAACCCGGGTTACTTTAAGACGGTCTGCATTCGGATGCCGAACACATTCCTTCACAAATCCAATCACTAATCCTTCAAGTCCGCCGGGAATAGTCTGCACCTTTTCCAGGCTCTCTACCTCCAATCCGATATTGGTCAGGATCAGGGATAATTCTGCAGGGGTTTTGCTTGTTTGAATGAATTGCTGCAGCCACTTATAAGAGATCTTCATGTTCTAAAAAAACTAAAGGCCAAAGATAGTAAGAGATTTGAGATATGAGATGTGAGATGTGAGAATTCAGATTTATGATGTCTGAAGTATGAAGTCCGAAGTATGAAGTCAGATGTCTGAACTCAGATCTCAGATCTCAGACCTCATACTTCAGATCTCAGACCTCAGACCTCATATTAAATTAGTCGAGTAAACCCTCATCGGCAAAACTCAGAAATCCCTGATCAGTAATGATCAGATGATCAAGGATAGGGATATCCAAAAATTGCCCCGCCGACTTTAATTTGCGTGTCAGTTCGAGATCTGCCTGACTGGGTTTCAGATTTCCGGAAGGGTGATTATGTGTCAGTATGACCGAAGCTGCATGATTTTCTAATGCAATATTAAAAATGATTTTGGGATCAGCGATGGTACCAGCCTGCCCACCTTTACTCACCAGGTGCCTGGAGGTAATCTTATTCGCCCGGTTTAGAAGCAGAATCCAGAATTCCTCATGATTCAGATCCTTATATTGGGATACAATGGATTGATAAACATCTATGCTTGTACTAACCTGGACTAGTTGCGCACTCACCGTATCCTTTCTTCGACGGCCGAGCTCCAAAGCTGCAATGATGGTTATGGCTTTAGCTTCTCCAATCCCCTTGAATCTGGAAAGGTCGGCAATACCCAGCCGGGCAAGCTGGTTCAGATCGTGGTCGCATGCGTATAGAATCCGTTTACTAAGCTCTACTGCACTCTCATTCACGTTTCCTGATCCAATCAGAATCGCAATTAGTTCGGCATCACTCAAACTGCGTCTTCCCTGATTAGAAAGTTTCTCCCTTGGACGATCTTCCTCAGCCCAGGACTTGATGCTAATTTTATGATCATAAGTCTCCATAATTAAATTTATGAAAACCGCATAAAACAAAAAAGGGGCACTGATTAAACGGTACCCCTTTTTCAAATATCTTCAAAGACTATTTTAATCCATTAACAAATTTTGTCAGTTTAGACTTATTATTAGATGCTTTGTTCTTGTGGATGATGTTCTTTTTAGCCAAACGATCAAGCATAGAGATTACTTTGCTCAAAAGCGGAGTCGCTTCAGATTTGTCAGTAGTTATACGTAATCTTTTGATTGCGGATCTGGTGGTTTTCGCCTGATAGCGATTACGTAAACGCTTAGCTGCGTTTGATCTGATTCTTTTTATCGATGATTTATGATTTGCCATTTCTTAAGCTTATTATTCCGTCCCTCTTTTAAGGACTGCAAATATATGCCGATTATTTTAAAATACAAAGCATAAATTAAAAAAAGAAGAATGGCTTGTTTCAATGAATTAAAAGGCTCAAAATTATGATTTCATTTATCATTTTGCTAATGTGATAACCGTTTAATCAATCATTCGACCGTTGGATAGGTAGACCTGATTAAGATATAAAAAAAAATCAATTTTATAATGCGATCCCCTTGATCCTATAACATTGAAGAAAAAACTGCTGCTCATATTATCCCTTATCATATGGATATCCTGTTCCTCATGGGGCTTTTTTGCGCACCAGCAGATCAATCGTATGGCAGTTTTCATATTGCCGGGTGATATGATCCGCTTTTATAAAAATAATATCTTGCATATCACTGAGCACGCTGTTAATGCCGATAAACGCCGATATTCGGACACTGCTGAAGCTCCAAGGCATTTTATTGATGCTGACCGCTATGGTAAAAATCCCTTTGACAACATTCCTGAAAAATGGACTGATGCAGAATTAAAATTTACAACTGCATTGCTGATTGAAAACGGTATTATCCCATGGCAAATTGAAAAAACCTATTTTTCGCTGGTAAAGGCTTTCAGGGAACGTGATTCCATCCGGATATTACGTCTCTCGGCAGATCTGGGCCATTATGTTTCGGATGCTCATGTACCACTTCATACTACTGAAAATTATAACGGACAACTAAGCGGACAGACAGGTATTCACGGATTCTGGGAAAGCCGGCTTCCGGAGCTTTTCTCAACTGAATACGATTTTATAACTGGTCCTGCAAAATATCTGGAAAATCCACTGAAAGAAGCCTGGAAAATTATCAGAAATAGCCACAGTCTTCTGGATTCGACCTTAATGATTGAGGCCAGACTGAATAAAATGATGGCTTCAGATCTGAAGTTTTCTTATGGTGAGCGTAAGGGTAAAGTTGAAAGACAGTATTCAAAAGAATATGCCATGGCTTATCATAAAGCTCTACAGGGGATGGTTGAAAATCAGATGCGCGCATCCATCCTGATGACAGGAAGTTATTGGTTCTCTGCCTGGGTAGATGCAGGGCAGCCTCAGCTTAAAAATTTTCCTAAAAAAGAATTCAGCAAAGTCGAAAAACTTAGCAGAGAGAACACAGAACAACTGTTCGGTCAGGGCCGGATCATAGGAAGACCTGAAAACTAGAGCTCCCCCTTGTCTATGCTATTCTTCGCCCTGAAGGCAGCAATTACCGCAGGTAAAATAGTCAGGACAATGATGACCAGCATAACATAAGTGAAGTTATCTTTGATGAAGGGGATATTCCCAAAGACAAAACCAATTCCAAGGAAACTGACGATCCATAAAACTCCGCCTACAACATTATAGTAAGTAAAGGGTCCAAATTTCATTTTCCCGACCCCGGCAACGAAAGGTGCAAAAGTTCTGAAAATAGGCATAAACCTACTGAATATCAGCATATTACCTCCTTTTTTATTGAAGTATTCTTTGGTCTTTTCATAATACTCCGGCTTCAGTATCCTATTTCCGGACTTAAAGACCTTTTGACCCAGAAAGTTTCCTAAAAAATAATTAATAGTGTTTCCGGTAATGGCAGCTACAATTAACAGCAAACCCATAGTATAGATATTCAAACCGGTATCTCCTTTTGCAATGAGTGCACCAACCGCAAAAAGCAGTGAATCTCCCGGCAGGAATGGTGTAACAACAAAACCGGTTTCGGCAAATATGATGACGAAAATAATCAGATAGGTCCAGGTACGGTAATCACTCACAATTTTTACCAGGTGCTTATCAATGTTTAATATATAATCGAGAATGGTACTTATGACTTCCAAGGTTGTAGATTTAATTTGATGTAAATGAGATAAAGTTAGAGTAAACTTCTAGCGGTGCAGCGTGTTTTGAGAAAGAATAATCATTACATTCAGATTTTTCTTTTCCGCTTTTCACGAATTAATTCGATCACAGGAGGCAGAACAGACAGAATGATAATTCCGAATATGACATAGGTAAAATTGTCCTTTATGATCGGTAATCCCCCAAAGAAATATCCGATGAATAGAAAAGATGCGACCCACAAAACAGCACCGGTAACATTAAAGGTGGCAAATTTGAGATAACTCATTGTACCAATACCTGCTACAAAGGGGGCAAAAGTTCTAATAATTGGTATAAAACGGGCATAAATGATGGTTTTCCCACCATGTTTCTCATAGAATGCCTGAGTTTGTTCCAGGTATTCTTTTTTAAGAAATTTAATTTTTCCGCTAAAGGCTTTATGACCAATATATTTTCCAATATGGTAGTTTACGAGATCACCCAGGATTGCTGCAATGATCAGTAGTATACACATCAGGAATATATTCAATCCACTCTCAGGTATTGCAATGATTGCACCGGCAGCAAACAACAGAGAATCACCGGGCAAAAATGGAGTTACGACCAAACCAGTTTCGGCAAAAATGATGAGAAAAAGTATCAGGTAGGTCCAGGTTTGATAATTCTGAACGATTTCTATTAGATGCTTATCGATGTGGAGTATGAAATCAATAAGCTGTTGAATAATTTCCAATGTATCTGTATTTTTTTTACAAAAATAGAAAACTCAGGACAAAGGCCCTGAGTTTTCTATTTTAATTGCAAAAGTATGATTAATTATGCGTTAACATTTTTGCGGATATGGCTGTTTGTGCACTTCCGCTTAAAGACCCGCTTGTATAAATTGTATAAATTTTCCCGGCCTGCAGGGTAAAACTGCCCAGATTGGCAGAAGTTGAAGTACTGGTTGCCAGAACGGTTTGCAAGGCGAATGTGCCCGGATCAACTTCAGAGAAACTTGAGGCAGTCCCAAAAGCCACATTCGATGCGAACACCAATCCTCCTGTAATCATTAAATTGGCACTCGCCAAACCCTCTGCCAGATTTACAAATCTTAACTTTGCCTTATTTGGAGAAGGACTAGTCTGCTCATCCTTAAATACCGCACTGCTGTTTCCGGATCCATCTGCTTTTCCTGTGTAAAAGAAGGTGTAATTTTCATTTGCAGTCAAATCCACATATCCTGTAAAGTTGACGCTTGCATTGCTGTTGTTCTTAAATTCAGCCTTTCTACCATTACCTGCATCAGTAGAAATGTAGGAAGTACTTTGAGAATATGCAACAGCCTCTGCATTTACCTTCGAATTATCAAGGTAAAAGTCCTGAGCTGGTGAACCCGAGGCTGCATTCACGATCATAATCTTTGCCCGTCCTTCAATAATAACTTCATTTTCATCCTTACTGCAGGAACCTAACACCATTGTGGCTACAACAAGCCCGGTTAATAGACCAGAAAATTGATACTTGCTTAATTGATTTGATGTTTTCATAATTCAATGTTTTAGTTTACAATTAAGCCAAATTGGCTTTATAACAAAATAGCCCGGTTCAAGAACCAGGCCATTTAGCTAAAAACAATAAACAATAGCTTGTGTTTACATCAAACTGTTCAGAAATCTATGCATAATTGTTCAGCATCACAGGCATAACCAGCATCAGGACTTCTTCCTGTTCATCATGTGTCTGAGGCATTAATAAGCCGGCACGATTGGGGCTGCTCATTTCAAGAAGAACTTCTTCGCCGCCAAGATTATTCAGCATTTCGATCAGAAACTTAGCATTAAAACCAATTTCCATATCCTCTCCTTCATATTGACAGGAAAGGCGCTCATGGGCTTCATTTGCAAAATCAATATCTTCAGATGAAATATTCAATTCACTGCCTGAAATTTTTAAGCGTACCTGATGAGTTGTTTTGTTCGCAAAAATAACAACACGACGCAGACAGTTCAGAAAGAGGGATCTGTCAATTATTAGTTTATTAGGGTTATTCGTAGGAATAACAGCTTCATAATCAGGATAACGCTCATCAATTAGTCTGCAAATAAGGTTAATATTGCCAAATCTGAAAAATGCACTGGTATTATTGTATTCGACTGCTACACTCACATCATCCGAGGGGAGTGATGCTTTTAAAAGTGTCAATGCCTTCTTTGGCAGAATAAAAGTAGCCGGAGCTTCGGATTTTGTATCCAAACGACGGTATCTTACCAATTTGTGAGCATCGGTAGCAACAAAGGTAATATGTTGCGGACTTAACTGACAATACACACCAGTCATCGCAGGACGTAATTCGTCTCCGCTAACCGCAAATAGTGTCTTATTTATAGCTTCAGATAATACAGAAGCAGGCATAGCTACAGAAGAAGGATTTTCAACAACAGGAATCTTTGGAAAATCTTCTCCATTCTCACCGCTCAATTTGTACTTACCATCTCCGGCACTGATTTCAATAGCAAATGTTTTATCATCAACAGAGAAAGAAATCGGTTGATCAGGAAGCGTTTTTAAGGTCTCAAGTAAAATCTTGGAAGGTATCGCCACTTTACCATCCGCTTTTGATTCAACTGATAATGAAGTGGTCATGCTGGTCTGCAAATCAGTAGCTGAAACCGTTAAAATACCACTCTTTATCTCAAAAAGAAAGTTTTCCAGAATGGGCAAAACTGTGCTGCTGCTGGATGCACCATTGACAGCTAGAAGCTGTTTTAATAAGGTCGATGTTGAAACTATAAATCTCATATTCAAATATCTGAAAAACAATAATAGTAAAGCTTTTTGGTAGTTCCTAATAAGCTTTTAAGAGCTAAATATCAGTAATGACCGGCAGTACTCAGGATCAAAAATATACAAATTAACGTGTATACCTGCGGATACGATAGTAATGTTGAAAAATACCGCAAGCTATCAACAATATAAGAGGAAATCCAATGTTCAGAAACTGCCAGAATACCTTTTCCTGCCGGATTTTTGCACGGTCGAGTAATCTGAGTTTGATTTCCTTGTTCCGGAGAGTAATAATACCCGAGTCATCATAGAGGTAATCTGCTGCATTCAGAAGAAAATTCTTATTTGCATACTGTTCCCTGGTATAACGGTCAAATCCTAAAGGATATATTGAGCCATCTGTATTATTGATCTGATTTTTAAAGATATCCCCGTCGGCAAGTACAATCATTTTGCCTGGCTTAGCCTCTTGAGGAATGGCTTCCAGCCCTGAAATACCCACCGGTACCGGACGGTTCTTGAAATTCGAAGGAAATATGCCCTCCAGAAGCACGCCAACAGGCTTTGGGTCAGACTGAAACTGCTTAGGATCAGGCTCTTCCTCAACCATCTGCAGGGAAAGCATTACCGGCACATCCAAAGAACGGTTAAAAGGTGATGATGAAAGAATTACTTCCGAAGTCAGTCCTTTTACTGATATAAGATCAATAGTTCCCGGAAACTCTGAACGTATCCCATCCAGATTTTTAACCAAAGGGTGAGTTGACACCGGAACAAATATGGGATAAAACAACCAGGGCAATAACTGGATTTGTGATTGTCCGCCAACTGCTCCCAAATTAACCGGGATTTGTGCACAATTCATATCTGCAAGCAAGGTATAGTTCAGCCTTACTCCATACTTAAAGAGCATATCGTCAAGATTCAGCTTTTTAGCAAAGGCAAGCTGCTCAGTAGAACCACGAAGGCTGTCGAGTTCTGCACTGACCTGATCCAGCGACCAGATTATCCTTCCACCCTTCATCAGGAAATAATCGATCTTATATTTCTCAGCCTCAGTAAAAGGCTGTTCCGGCTTGGCAATAATTAATAAGTTCAGCTGATCAAGTCCTGCGAAGCTTATAGTATTCAGATCAACACGGCCAACTTCATAAGAATCTCCCAAAGATTTCATCGCATCACTCAGCTGCTGATCACTTAATTCTCCATGTCCTTCTGTAAAGCCAATACGCCCCGATTCATTCTTGCTTATCTTTTTTATCCCACTGGCAAAGGCATATTCCAGGTTCTGTATTGAATTATTCAGAACTTCTTCCGGGCTAATACCAGACCTTGACTGTAAGAGCTTTACCGGTATTTGACGTCCTTTATAGGTAATCAAAGCGGCCGGAAAAATGATCTTCTGCGACATCCCATCCTCAGTCTTGACACTCAAGTTTGTAGGTTCTATACCCTTTTCAAGCAATAACTGATAGGCCTCTTCCTGCGACTTCTGATCTCCGGAAAGAGGATTTACAAAATCAAATTTTAGATTACCGTTTGAATAGGCTTTAAAATCCCGAAGGAGATCAGCGGTAGTATTTCTTAAACGAAGGAATCCTGCCGGAAAATCACCTTCCAGATAAACCGTTACCTGAACCTCCTCATCCAGATCTTTCAATATGGTTTTGGTAATTTCTGAAAGTGTATATCGCTTTTCAGCTGTAAAATCAATGCGGGTAAAGAAAAAGGATGAAAGAACATTTAGTATTACTATACCTGCTAATGCAAGGATCAAAATATTCAAATCATGTTTACGGCGGTTTACCATTTCCTTGCTCCCAATACTGTTTTAGTTAATAAAAGAAACAATCCGGCAAAACTCAAAAAGTAAATAAAATCACGGCTATCCAGCACTCCCCTGCTGATTGATTGATAATGCTGATTAATACCAAGGTTGGTTAAACCACTTTCAAAATCCTGAAGTGCAATAAGCTTACTGATCGAATCAAAAGCACTAAAACTAATAAAGCATAGAAAAACTGAAAGGGTAAAGGCAATAATCTGATTTTTTCCCAAAGATGAAGTAAACAGGCCAATTGAAGTGAAGGCCGCTCCCAATAAAACTAAACCAAGGTATGATCCAATCACTGCGCCGGTATCAATATTCCCTTTGCTTATCCCCAATTGATAAACACTGATATAATAAATTAAAGTAGGCACAAGGGTAAGTACAACAATCAGCAGCGATGCCAGAAACTTTCCAAGAACAATATGCCAGTCGCTCAGAGGGCGGGTTGCCAGTAATTCGAATGTACCATCCTTCTTTTCTTCTGCCAGTGAACGCATTGTAACAGCAGGAATAAGGAACATAAACAGGTAGGGGGCGATATTGAAAAAGCTATCCAAACCGGCATAGCCATAATCCAGAATACTTGAATCGGGGAAAACCCAGAGAAAAAGACCGGTAAGCAGCAGAAATACAGCCATTGAAATATAGGCCGCAAGGGAACTGAAAAAACCGCTTATTTCTTTATTTAGGATACTTAACACCTGATCTGATTTTCCTTTGTTAAAATTAAAATTATATGAAATTTAATGAACAGCTGAACCCGTCAGTCCGATGAATATATCTTCCAGACTTTTATTCTTGTGAGCTTCTTTCAAACTGCTCAATTTATCATCAGCAACTATCTTACCACTGTTGATTATGATTACCTGCTCACAAACTGCCTCTACTTCCTGCATAATATGCGTTGAAAGTATCACCGTTTTAGTTTTGCCCAATTCAGTGATCAGACTCCGGATACCGATCACCTGATTCGGGTCGAGTCCGGAAGTTGGTTCATCAAGAATCAATACTGCAGGGTCTGAAAAAATAGCCTGAGCCAGCCCCAAACGCTGCCTGTAACCCTTAGATAAGGTACCGATCTTCTTATTTTGCTCCTCCCCTAATCCGCAAAGTTCAATGACCTCCCCCATTCTTTTTTTTGAATTTTCAAGCTTATAGACAGAACCGATAAAAGTTAGTGCCTCACGAACATACATTTCAAGGTAGAGTGGATTATGTTCAGGCAGATAGCCAATTTTCCTGCGTACTTCCATTGAATGAGCATTCACATCCATCCCGCAAACAGAGGCTGTTCCGGAACTTTGAGGTATGAAGCAGGTCAGAATTTTCATGGTTGTGGATTTTCCGGCACCATTTGGCCCCAAAAAACCAAGCACATTTCCCGGCGAAGCCCGAAACGAGATTCCGTCGATTGCTTTCTGCGCTCCGTAAGTTTTACTGAGGTTCTCTACCACAATACTCATGGTTCAAAGTTAATTATTGAATTGAGAATGGAGAATGGAGAATGAAGAATTAATTGCTCCTTTAATAATCCTGTTTCAGATTAAATGAAAAAATCAAAAACTTATAACCTATAACTTAAAACTTATTACCTAAACCTAAAACCATTGTTGTCCGGTAAAAATAAAATGTTTAAAAATATCCTTTTAAAAAGTATCCTGAACGATTTTATTTCCTGATTTCAAAAAGCAAGCCCCGCTGTTAGCGCACTCGCTCAATAGGCCCCGCTTTTAAGCGGGGTATACAAGGGGTATATTCCGGGCTTCAGCCCAAAATAATCCGTTTATTCCGGAACACCCCCATCGGGCTTCAGCCCGATTAAATGTTGTCGGCGCTGAAGCACCGGTTTACGTTATTTTCTAACCTGCTATATGTGGGGCTGAAGCCCAAATTGAATCACGCCGGTTACAACCCGCCTAAAGGCGGGCCCTATTGAGCGATACT
>NZ_JAUYSS010000017.1 GCF_030695525.1 Daejeonella sp. | reverse complement strand
CTCGGTTAGGTGATTTCGCAAGTCGGGATTTCGGACTTACGAATTTACCTAGGCGCCATGCAATTAAATTCGTCAGTCACCTAATTGGTCTGCGACTGACGAAATCTACTTTCCGCTCGGTTAGGTGATTTCGCAAGTCGGGATTTCGGACTTACGAATTTACCTAGGCGCCATGCAATTAAATTCATCAGTCACCTAATTGGTCTGCGACTGACGAAATCTACTTTCCGCTCGGTTAGGTGATTTCGTAAGTCGGGTTGTTCTTTGTATCAAACTCAATGTTAATTGATTTTACCGTGCCTTCAATTCATCCACCAGATTCCGTTCATCCTGAAGTTCCCGGGCAAGTTTACGCTCCTTTTCGGCGGCTTTGCTTTTATATTCGCGGAACTCTGTGCTAAGTTCCTCATAGCGTTCGTTCTGTTCTTTGAGTTCCTGCACTGCGCTGCGGCTGCGGTAGATCACAAATACAATTCCGGCAGCAAGTAACACTATTAGTCCCCAGAGCAGTGTAGTATTACTCACATTACTAAGTTTTTTTATAGGAGAGTTGGCTGCTTTTAACTCTTTTATTTCGGCTTGAAGGATTGGAATTTCTGCCAGACCTTTTTCTAATTGTGCTTTGCTATCTGCAGCAATCTTTCTTTCTTTCTGCAGACTGTCAGTTACATTTTTCCAGAGCTGTTCGATTTTTGTTTTGCGGATGTTCTTATACACCTTATAAGATCCGGAATTGATCACCACATCTTCGTACTGTCCGGCTAAAGTGGTATCCGGAACCTGGGCAATGGCGTTCCTGCTTAATAAGACAAGCAACAGGCTAATAGTTAATAAGCTGATATTCTTCATGTTTCGTAGATAGGATTTTTAAAAATACAAAAATGATTAGGAAATTAGCAAATGAGCAAATCACTGTTGTCCGGTAAAAATAAAATGTTTAAAAATATCCTTTCAAAAAAGTATCGTGAACGATTTTATTTCCTGATTTCAAAAAGCAAGCCCGGCTGTTAGCGCACTCGCTCAATAGGCCCCGCTTTTAAGCGGGGTATACAAGGGGGATATTCCAGGCTTCAGCCCAAAATAATCCGTTTATATCGGAACACCCGCATCGGGCTTCAGCCCGATTAAATGTTGTCGGCGCTGAAGCACCGGTTTACGTTATTTTCTAACCTGCTATATGTGGGGCTGAAGCCCGAATTGAATCACGCCGATTACAAGCCGCCTAAAGGCGGGCCCTATTGAGCGATACGCCTATACCCGAGATTAGAATAACTCCATCATTAATAAAATACCCTCTTTCCTAAATATGGCAAGAGTTTCAATTCTGCTGCCGGGCTAAACCTTAATAAAAACTTTTCCCCGGACACTAGTAATTTGTGAATGAGCAAATTAGGGAATCACTAGTGTCCGGTTACAATTGAAATCCCAATAAAATATGCTTTTATGTTTAGCATTGAATGTTTTTTACCCGTTTTTAAAAAGCAAGCCCCCCTATATAAATTTCAGGTAGGCTTGACCCGGTGATCACATGTTTATAGAAAATTTCATTACAGTCCCTTTCCCGACCCCGAAGGTCGTATGTGTTCGAATTTTCACATACGAATCTTCAGGGTCGAAAAGCAAAATCTTTTCCCCGGACACTAGTGATGAGAGAATTAGTAAATTAGCAAATCGGGGTACTTACGAATTTACCAGGGTGTCATGAAAGATAAATTCGTCAGTCACCATTTCACTTTCGTTTTTCTGAAACGATTGACGAAATCGACTTTCCGCGCGTTTAGGTGATTTCATTCGGAAAATTCGGATCCGGCTATCGGGTTACACCTAAGGATAACATCCTTGTTATTTACAAAGGTCGCGGATTAAACCTGCCATGATTGCAATGCAAAGGTGAATACGATTCCGGCCTCTGCGCCGGAATCTCCTTAATTTTTATATGTTGAGCAATCATCGTGGCGGAGGCCACGACCCCATTCTTAAATTAGATTGGTTCCTCCTTGTCTTATAAATAATGACGATGGGCATCCGCCGCGATGATAATTAGGGTTTATATTGAAGATATACGGTTCGGGAACCGGAATCGGGTGGCGTGTAATGCGGTATGTGCCTTTAAGCTAATTCCCCTTCGTACTGGAATGATGTTAAGGCCAAGTTTAGGTCTACATATTACTTTCTGTGTAGATCCTTCGATCAAAGTACCCTTTGATCGAAGGATCTACACACTTGGTACAATGTTGGTACGAAGATGGTACGAAGATGTCCTCCTGATGTCCTAGCACGATTATACCCCAATTCAAAGGTCATTCTTTTTTAGCAGTTCCGAAATAAGGATATTGTGTGGACGCTGCTGCCCTTTGCACTTCTCTTTGTAGAAAGCTTTTACAGCAGGATCAGATAGCATCTTTAGAGCTATAGTCTGAGCTTCCTTAAAATTCAAGCGCTGCTGCTTCTGTGCTGTTGTAGGCTTTATGTTGCTCATGTCGGGGTAAGCACTAAAAATGGTTCTTCCCCAGGTATCTATACGGACAACAACGGTCTTTTCAATGGTACCTCTGAAACCCGTTAAGTTTGGTTCTTTCGAAATTCCCATGACAATCAATTTATATTAAGTTACGAAAGCAAAATCTTTTTTCAAACAAACTGATTTTTTATTTACTGTAAAGCCAGAACCTCCTGCTCCTTAAATAATGACATTGCGCGCGCACCAGCAACTCCGGGCTGCCCGTCCAGATGAAGAACAGCACCGGGTAAAATAAACCTTGCCGGAGGAGGTATCTTCCGGCTATTCGTAATTTGAACCAGAACGCGATTTCTTGCCGGAAATACTCCGGAGGAAAGGGCTGAACTAAACTATAACACACAGGTATTGCTTTCCAAAATCAAATTATTTGGCTCCAAAGCCCTATCTGGATAATTATAACCTAATATTTTTACCTTCCTTATCGAACTCAAGTTAAGTATTGCGATCCTGAGGAAAGTCTGGATCAGCACGATATCTATAAGGTGATGAAATCAATTTTCTAAACGATTTCCAATTCTCAACTCTCCCTTCTCCACCCGATAGCTATCGTCTCAATTTTCATTTATCCCATCAAAATGCCCTATTCTCAGTCATCCCCAAATAAATTAAAAAATAAACTCACAACTATTTGATAATTAATAAGACTTTCCTATCTTTGCCCTCCCTTTAGAGGGGTTTACTATGTCTTGAACGAAGCCCTACTGCTTCGATGGACACAAATTGATTAAAGAAAATGTCAGGAATTATTGGAAAAAAAGTAGGAATGACCAGCATATTCGATGCTGACGGGAAAAACATCCCGTGTACAGTGATCGAAGCTGGCCCATGCGTAGTTACTCAACTACGTACCGTCGATACAGACGGCTACAGCGCGGTTCAGTTAGCTTTCGACGACAAGAAAGAGAAAAACACGACAGGATCATTAAAAGGACATTTCGCAAAAGCTAAAACAACACCAAAGCGTAAGCTGGTTGAGTTTAAAACTTTTGAAGATGAGAAGTCATTAGGTGATGTTGTGAATGTTGAAATCTTCGCCGAAGGCGATTATGTCGATGTAGTTGGTACCTCAAAAGGTAAAGGTTTTCAGGGTGTTGTAAAACGTCATGGATTTGGTGGTGTGGGTGGTCAAACTCACGGGCAGCACAACCGTTTAAGGGCTCCGGGTTCACTCGGTGCATCTTCATGGCCTTCACGTGTATTCAAAGGAATGCGTATGGCGGGTCGTATGGGTGGTGACCGCGTAAAGATTCAAAACCTTCAGGTTTTGAAAGTTTTTGCAGACCAAAACTTATTAGTGGTTAGCGGTTCAATTCCGGGAGCTAAGGGTTCATATGTAATCGTTGATAAATAAGAACATGGAAGTTAAGGTTATTAATATATCAGGTAAAGAAACAGGTGCCAAGGTGCAGCTTCCTGATGCGATTTTCGCAGTAGAACCAAACGATCATGCGATCTATTTGGACGTGAAGCAGTACTTAGCAAATCAACGCCAGGGAACGCATAAGTCTAAGCAACGTAATGAGATCGCAGGATCGACCCGTAAATTATACAAACAAAAAGGTACAGGTGGTGCCCGTGCAGGATCTATTAAATCTCCATTATTCAATGGTGGTGGTCGTATTTTCGGTCCGCAGCCCCGCGACTATAGTTTCAAGCTGAATAAAAAGCTGAAATCATTAGCACGTAAGTCTGCCCTTACTTATAAAGCAATAGATAACAACATTGTTGTTTTGGAGGCCTTCACTTTTGATTCTATCAAAACTTCGAACTATGCCAAGATTGTTGCCGATTTGAAATTAACAGATGTTAAGTCATTACTGGTACTTCCGGCAGCAAATAATAATGTTTATTTATCAAGCAGAAATTTAAAGAAAGCAAAAGTGGTTACTGCCGCTGAGTTGAATACATTCGATGTATTGAATGCAGGAACTTTATTGCTGACTACAGAAACTGTTAAAACATTGGAGGAGGCGTTCGCTAAGTAAGATGGAAATTTTAAAGAAACCAATTTTAACTGAAAAGGCTTCAGCGTTAACTGAAAAGTTAAACCGCTTTACTTTTAGAGTTGATCACAGAGCCAACAAATTGGAGATCAAAAGTGCGATCGAAGCAATGTACGGCGTGAACATACTGGCTGTAAACACCGCAGTAGTGTATGGTAAAACAAAATCGCGTAACACTAAAGCTGGTGTTGTAACCGGAAATGCTCCGAAATACAAGAAGGCAATTGTTACGCTGAAAGATGGTGAAACTATTGACTTTTACAGCAATATTTAATTAAGACATGGCAGTAAGAAGATTTAAACCGGTTACCCCGGGTACTCGTTTCAGAGTAGGAGGAGTTTTCTCTGATGTAACTACTAACGTTCCAGAAAAATCGTTAGTTACCAGCATCAAGAAGTCCGGCGGTAGAAATAATTCCGGTAAAATGACTATGCGTTATCTCGGTGGGGGACATAAAAAGTCATACCGATTGATTGATTTTAAACGCGATAAAAACGATATCCCCGCAACTGTTGCCACTATTGAGTACGATCCGAATCGTAGCGCACGTATCGCCCTGGTAAATTATGCCGATGGTGAGAAGCGTTACATCATTGCACCGGAAGGCTTGACAGTTGGAATGAAGATCGTTTCGGGTGCAGATTCTGCCCCTGAGATTGGAAATGCACTTCCTTTGAAGAACATTCCACTGGGATCTATTATTCACAACATCGAACTGAACCCTGGTCAGGGAGCGATCATTGCACGCAGTGCAGGAGCTTATGCCCAGTTATCGGCCCGTGATGGTAAATATGCGATCATTAAAATGCCTTCAGGCGAAACCCGTATGATCCTTGCAACCTGTATCGCTACTATCGGAACTGTTTCAAACTCCGAGAAAGCAAATGAGGTTTTAGGTAAAGCAGGTAGAAAACGCTGGTTAGGACGTCGTCCAAGAGTAAGAGGTGTAGCTATGAACCCGGTCGATCACCCTATGGGTGGTGGTGAAGGCAGATCATCAGGTGGTCATCCGCGCTCAAGAAAAGGTTTATTGGCTAAAGGCTTTAAAACCCGCGATAAAAAGAAGTCGTCTGATCGTTACATCATAGAGAGAAGGAAGAAATAATGGCACGTTCAATAAAAAAAGGTCCCTATATCGATCATAACGTAGCGAAGAAAGTAGCTACGCAGAATGAGGGAAATAAGAAAACTGTGATCAAAACATGGTCACGCAGGTCAATGATTTCTCCGGATTTCGTAGGCCATACATTTGCAGTACACAACGGAAATAAATTTATTCCGGTTTATGTCACTGAAAATATGGTTGGTCATAAGCTTGGTGAATTTTCTCCAACGAGAACATTTAGAGGTCACTCTGATAAGAAAAAATAAGCAATGGAAGCAATAGCAAAATTAAACGATTGCCCTACCTCACCACGTAAGATGAGATTGGTTGTTGATCTGATCAGAGGTGAGCGGGTTGAGAAAGCCTTGTATATTTTGAAGTATACCAATAAAGAAGCAGCAATACGGGTTGAAAAACTTTTATTATCTGCAATCAAAAATTGGGAATCCAAAAATGAAGGTCAGCGCCCTGAAGACAATGAATTGTTTGTGAAAACAATCATGGTTGATGGCGGACGTCAGTTAAAGAGATTAAGACCAGCTCCTCAGGGTCGCGGACATAGAATTCGTAAGCGTTCTAACCACGTTACTCTGATAGTTGACAGTAAAAACAGTGAACCAAAAACTAAGTAAGGAGAAATGGGACAAAAAGCACATCCAATAGGTAACAGATTAGGAATCATCAAAGGTTGGGATTCTAATTGGTTCGGTGGGAACGATTACTCTGAGAAATTAGTTGAGGACGAAAAGATCAGAAAATACCTGGCAGCACGTATTTCAAAAGGCGGTATCTCTAAAGTAGTTATCGAGCGTACTTTGAAGCGTATTACCATCACCATTCACACTGCCCGTCCGGGTATTGTGATCGGAAAAGGTGGTCAGGAAGTTGATAAGATCAAAGAAGAGTTAAAAAAACTGACTAAAAAAGACGTTCAGATCAATATTTTTGAGATCAAACGTCCTGAATTAGACGCACAATTAGTAGGCGAAGGAGTTGCAAAGCAATTAGAAGCAAGAATCTCTTTCCGTCGTGCCATGAAGACTTCAATCGCATCAACCATGCGTATGGGAGCTGAAGGGATCAAAATTATGTGTTCTGGTCGTTTAGGTGGTGCCGAGATGGCGCGTACCGAGCAATATAAAGATGGACGTGTTCCATTGCATACTTTCCGTGCTGATATTGATTATGCTTTATCAGAGGCTTTAACCACTTACGGTAAGATCGGTGTTAAAGTATGGATCATGAAGGGCGAAGTTTACGGTAAACGTGATCTTTCTCCGAACATTGGCCAGACTACCGGTGTTAAAGGAAGAGGGCCAGAAGGTGCGGCACCATTTGCAGGTGGCGGCGAGAGACGTGGCGGTGGCGACAGACGTACGGATAACCGTGGTGGCGGTGGTGACAGACGTGGCGGTGGTGATAACCGTGGCGGAGGTCAGAATCGTGGCGGCGGACAAGGTGGTCAGAACCGTGGCGGACAAGGCGGTCAGAATCGCGGTGGCCAGGGCGGTGCAGGTGGTTTTAGAGGTAAGAAATAATTAGGAATTAGAGATTAGTTTAAGTATTTAGTTTTACGGACAGCGTTCTAACCAACTAACCAACTAACAACTAACCAACAAAAAAAATAAGAACATGTTACAGCCAAAGAGAACGAAGTTCAGAAAGATGCAGAAGGGCAAAATGAAAGGTCTGGCCGGTCGCGGTGCAGAATTAGCTTTCGGTTCTTTCGGAATCAAATCATTAGAGCCTGCCTGGATCACCAGTCGTCAGATAGAAGCTGCCCGTATTGCCGTTACCCGTTTCATGAAAAGGGAAGGTCAGGTATGGATCCGTATTTTTCCGGACAAACCGGTTACGAAAAAGCCTGCTGAAGTACGTATGGGTAAAGGTAAAGGTGCACCTGAGTATTGGGTAGCAGTTGTAAGACCTGGCAGAATGATCTTTGAAGCTGAAGGTGTGCCTTTGGAAGTAGCCAAAGAAGCCATGCGTTTAGCAGCTCAGAAACTGCCGGTACAAACGAAATTTGTTACACGCAGAGATTTCGTCGAAGCATAAATTAGTGATTAGTAATTAGTTGTTAGTTGGTTCGATATTCGCGCTTCTAACCAACTAACCAACTAGCAACTAACAACCAGAAGAAAAATGAAAAACTCAGAAATACAAGGATTAACAACTGAAGAGGTTGTTGCCAGAATTAATGAAGAGAAAGCTAATCTCACCAAATTAAAATTTGCACATACGGTTTCTGCTATTGAGAATCCATTAAGGATTACAAAAGTTAGAAAAGATGTAGCACGTTTAAACACAGAATTGACTAAGCGCAAGGCGGAAGCGAAAGCATCTGCTACGCCAGAGTCCGCTTCTGAATAAATTAAAGTCCAAAATGGAAAGACAATTAAGAAAAACAAGAACCGGGTTGGTAGTAAGCAATAAAATGGAGAAGTCTATTGTTGTTGCGGTTGAGCGGAAAGTGAAGCACCCGATCTATGGTAAGTTTGTTAAGAAAACTACCAAATTTATGGCTCATGACGAGACTAACACTTGCGGTATCGGTGATACAGTGTTAATTATGGAAACTCGTCCGCTGAGTAAGACCAAGAACTGGAGATTAGTGGAAATTTTAGAAAGAGCTAAGTAACATGGTACAACAGGAATCAAGACTGAATGTTGCTGACAACAGTGGAGCTAAAGAAGTTTTAGTAATCCGTGTTTTAGGTGGTACCGGTAAGCGCTATGCATCCATAGGTGACAAAATAGTTGTCACTGTAAAAAGTGCGCTTCCATCAGGGAACATCAAAAAAGGAACTGTCTCTAAGGCAGTTGTTGTGAGAACAAAGAAAGAAATCAGACGTAAAGACGGATCATATATCCGCTTTGACGATAATGCAGCAGTATTGCTGAACGCTCAGGACGAGCCGCGTGGAACGCGTATCTTCGGCCCTGTAGCTAGAGAGCTACGTGAAAAGCAATTCATGAAGATTGTATCATTAGCACCGGAGGTTTTGTAAAATGGAAAAGAAGATAAAATCACAGCCTAAATTGAAAATCCGTAAAGGAGACCTGGTACAAGTTACTTCAGGAGATTCTAAAGGAAAACAAGGAAAGGTTTTAGAAGTTAAATTAGCTACTAACAGAGTTATAGTTGAAGGTGCCAATATGGTATCGAAACATACAAAACCGAATGCTGCCACTCCAAACGGTGGTATCGTTAAAATGGAAGCCAGTTTGCATATTTCTAATGTTATGCTTGTTGATGCCAAATCTGGTAAACCAACACGTATAGGCAAGCAGAAAAATGCTGATGGTAAATCAATTCGCATCGCTAAAAAATCTGGGGAGGAAATTAAGTAATGGCTTACATACCAAGATTAAAAACAAAATATAATGAGGAAATCATTACTGCTTTAAAGGATAAATTCCAGTATAAAAGCGTAATGCAGGTTCCACGTTTACAGAAAATCGCTATCAACCAGGGTGTTGGAGCTGCTTCTACCGATAAAAAGTTAATTGATACTGCAATAAATGAAATGACCACTATTACTGGTCAGAAAGCAATTCCTGCAAAATCTAAGAAAGATATTTCTAACTTTAAATTACGTAAGGGAATGCCGATTGGTGTTCGTGTAACATTACGTGATAATAATATGTATGAGTTCCTTGATCGTTTGATCGCTGTAGCTTTACCACGTATCCGTGATTTCAAAGGTATCAATGATAAAGGCTTTGACGGTCGCGGTAACTATACATTAGGAGTTACTGAGCAGATTATCTTCCCTGAGATTAACATCGATCAGATCAATAAGATCATGGGTATGGATATCACTTTTGTAACCACTGCTAAAACAGATGTTGAGGCTTTGGAATTATTAAAGCAATTCGGTTTACCATTTAAGAATCAAAATACAAACAATCAATAATGGCTAAAGAAGGTGTAAAAGCACGTGAAGTTAAACGTGCCAGATTAGTTGCCAAGTACGCAGATAAGAGAGCAGCCCTTAAAGCTGCCGGAGATTTTGAAGGTTTGGATAAATTACCTAAAAACTCTTCACCGGTACGTTTGCACAACCGTTGTAAATTAACCGGTCGTCCACGTGGATACATGCGTCAGTTTGGTATTTCAAGGGTAACATTCCGTGAAATGGCATTGGCAGGTAAGATCCCGGGAGTGCGTAAGGCATCCTGGTAGAGTTGTACGTGATACGTTGTATGTTATACGTGATAGGCGTCTAACTTCAAACTCATCACTTCAACTTAAAACTTACGTAAAACGTATAACGTACCACTTATAACGTACAACGTACAACGTATAACTAGTATGAACCGATGGCAGGTCCCTCCGAATAGTTTGGAAAAGGATACCACCATCACAAACAATAAATAATGAATACAGATCCAATAGCTGATTATCTTACACGGGTAAGAAACGCCATCAAGGCGAATCACCGGGTTGTAGAAATTCCTGCATCGAACCTGAAAAAAGAAATGACAAAAGTTCTTTTTGACAAAGGTTACATTACCAATTACAAGTTTGAGGACACAAATGTTCAGGGAACGATTAAAATTGCCCTGAAATACAATCCGATTACTAAAATTTCAGCTATCCGTAATATCTCGCGTATCAGTACTCCTGGTTTGAGAAGATATGCCGGTGTTGATAATATGCCGCGTGTATTAAACGGTTTAGGTATTGCCATCATTTCTACTTCTAAAGGTGTAATGACCGATAAGGAAGCAAGAAACCTGAATATTGGCGGTGAAGTTTTATGTTACGTTTATTAATAGGAGGATAAGAGATGTCAAGAATAGGAAAAGCCCCGATTAATATTCCCGCAGGTGTTACTATATCAGTATCTGATGCTAACCTGGTAACTGTAAAAGGCCCGAAAGGAGAATTAACACAAAATGTTGATTCAGATATTAAATTAAGTCAGGAAGATGGTATACTTACAGTAGAACGTCCATCTGAGCAAAAACGTCATAAAGCATTGCATGGTTTATATCGTTCACTGATCAATAACATGGTTGTTGGTGTAACTGAAGGATATAAAACTCAGCAGGAGCTGGTAGGTGTTGGTTACCGTGCTACAAACGTAGGTAATACACTGGATCTGGTATTAGGTTTCTCTCACCATTTCGTGTTTGAATTACCAAAAGAGATCAATGTAACTACAACCTCCGAAAAAGGTAAGAATCCGGTAATTATATTAGAGAGTATCGACAAACAATTACTTGGACAAGTTGCAGCGAAAATTCGCTCATTACGTACTCCGGAACCTTATAAAGGAAAAGGTATTAAGTTTGTTGGTGAAGTATTAAGAAGAAAAGCTGGTAAATCAGCCGCTAAAAAATAATCATCATGGCAGGAATTAAATTATCTCGCAGAGAGCGAATCAAAAGAGGAATCAGAAAGAGATTAACCGGTTCTGCAGAACGCCCGCGTCTGTCTGTTTACAGAAGCAACAAAGGGATCTATGCTCAGGTTATCGATGATAATAGCGGAAAAACCATTGCATCAGCTTCTTCATTATCAAAAGATTTTACTGCAAACGGAAATAAATCCGAGCAAAGTAAAGCTGTTGGTAAATCAGTAGCAGAGAAAGCATTAGCAGCAGGTGTTAGCCAGGTTGTTTTTGATAGAAATGGTTACCTGTACCATGGCCGTGTTAAATCACTGGCTGAAGGTGCACGTGAAGCTGGTTTAATATTTTAATTAGCATCGGTTACAGCGATTATCTAATCATATCGGTGTTATCATAAAATAAAGAGAATGTCAACTATCAATATAAAAAGAGTAAAATCAAGCGAGATCGAATTAAAGGATCGCTTAGTTAGCATCCAGCGTGTTGCTAAAGTTACCAAAGGCGGACGTACGTTCAGCTTTTCTGCTATCGTTGTGGTAGGAGATGAGAACGGAATTGTAGGATTCGGTCTTGGTAAAGCAAAAGAGGTTACTGAAGCTATCGCTAAGGGAATTGATGATGCTAAAAAGAACCTGGTAAAAGTTCCTGTAATTAACGGAACTGTTCCACATGAGCAAATCGGTAAATATTCAGGTGGTTTCGTATTCATAAAGCCAGCTGCTCCGGGTACCGGTGTAATTGCTGGTGGTGCGATGCGTGCAGTACTTGAGAGCGCCGGGGTACATAACGTACTTGCTAAGTCGAAAGGTTCATCTAACCCGCACAACGTGGTTAAAGCTACTGTATTGGCCTTATCACAGTTACGTGATGCTTATACTGTTGCTCAGCAGCGTGGTGTGAATTTAAATAAAGTATTTAACGGATAATCATCATGGCTAAGATCAAAATAACCCAGATTAAAAGCGTTATCGATAGAAGTGAGCGCCAGAAAAGAACCATGCAGGCATTAGGTTTAAAAAAAATAAACCATTCTGTAGAGGTTGAAGCTAATCCGGCTATTATCGGAATGGTGAGAAAAGTTAATCATTTAATAGCAGTAGAAAGTATCTGATTATGAACTTAAGTAATTTGAAACCTGCAGAAGGTTCAACAAAAAATAGAAAACGTATCGGTCGTGGTACTGGTTCTGGCCGTGGTGGTACTTCCACCCGTGGTCATAAAGGTGCCGGATCACGTTCAGGATACAAAAGCAAGGTAGGTTTTGAAGGTGGTCAGATGCCATTACAACGCCGCTTACCTAAAGTTGGATTTAATCCAATCAACCGTACTGAATATGTAAGTATCAATCTGGATGCTTTACAGGCTCTTGCTGATAAATATAGTTTAACTGCAATTAATTTTGATACATTCAGAGAACATGGTTTAGCTTCAAAGAATGACCTTATTAAAATTTTAGGCAGAGGTGAAGTTAAGTCCAAACTGGATGTTACCGCCCATGCGTTCTCAGCATCAGCTCAAAAAGCTATCGAAGCTGCTGGTGGTGCAATAGTTAAATTATAATTATACATGAAGAAGCTTTTTACAACGCTATCCAACATCTGGAAAATTGAAGACCTGAGAGCGCGGATTCTTTTCACGCTCTTATGCCTTTTAATTTATAGAATAGGTTCATTTATTGTAATCCCTGGGGTTGACTCGGCATCTCTTGATGACCAGCAGGCCAAAGAAGGATTACTTGGATTGCTGAACATGTTTGCAGGAGGATCATTCTCCAGAGCATCCATTTTCGCATTAGGTGTCATGCCATATATCTCTGCATCCATTGTGGTTCAGTTATTAGGTATTGCTGTACCCTATTTTCAGAAACTACAGAAGGAGGGTGAGAGCGGCCGTAAAAAGATCAATCAGTTTACCCGTTACCTGACTATTATCATCACTGCATTGCAGGCGATCGGATATGTTCGTTCACAAATCAGTCCTGATGCACGTTTATTATCAGAGCCATTGTTCACCATCTCTTCGATGTGTGTATTAACAGCAGGAACAATGTTCGTCATGTGGTTAGGTGAAAAAATTACTGATAAAGGTATCGGAAACGGTATTTCCATGATTATCATGGTTGGTATCATTGCACAATTGCCATTTGGTGTTCTTTCTGAGTTCAATTCCCGTATGGGTGCTCAGGGTGGATTGATTTCCTTTATTGTGGAGATTGTAGCCTTGTTCCTTGTAGTGATGTTTACTATTCTTATTGTTCAGGGAGTTCGAAAAATTCCTGTTCAATACGCAAAGAAGATTGTAGGAGCCAAGCAATATGGTGGTGTTCGTCAGTATATTCCTCTAAAGGTAAATGCAGCCGGTGTAATGCCTATCATTTTCGCTCAGGCGATAATGTTTATACCAACTACCATTGGCTCTTTCTTCCCTTCAGCACAGTCCTCATTTCTGGCTTCTTTCAGTGATTATACTTCTTTAACGTATAACCTGACCTTTGCCTTTATGATCATAGCCTTTACCTTTTTCTATACTGCCATTACCGTTAATCCGGTTCAGATGTCAGATGATATGAAAAAGAACGGGGGATTTATTCCTGGAGTTAAACCCGGTAGGACTACTGGTGAATATATTGATGCTGTAATCTCAAAGATTACCTTACCGGGATCCATATTTCTTGCTATTATTGCAATTATGCCTTCAATAGCGATTATCCTGGGGGTTAACAGCCAGTTCGCTCATTTCTATGGCGGTACTTCCCTGTTAATTCTTGTGGGTGTTATTCTGGATACATTACAGCAGATTGAAAGTCATTTATTAATGCGTCACTACGATGGATTGATGAAGACAGGCAGAATTAAAGGTCGCAGTCCTGTTCAGGCAGGTGGTCCGGTAATGTAACATGCATGTCTAAAATTCATTACAAGACTTCCGAAGAGATTGAGAAGATCAGAAAAAGTGATCTTCTTGTTTCAAAAACCCTTGCTGAAGTAGCAAAGATTATCGGAGAAGGAGTAAAGACTATACAGCTTAATAAATTAGCAGAGGAATTCATCCGTGATCATGGTGGAGTTCCGGCTTTTTTGAACTACAACGGATTTCCCTACTCTCTTTGTATATCATTAAATGATCAGGTTGTTCACGGATTTCCCGGAGAATATGTGATTAAAGACGGAGACATTGTTTCTGTTGACTGCGGAGTTGTCCTGGATGATTTTGTTGGTGATTCGGCTTATACCTTTCCAATTGGAAATGTTGATCCGGAGACTTTGCGATTGCTGCAGGTAACCAAGGAATGTCTTTACCTCGCTATTGATAAGGCAGTAGTTGGGATGAGGGTAGGAGATATTGGTTACGCTGTTCAGGAACATGCCGAAAAGAATGGTTTTGGAGTAGTGAAAGAACTGGTAGGGCATGGGGTTGGATTTAAGCTTCACGAAAAGCCCGAAGTTCCTAATTATGGCAGGCGTGGTTCAGGAATAAAATTGGAGGAGGGAATGGTGATTGCGATTGAGCCAATGATCAATGGAGGGAAGGCCGGAGTTAAATTCTGGGATGATGGATGGACGGTAAGCACAATTGATAAGAAGCCTTCAGCTCATTATGAGCATTCGGTGGCTATAAAAAAGGGTAAAGCCGACGTTCTTTCGACATTTCAGTACATTGAAGAAGTTTTGAAACAAAAAGATTAAAAATTAAAATTTTTTATTTAATTTTGCATCCCTGTTCCGATGGGCTGAGAGGCAGAATATAGTATTGTAAATCAATTGTTTTAATATAGTACTTTGAAGGAAGCCAGACAGGAATTAATAAAGACAGGAAAACTTAAATAATATATGGCCAAACAGGCTTCAATTGAACAAGACGGAATAATCAGAGAGGCGTTGTCAAATGCAATGTTTCGGGTCGAGTTGGAAAACGGACATGAGATTATTGCGCATATTTCAGGAAAGATGAGGATGCATTACATCAAGATTTTACCTGGAGATAAAGTGAAACTGGAAATGTCACCATATGATTTAAGTAAAGGTAGAATAACATACAGATACAAATAGAGAAAAGATGAAAGTTAGAGCATCCATCAAAAAACGCAGCGCTGATTGTAAGGTGATCCGTCGTAAGGGAGTACTTTATGTGATTAACAAAAAGAACCCTAAGTACAAACAACGTCAGGGATAACATTAATAGTTTTACGTTGTACGTTTTACGTGATACGTCTGGGCGGTTAGCACAGCGTATAGGAACTTAAAACTTACAACGTACAACGTACAACTTCAATAAAATATGGCAAGGATAGCAGGTATTGATTTACCAAGAAACAAAAGAGGAGAGATCGGACTTACTTACATTTTCGGTATCGGAAGGGCAACCGCACAAAGGATCCTTAAAGATGCAGGAATTGATGTAAACATCAAAGTACAGGAATGGACCGATGATCAGTTAGCAGCAATACGTGGTTTCATCAATGATGAGATCAAGGTTGAAGGTTCATTACGTTCAGAGGTTCAGTTGAACATCAAGCGTTTAATGGATATTGGTTGTTACCGTGGACTTCGTCACCGTAAGGGACTTCCGGTTCGTGGTCAGCGTACCAAGAACAACTCACGTACCCGTAAAGGAAAACGTAAGACAGTTGCTAACAAGAAAAAAGCAACTAAGTAAGATATGAGATATGAGGTTTGAGATATGAGAGTATTTCGAATCCTGATCTCGATTAATTAACAAATTAAGCGGATATGAAGTTTCGGATCCATTTGGATCATACTTCATGATTAAAACAAGAAATAGATAGGAGTAAAGAGAGTGTTTCTCACATCTCAAGTCTCACATCTCAAATCTCTAAAAATGGCAAAAACTAAAAAAGTTACCAAAAAGCGCGTTGTAATTGTAGAACCAATTGGTGAAGCTCACGTGAATGCTACATTCAACAACATCATCATTACTCTGACTAATCTTCAGGGCCAAACAATCAGCTGGTCTTCAGCCGGTAAAATGGGCTTTAAAGGTTCTAAGAAAAATACCCCGTATGCTGCCGGACAGGCTGCAAGTGATTGTGCTAAAGTGGCACATGATCTTGGACTTCGTAAGGTTCAGGTATATGTAAAAGGACCAGGTTCAGGCCGTGAGTCTGCTATCCGTACTTTGCAGACTGCAGGTATCGAAGTGACAACTATCCAGGACATTACTCCACTTCCGCACAACGGTTGCCGTCCTCCAAAAAGAAGAAGAGTTTAACACATAATTAATAAATTTTTTTAAAGCTAAGATTCTCCCGGATTTGCCTGGATGATACTTTAAAAACCCACAAACATGGCTAGATATACCGGACCAAAGTCCAAAATTGCCCGTAGATTCAGAGAACCAATTTTCGGTCCTGATAAGGCATTAGAAAGAAAAAACTATCCTCCGGGAATGCATGGTACCTCCAGAAAAAGAGGTAAGCAATCTGAATATGCAGTACAGTTAATGGAGAAGCAAAAAGTTAAATACACTTATGGTGTATTGGAACGCTATTTTGAGAACCTTTTCCACAAAGCATCTGCTAAAGAAGGAATTACCGGTGATAACCTGTTAAAATTCCTGGAAGCCCGTCTTGATAATACTGTTTACCGTTTAGGGATTGCTCCAACCCGCTCTGCTGCACGTCAGCTGGTAGGTCATAAGCATATCACTGTAAATGGGGAGGTTGTGAATATCGCATCTTACTCTTTACGCTCAGGTGATGTAATCGCTGTACGTGAACGTTCTAAATCCCTGGAAGCGATTTCGCATGCAGTGGCTGCCAGAACATTAAATAAATTCAGCTGGTTGGATTGGGATGCAAGTACCTTAACCGGGAAATTCCTTAACTACCCAACTCGTGATGAGATTCCTGAAAATATCAAGGAAAATCTGATCGTCGAATTATACTCTAAATAAGATATGAGATTAGAGATTTAAGATGTGAGACATATCCCGATTATTATCGGGATGACACTCATATCTTAAATCTCATATCTCAAATCTCATATCCATAAACAATAAACAAATTTGATAAATGGCAATTTTAGCATTTCAGAAACCTGATAAAGTTATCATGCAGAAATCTACGGATTTCGAAGGAACATTCGAATTCAGACCTTTAGAGCCTGGTTTCGGTGTTACCATTGGTAATGCATTACGCAGAATACTTTTATCTTCCCTGGAAGGTTTTGCAATAACTTCAGTTCGTTTTTCGGGAGTATCCCACGAATTCTCAACAATAAAAGGTGTTGTGGAAGATGTAACTGAGATTATTCTGAATTTAAAGCAGGTACGTTTCAAAAAAATTGGTGAATCCGGTGATAATGAGAAGATCTTCGTAATCATTAATGGTAAGGATCAGTTTAAAGCTGGTGATATCAGTAAGTTCTCCAATAATTTTGAGGTTCTTAATTCTGATCTGGTTATCTGTAATATGGAGACTTCAGTTACTCTGGAGATCGAATTGACAGTAAACAAGGGCAGAGGTTATGTTGCCGCAGAAGAAAATAAGAATGCAGATGCTGTTTTAGGTGTTATTGCAATCGACTCAATCTATACTCCGATCAAAAATGTGAAGTATTCTATCGAAAACTTCCGTGTTGAGCAGAAGACAGATTATGAGAAATTGGTTCTTGATATCGCTACTGATGGTTCTATCCATCCTGAGGAAGCATTGAAAGAAGCAGCTAAGATCCTGATTCATCACTTCATGTTATTCTCTGATGAGAATATTATGCTTGAATCACAGGCTAAAGAAGAAACTAAAGAAGTTGATGAGGAAATCCTGCATATGCGTAAGATCCTTAAGATGGAATTGGTAGATCTTGATCTATCTGTTCGTGCATTAAACTGCCTGAAAGCTGCAGACATCCGTTCACTGGCTGATCTTGTTTCTTATGATGTTGCAGATATGCTTAAATTCAGAAATTTCGGTAAAAAATCATTGACAGAAATTCAGGATCTGGTTAAATCTAAAGGATTATCCTTTGGTATGAACCTTTCTAAATTCAAATTAGACGAAGAATAATAATATAATAATAAGCGAAATGCATAATTCCCGATCCCGAAAGGTTGATTGACGGTATGCACGTGCACAATTTAACAAAACATGAGACACGGTAAAAAAGTAAACCATTTAAGTCGTACAGACAGTCACCGCAGAGCGATGCTGGCTAATATGGCTTCTTCGCTTATCCTACACAAGCGCATCACAACCACACTTGCTAAAGCAAAAGCTTTACGTGTGTATGTTGAACCAATCATCACTAAATCTAAAGATGATACTACCCACTCTCGTCGTACAGTATTCAGTTACTTACAGAACAAAGAGGTAGTTTCAATCCTTTTCCGCGATATCGCTGCAAAAGTTGCAAACCGTCCAGGAGGTTATACCCGTATTCTTAAAATGGGCAATCGTTTAGGTGATAATGCATCCATGGCTTTAATTGAACTGGTAGATTACAACGAGGTTTACACCGGTGGTGATGCAGCAGCTGCTGAGAAGAAAACAACGCGCCGTCGTGGTTCAAAAGCAAAGTCGGCCTCCGCAAAAGCTACGGCTGATAAAGAGAGTCCAAAAGCAGTTGTTGCTGCTGAAGAAGTAGAAGTTATTGAGGCTCCTGTAGCTGAGGTTGAAACTGCTGAGGCCGTTGAAGCGCCGGTAGCTGAAACAGAAACTACTGAGGAAGCACCAAAAGCCGAAGCAACTGAAGAAGCTCCTGCTGATGAAACTGATAAGAAAAAAGAAGAATAATATTTCTCTATTTCATAAAACAAGGCTTGCGTGTTATACGTAAGCCTTCTTTGTTTTAAGGAGTTACGGATTATTAATTACGAATTATCAATTACGAATTACGAATTATCAATTACGAATCATCAATTACGAATTATGGGTTACACATTCCCTTAAACAATTGAGTAATCATTACCCAGATCTTCATCATTATCAATAAATACCCAATGGAGTAGCCTTTAATCTCACTACTCAATACTCAATACTCAATACTCCCTTGAGTACCTCATTCCCCATTTGGGCAATATTATCCCTTAAAATTTCCTCATTTTCCTCAAAAAACCCTCTTTTTAGGTCTTGTGGCACTTGGTCTGCTATTTGTCTATGTATTATCAAACATTGATAAAATTT
>NZ_JAUYSS010000015.1 GCF_030695525.1 Daejeonella sp. | reverse complement strand
AGTATCGCTCAATAGGGCCCGCCTTTAGGCGGGTTGTAACCGGCGTGATTCAATTTGGGCTTCAGCCCCACATATAGCAGGTTAGAAAATAACGTAAACCGGTGCTTCAGCGCCGACAACATTTAATCGGGCTGAAGCCCGGAATATCCCCCTTGTATACACCGCTTAATAGCGGTGCCTATTGAGCGAGTGCGCTAACAACGGGGCTTGCTTTTTGAAATCAGGAAATAAAATCGTTCACGATACTTTTTAAAAGGATATTTTTAAACATTTTATTTTTACCGGACAACAATGAGTATTGAGTATTGAGTAGTGAGTAGTGGGTATTGAGTATTGAGATATGATTCTGGTCCACTTGAAATGTATTGATTAATGCAAAAATAATCTAATAGCAAATGGGTTGATCTTTTAACGTTTATGTTCCTCCAGATAACTGATAACAGACAACAGATAACGGATAACTGACAACCGATAATTGAACCAAGAGTCAAGAGCCAAGAATCAAGACATTTAATAACTATTTTTTTTCAACGGTCAACTGTCAACTGTCAATTATCAATTGAAAATCCTACTTCCCAATCTTAATCAACTCTACTTCAAAAATCAGTGTACTGTAAGGTGGAATATCGTTTCCTGCGCCGCGCTCACCGTAAGCAAGGGCATAAGGAATATAAAAGCGATATTTTGAGCCGACAGGCATTTGTTGTAGTCCTTCCGTCCAGCCGGGAATTACCTGGTTTAATGTGAAGGAGGTAGGTTCACCGCGATCATAGGAACTGTCAAATTGTTTCCCGTTGGTCAGGGTTCCTTTATAGTGGACGGTTACTTCATCAGTCGCGACCGGCTTAGCACCTGCTCCAGGTGTGAGGACTTCATATTGTAATCCGCTCGGAAGGCTTATGATTCCGGCTTTCTGCTTATTTTCATTTAAAAATTTATCCGCTTCAGCAATGGATCCTTCAAATTTCCTTTTTTCAAGAGCATTTAAAAGGCCATAGATTACTTCCTGAGATTTTTCAGGACTAAAGATGACATTTCCTCCTGAAAATACATCACTCATTGCTTTAGATACCAGCGTATAGTTTAAATTAGTTACCCCTCTGTTCTTCAGATCACTAGCAATGCTTGCACCAAAAGCATAGCTCGCTGAATCCAGTTGTGTTTTAAATAGGGGGGTAGCAGCAGGTTTGGTTTGCGCTGTACTATAGGTTGATATAGTTACGGCGGCAAACAATATTAGGTATTTCTTCATGTTATTCCTGATTTTTAAATGTTGAATCCAATTTCCGGACCGGGCGCTAATATAGACAGCCTGATGATAAATAAACAATATTCTCTCTAATTTTTTGTTTCATCATAAAATACTAAATTGTATGGATGAAAGTTGACTATATCGCCCTTTCTATTCCCGTATTTTTTATCCTGATCGCAGTTGAGCTTGGCTATGCCTTGTATAAAAAGCTCGATTACTACCGGCTAAATGATTCCCTTTCAAACTTGAGTCAGGGTATTGGTTCTCAACTGGTAGGAATATTTCTGAAAACCATCACCTTTTTTGGCTATTTATTCATCTTTGAGCATTGGAGATTTTATACATTTCCCAATACTTTATGGACATGGTTATTGCTTTTTTTAGGGGTGGATTTTTTTTATTACTGGTTTCATCGAAAAAGTCATCAGATTAACGCATTGTGGGCTGCCCATATTGTTCATCACCAGTCTGAAGAGTATAATTTAACAGTGGCTCTCCGGCAATCCTGGTTTCAGTCGGGTTTTGCATGGGTATTCTATTTACCGCTTGCCTTTGCCGGCTTTGAACCAATTATGTTTCTGACAGTTAGTGCATTTAATACTATTTATCAGTTCTGGATACATACAAAGGCAATTGGCAGGATGGGGCCGCTGGAATGGTTTTTAAATACTCCTTCCCATCACAGGGTTCATCACGGTTCAAATCCAAAATATATTGACAAAAATCATGCTGGTACCCTGATAATCTGGGATAGAATGTTTGGAACATTTCAAAATGAAGAAGAGGAAGTAGTTTATGGAATTACCAAGCCTCTGGCAAGCTGGAATCCGTTTTGGGCAAATTTTCATTATTGGGCCGATTTATATTCCAGCTCAAAAAATGCCCGCACTTATACCGACAAGATTAAGATTTTCATCAAGGCACCCGGTTGGTTTCCGGATTACCTGGGTGGAATGCAATACCCCAAAGAAATAGACATCCATACCTATGTTAAATACAGCCCGGAATACGATAAGCGCTTCAAAACCTATATTCTCATTACATTTCTGTACACCCTTAGCTTCTCGAGTCTGCTTATTTTTATTTATGCAGAATTGAGTACTTTACAACTGATAGCCTGTAGCCTGTTTTCACTTTTAAGTCTTACATCCTGTGGGGTATTGATGGAGAAGCAGAACTGGTCCGGCCGATTTGAATATGTTCGGATAGGCTATTGGATTTTGGTTCCATTGACTTTCTACGGAAGCGATTTTTTTGCAAACCTCATCATTTTTAATTCCATTGCTGCATTACTTTCATTCGCCTGGTTCAATCGCCTTAAACGGAAAAAACATGTTTAAACGTCATACAATTTTCTCGCTAATCTTTTTCATGATCCTGATTCTGAATTTATTGGTTCAGTCTACGTTTTTTGAGGGATATGCAATCTTAATCAAACCATTGATATGTATATCCCTTGCTTTCTATCTTTACAAGGAAAGCAATATGAAGGCCGGATTTAACCGGCTGGTTTTTGCAGGGCTTCTATTTTCATTGATGGGTGATATACTGCTCCTCTATGCCGCTTCCGATGTTTATTTCTTTCTATACGGTTTGGTCTCATTTTTAATTGCACACATCCTGTATTCATCGGCATTTTTTCGTGATTTTAAGAACAATCCTCAGGAATCAAAATACTATGGCCATTTGATGCTCTTTTTTATGGGTGTGTTCTCAATGAGTTATTATTCCTGGATCAGGGATTATTTGAATGACTTCAGAATCCCTGTGCTGGCTTATATTTTTGTCATATCCATCATGGCAATTCTTGCAGGATACCGTTATAGAAGGGTGAATCTGCTGAGCTTCAGACTAGTTTGTTTCGGAGCGGTATTCTTTGTGATTTCTGATTCTGCACTGGCCTTTAATAAGTTTGTGCAACCTTATTCTTTTGCGGGAATACTTATTATGTCGACCTATATGATCGCTCAGTACATGATTACAATAGGCACTATCGAGCGTAAGGTAGTGGGCAAAACTCATTCTGATAAATGATTTAGAGCTTAAATTATTTGTTTCCTTAGGATGGGTTTGAATTGAATAATTATTCTATATTCGATAATTCAATTCTACCTCATTTCCTATAGCCAGTTGAAAAATATTTTTAACAAATGTATCTTTTGATTATGCTCAGAGGCATGGGATTGACCTTATTGCTGGCATTCCAATTCCTGTGTATAAATTTTTCCCTGGCTCAGGTAAAAAATGAGATTAGTCCGGAACAATTGATTGTTCGAAATGCAGCATCAGTGTATTTTAAATCATTAGCTGAGCAATCCGGAATTTATAGAGGTGTTGAATATACCGGGTTCCCTTACAGATTAAACAACGGCCATCAGTATTTTGAAACTCAATTCCCTGTACAAGGATCTGTTTATTATGACGGAATACTTTATAAAGATATTCCAATGTGGTATGATTTGGTTAAAAATCAGGTAATTGTACAATATATAGATGGGTTTTCTGAGATCAAACTTCATAACGAACTGATAGATTATTTTTCAATACATGATCATCATTTTGTTCATCTTGGAAGAGATAAAACAGGTAATAATACTCTGTCAGAAGGTTTTTATGATTTGGTTTATCTTGGCAGAACTCAAGTTCTTGTGAAACGATCAAAAGGTACCTTAAAAGAGGTGAGTGCAGGTTTTGCTATAACTATCCTGAAACAGAAGAATGAGTTTTACTTGATAAAGGAAGGTGTTTATTTACCTGTAAAGAATCAGTCTTCAGTTTTAAATGCGCTGGGTAACAAGCAGAAAGAGATTCAGGAATTTCTGAAAAAGAGCAATGTTAAATTCAGGAAAGATCCTGAGAATGCAATTGTTCGAATGGTGCGATATTATGATATTTTAACAGAATCAAAATGAAGAAAAGAAGTATTCTTTTGATCTGTTTATTGATTGCTGTATGGCATGTTGCCGCACAGGTTAAGCCGGTTCCAATTAGCGTTGACTTGAAAGATGTAAGTATTCAGGACTTTGTAAAAGAGATTGAATCAAAAGCTGATTATCATTTTTATTATAATTCCGCAGAGTTTGATAGTGTAAGAGTTACACTAAGTGCCAAAAATGAATCCATTCCTTCTATTCTAAGAATGGCTTTCAGAAATACTGATTTCAGATATACTATAGATCAGCAAAACAATATCTTTCTAAGTAGAGGAGTCGAGATTCTGGCCGGCCTTCCCTATGGATTATTTGAGAATGAAAAGGACTCATTAAGCTGGCAGATACAAAAGGAACCGGAACTTATTGCAGAACTTAGCAGTACTGCTGAAGAGGGAAATTTGTCTTCCAATCTGGAAAATAAGCAGATTCAAATAGGGAATAAGACTGCCCAGATCAGACCCGGTAATGTTACATTGGTGGGCTATGTACGAGATGGAAAGACAGGTGTCCCTGAAATTGGAGCCGCTGTATACGTTGAGAACCCCCGAATCAGTACTTATACCAATCAATTTGGATATTATACCCTGGTTTTACCGCGCGGACCTCATATTCTTAATATTAAAGCCCTCGGCATTCAGGATACCAGGCGTAGTTTAATGATCTATTCAGACGGAAAGCTGGATGTTGAGATCCAAACACAGGTTCTTTCATTGAGGGAAGTTGTTATTTCTGCGGAAAAATCTGCCAATGTAAGGAATGTGCAGATGGGGGTTGAAAAGCTGAGTATAAGTTCCATTAAACAGGTACCTGTGGCCTTTGGGGAAGCAGATATTGTCAAAGTAATGCTGACTCTTCCGGGTGTAAAATCGGTCGGGGAGGCGAGTAATGGATTTAATGTCAGGGGAGGGGCAGTAGACCAGAACCTGATTCTGTTCGATGATTTGACTATTTACAATCCTTCTCATTTTTTTGGATTCTTTTCTGCATTTAACCCGGATGTGATCAAGGATGTGGAATTGTATAAAAGCAGTATTCCATCCCGCTATGGCGGCCGATTATCCTCTGTACTTGATGTAAACAGCAGGGATGGTAACACCAAAAAGCTAAGTGGAACTGCCGGAATAGGGCTTTTAACGGGACGCTTGAATATTGAGGGGCCAATTATTAAGGACAAAACTTCCTTTATTCTTGGTGGAAGAACAACATACTCCAACTGGTTACTCAAAATGCTGCCTGAAGAATCGGGATATAAAGATGCTAAGGCTTCATTCTCGGATTTAAATTTGAGAATCAGCCATGAAATCAACAATAAGAACAATTTATACTTATCAGGATATCTGAGTGATGATGATTCAAATCTTGGTAGTGATACCAGCTTTGCCTATGGCAATCAGAATTTATCTTTGAAATGGAAGCATCTTTTCAGCAATAAATTAACCGGGATTTTTGTTGGAGGCTTAAGCAGGTATCAATACAATAATAATAGTATTGCTAATCCTACAAATGCCTATAAAATGGCATTTGATATTCAACAAGCTAATTTTAAGTCAGACTTTAATTATTATCTCAATTCAAAACATACAATTGATTTCGGGATCAGTACGATTCGTTATGACCTCAATCCCGGAACGTTCCAGCCTATGGGTACTCAATCACTCGTAAAATTAGATGTATTAGCCCCTGAGCAGGCCTTTGAAAGTGCTATTTATATCGGTGATCGTTTTGACCTGAGTTCAAATTTATCATTGGATTTAGGTATTCGCTATTCCATGTTTAATTACATGGGCCCTCAAAGTGTTAATTTATATGCTCCAAATCTGCCAAAATCAGAAAGTAATGCCATCGGTACAGCATCCTATAAAAAGGGGGAACTAGCCAAAACTTACCACGGGCCTGAACTTCGTCTGTCAGCCAGGTATCAGCTTAGCGAAGACTTCTCAGTAAAAGCTGGTTATAATACCTTAAGGCAATATATTCATCTTTTGACCAATACTACCGCTATTTCTCCAACCGATATATGGAAACTCAGTGATCCGAATATCAGGCCTCAGTTTGGCGATCAGACCTCCCTGGGCTTTTACAAGAACTTTAAAGAAAATACTATTGAAACTTCCATTGAAGGTTATTTCAAGAACTTAAAGGACTATCTGGATTATAAAAGTGGTGCCAACCTGATATTAAACCATCATATTGAGACTGATGTAATTAACACGAAGGGTAAGGCTTATGGTGTGGAATTTCTGGTTAAGAAACTAAGCGGAAAGTTAAATGGCTGGATGGGATATACCTATTCACGAACCTTATTGAAAATGGATGACGCTAATGCCGGTCAAATCATCAATGGTGGAAATTTTTATCCTGCTAATCATGATAAGCCACATGATTTTAGTCTGGTGGCAAATTATCGTTTCTCTCATCGTTTTAGTGCATCGTTTAATACCGCTTACAGCACCGGAAGGCCAATTACAGTTCCTATCGGTAAATATTTTTATGCGGGTTCATTGCGGGCGAATTATTCGGACAGGAATGCGCTTCGTGCCCCTGATTATTTCAGGACTGACTTTTCAATAAATATTGATGGCAACCATAAAGTAAATCAGCTTACTCATAATTCATGGACTATTGGGATTTATAATTTGACGGGCAGGGACAATGCTTATTCAACTTATTTTGTGTCTGAAAAGGGACTAATCAAAGGGTACCAGCTTTCCATTTTTGGTTCTGCTATTCCATTTGTAAACTATAATATCAGGTTTTAATATGAAGACAAGGATATTTAAATTAATATTATGCATTTCAGTTCTGCTGTTTTCATTTTCATGTAAAAAGCCGTTTGAGCATGATGCAATAAGTGACTCACCGACCTTACTGGTTGTTGAGGGCATAATCAATCAGGGTGGTCAAACAAACATACTTATAAGCCGAACGCTGAAACTTTCAGATAAGAGTGTTGTGCAAATGGAGAAGGGGGCAAAAGTTCAGGTAGAAGGTTCCAATAATACCATTTTAGCCCTGACTGAAAGTTCTGCAGGTATTTATACTCTGCCAAGTACCACATTCAATACGAATCTGCAATATCGTCTCAGAATCAAGACAATTGCCGGTAAAGAATACCTATCTGACCTGATGTCTGTGCGTTCTACACCGGCAATTGATAGTCTGAACTGGAGAAGAGAGCGGGATGGAGTGGGACTTTATATAGATGCTCATGATAGCAATAACAATACAAAATATTATCAATGGGATTATCTGGAGACCTGGGAGCAGCACTCCGTTGGATATTCGGATTACGTTTATAAAAATAACATCGTTCAAAACAGGGACTATCTTGAATCTCTTAAAATTTTTACCTGCTGGAAGAACGAGGCATCAACTAATATTCTAATCAGCTCAACTGCCAAATTAAGTTCTGATGTTGTGGATGATTATCAACTGGCTTTGATTCCAAACCGTTCAGAAAGGTTGGGGGTTAGATATAGTATCCTGGTCAGACAATATGCTATTGGCAGGGAGGCTTATGAATACCTGACCTTAATGAAAAGAAATTCTGAACAGATGGGTTCAATTTTTGACAATCAACCCTCAGACCTTGTAGGTAATATTCAATGTGTCAGTAATCCGAATGAACGGGTAATCGGATTTATAAATATTTCTCAGATTGTTGAAAAGAGAATATTTATTAACAATAATCAGGTACCTGCATGGAATTTTAATCTCGCATGTGAGCCTATTGTGGTTCGCAATCATAAAGACAGTTTGTATGCGGCTTTTGTCACCGGTATGAACCTGATTACAACCTATAATTTAAGTGCAGCCGGTACTATAGAATCATATAATGGTAATACTTCAATATGCCTTGATTGCCGCACAAGAGGTGGAAGTAATGTTAAGCCTGCATTTTGGTAATCCCAACAAATAAACAGCTTTTAACTATGCAAAAATCAGTAGAAACAGTTAAGCAACACTTCTTCAAAATATTGGGGATGCTTTTACTGGTTGCATGTTTTTCTGATGCATTTTCACAGGATTTTAATCAGGATTCAATAACTAATCGGTTTGGCCAGTACTCGGGGAAGAACCTTCAGGAAAAAATTTATGTTCATACGGATCGGGAGCTTTATCTGGCTGGTGAAATACTTTGGTTTAAATTGTACAATGTAAATACAGCTTCCAATACATCGATTGACTTCAGTAAAGTTGCATATGTTGAGATTATTGATAAAAATCTAAAACCTGTTTTACAAGCCAAAATTGCAATTGATAAAGGGTCAGGTAGTGGATCTTTATATTTGCCGGTTTCATTATCCAGCGGGAATTATCAGTTAAGAGCCTATACAAACTGGATGAAAAATTTCAGTCCGGATTATTATTTTGAAAAGAATATCACACTTGTTAATACCCTGACAAAACCTGAGAAGAAACCGGCACTGAATGAAGTAGATCATGATATTCAGTTCTTCCCTGAAGGCGGAAATATGGTCGAATCTTTGCCAGCAAAGCTTGCTTTTCGTGCAATTGATAGTCAGGGTAAGGGCATAGATTTTCGGGGCACTCTTGTAGATGAAAACAATAATATACTCCTGAACTTTAAACCCTTGAAATTTGGTATCGGCTCTTTTGTTTTTACTCCTGAAAATGGTAAAACCTACAGAGCAGTCATAGAAATTCCAGGATCGAAAACAATAATTAAGGAATTGCCATCTGCTAAAACCGGTTATGTTTTGCAGCTTGAAAATACAAGTGCAGAACAAATTAAGGTTAAAATACATGCCAATGAAGGCTCCTCAAATCAGCAACTTATCTTGTTTGTACATACCAGGCAGGACAAAAAAATCAGTGAAAGTGTTACTTTAAACGGGGGTAAAGCAGAGTTTTTGATTGATAGGGATAAGCTGTCTGAAGGAATATCACATCTTACCCTATTCAATAATTCGGGTAGAGCTCTTGCTGAACGACTATACTTTACCCGTCCTGCCAGTCAATTAAATCTGGGTGTCAAAGCGGACAAGTCTACTTATGCAACCCGAAATAAAGTAAGTCTGGAATTGCTTTCAAAAGATGAAAAGGGTCTTGATATTGATGCGGATGCCTCTGTTTCGGTATTTGCTTCAAGTGCAGGCATTTCCAATGAAGCTGATATTTTCGATTATTTATGGCTGAAATCAGATTTAAAAGGAAATGTAGAATCGCCCGGCTATTATCTGAAAAATAAGGATGCGGTAGCTGATGAAGCGTTGGATAACCTGATGCTGACTCATGGTTGGAGAAGGTTTGTTTGGGAAAATGTGATTTCTAAAAATATTTCAGTATTTGGATTCATACCTGAAATCGACGGACATATTATTGAGGGAAAGATTATTGATACCAGGACTCAGGGCCCTGCAAATAATATTCTTGCCTATTTATCATTGCCCGGCAAAAAACTGCATCTCTATGGTGCAAGGAGTAATAGCTCCGGACTTGTTAATTTTTATACCCGTGATATTTATGGACCGTCAGAACTTGTGGCTCAAACCGATACCCAACAGGATTCCACATATAAAATTGAAATTCTGAGTCCGTTTTCAAAAGAATATTCAAGTACAAAACCTTCAGGATTTATTCTCGATGAAGATCTCCGAAATCAGTTGTCTACCCAAAGCCTGAGCAGTCAGGTTCAGAATGTGTATTCATCAACTAAACTAAGAACCTTTTATCCTGCTTTGGTTGATAGCAGTGCATTTTATCTAAAGCCCGATAAGACCTACCTATTGGATAATTTTGTGCGGTTCACTACAATGGAAGAAGTGTTAAGGGAATATGTTGTGGAGGTGCCGGTTACGCGGCAGAAGGATAACTTTTCAGTATGGGTTACAGTAAGACCTCATCTTACAGATATCCCTAAAAGTGTTAAACCCCTGATCATTTTAGACGGGGTTCCAATTTTTGACGCCGGTAATAAGATTATAAAATACGATCCTAAAAAAGTCCGTTCTCTGGATGTGGTTGCCCAAAAATATTTTCTCGGACCCATGAGTTTTGAAGGTATCTTGAATTTTACGACCTATAAAGGCGATTTGCCTGATTTTCAGTTTGATACCAGAGCTACCATTACGGATTATGAGGGTTTACAACTAAAACGGGAATTTTATTCACCGGTTTATGATTCTGCCATTCAGACTGAAAGCCGGCTACCGGATTTCCGAAATGTATTGTATTGGTCACCGGATATTAAGATCAATTCAGACGGCAAAAAGACCATCAGTTTCTATACTTCCGATCAGGAGAATAATTACACAATTATGTTTCAGGGAATTAGTTCTTCGGGAAAAGCTGGTTCTGCGAGTTTGACTATACAGGTTAAGAAATAGGTTGACAACATTTACTAAATGAACAGCGACCCCGGAGGTGGTCGAATGTTTATAGAAACGTAATAAAAAGTCTGTTTCCCGACCCTGAAGGGCAATGTCATTAAGTTAAGGAACTTTGTCATTCAGAGCGTAGCGAAGAATCTAATGTAGACTTCTAAATAGGAACTTCACTCCTCAGCATGACAGGCACCATCGGAAATACAAGTTTAAATAATGACATTGAGCGCACTCCTGTGGCACGCGATTCCTCTGTCGGGACCTCTGAATATGCAGCATTTTTTTTATTGATAACTTAATTTTCAGCAGACACTAATGTTTTTGTAATTTGTCTTTGCAATTATAAACCTTAATATGATAATTCTTAATCGATCCCTGAGCAGCAGGTTTTCTAATCTTATCCTAAGCTTAATTCTGCTATTTTCTTTCACTCAGATTCAGGCACAAAGTAAAACCAAAGATTTTAAGATCAGTGTGCAATGGCAGCCGATTCAGAATAATTCTGAAGGTAAAAGTCAATCACTTTCAGTTCTGAGTCTGAGAAATGAATCGGCTGAAGATTTACCTTCAAATGGATGGACTTTATATTTTAATTATTCAGGTGATTTTCCAAAACCTGATAGCAGGGGCTTAACAATTTCATTTGTCAATGGAGATCTTTATAAAATTGAGCCAAATGCAGCATCTGATGGCATATCTGCAGGAACAAGGCTAGATTTCCAGATGGTCAGATCTGGGAATATTGAAAATGTAACCCAATCTCCTCAGGGATTTTATCTCGTTCTTTCAGGCACACCTGAAAAGGTAATTCCTGTAAAATGTACTTATCCGGATCCATCTGCCGAATTTTTGAATTCCCTTCCGGCATCAAAAACCTGGATGGATCCTTCATATGTATATTCAAAGAATCAGGATGTTCAGGATATAGATGCATCGAAAATGCCGCTGATCTTCCCAAGTCCGCAAGAGTATAAATCAATGAATGCTGAATATATAATTAATGGAAATACAAGCATTTCTGCAGAAACTATATTTATCAGAGAGGCCGGGTATCTGAGTGAAGAACTTGCTAAAGTGCTTAATGCCAAACCTGCAATCAGACAGAATAGTACAAATGGTATTGTATTTAGAAAAGATCCTAAAATTGCAGCGGAAGGCTATGAATTAAGTGTTTCAGAAAAAGGAGTACTTATCTCTGCTTCCACACCAGCCGGAGCCTTTTACGGCATTCAGTCGCTCAAGAGTCTGTTGCCGCCATTAAGCTGGCGCGAAAAGCAGAATTCCATAGTTATTCAGACTGTAGAAGTGAAGGATGAGCCCCGTTTCGGCTATCGTAGTTTTATGCTGGATGTAGCAAGGAATTTTCAAACCAAAGAACAAATCCTTAAAGTACTGGATCTGATGAGTTTGTACAAGCTGAATGTATTTCATTTCCACTTTTCTGAAGATGAAGGCTGGCGGGTTGAAATCCCCTCGCTTCCTGAATTGACCCGGGTTGGAAGTGTTCGAGCACATACTATTGATCATAAAAATAATATCCAACCTGCATTTGCATCAGGAGGAGTTCCAAATCAATTGCCTGGCAGCGGATATTTAAGCCGGAAGGATTTTATTGAAGTTCTTAAATATGCAACTGTAAGGCATATTCAGGTAATTCCTGAAATTGAATCTCCGGGACATGCACGTGCGGCAATTAAAGCGATGGAAAGCCGGTATGAGAAGCTGATGAAAGCAGGGAAAGCGGCTGAAGCTGGCAGATACCGTTTGATCGATCCTCAGGATAAATCCCAGTACCGTTCTGTGCAGGGCTGGAATGATAATGTGATGGATGTAGCCTTACCTTCAGTTTACAATTTCATTGAAAAAGTAACTGATGATTTGATTCTGATGTATAAAGAAGCCGGAGCACCTTTAAAAACGATCCATTATGGTGGAGATGAAGTACCCGCCAAGGTATGGGAGAAATCTCCTGCCTACCTGAAACTTAAAAGCACGAATCCTGATATAAAATCCACAGATGATCTTTGGTATTACTATTTCGGGAAATTAAACGCGATGGCTAAAAAGCGTGGCCTGTTTGTTTCAGGCTGGGAAGAAGCAGGAATGCGCAAAACTACCCTCGATGGCAAACCTCATTATATCGCCAATCCTGATTTCGCAGATGATCATTTCCAATTACATGTATGGAATAATGTGATTGGCTGGGGAGCTGAAGATCTGGCTTACAAACTGGCAAACGGAGGCTATAAAGTAGTTCTTTCACCTGTTTCGAATCAATATTTTGACCTGGCTTATAATAGCTCTTATTATGAGCCCGGCTATAAATGGGGTGGTATGGTCGATATTGACAAGCCCTTTTATTTCATTCCTTATGATTTTTTGAAGAATGTGAAAGAAGACGGACAAGGCAGGCCGATCAAAGATCTGGATCAGACTAAAATGATCAGACTGACCGATTATGGTAAATCCAATATCGTCGGACTACAAGGATTGTTATGGTCAGAAAATAATATAACGAAAGAAAGACTGGAATACATGATGCTTCCAAAATTGCTCGGACTTGCTGAGCGGGCATGGGCAGTGGAGCCAGAATGGGCAATTGGGGAGTATTCAATTCTGAATGATCTTTACTATAAAAATTCCTGGTCTCAATTTGCCAATCGGGTTGGAAAGCGTGAATTGCCGCGCCTGACTTATTATAACGGAGGTTTTTCCTATCGCATTCCTGAACCGGGATTGAAGCTCAGGGATGGGAAAGTATATGCTAATATTCAGCTTCCCGGACTGGAGATCAGATACACCAGGGATGGTTCAGATCCGGTAGCCGGAAGTATGATTTATACAAGCCCCTTAACTGAAAAAGGGAAATTTCGTTTTGCCGCTTTTGATGTATCCGGTAGGAGAGGAAGGGTTGTGACGGTAGAGAATAAATGATTTCGATATAAAATCTTGTTGGGGGAAGTTTAGATTGACTGATTTTTTTAGTTTTTATTCGGTCCTGCCTTGCTGGTGCGCGCGCAGTGTCATTATTTAAGGATAAATTACGCGTTAATTACAAAGGAGGTTCTCGCTTTCGCCAGAATGACAACTCTTTGTGTGTCGAGAGGAATACGGCTCAAGGCCGGAATTAGAGTCTTATCGATAGCTGATTTATACATCGAAAAGGCCTTTTTTCGGTACTCACTCCGATCCTGACGAATACAGGATCTCACCTACTATTAAATATTGAACTGTCATCGTGGCGGAGGCCACGACCCCCTTTTCTTCTTAAATAATGACATTGAGCGCATGCGTGTCGCGTGTGCTTCTTTATTAATTCCTGGAACGCGCGCACAGCAGCACCGGGCAGCCCGTCCCAATGAAAAACAGCTCCGGGTAAAATAAACCTTGCCGGAGGAGGTAGCTTCCGGCTATTCGTAATTTGAAATAGAACGCGATTTCTTGCCGGAACTACTCCGGAGGAAAGGGCTGAACTAGCCTATAACACACAGGTATTGGTTTCAAAAATCAATTAATATGGCTCCAGAGCCGTATAGGACGAATTATAACCGTATTATTTTACCTTTCCTTTAGACAAAAGTCCTGAAACTCCTTTAATCCTATTAATAGTATTTATTTATTTGAGCCTATTATCAACAGAAAAACGTCCCGGTCCGCAAAGGAATATCACAATGAACATACCCAGAAAAAGGAGCGATTTTTCTTTAGTTCCGAAATCATCGGCGGCATGCACAATAAAAAATGCAACCGACATATTGATAATGAGCGGAATTAAAGATAAGCGGGTGTAAAGCCCCATAATCACGAGAATTGCACATAAAAACTCCGCAAAAGTTGAAAGGTAGAGCGATGGTATCTCGCCTAGCCCGACAGGATCGCCAAATTTAAGGTCCCCGTCAAGAATTTTCTGAAATTTAGGGTAACCATGGGTAAGCATTACAGCGCCCGCAACAATTCGAAGAATTAATAAGCCCAAATCGTTAGCTAATGGACCGCTTGACATAAATGGTGATTTCATGATCTTAAAATTTAGGTGAAAAGAATGATGCTTCTTTATCTAAGATAACAGGATTTTTTAATTTATTTGAAATTATACCTTTTAGTTTATTTTATCAATTGATTTTTTTTGAATCCCTTATACCCAAAAATTGATTCTCATCACTTTTTCTCTTTTTTTATTTGGATATGTATTTTTTATTTACCTTTGTAAGTGAACGCTTACTATTTTATTCATCAATGAAAATACCTGATACTAACATTTTTACCGAAAGACAGATTGAGATCATGCAGGCTGCTACTCAGCGGATTGATAAACATGGAATTCAGGATCTTACCATTAAGAATCTGGCCGCAGATCTGGAACTGTCTGAGGCAGCACTTTATCGCCACTTTAAAAGTAAGAATGACATTTTAATGGGATTGCTAAATTATTTCATTCTGGAAATGGAGAACAGACTCTCTGCAATCATCAACCAGGAAGAAATAGAAGCAGAAGGCCTTTTGAAGGAAGTTTTTGATTCACAGCTTGGAAGCTTCGTGAAAAATCCAGCAATTGTGAGTGTGATCTTCTCTGAAGGGATTTTTCAATTTAATAAGGATTTGAACAATAGGGTGATGGAAATGATGAAGCTAATGCAGATCAATATTCAATCAGTGATTGCAAAAGGTATTGAAGCAGGACAGATCAGAGGAATTGCCGATCCTTCTACCATCACTACAATCATTATGGGAAGCATGCGTTTGACCGTCTTGAAATGGAAATTATCCGGACATAAATCAAATCTCATTCATGATGGTACTACAGTTCTATCCGGAATTTTGAAAATGATTGCAAAGTAAATTATCGTATGATTCTGTTTATATCATTCTTAAATAAATATAAGCCATGAAGTTAGTAAGTATTTACAAACATTCCCTTCTGCTGATTTTGCTGGCCTTTGCATCCTGGAGCGTAAATGCTCAGCAATGGTCATTAGAGCAATGCATTGATACCGCTCAGGTGCACAATAAGAACCTGCAGATGAGCCGGAACAGTATGTTAATCCTTGAGCAAAAGGAGAAGGAAGCAAGGGCGAATTTGCTGCCCAAGCTTGCACTTAACGCTGATTACCGGTATTATACAGATCAGCCTACCCAGTTATTACCTCAGTCGGTTTTTGGCGGACCAGCCGGGCAGTTTAAAGAAACCCGTTTCGGCGTACCACATAATATCAATGCGAATATTCAACTCTCCATGCCTTTGTACAATGCTCAATTGCATAGTGCTGTTGATAACAGCAAAATTGCTTCTGAGTTGAGTGAGTTACAATATGAACGCACCGCAGAGCAGGTTATTTATGATATTTCTAATTTGTACTATAATGCTCAGATACTTCATCATCAGCTTAATTTTATTGACAGCAACCTCGTTAACACAAAGAAATTACAAAAGAATATAAGTCTTCTGAATGAGCAGTTAATGGCTAAAAGTTCTGATGTCAGCAAAGTGGATTTACAGCTTGAGCAATTGAATACTCAAAAGGAAATTGTGAGAAGCAGATATGTGCAGGTATTAAGTACGCTAAAATTTTTAATGGGACTTCCCCAGGAAAGTTCAATAAGTATTGATCCTGCAATAAAGTATCAGGTTAAGCAGGAATATGCAAGTTTAACCAGCCTTGATATTCGTCAGGCAAGGATTCAAAACCGTTTGATCAACGCTGAGCTTAACACAATCAAATATTCAAGGCTGCCTACACTCTCATTGTTTGGTTCTCAGGGTACCACAGGTTTGGGTTATGATAAAAGTCCTGATCAGTTTTTGAAATTTTTCCCTGTTGGCTTTGCAGGCATACAATTGTCTTATCCATTATTTCAGGGAACAGTAACGAAACACAAGATCAATCAGAAAAAGTATGAGCTCAAGAACAATGAGCTTCAGATAAGTCTGTTAAGCGAGCAGAATATAATGCAAGTTGATAATGCTAAAATGCTGCGTCAGGTCGCTCAGAAATCAACAGAAACTATTCTGCTTCAAATGAGACTTGCACAATCAATTTATAATCAAAATATCATACAACAAAAGGAGGGAACCGCAAGCTTAACAGATGTTCTGTTAGCAGATACTGCCTTGCGGGAATCGCAACAGTCGTATTTAAATGCGGTGGTCGATTATTTGAAAGCTGACCTCGATTATAAAAAGTTAACCGGAAATATTTCTGTCATTAAATAATACCAGCAATGAAAATCACCATTAAAAAAGCTCTGATTGTTTTTATCCCAATAGTTCTTGTAATGCTTGCAGTTATCAGGCTCAAAAGCAATAAAGAAAAGACTCAGAAGGGAGTTTATCAATATGATAAGGAACAGGTAATTTATGTTCAGGCGGATACTGTAAAGTTTGAGAATATCAATTCAACTATTAATTATACGGGTTCATTTGAACCAATCAAAGAGAGTCGGATTAGTTCTGAATTACAGGGCAAAATTAACCAGATAATGGTTGCTGAAGGAAATTTTGTAAAAAAAGGCCAGGCTATTATTCAATTGGATAATTCTCTGTTAAAGCTGTCTTTACAGTCTGTTCTTGTACAAAAGGATGGCCTTGAAGTGGATGTAAAGCGTTTTGGAATCCTCGTTAAAGCAGAGGCCATTCAGGGAGTACAGCTTGAAAAAGCAGAATTGGGCTTAAGATCTGCAAAGGTTCAGGTCGCATCACTCCAGGAGCAAATTAATAAATCTACTATTAGGGCGCCTTTTTCTGGTATCGTAACGGCCAAATTAAGTGAAGTGGGGGCATTTGCTTCACCGGGTATCCCATTAATGCAGATCTCAGATATATCTACCCTGAAGTTTATTGTCAATGTTCCTGAAGCGGATTTAAATCGATTTCGTTTGAATCAGACCTATTCTGTTAGCTCAGAGGCATACCCTGATCTTGATTTTTCAGCTAAAGTTGCCATGATTGGAAGTAAAGCCAATACAGGAAATAGCTTTCCGGTGCAGTTGATAGTCAATAATACATCAGATTTAAAGATAAAATCAGGCATGTTTGGTAAAGTAATTCTAAAAAACCCTGAAGCTGAGCAGGGAATTTTTGTTCCTTCATCTGCATTGCTTGGTACTTCAGAGCAGCCTCAAATATATTTGATCAGGAAAGGAAAGGCGGTTTTGCAAAAAATCATGATCGGGGCTAAAGTGAAGAATACCAGTAAGGTCTCTTCAGGTTTAAAACCGGGTGATGTCATTATTACCGGGGGTATGATCAATCTGTTTGATGGGGCTAATGTACAGGTACGATAAAATCGCTGAATTATGAATATTACAGAAATTTCAATCAAACGACCTTCACTCATCATTGTTCTATTCAGTGTATTTGCTCTGTTAGGCTTCATTGGATATAAGAATCTCAGCTATGAACTCATGCCTGATTTTAATCAGCCGGTTGTAGTTATAAAAACAGGCTATCCCGGTGCTGAGCCTGAGGAGGTTGAGACATCGGTTTCCAGAAAAATTGAAGATGCACTTTCTAATGTTGAAGGCGTGGATTATCTGGTAACCAAATCGCTCCCTAATGCATCTGTGATCATTGCAAACCTGAAATATGGAACCGATCTGGATAAGACGATGCAGGATGCGCAACGCTATATTGATAATATTAGAAAGGATCTCCCGGAAGATATTTTAAGTCCGGTAATGAGCAAGGTTTCGCCAAACGATCTTCCAATTATGTCAATTAGTGCCAGCAGTAAGATGCCTGACACGGAGTTCTATCAGAAAATGAAGGATGAGTATCTGCCTCAAATTCAGCAGATAAAAGGTGTTGCAGAGATCACGATACTCGGTGGTGAAGAACGGGAGATTCAGGTGAAAGTTGATGTCGATAAGCTCAAGTTTTATAAAATTTCATTAGCTCAGGTTGTAGAATCCATCAATCGATCAGGAATTGACTTGCCTTCAGGAAAGGTACAAACCAATAAGGAATCAAGCTCAGTAAGATTAAGCGGAAAGTTTAATTTTCCGGATGATATTAAAAACGTTCAGGTTGCGATGCCTCTGCCCGGTAGCCCGGTTTATGTAAGGGATGTTGCCGAAGTAACAGATGGCCTTAAGGAGGCGGTTTCCATTAATCGCTATAATGGACAAAATGGAATCGGGCTTCTGTTAAAAAAACAGGGAGATGCCAACGCGGTAGAGGTTTCAAAACTGGTTCGGGAGAAATTTAAGTTTATTGAGAAACAGGATGAAGCTCAGGGCATTAACTTTATCATTGCTTCTGATAGCACAGACAATACCATTGCAGCAGTTGATTCAGTAATTTTTGACCTGATCCTTGCAGTAATTTTGGTTTCGGTCGTGATGCTTTTATTCCTTCGCAGTTTCAGGAATGCACTGATTGTCCTGGTGGCGATTCCAACCTCTCTGATCACTGCATTTGCTGTGATGTGGTTATTGGGATATACCCTTAATCTGATGACTTTACTGGCCATGTCATTGATCATCGGTATTCTGGTCGATGATGCTACGGTGGTATTGGAAAATATTCAGAGGCATTTGGATATGGGCAAAGAAAAACGCAAGGCATCGATGGATGGCAGGATGGAGATCGGTTTTTCTGCATTGTCAATAACACTTGTCGACGTGGTGGTGTTTTTACCTATCCTTTTTTTGCAGGTTTTTGTAGCCGATATGCTTAAACAGTTTTCAGTAGTTGTAATCACTTCAACACTCACAAGTTTGCTGGTAGGATTCACACTGACACCATGGCTGGCCTCACGAATTGGTGTTAAGGAGGATCTTAAACCAAGCAATTTTTTTAATCGGTTTTTACTCTGGTTCGAGCACCAACTGGAGGGCTTTACCAATTGGTACGGAAGAGCACTTGAATGGGTATTAAATCACAAACTAATTTTTGCCGGGATTGTACTTCTGTTATTTGCAATGACTTTGGGAGTCATGAAGCAGGGAATTATTGGTAAGGAATTGATTTCTACAGGTGATCAGGGAAAATTCAGAATGAATCTGGAATTTGATAAATCAACATCTCTTGAACAAAATAATGAGGTTTCCTACAAAATAGAGTCTTACATTTTGAAAAACCCTGCCGTAGCAACGGTGTTTAGTAATGTGGGAGGACCGAGCACAGGAATTGGAAGTTTAGGGCAGGGATCTGCCAATAAAACTGAGCTTACTATTCAGTTGAAACCTGAATCCGACAGGGCCAGGCAGTCTACTGAGGAGTTTATGAAAAAGCTTCGGGAAGAGTTGCAGGTGAAATTCCCCGGACTCAACTATTCAATGGCCTCATTGGGTTTGATTCCCCGTTCAGCTCCAATTGAGCTTACTTTAAGCGGCAGTAATAAGGAAATGGTGATGAATGCCGGAGCCCAAATGCAATCGGCTATCGGGCAAATTCCCGGCGCTGATAATGTACGTCTCTCGGTTGAGGCTGGTAGTCCCGAATATATGGTTGTGCCTGATAAAGACAGGATGCAGCGTTTGGGTTTAAGTACTGCCTACGTGGGCATGGCATTGAGGACTGCCTTTACCGGAAATGACGATGCCACTTTAACCGAAAATGGCAATGAATACCCGGTCAGAATCTGGCTTGACCAGTTTAGCCGTCAAAATTATGATGATGTAAAGCGTTTAACGGTAATCAATCCGATGGGTATACCAGTAGAGGTTTCTCAGTTTGCAAGTATTGAGCAAAGCAGTTCATCATCGCTACTTGAACGGAAAGACAGACAACCTGCTGTTACGATTACTGCGGATGCATTGGGACGTCCCTCAGGTACAGTTGCTGACGATGTGCTGGCTTACCTAAAGGCAAACCCCTTAGCCGGAGATATACAAATGACCTGGGGGAGTGATATTAAAAGACAAAATGATAGTTTTGGTGCCTTAGGATCGGTTTTACTCATTTCCTTCCTGCTCATCTACCTGATTATGGTTGCACTTTATGACAGTTTTATTTATCCTTTCGTGGTCTTGTTCTCTATACCGGTAGCCTTAATCGGAGCATTTTTTGCCCTGAATCTTTCATTGAATAATCTGAGCTTGTTTGCTTTACTCGGTTTGATTATGCTGATGGGTCTGGTGGTTAAAAATGCAATTCTGATTGTCGATTTTACAAATCAGTTAAAAGCAGAAGGAATGCACTTCAGGCAAGCATTGATTACTGCCGGAAAAGGAAGGATGCGGCCGATTCTGATGACAACCTTATCCATGGTCATCGGGATGTTACCAATCGCTCTGGCATCGGGTACCGCATCAGAATGGAAGAATGGTCTGGCCTGGGTAATTATCGGCGGACTCTTATCCTCCCTTATTCTGACTGTTTTTCTGGTGCCGGTGATTTATTATCTGGCTGACAGGCTTAGGGAGAAAATGGCGAAATAAGTCTTATGAAATCCCCGTTTTCCGACCCGATTGCCATCGGGTTGCGAAATCACCTAAGCGTTTAGAAAGTCGATTTCGTCACCCGATGGCTATCGGGTCGCGAGTAATAAATGGCGACTGACAAATTTAACTTTCATATTGCCTGGGTAAATTCCTAAGTCAACCTACTTAGCCCGCATCGAAGTTGCCTTCAAATGCTCCGCCAATCTTCCAACCGCATTCGCTGCAATATTTATTTGCGCTTGCGCCTCTTTCCAGTCGCGCTGTTCAATGGCTTCACGCACGCCGGGCATGGTCTTGACTCCATATCCGGTGTAAAATCCCGGAGCATAGAGGGTGTGCTTATACCATGGGCGACGTGGCAGTCCCTGCTCTGTCAGCAAGCTTTGTTCAGCACGGTAAAGCGCCTTATTGATATCTTCAAGTGCTGATTTTGAAATTGTTCCCTTGCTCAGACTTTCAGATAATGCATTTGCCGACTGGTCCAGATGAACCAAAGAATTCTGAAGTGAAGAAAAATCAATAAAAGGAACTTCTGCTTTTGCTTCAGGCGCTTTAGTAGGCTTGGTCGGATCATCAGCCAGCTTATGGTTATTACCTTCCAGCATCTGGTTAAAAACCAGTGTTGATTCCCTCATTTGATCAGTCATGCTGATCATCTCTTCAGCATAAGTTGAAATTGTTTTATGAAGGTTTTTAAATTCAAAAGGAAGGGTGTCTGCATTTGCCATTCTCAGTACCGCACGTCCGATTGTTTGAGAAAGTGTGCGACCATAACTGAATCCCGGATCACCAAATCTGCTGTAATAATCGTAAGAGTCATAAGCGGTATGGTATTCACCTCCTGCATTCTCACCACCATAATAAATGTTCAGTGAAGGTATACCGGCATGCTGCAGGAATGCAGAATAATCGGAACCAGAGCCTAAGGCGCCGATACTCATTGATGTTTTTGCCATATTATCCTTTCTGGCTTTATCAGATCCGGAATTAACGATATTCCTGGCTTTTAAACGCTCAAAAACACTCACATTGGTTTGAGGATCAATTACATCCTTTGCTATTCCGTCAATCATAGCTTCCAGTCCATGAGAACCGGCTGCCGACAGAAAACCGCGGCCATTTCCATCAGAATTGATATAAACTACCGCTTTTTGCTTTAGTTCAGCCGCATGATCTTCCACCCATTCAGTAGAACCGATTAGTCCGGGTTCTTCTGCATCCCATGCACAATAAACCAGGGTGCGTTTAGGTTTAAAACCATTTTTAACTAATTCACCTATAGCCTTTGCTTCCTCCATCATCGCTGCGATACCACTTATCGGATCGTTAGCGCCGGTATTCCAGCCATCGTGGTGGTTACCGCGAATGACCCATTGGTCGGGATATTCTGATCCTTTGATCTTAGCAATTACATTATATGCAGGCACCATTTTCCAGTCGAATTCTACTTTCAACCTTACCGAGGTTTTTCCCGGGCCGATATGATAGGTAAAAGGTAATGCCCCGCGCCAGTCGGGTGGTGCTACAGGTCCGCCCAATGCTTGCAGCAATGGCTGTGCATCATGATAAGAGATTGGTAAAACCGGAATCTTCAAAAGATTTTCAGCATCTTCCTTTTTTAAGCGTTTTGCATTTTCAGTCGCCCCGATAAAAGGAGTTAAAGGATCGCCGGGATAAATAACCATATCCATGATCGAGCCACGCTGTACACCATGTTCGTTTTTAAAACTTCCTTTAGGATAAACATCCCCCTGGAAATAACCATCCTCCATTGGATCGGAATAAATGATACATCCAATTGCCCCATGCTCCTGTGCTACTTTTGGTTTAATTCCGCGCCAGGATCTTCCATACCTTGCAATCACTATTTTTCCTTTGACATCAATTCCGAGCTTATCCAGCGTTTCATAATCTTCAGGTAAACCAAAGTTTACAAAGACAAGTTCAGCACTTACATCCCCATCGGCACTCCAGGCATTATAGGATGGAAGCTGATCCGGGTGACCTGAGGTTGCATCTTCTTTCAGAGCCGGCTCTTTCAGTAAAGCCTTGAATTTTGTCGGAGCAGTCATCTCCAAAATCCGCACTTTAGGCGTTGGAAAAAGAACTTTATAGACTTCAAGTTCAGCATCCCAGCCATAGCTTTTGAATTTTGCAAGCAGATTTTCTGCGACTTCCTTACTGGCGGGAGAACCCAGATAATGTGGTTTCACAGTAAGTTCTTTAATAGTTTTACCGATATTTTCGCTGCTGATATAACTATCGAAACTTATTTCTAATTGTTTTTGATCTTGTGCAGACGCAGATCCTATAGAAATCAGAACTGCAGCAATAGGAAGAAAGTACTTTTTCATCTATGTATAAATTGTTTTTTAATCCTGCATCTGCGGGACGATTATTTTATGCGTATGGAAAGGTTAAATTACTGAATTTATGAATATGGAAAGAATGGGGGATAATTTTTGTTTTAGAATGCTAGTCGCATTAATATTAACGTATGATTCAGAATATTTGATCTTACAGTGTCAAATGATGGTCATTACTGTCCGATTAAATTAGGAATATTGAGAATAGCTCTATTTTGGCTTTTCAAATTGAAATTGTAACTAATTTCAAAGTAAGAAGTCCCTATTAAACATATGTCCCTCCATTGCCGGGGGGCGAATTCGTTATTCACCAGTTTTTGATGTTTATAAAGGTGTTTATGCTTTCACCGCTGAAGGGCGGCTCAGGTTTGAAGGCCAATCCCGATGGCAATCGGGACTTCAATCCCTAGGTGCCTTGGCCATCCCGCAAGTGCGGGACTGCTTTTGGGGGATATCTGATTATGAAAGCATTCCGGGTATGATCCCAAAATCTAATGCTCGGAAGTGCTATTCGAAAGAATCTACTTCATTTTTTTGATTTTGCTGGCACAGGTCCCGGTTTTAAACCGGGAGAATCGTCCTTCGCAAAGGCTTTTCTGATATGAACGGTTTTGGGACTGTGCTCCGGGTTTACAACCGTTCATTAATTACAGGTGTTGCCGATTGCAGGGACCGGCATTTCGGGATTTGGCAGGAAAGGCGCACTTTTTCCCAGCATTGACAGTCATAAATCACTGCAGTTAAGCAATCCGGAGAAGTGTTGCAGATTCATTCACCTTTTAGACTGCCAAAAACACGGCTTGGATTGCACCGATGGGAAAAAGTGTGGATTTACAACAAATACCGGGAAGCCGCGGCTCTTTTGCTTACTTTTCCAGCTGCAGGGAAATTAAGTGCCCTTCCGCCGCAAAGGCGGACTAATTTTATTTTGAGACAATATATTTTTTTTAGGCGGATACCTGTGATTGATGAGAATAAATTCATTCAAAACTTGCTCGAGGAAAATTTAACCAAGAATCACGATATTTGCACAAATACCAATTCCTCATGTCTGAACATCCACAATACAAATCCGATACAATAATTGCCCTCGCAACCCCTTCTGGAATAGGGGCGATAGGGGTAATCCGGCTTTCCGGGCCGGATGCAATCAGTCTGGTGAATGAAGTCTTTGGAGGAAAAGATCTGAGTATTCAGCATAGTCATACTATTCATTTTGGGACGATAAAAGATGGGAAACAGGTATTGGATGAAGTGCTGGTTTCAATTTTTATCGGCCCCAGATCATATACCCGCGAAAACGTAGTAGAGATTTCCACACATGGTTCTGCCTTTATCATTGAAAGTATCATCAAGTTATTAATCCGAAAGGGTGCAAGGCCGGCCAATCCGGGTGAATTTACCCTTAGGGCATTTTTAAATGGCCAGCTTGATCTTTCACAGGCCGAAGCCGTAGCCGATCTGATTGCCTCCAATTCTCAGGCATCGCATCAGGTGGCCATGCAACAGATGCGGGGTGGTTTTTCTTCCGAATTGCAGCACCTCCGTGATCAGCTGATTCATTTTGCATCCATGATTGAGCTTGAGCTTGATTTCGGGGAGGAAGATGTAGAATTTGCGAACCGGGATGATCTCAAGGGACTGATTTATCAGATTCAACGCATCTTGCACCGTCTGATTCAATCCTTTGAACAGGGGAATGTGATGAAGAACGGAGTTCCGGTGGTTATTGCCGGCAAGCCCAATGTGGGTAAATCAACCCTTTTGAATGCATTGTTGAATGAGGAACGTGCGATTGTTTCGGAGATAGCCGGTACTACACGTGATACAGTCGAAGATCACATGATCATTGGCGGTTTCAATTTCCGTTTCATTGATACAGCCGGAATCCGGGATACCGAAGATATCATTGAGGCAAAAGGAGTGGAGCGTACACATGAGAAGATCAAACAGGCGAAACTTATTATTTATCTTGTTGATCCTGAGCAGGAGGTGGAGGAAATAAAGTCGCAGATTAATTATTTGGAGCAGCTTAGTATCCCATTTCTGACAGTGGTTAATAAGAAAGATCTGGCTAACGATGATTTTCTGGAACAACTGGAGGGTATTGGCAGGAAGTCTGATGTCGGAGGTCGGAAGTCTGAGGTTGGAAGTCGGAATTCTGATGTCAGAAGTCAGAAGTCTGAAGGCGGAAGTCAGAAGTCTGAAATAGGAAGTCCGAAGTCTGATGCAGGAAGTCAGAACTCAGATAATCAGACCTCAGACCTCAGACCTCAGACCTCATACCTCATACCCCAGACCTCAGACCTCATACCTCATACCTCATACCTCCGACCTCAGTCCCCAGACCTCATTTTCATCTCCGCTCGTAATAAAGAAGGAATTGACTTACTAAAGCAAGAAATCCTCCGCAAAGTAAATCTTCATTCCATCAATACAGACGACGTTCTGATTTCCAACATCCGCCATCTTGAGGCCCTTAAAAAAACTGAAGAATCCCTGAACAGGGTTTTGCAAAATATCGATCAGCCAATCACCTCAGATTTTCTTGCAAGCGATATCAAGCAGGCGCTATATTACCTTGGTGAGATCACCGGGCAGGTAACTACTGATGATTTGCTGGAGACGATATTTAGTAAGTTTTGTATCGGTAAATAGCTTTTTTACTTCTTAGTCTATGATAGTAGTTTACCCCATTATTGCAGCTAATTTGTCATAACTGTACTTCTTCTTTTGACTCAGCAGCATGGTTTATTTTTTCTGACTCATAAATTATTATCTTTAAAAATAGTATCATGAAAACCTCAGTCTTAATCTTTTTTATTGTTTTAAGCAGCTTTGGCTTAATGGCCCGGTATCCAAAGGGTCAATCTCCGGAGCATCATGCAAAAGGAAAGGTCAATGCCTTAAAATCGATTCTGAATTTAACGAATCAGCAAACTGAAAAAGTAAGGCAGATTTATATGAATCATTATAATTCCAGAGATAGTCTTAAAAAAATCATTGTGAAACGGGGACCAAATCCAGAGGTCATTAATTCTAAACTGACACCAATGTTTCAAGCAAAAGAGCTTGAAACAGATAAAAAGATAAGCTCTGTTCTTGATACTAATCAGAAACTCGCCTATGCAAAATTTGTTAGTTCCCGGAAGCCGGGATATATCATGTCTGTAAGGTCGAACAATGAGTAACCTTTATTGAGATAATAGTAAATATTATATTTTTGATCTGAATTTTAAAATATCAGGATGTATAAAAGAATCAGTACACCTAAATTATTATCAATATTCTCCAGTGTAGCCTTCATTCTGTTTTGCCTTTTTTCTCACTTTACCGCCAATGCTCAGCAATTAAGCATTGCCTGCATAGGTAACAGCATCACAGCAGGAGCGAGGCTCACTCAGCCTAAAACTGAATCCTATCCTGCAGTATTATCTTCCATGTTAAAACAGGGAGAATACCTTAATTATGAAGTTAAAAATTTTGGTATTGGAGGTGCTACCATACTTAGATTTGGCACACCAAATCTTTGGCCAATCATCGATTCTTTGCAGAATCTCAGACCTGATATCGTGATCATTAAAGCCGGGACTAATGAAACTGTTGGTAGCCCACGACTTAACTGGGAACATATAAATGAATTCGAAAATGACTATTCCGGTTATATTTCCCTGATCAGAAAGATAAATCCTGAATGCAGAATCGTTATTTGCAGTCCTTTAGATATGGTAATTCAGACTGAAGGGCTAAGCTCCGAAAGGATTGCAGACCTCAATGGCAGGAGACCAAGGATATGGGAATTACGTAAAAGAATAAAAAAAATTGCCAGATCTGAGCAGGTATCATTTCTCGATCTGACCAGGCCCTTTGTTGGGAAAGCTAAGTTAATGACGAAAAGTGATGGGGTTCATCCCAATCTGGAAGGCTACCACTACCTTGCTTCCCTGGTTTATGACTATTTAGTTAAAAGTAAAATAGTTGTAAAGTAGATTTTTTAAGATATCGCAATTTCACATTCATCAACAGGCAAAATAGCCTTGTGCTTCTATGTGTCCTATGTGGTTAATTTATGCTGATTTCGAAGTACGCGTTGCGTAATTAATTCCTTAAAAGAGATTAGGATAAGTTCTATTCCGGCGGCAATTCACTTTCCACTGCATCAATAAGTTCATACAGGTCTAATGGTTTTCCAATAAGTTTATCGGCACAAATGGACTGAATTCTTTCAGCCTTAACATGAGTTGAAAGTGCAATAATTGGGATATCTTTAATTTCCTCTACAGATCTTATTTCGCAGCATAAACCGGTGCTTTCTTCTGAAGTTTCCAAAATGTCTATAACAAGAACATCTGGTTTTTCAGCGACAACTTTTTCAAGCGCATTCTTCTCTGAGGAAATTGGAATTACACAGTATCCTTCATCCACAAAAATCTGCGTTAAAATTTTAAGGATTTCATTATTCCTCTCAATAATCATCATATTTTTCCTCATCTGATAAAAGTAAATTATTTATTCAGTTTGCAAAAAATAAATAAAATTAATTATACATGAGCTTTATAAATCAAACCGATTTTCTAAAATATTATAGTTAATCGGGAGCGAGCTTCTTTAAATGCAATTCGCTCAGTGGTTGTTATGGCAAGGGGCAAAGGTTCTTGCTGAGAAATTGATTGATAGGAATTTATATAATTATCAATTCATGTACTCAATCCTGTATCAGTAAAGAACATTCTCCCTCACTTGATAGTTAACACTGTACTTTCTTTGTCAGTTCTCCCTGCGAGGCCATTCAGGTCATAAACTATTTTTCCGGAACGAATAGTTAATTCAGCTTCCAGTTTTTTTGTTCCTTTCAGCAGATAATTATGTGAGTCAATAAATCCGAATTTCCCTTTTCTCAAGGTAAATATTGCAATATCTGCAACTGATCCTTCAGACAGATTTCCAAGTTCTTCTCTTTTAATTTCTTTAGCAGGATTCCAGGTCGATCTTAAAATAACATCTTTGAGGGGCATTCCCATATTTAAAAATTTGGACATAATATTAGGCATGTCCTTCATTCCGGCATTCATACTTGCAATATGCAGGTCGGTACTTATCGAATAAGGTAAAAATCCTTGTTGTACCGATGGTATTGCACGGGCAAATGTAAAACCATTTCCTCCATGTCCTATATCGAAAAGTATTCCTCTTTCTTGTGCTGCAATTGCAAGAGGTGTAATTTTATCATTATTATAGAAAAACGGAAATGTCAGGCGATACATATGTGTAAAAATATCTCCGGGACGAAGATGTTTCATAAACAGATCTTCGACGGAACTGACAGGCGGCCTGGAAGGATAAGTTAAATCCAGCATCACTGGCATATTAGCAATATTTCCAGCTTTTACTGCACTATCCAAAGCTATGAATGGATTACCGCTAAAATGAGCAGATTTAAAACCGACAACATCCTTTTTATTTGCTATTGCAACTTCTGCGGCCTTATTTGGATCCATATCATCAACATTCTGCTGATACTGCCCCATTCCATCACCAACAATATTCAGAAATACAAGAACCCTTGTTTGCGATCTGTCAATAATATTCTTCTTGAATTCAGGAAAACTGCGCCATCCCGAACTGCCAGCATCGCCTACTGTTGTAACACCAGTGCGGAATGTGAAGCCATCAGGCCAAACTGAACTTGGGCCATTCATGTAATCCTGCTTTAAATTAGTACCGGAAAATACATGCACGTGAAGGTCAATAAGGCCCGGAGTTACATACATGCCTTTAGCATTAATTACTTTTAAACCCAGATTTGCATCAATATTCCTGGCTACCAGAGCAATTTTACCTTCTATTACAGGCATGCTTGTTCTGGATGTTTGATTTCCCTGAGGCGAGGTTATCGCAATATCCATTATCTCATCGATATTATTTTTTGGGTCAATTACATGACCTCCTTTGATGATAATGCTGTAGGGTTTTGTTGATTGTACCGCCTGGGATTGTTGAGCCCTAGTACTATTGCCCAATATTAAAAGTGCAATAAAAATTAATGAGTGTCTTTTCATTTGTTATATTCTTATTTATAAAATTAGAAAACTATTTGTATTGGGAGCTAAATTTTATACTCTATATTTGAGTTAATTTTACAATCTGTAAAATATTACTAATCAGGGTATTATATATCTAACTCAGAAAGGATAAACTCTGGATTTTATAGACTTTATACATGATTTATGAGTCTTTCGATTCCTTAATGAGTGTTCTTTTGTCTATGCCTGAAACGGCAATGGGATATCAAATCGTTAATCTAAAAACATATAAAACCCAAAGGCGAATTTTATTCATTAATTCTTTTTTGGGTTTTGACTTAAATGCATCTTGTAACATGGAGTATAAGGATGCAAAAACAATAGATTTTAAGATTGACCTGTCTAAATATAATAATTGATAAAAATGCAGGAGCAACAGACAATACTGTAGAGTTAGCGTCTGGTTCTGATATTCAAAATTTGTCCGATTTTAAAAACAGCATTACAGCAGGAGCGAGGCTCAAACAGCCTAAAACTGAATCCTATCCGGCAGTGTTATCGTCCATGTTGAAACAGGGAGAATACCTCAATTATGAAGTTAAAAATTTTGGTGTTGGGGGCAACCATGCTTAGATTCGGAAAGCCGAATCTTTGGCCAATCATAGATTCTTTGCAGATTTTTAGACCCGATATCGTGATCATTAAAGCCGGGACTAATGAAACTGTCGGCAGCCCACGGCTTAACTGGGAACATATCAATGAATTCGAAAAAGACTATTCCGATTATATTTCCCTGATCAGAAAGATAAATCCCGATTGCAGAATTGTTATTTGCAGTCCTTTAGATATGGTAATTCAAACTGATGGATTGAGTTCTGAAAGGATAGCAGACCTTAGCGGCAGGCGACCAAGGATTTGGGAATTGCGTAAGAGAATTAAAAGAATTGCGAGGTCTGAGCAGGTTTCATTTCTGGATCTGACCAAACCTTTCGATGGCAAAGCTAATTTAATGACTGAAAGTGATGGCGTTCATCCCAATCGTGATGGATATCAATATCTTGCCTCTCTTGTTTTTGATTATTTGCTTAAGAATAAGATACTTGCAAATACGAGTCACATAATTAAATCCTTAAGCTGAGCTTTGAATTAGTTCTATTGAGGCGGCATTTGGCTCTCAACTACATCAATTAGTTCATACAGGTCTATGGGCTTTCCAATAAGTTTATCGGCACAAATGGACTGAATTCTTTCAGCTTTGACATGAGTTGAAAGGGCAATGATTGGAATATCCTTAATTTCTTCTACAGTTCGGATTTCACAACATAAACCTGTACTTTCTTCCGAAGTCTCCAAAATATCAATAAGGATAACATCGGGCTTATCAGAAATGACTTTTTCAAGCATATCCTTGTCTGAGGAAAAAGGAGTGACAAAGTATCCTTCCTCTTCAAAAATTTGAGTCAGAATACTGAGAATATCATCATTCCGCTCAATAATCATCATTTTTTTCCTCATAAGATAAATTAGTTTTTTTATTCAAATCCATAGAATAAAAATTAATGTGCCTGATCTTCGTTAAAATCTTGCATCTCCAAATATGGGAATAGTTTAGCATTAGCTATCTAACTAATACCAGGATTTTAATACCGATTTTGAAGCTTATTAATCAGCCTGTAAAGAATTTAAAATATTAAGGCAATTTAAAGGTTTGCTTTAGGTTTTTTAAAATGTCAATTCTAAATGGCGAAGTAATCGTGAATAAAATATAACCCTGACAAAAACGTTCCGTATAAAGTGTTTAAACTTATTTGTTGTTGCTTATATGCTTAACAGTTTATTTGAATACTCTCTACTAACTACCTAAAAATTAGATAATAGGTTTAAAGGTCCTATTTTAATCTAACAGCAAATGAATATTCCAGGAAGATATATTAGCTTGGTGAAGCGTAATTGTACGAATCCGGGTGATAAAGAGCATGATTTAGTGTTTTGGCGTAATAAGTTGTTCGCAACAACTATTATTTACCTCCTTCCTTTAAGTCTGATTGCCATCTTGCCCGGATTTTACTGGATTTATAAAATTAATCGGTACGCTATTGGGGTAGTAGATCTTCTGGCTGTTTGCGGCATTGTTGTAGTTGGCTTTGTGCCAGGAATCAGTCTTATAAATCGTAAGATAATATTCATTTCCTGTGCTTACATCTTCAGTTTTGCATTTTTATATTATGTGGACTTAAACGGTCCCGGACTTATTTATCTTTATACTTCCAGTCTTTTCAGTATCCTTATTTTTTCTACCACCAATATTTTCTGGTCTGCCTGGATGAATACTTTTCTGTGCGCCTTTTTAGCTTTGCTAATCGGCTTAGGTCTCATGCCTGTGGAAGATGATCGCAGCCATAATATTGCTGAATGGATAGCTGTTTCTACCAATCTGATCTTTTTAAGTTTTTTGTGTTCGGCATTGATACCAAGGCTATTTCATGGTCTGCAGCGAACGATCAGCAAAGCTGTACAATTAAAAAATGAACTGGAAACCCAATCGCATATTCTATACGATACTTCAAATGCTTTGCGCGACTCTCTGAATGATACCAATAAGCTAATGGACTCATCCCGGGATGTGATTTGTGCGGTAGATGTTGAAGGCCGGTTTGTAAAGGTGAGTGCTGCCTCAAAAAGGGTTTGGGGCTACGCTCCGGAAGAACTTGTCGGGAAGAAAATTTTTGATATGGTTTATGAAGAGGATCGGGTAAAAACTATAAAATCTGCAGAAATAGTAATGGCCGGAATTAATTTAACCAATTTCGAGAACAGGTACATTCATAAAGATGGTTCAATTGTCCCTATATCCTGGTCAGTACGCTGGGATCCAATTGATCGGGTACGCTATGGGGTTGCAAGGGATATCAGTGAGATAAAGAAGCTTGAAAAAGACATTGAGACTCAGAAAAAGCATTTATACGATTTATTTCTGCAGTCACCGGTCAGTATGGGAGTTTTAAGGGGGGCGAATCATGTCTACGAAGTTGCAAACCCTTTATATCTTGAATTGATCCAAAAAACAGATATAATTGGAAAAACTGTACAAGAGGTACTACCAGAGGTGGTTGATCAGGGGTTTTTAGATATTTTAGATTCTGTTTACAAAACAGGTGAGTCGTTTTCGGCCAACGAAATGCTGATCAGGCTTGAAGAAGATGGGAACGTCTCAGAAAAGTATTTAAATTTTAGTTACCAGGCGCATAGAAATACTAATTTAGAAATTGATGGTATTTTCTTCTTTGCAGTAGATGTGACAGAGCAGGTTTTGTCCCGTAAAAGGATAGAAACAAGTGAATTGAGGTTAAAGGAGGCTCAGGCAATTGCTCTTATGGGCAATTGGGAGATTGATTTAGAGCATAATGTCCATTTCTGGTCAGATGAGGTATATAAGATCCTGGGTATTTGTCCCGGGGACCTTACTCCCGGAGAGGAATCTTTTAAGGCTTTTGTTCATCCGGAAGATTTGGAGTATGGTGATTACCTTCTCAATAAAGGCTTTGAAACAAATGAAAATATGTCGTTCTATTTCAGAATTATAAGAAAAGACGGATCGATCAAACATTGTTATAATGAATGGAAGTTCAAATTTGATGAATCCGGAAATCCTATATTTATCTCCGGAATTTTACAAGACGTTACTGAGAGGAAAGAGGCAGAACGCCAGTTGGAAGACAGTGAGGCATTTAGCAGGGGAGTACTTAATTCACTGGCCTCAAATATTGCTGTAATTGATTTTTCAGGGAATATCATTGCAGTGAATGAGTCATGGGATGCATTTGCCCTTGACAATGGAGCGCAGAGCTTGCAGAAAACAGGCATTGGAAGTAATTATTTTGAGGTTTGTGGGAAAGCCCAAAAGCACGGACTTGGATATGCTGATGAAGCCTATAAGGGTATAAATGATGTACTCGAAGACAAAAGGAAAGTTTTTTACATGGAATATCCTTGCCACTCTTCTCAGGAGAATAGATGGTTTGGTATGCGGGTAAAGAAGTTCGAGGGTAATCAATCATTACTTGTACTTTCACATCAGGATATAAGCGAACTTAAGTCCGCAGAATTCAAACTTACCAAGCTGGCAGCCGATCTGACTTCAAGAAATAAAGACCTGGAACAATTCACATATATTATTTCTCATAATCTGCGTGCGCCTGTTGCCAATATTCTTGGCCTTGCAAGTCTCTGGGATGAGCCTCGATTAACCAAAACAGAGAATGGAGAATTGAATAGGGCACTACTTGAATCAGTTCATAATCTTGACACCATAGTAAAGGATCTTAACCAGATTTTACAGATAAGGGGTGCAATAATTGAATATAATGAACAAATCCAATTTTCTGGTTTAGTTGAAGATATAAAAATCAGTATCAAAAATTTAATTGATTCGGATGGTGTAGACATAAAATATGATTTTTCTGAAATCAATATCTTTTCGAGCCTTAAAAGCTATATGTATAGTATATTCTATAATCTGATTAGTAATAGCATAAAATATCGCCAAAATGGGGTTCCTTGTTTAATTAAGATTGAAAGCCATCTTACTGGCAACAAGCTCGAGTTGATCTTTTCAGACAACGGCTTAGGAATTGACCTTGAGAAGAAGGGAGAGCAGGTGTTCGGATTATATAAAAGATTTCATTCTCATGTAGAGGGTAAAGGCTTGGGCTTATTTATGGTAAAGACACAAGTTGAGAAACTAGGCGGAAAAATAAGAGTCCAGAGTGAAGTTAACAAAGGAACATCATTTAAAATTGAGTTTGAGATCTGAAGTTTTTGAGACTCTGATTTTCTGTAAAAATGTTCCGTCCTGAAATAGCTATACAGGCGAACCAGCTACTGCATTTTTTATCATGATATACTCAAGAATGTTTTCCATGTCAATTACTCCATAAAGCAAATTGTTTTTTGACACTACCAGCAAAGGGTACTTATTGCCCTGCATCAGTACAAAGGCATCCTCTATGGGCTTTGCGACATCAATACTTATAATGTCTCTTTCAATAACATCCTCTACAAGAGCATCTTTTGAATGGTTCTGCAATGCTTTGATAATTCCTTCCCTGCTTAAGGTACCATAAGGGGTATCTTCATCCATCACAAGGAAATTTTTAGCCTGTCCGTTCAATAACCTTTCTACAGCTATTCCAACTGTATCCTTTCTTTTTAATACCGGTATATCCGTCATTGTAATTTCTGCTACGGTATGGCCTTTCAAAATAGACCCTGTTTTCACCTGTTCGTATTCTATCGTAGCCCCAAAAAAAATAAATATTCCGATAAAAAGGAGGAAGGGATTGTTGAAAAAACCGATAAATACAAAAACAACAGCTAATGCCTGGCCAATGTTTGCGGCAATTTTTGTTGCTAATATCCTGTTTAAGCGTAATGACAGTAATGCCCTGAGTACCCTGCCACCATCCATTGGAAAAGCGGGAATAAGATTAAATACAGCCAGCCATAAATTGATTATTGCAAGACTTAGTAAAAAATTGTCTGCTGAAACATGAGTTATGACAGAAAAATCGGTGGGTAATTTTGTTAATCGTAAAAAAATAAAGAGGATAATCACAATAACAAAATTAACAGCCGGCCCGGCGAGGGCAACCACTAATTCCTGCATCGGTTTTTCCGGCATTTTTTCTAACCTTGCCAGTCCACCAATGGGCAACAGTGTAATGTCCTGGGTTTTTATATTGTACCGCTTTGCTGCAAGGGCATGACCAAGTTCATGCAAGGTTACGCATACAAATAAGGCCAAAATAAATACAACAGACCATGTTATTTGCTCTGCATTTAAACCCATTCTTAAATTAGAAAAGATAATCCAGAAGATGATGATGGGGAAAGTCCAGTGTATAAATATTTTTATTCCTGCTATTTTACCAATAAAGAGAGAATTCTTCATTACGATACAAATTGTTTTTTAAACTCCGTTTAAGAATAGCATGAAGTGAAGTAATTCATTTCATGGAAGGTAATTAGTTTTTCAATACTTTTTTTATCCTATCCAGCACTTTCTGTTCGGTCTTATTTTTACCATGGTAAGCAGATGCAATGGCTTCACAGGTTTGTAAAATATTATTGATAATAACAGGGTTGAACTTGGTTTTATTTTCAAGATAAAAACTCTCAAATGATTCAATGCCGTTCTCTTCTTTACCTTCTGCTTCTTCATAATCAAAAGCAAAATCAATCAGGTTGGCCTGGTCAGTACCAAAACTATCAGTAGAATCTTCTAATGGCTTCCATTTATTGTGAATAAGTTGCTGCAGCGATTCCTTTTCGGAAGGTTTTACTTGACCATCGATTGCTGCAATGTGGTAAAATAACTTGCCAAGTTCATTATATAATTCTTCGTAAAACATAATATATTTTTTTATTTTGATAATTGTTTTAATTCATTTTCAGAATGTTGTCATTTGTCCAGAATGCTCTATCTGTTTAATTTAAAGATATAATTTCCTTTTCAATTTATAATTTAAGGATACTATTGCGCTACCCATCCTCCATCTACTGCCATCGCATGTCCTGTTACAAAGGATGCTTCATCAGAGGAAAGCCATATCACTGCATTAGCAACTTCATCAGGTATACCAAGTCGTCCAATAGGCTCCATTCCTGCAAACTGCTCCTCTGCTTCTTTTTTGTTTCCGGTGAGCCTGTCAATCATTGGCGTTTTTATTGCTCCGGGGCAGACAGCATTTACCCTGATCCCTAGTTTAGCACATTCCAATGCGGTTGTTTTAGTTAATCCTATTATGCCGTGTTTGGATGCCACGTAAGCAGGCAAACCAGGAAAACCCACCAATCCCGCAATAGAAGCGCAATTGATGATAACACCTTTTCCTTGTTTGAGTATCTCAGGAATCTCATATTTCATGCAGAGCCAGACACCTTTCATGTTAACTCCAATGGTTTTGTCCCAATTTTCTTCCGTACAATCTTGTGTTGAAGCCGATATCCCTTCAATACCTGCATTGTTGAAGGCATAATCCAATCGCCCAAAAGTGGAAATGGTTTTGTCAACCATCGCCTTTACATCATCAGATTGTGACACATCACATTTTACAAAAATAGCTTCACCTCCTGATGCTTTAATTTCATTTAATGTTTCATTGTCCTCCACCCAGTCAGCAATGGCAACCCTTGCCCCTTTTTTTGCATAGGCAATGGCAGTAGCCCTTCCGATACCAAAGGAGCCGCCTGTTACAAGGGCAACTTTGTTTTTAAATTGTGTTTCCATAAATTAATTAATATCTACCATAGACTTCTGTATAAATGCCCGAATAAATTTTATTTTAATGGCATCACACCAGCCATTTCACCTATAACATTCACTAATTCTGTTCCTGATGGCACAACAATTTTTGCATTGGATTTAAGAGATGCCTCAACAGTTTCCAGTTTTTTTAATAATTGTGCATTGCCTGTAAAATATTTATCAGCAGCTTCATTTACCAGTTTAATGGCTTCGGCTTCGCCTTCGGCATTCAAAATTTTTGATTGTTTAATTCCTTCAGCTTCTTTTATTTTGCCCCGTTTTACCCCATCGGCAACCGTTTCGGCAGCTGTGGCAAAATCAACGGCTGCAATTTTTTCATTCTCTGCTTTTACCACCTTATTCATAGTTTCCTGTACGTCTTTAGGAGGGTCTATTTGTTCCAGTTCTGTACGCGCAATGGTAATGCCCCAGTTTTTTGTTTCTTCGGAAAGTATCCTATGGAACTCCATATTAATTTTTTTTCTTTCGCTATTGGCAGATTTTAAAGTAAGTGTTCCTATAATGTTTCTGAGTGTGGTACGGGAAAGATTTACAATCTGCGATTTGTAATCGTTTACATAGTATTGGGATAGTTTTACGTTTTTTTCTTCCTCTTTTACCTTAAAATATACCACAGCATCTACGCTGGCATTCAGATTGTCATTGGTGATGATTTCCTGCGGTTCTGCATCGACCATCTGTTCGGTGATGTTTACCAGGAATAATCTGTCAATCAGAGGTATAATCCAGTGAAAGCCCGGCTGTGCAAATTTGCGGTATCTTCCCAACCGTTCTATCAAGCCTCTTTGGGTTGGCCTTACTATTCTTACTCCGCTGAAGAATATAAAAAGTAAAGAAGAGATTATAAATAAGATCCATATGTTCATTTGTATTGAAGTTTCCATTTGTATCTCCTTTCTTAGATTTTACTTTAATGGCATCACACCGGCCATTTCTCCTATAACATTCACTAATTCTGTTCCTGTTGGCACAACAATTTTTGCATTGGATTTAAGTGATGCCTCAACGGTTTCCAGTTTTTTTAATAATTGTGCATTGCCTGTAAAATATTTATCCGCAGCTTCATTTACCAGTTTAATGGCTTCAGCCTCGCCTTCGGCATTCAAAATTTTTGATTGTTTTGTGCCTTCCGCTTCTTTTATTTTTGCCCGTTTTACACCATCAGCAACTGTTTCAGCAGCAGTGGCGTAATCAACGGCCGCTATTTTTTCATTTTCTGCTTTTACTACCTTGTTCATGGTTTCCTGCACATCTTTTGGTGGGTCAATCTGTTTCAGTTCAGTCCGTACAATGGTAATTCCCCAGTTCTTTGTTTCATCAGATAGTGTTTTGTGAAACTCAGAATTAATTTTATTCCTTTCGCTGTTGGCAGACTTTAAAGTGAGCGTTCCAATAATATTCCTGAGTGTAGTACGGGAAAGGTTTATTATCTGCGATTTATAATCGTTAACATAATATTGGGAGTTTTTTACGTTCTCTTCTTCTTCCAGTACTTTAAAATAAACCACAGCATCTACGCTGGCATTCAGGTTATCGTTGGTGATGATTTCCTGTGGCTCGGCATCGACCATCTGCTCGGTAACATTTACCAAAAACATCCTGTCAATTACCGGTATAATCCAGTGAAACCCGGGGAGTGCAAACTTTCGGTATTTCCCAAGGCGTTCTATCAGCCCCCTTTGTGTGGGTCTTACTATTTTAATACCGCTAAAAAAAATCAATAATACAGCGCCTGCGATGTATAAGATAATGTTGTTCATTTCAGTTGGGGTGTCCATTTGTGCCTCCTTTTTTTAAACTGTATAAAAATTATTTTATTAAATTCATTTTCAATTCAGCTTTTGAAATATTTTCTATTCCCTTTAATAGTGCATCTGGAGTAAAGGAAATGGAATCAATACCCTGCTCTACCAGAAATTGTGAAAACTCAGGAAAATCGCTCGGTGCCTGGCCACACAAACCAATTTTGATGCCTGCATTTTTAGCTGCTGCAATGGCCTGTGCAATCATGGTAGTTACTGCTTCATCATTCTCATTAAATAGATGACTTACTATTTCTGAATCCCTGTCGAGCCCCAGGGTTAACTGTGTCAGGTCGTTAGAGCCAATGGAAAAGCCATCAAACAATTTTGCAAACTTATCAGCCAGTATCACATTGCTGGGTATCTCAATCATTACAAATATTTCCAGTCCGTTTTCACCTCGTTTTAATCCGAATGTTTCCATTGTTTGTAAAACTTTCTCTGCTTCTTTTACAGTACGGCAAAAAGGAATCATCACTTTTACATTACTGAGTCCCATTTCATTTCTTACTCTTAATACCGCCTCACATTCCAATCCAAAGCCAGGCAAATACCGTTGGTCGTAGTAACGTGATGCACCACGGAAACCTATCATGGGGTTTTCTTCTTTCGGCTCATAAAATTGCCCGCCGATAAGTGATGCATATTCATTGGTTTTAAAATCACTCATCCGAAGAATAACCTGGTTTGGATAAAATGCTGCGGCAACTTTTGCAATTGACTCGGCCAATTGATGAACAAAATATTCCGTTTTGCTTTTATATCCACTTGTAATTTGTGCTATGGTACTTTTTACCGGGCTTTCCGGAAGCTGATCGAACTGTACCAATGCCATCGGGTGAATAAGGATACTGTTGTTAATAATAAATTCCATTCTTAATAAGCCAACACCTTTCGCAGGATAGTGTGAGAGTTCAAAGGCCCTGTCTGGATCAGCCAGTATAAATAACGGTGTAGTATCTGTTTTTGGAACTTTTGATAAATCATCTGTCATGACTTCAAACGGCACCATACCCTCAAATACATTTCCTTCGTCGCCTTCAATATTGGCTACTGTGATTATCTGTCCGTCATTGATTAATTGTGTTGCATTGCCCGTACCAACAATTGCTGCTATGCCTAATTCACGTGCTACAATTGCTGAATGACTTGTACGGCCACCCTTATTGGTTACAATGCTAACCGCTTTTCGTAAAAGTGAATTCCAGTCGGGGTTGGTAATGTCAGCAATTAAAATATCTCCCTGTTGCAATTTATGTGCTTCACTGAGGGAATGAATGATACAAGCACGACCACTGATTATTTTTTTACCTACTGCTTTTCCTTTACAAATAAGCTTGCCTTTTTCCTTCAATTTATAGGTATAAACTTTACCATGTTCCCTTTGCGAATGAACGGTTTCTGGTCTTGCCTGAAGTATGTATATTTTATTGGTGATGCCATCTTTGCCCCATTCAATATCCATTGCCAGAGCATAATGTTTTTCTATTTCATAACTCCAAAGAGCCAACTGCAATACCTCACTGTCCGACAAAATCCAGGAGCTGCGTTTATGTAAAGGCGTATCAATATTTTTAACCGGTCTACCTGTTTCACCTGTTTCATCATATACCATTGTGTGCTCCTTTTCTCCTTTTTTTCGGCTGATGATGGCGTTCTTTCCTTCTGCAAGTGTTGGCTTGAACACCCAGTATTCATCAGGTGTTACAGCTCCCTGCACCACATTTTCACCAAGGCCCCAGGCTCCTGTTAAATAAATGGCATTTTCAAATCCGCTCTCTGGGTCAATAGTAAAAATTACACCGGCACAACCTTCATCTGAACGCACCATGTACTGCACACCTACAGATAAACCTACCTGCATATGTTCAAAGCCATTATCAATCCGGTACTTTATTGCACGGTCGTTAAACAGAGATACATAACACTTATGTACTGCACTTAATAAATTTTCTTCGCCACGAATATTGAGAAAAGAATCATGTTGCCCGGCAAAGCTGGCAGTTGGTAAATCTTCTGCCGTTGCACTGCTGCGTACTGCAACTGATAAATTGTGTTGATTGCCCGATAATTGACGGTAGGCATTCAGAATTTCTTTCTTCACTTCATCAGGAATCACTGCTTTAATTACAAGGGTTCTGCACTGCAAAGCAATCTGAGGAAGATTGGACAGTGACTTACTATCAATCAACTTTAATAACTGACTGAGTGTAGATTCAATCTTATTATGCGAAAGGAAATGACGGTAGCTTTCAACTGTAACAGCAAAGCCATCCGGCACTTCAATCCCCAATGGATGAAGTTTATTGAACATTTCACCAAGTGACGCATTCTTGCCACCTACTTCGGGCAGGTGGGTGAGATTGATTTTATTAAAGGGAATGATATATGCGCTCATTCTTTTGTCTTTTAGAAGCCTCCGCAATCCCAACTCCGAAGGAGTGGCTTTTGGATTCTTTGTTTATTATTAATCCTTACCATTTTACAACTCTTTGATTTTACCTCTTTCGGTATAATTAAACAAGGTTTTATACTTCCCAGACCATTCCTTTTGCCAAAGGGTTGCTTTCCATCCTTGTAAAAACATGAAAAAGGATAGCCCTTTGTTGCAAAATCAAGCCAAAAGTGTAATGCTATTTCAGGAGTGTATGAAATTTGGCCGGTACTTCTATCCCTTTTATAAATATACAGTTAATTTAATGGGGGTATTTATGCATAGGTTATTCCAACTCTTTTCCCTAATGCTGTCTTGGCCTTCGTGTCTCTTCTTTTTTATACTGTGATTTTATTATTTTTTTTCATAAAGCGGCATAATAGGTGCATGAAAGGTAATTTCTTTTTCAGGCAACTGTTTTATTTTGCCGGAATTGCCAGTACAGGAATCTTTGAATGAAAAGCCATTTTCTTTGTCATACTTTTTTTCACTAGCCTTTCCCAAAAACTCTTGGGATAGGTTATCATTGCAATAATATCCACTTCGTTTTTTGTATTGTAATTTTCTATAATCTCCTCAAATACACTTCCTTCCAGGAGTTCAGCTTTAAAGGTAATGCCCGGAAAGGCCGTCTTTAAAAAAACCAGGTAATTAGTTAATTGCCTTGTGTTTTGGATATAATCAGCGGCTTCTGCAGTATCGGTATCTACAAATACAACTACATGAATGCTTGCAGAAAAAAGGTTTGCTATTTCAACAATCTTATTCAGCAACTCAGTGTTTTCTTCAAAGCGATTGGTGGCAAATAATATGCCATCGGGCACTTCAAAAATATAGTCATGCGGTATAGTCAATACCGGTATTTTGCTTTGGCCAATAGTGCCTGCAGAAACACTGCCCATAAAAATTTCCTGCAACCCCGTGGCACCTTTGGTTCCCATTACAATCAAATCAACCTGCTTGCTCTCTGCAAAATCAAGAACAGAAGTGATGATTGTCCCTCTAACTACTTCAGATTCTATTTTTATATCCGGGTATTGTTGGACAATGGATTTCTGCAATGCATTGAGTTCACTAAGCCTGTTGTTAACAATTTCTTTTTCCAGTTTTTCAAGCCCTGCATAAGGTTGCCTGATGCTGTTAGGGATGGGTTCAATAACATTCAATAAATAAATAGTTGTCTCAGAAATTTTTGCAATCTCCATAACATACTCTACCGCCTTCAGGGCGTTGTCAGAGAAATCGGTTGGGATGAGTAGCTTTATCATATTTTTAGGGTTTTTTTACTTTTGTTTGTAACTGGAACCTATTAAAATGCTTTTATCCATGTTAAATGAAAATTTCGGATGAACTTACCTTTAACACACAATCAGCAAAATGTAACTTTTTATAGTTAAAAGAAATGACCAATGTCATATAAGACTATGATTCATAGCAGTATTGCTATCATTCATCATGATTTGCTTTAGATTATAAGGATTAAAAATAGGTCGCCTGACTCTCATACAACTGATGAGCAACGAAATTGGGATTCGAAGGCAAAAGAAATGATGCTTTGATGTAGAACCAGACTGCGGGAATATTAAAATTTAGGATTATTAATTAATGCACAAAAACACCTCATAAATTACAGGTAATTTATGAGTGTGGCTATCAATCAGAATCAATACCCAATATCCTTATGGATATAGTTATTTCTTGATTTTGATTGTTTCTATTTCCAGAACATTTTTAGTCATGCTGCCAGTAATGCTTACCTCGTCGCCGATAAAATTTTCAACTTTTTTAGGATTACTGATTGCATAAACTTTGTCGCCAACTACAAATACGGCTTTAGATCCACCACTTACACAGCTTTTGGCACAGGAAGCATGACCTTTATTATTTCCCTTAATTCCACAGTGTTCATCACTGATAAAGCCAGTCCATTTACCTTTGTCAATTACATTGGCAGCAGCTGTCAAACATAAAACAACTCCAAGAAACATGAGGTACTTTTTCATAAGCTTATTTTTTGTTATACTCTAATTTAATATTTTTTTTTGATAATATAATGCAACTAAAACTTGAAAAATAAATGTTGCAATGCGATATCAAACAATAAGAAAGGTCTATTAATCGTGAAGTCCTATAATTCAATTAATGAAATTTGAAGGTTATAAGTTATATCAGACCCATTGAGTCAGGATTTTCCAGATTATAAAAACTGCTTAATATTATTTTTCCCTAATCACTTTTGCACTGTTCAAATAAATATATTTTCCCAGGATTGATTGCTCAAGAATTAACCTGTATTTACCTCCAGGAATATCTGTACGGGCTTCAATTGTGTTGATTTTGGCTCGTTCAGGAGCTGAAGCCGGAGTTTTTTCGTTTAAAAGTTCATACATTACCCTTCCATCCATTTGTTTGGGAATATCGATGTTGTGCAGATGCAGGATAGTTGGCACCAGATCGACATTTGAACTAGGTAAATCAGTTTCAATTGCTTTTTTGAAGCTTGGACCATAAGCCATTAGGGCGATATGTACTTCATAAGGACTGAATCCACCGTGACCCGCCACACCCCTTGCAAAGCTTGATCCGGCGTAACCCGCAGCATTTTTATCATCATTCCAGTTTACATCCACCAGGATATCACCGGATCGCTCCGGGTGGGCCCAATGAATAGCATCGAATGATAAAGTTCCTGGAACCCATCCTTGTGTATCCCCGGTTTTTTTAGAACGGGTAAAAATTCCGCCAACCCATTCCTCTTGCTGCAATGCTGCTACAATTTTTTTGATCAATTCCTCATCATGATCCTTTACATATACAGCTCCCCCGGCAAGTATAACATCATCCGAAGTTTCATCTTTCTTTAATCCTTTTTCAATTAAAAAATCAGCCAGTCCTATCTTGCCAATATCTGTAACAAAGCCATGGTCTGAGGAAATTAGAATATTGAAATTCTTATCAAGGCCTTTGCTTTCCAGATCTTTAAGGATTCTTCCGAATTGCTCATCTACAGTCTTAATTGCAGCCATGGAAGTTGCTGCCCCGATACCATCACGGTGTGCGGTTCCATCCGGATCACCAAACCATATCGCACTCACTTTCGGCCCATCTAATCGTAAGCCATATTTCATTAAGGCATTAGCGATCCACACATGTTTTCCACCCAGAGACTCAACAGTACCAATTTCAGTCATGACCTTTTCTTTCATTGATTCAGGTCTGATCATTGATGGGTTTATTACAGCGCCCCCACTGATTTTATGATTTTGCATGAGTGCCTGTCCGCTTGTGCCAGAACTAAAGACCATCATACTGGATCCGCTCTGCTGCATCAGTTCTCCCAATGAAACTGCAGTTAAGACCTGATCATTGGTTGCTTTGCTTATTTCATCAATTTCTGATGCATTTCCCGTATTCAGGGCCTTTGTTTTGTCTGCCTGCGGGATGTAAACACTATTTCCCATCAAACCATGTGTGCCCGGGTAACTTCCTGTAGCATAAGAAGATGCATTGACCCGGGTAACTGTAGGGAAAACACTATGGTGGTTTTTGCCATAAACTGCCTTCTGTTTAAATGCATAAAGATTGGGCATATTTTCAGCCGTAATGTAATCAGGTCGCAAGCCATCAAAGAATACAATTAGTGTTCTGAGATCAGTTGTTTTGGTCTGCCCATTTGAAATGACCGGTATTTGCAGGGCCATTATCAGGAAAATATAATTTGTGAAAACGAAGGGGCGAGAGGCATTAACCGCTGGAAGAAGCAGAAGGATTGCGTGTTTAATCTGGGTTATAAATTTTTTCATAGCAAGACAAAGCTATTTGTTTAATATCTATTTATAGTTAAGACGACTTTACCTAATTATTAAATATTGTCTTTGATACGAAAATTTTAGTTTCATTTCTTTATTTGAAATCGATTAAAATATTTTAACTTATGTATACCTTAACGATACAAGCTTTTAGAAATGAATAATAATCGTAGAAATTTTATTAAGGAGAGCCTGACTGTAGGAGCCGGACTCGTAATAGGTGGTGCCGCATCTTATGCATCAAAACTTGATGCCAACAGCCACATCGATTCTGATTCAGGCTTAAATATAAAAGAATCAGCAATGAAATTTGGTCTGGTTACCTATCAGTGGGGTAAGGATTGGGATTTGCCCACTGTTATTTCCAACTGCGAGAAGACAGGTTTTCTGGGGGTAGAGCTTCGTACCCAGCATGCACATGGTGTTGAGGCCAGTCTTAACGCTACACAGCGAATCGAGGTGAAAAAAAGATTTGCTGATAGTCCGGTGACTTGTGTTGGATACGGATCGAATTTTGAATACCATAACCCTGATCAGACCATACTCCGTCAGAATATTGAACAGACTAAGGAATATATTAAGCTTTGTAAAGACATCGGGGCAAGCGGGATTAAAGTGAAGCCTAATAACCTCCCTGCCGGGGTGCCAAGAGAAAGGACCATTGCCCAGATTGCTGATTCATTGAATGAGGTTGGAAAATTTGCCGGAGATTATGGTTTAATAGTTAGAGTTGAAGCGCATGGACTAATTACACAGGAATTACCCAATATGAAAGCAATTTTTGATCAGGTAATTCAGCCCAATGTTAAAATCTGCTGGAACAGTAATCCTGTCGACCTGAATCCTCCCGGCATTGAGGGCAACTTTAATATGGTAAAACAATGGATCGGTGATACGGTACATGTTCGTGAATTAAATGCGAATGATTACCCCTATCAGAAACTTTTTAACCTTTTTGCAGGGATAAACTATAAAGGATGGATACTACTCGAAGCAAGTTCTACACCGACCGACAGGCTAAGCGCTATGAAAGAACAATTGACTGCTTTCAAAGATTTGGTTGCCAAAATATGAGATATGAGATATGAGACATGAGATAGCCATTAACATCATTCATTTAAACATAAATCAATTTAAAAATTTATAAAAATGACTCAAAGAAGAGATTTTATTAAGAAAACCCTGATAGGAAGTGCAGGCATAGCAGTTACTGGCATAGGTCTCAGTGCAAAATCCTATGGATCAATCATTGGTGCTAACGATCGGATTAATGTAGCAGTTATTGGTATTCGGGGCAGGGGTGTTTCCCATATCGATGCATGGTGTAATCTTAAAGACAGCCATAATGTACGCATCAAAACGCTGTGTGATACTGATGAGCAGTTTTTTGACCCACGTTCTAAAACCGTTTTCGATAGGACCGGGGCCACACCTTTAACCGAATGGGACATGCGTAGAGTATTGGATGATAAAGAAATTGATGCTGTATCATTTGCAACTCCGAACCATTGGCATGCACTCGGCACCATCTGGGCTTGTCAGGCAGGTAAACACGTTTATGTTGAGAAGCCATCTTCCCATAATATCTGGGAAGGTAGAAAAATGATTGAAGCTTCCCGTAAATATAATAAGCGTATTCAGGTTGGCTTTCAGAATCGCTCAATACCCAATGTGATAGAGGCAATGAAATTCCTGCATGAAGGAGGGATCGGGGAAGTTTACATGGCGCGTGGGCTTTGCATCAAACCCAGGGATTCATTTGGTATATCACCAGACAGTACTCCGCCGGCAAGCCTCCATTATGATCGTTGGTTAGGTCCGGCTCCTTCCCGTCCTTATAACGAAAAACGAGGACATTATAATTGGCATTGGTTCTGGGATACCGGTAATGGTGATACCGGAAATCAGGGTCCTCATCAATTTGATGTGGCTCGCTGGGGTCTTAATAAAAATGAACATCCTGTATCGATTTTTTCTACCGGTGGTATTTACGGTATTAATCCGGCAGAATGTGCTCAGGAAACTCCGAATACACAAATTTCTGTAGCGAAATACAAGGACGGAAAAATCCTGGAGTTTGAAACCAGGGGCAGACATTCAAATGCTGAATCAAGTTTGGGTATCAAGATCGGTAATGTATTTTATGGTAGCGAGGGATATCTTGAAATTAATGGGGGTACCTGGAAAGCTTTCAGGAAACAGGATAAGGAACCATTTGCAGGCTCAAAAGTAGCAACTGCTGAGGTCGCTTCTCTCACTGGCTCAAGTGATACAGAGCATTATATAAATTTTCTCGATGCGATCAAATCGGGTAAAGACGAGACTCTTCACTGCGATATTCTCGATGGCCATTACTCATCCGCAGTACCCTTTTTAGCCAATATTTCATATCGGCTGGGTGGACGTGAATTGAAGTTTATTGGTGATTCTGAAAGGTTTGAAAATGATCGGGAAGCTGATAAGATGCTGACCAGAGTATACCGTAGTCCTTATGTAGTCCCGTCTAAGGTTTAATTCAAACAAAATTTTTATAGTATTTATTAAAAAATAGTATAATGAAAGTAAAGTTAGCTTCAATTATAATATTCACCCTCATAATAGCCTTATCGGATAGTTCCACAGCTCAAAACCGGATTCAGAATAACAAATCACCGGTCATTAAATTCGTTAAAAATGAAGCTAAGAAGAAGGTTGATGTACTAATTGATGGAAAACTATTTTCCTCATATTGGTGGCCCGATACAGTATATAAGCCTATACTTTATCCATTGCTCAGTGCTGCCGGAACCCCGGTAACCCGTGGTTTCCCAATAAAAGCCAGAGAGGGTGAACGTCGTGATCATATACATCAGGTAGGTAACTGGTTAAATTATGGGAATGTCAATGGGATTGATTTCTGGGGGAATGGCTCTGAAGGGAAAAGAAATGTAAAAGGCGGGCAAATAAAACATATCAGTATTGAGAAGCTTTCGGGCGGTATTGGTGAAGGGACCATGCTTACTACTGCTGGCTGGATAGCTCCGGATGGTAATCAACTTATTGCAGAGCGGACTGAGTTACATTTTATTGCAAAAGGCTCAACGCGTATTATCGACCGGATCACTACCCTGACTGCCGGTGCTTTACCAGTCATTATGAAAGACACTAAAGAGGGTAGTTTTGGCATTCGTGTCGCACGACAGTTGGAATTACCATCAAAAGAAGTTGTTACTCTGACTGATGCTAATGGCCAACCAACCACTTTAAAGAAAATGTCAAATGAGGGTGTAACAGGGAACTACAGAAGCAGCGAGGGCGTAACCGGTGAGGCAGTCTGGGGTAAACGCGCAAAATGGATGGATTTGTATGGAAATATCGGTGAAGAAAAAATATCTATGGTCATTTGTGACCATCCTGAAAATCTGACTTATCCAACATACTGGCACGCCCGTGGTTATGGATTATTTGCGGCAAATCCATTTGGAGTAAAGGATTTTACCAATGGTAAAGAGGAATTAAACTATACTATCCCTGCTGGAGGATCCCTTACACTAAAATACCGGATTGTTATTAGTTCGGGATCTCATCTAAGTGATGCTGAGATCAATGCTTTTGCAGATAATTTCGCGTCTAAATATTAAGTTGTAAAAAGAACAAGGAATAAAGAACAAGGAACAAAGAATAAGGAACAAGGAACAAAGAATAAGGAACAAAGAATAAAGACTATTAACAGTTCATTTGACATTTAGTAGTATATCACTGACAACAGATAACTGACAACCAAATCAATGAGAAACTGGAATTTTGGAATAATTGGAACCGGAATGATTGCAGATATTCATGTAAAAGCAATTCAGAATATAGAAAATGCTACTCTGGTAGGCGTTTGTAGCTCTGATCCGCTTAAAGCCAGGAAGTTTGCTGAAAAATATAAATTAAAGGCATTTGCAAATTATGAAGAAATGCTTCATTCTGAAGATATTGATATTGTAACAGTTGCAACACCCAGTGGACGCCACATGGAGCCTGCCATAGAAGCCGCACGCTGTGGCAAGCATGTAATTTGCGAAAAACCCCTTGAAATTTCTTTGGAACGAATTGAGAAAATGATTGAAGCCCACAAAAAAGCCGGGACTTCTTTAGGAGGGATTTTCAATTATCGGTTTAATGATGCGGTTGCACATTTAAAGAACGCAATTGATCAGGGTCGCTTTGGTAAAATAAGCTATGCATCTGTGCATGTACCCTGGTGGAGAACTGATGAATATTACAAGAGTAGCTGGCGTGGAACCTGGAAGCTTGATGGCGGCGGGGCCTTAATGAACCAGAGTATTCATATGATCGATCTCCTTCAGTACTTGATGGGGCCTGTAGATTCTTTACATGCTTATATAGCAACAAGAGGCCATGATATAGAAGTTGAGGACACAGCAACAGCCATTGTGAAATTCAGGAATCAGGCTTTGGGCGGAATTTATGGTTCTACAGCCTCTTTCCCGGGGCAGTTTCGTCGTATAGAAATTACCGGTACCCGGGGGACTGCAATCATGGTTGAAAATGCTTTTGCTGTTTGGCAATTTGCTGATCAAACAGAAGAAGATATTAGAATTTTAAAAAGCTTTAAGGAAATTGAAGGCGGCGGCGGAGTGTCTGACCCGGCGGCAATTTCGTATCAATCACATCAAAAAAATATTGAGGCTTTTATTGCATCTGTTGAGTCAGGCCGACCTTTTGAAATCAGCGGAGATGAAGCCCGCAAAGCCGTTGAGATTATATTGGCTATTTATGAATCAGCTAAAGAAGGGAAACAAATTCATTTAAAGCATGATTAAAATATTGCAGATTGAAATTATTCTAATTAATTCACACAATTCTTATGAAGATTATAACAAATACTTTTCTAATTGTATGCGGACTGCTTTTTTCTATCGAATCTTCTGTCTCGCAGGATAAAATTTCTCAAAGGACCTCTGAGTCAATGTTATGTGTAGGGAATCATTGGACTCCTGAAGAAGGTAAATCTTTTCTCAACAGGATGGAACAGTCATATACTACATCTGCAGCCTGGAAAAATCGTGCAAAACAGATCCGGGAGCATATTTTAAAAGGAGCTGGTTTAGAGAAATATCCTAAAAAGGGGCCTCTTAATCCTGTTTTCGGCGAAAAGCGAGTTTTCGATGGTTATCAGGTGCAAAATGTCGCTTTTGAAAGTCTGCCGGGAGTATATGTCACCGGTAGTTTATATACTCCGACGAATTCAAATGGAAAGCTTCCGGGAATATTAAATGCGCATGGACATTGGACAGAACCTGGTGATGTGGGTCGGTATCGCCCCGATGCACAAAAACGTTTTGCATCTCAGGCAAGAATGGGTGCAATGGTATGGGCTTATGATGCGGTTGGATATGGGCAAATGGAGGAATTAGGGTGGATACATCAGCATCCCGAAGCATTAAAGCTGCAATTATGGAATAGTATACGTGGCATTGATTTCCTTCTTATGATGGGTGCAGACCCTGAAAAAATTGGTATGACCGGTGCATCAGGCGGAGGTACTCAGACTTTTCTGCTCGCAGCAGTTGATGATCGTATAGCTGTTTCTGCGCCGGTCGTGATGGTGTCGGCTCATTTCTTTGGCGGATGTGTTTGTGAAAGTGGTATGCCCATTCATAAAGGCCGGAATTTTCAAACCAATAATGTAGAAATTGCCGCTCTAGCAGCTCCAAGGCCAATGTTATTGGTTTCTGTTGGTGGCGATTGGACAAAGAATAATCCGGAAGTGGAATATCCGCACACAAAATATATTTATAATTTGCTGGATAAACCCGGTTTGGTAGAAAATGTGCATCTTCCAAAAGAATTTCATGGTTATGATGAAAATAAACGCGCTGCAGTTTATCCTTTCCTTGCAAAACATCTCGGACTTGATCTGACTAAGGCTATGAATCCGGATGGAACGCTGAATGAAAAGATGATTGTGATTGAAGATCAGAAAGCTCTGTATCCCTTTACTGATAAACATCCTTTCCCTGCCTCTGGTATCAGAAATAATAATGATGTTGTTTGGAAATAGCAACTGGATCAAGGAGCAACGAACAAGGAAAAAAGCCTATTTACAGTTCATTTGACATCTTTAGTATATCACAGACAACTGACAACAGACAACAGAATCAAGAATCAAGAATCAAGAGCCAAGAGCCAGGAACCAAGACTAAATCGCGTTTCATTGAGAACTAATGTTATAGAATAAATAGCAGAGAATAATGGCTATTACCAATTGATTTAACATTTAGCAGAATATCCCTGACAACAGACAACAGAACAAACCATGAAAAACAATCGCAGAAATTTTATAAAACTCGCAGGTATGGCGGGCATAGGTTTAACTGGTGCAGGCATTCTGCCTGCCTATGCCGATAAAAGGGAAGGGCCTGTTCAGAATCCGGTTCAGAAATTCAACATGTCGGGCTATGCAGCACCTAAAATAGATACCGTTCGTATTGGTATTATTGGTACAGGTAACCGGGGAACAGGAGCTGTAGTAAGGATCAGTAAGATCGGTAATGTAGAAATCAAGGCCCTATGCGATATAAGGCCCGAAAAAGTCAATGCTGCTAAAAAACGACTCGAGGGTACTGGCCAGAATCCGGCTGTTTACGTTGGTAATTCAGAGGAGTGGAAGAAAATATGCGAACGGGATGATATTGATCTGATATACGTCACCACTCCATGGCACCTGCATACCCCAATGGCGGTTTATGCAATGGATCATGGAAAACATGTATGTGTAGAGGTGCCCGCAGCCACTACAGTTGAAGAATGCTGGCAATTAGTAGAAACCTCAGAAAGAACCCGCAAGCATTGCATGATGCTGGAAAACACATGTTATGATTTTTTTGAGATGTTGACACTGAATATGGCTCGCCAGGGATTCTTTGGAGAAATTATTCATGCTGAAGGGGCATATATTCATGATCTGCTGGCTTCTAATTTTAACAAAAATGCATACTGGGATATGTGGCGTCTCAAACAGAATGCTAGCAGGAATGGCTCTCTTTATCCAACGCATGGTTTAGGCCCTGTCTGTCAGGTAATGAACATCAACAGGGGTGATAAAATGGATTACCTGGTATCGGTATCAGGGAAGGATTTCATGATGGGTGATATGGCTAAAAAACTGGCGTCAAAAGACGATTTTTTTAAACCCTTTGTTGATAAACCATTCCGGGGTAATATGAATACGACCACTATCCGTACCAATCAGGGCCGGACAATCATGATTCAGCATGATGTAACCTCTCCCCGTCCATATTCGCGAATTCACCTGGTAAGCGGAACTAAAGGTACAGCACTAAAATATCCTGAACCCGGCCGGATCTCTACCAGTCATGAAGGATGGCTTTCTGAGCAGGAGTTTAAATCACTGGAAGAGAAATACAAACCCGCAATTGTCCGGAAAATAGGAGAGCTGGCTAAGCGGGTTGGGGGGCATGGTGGTATGGACTTCTTAATGGATTGGCGTACCATAGACTGCCTTCGGAATGGTTTGCCGCTCGATCAGGATGTGTATGATGCAGCACTCTGGAGCTCCATTTTCCCCTTGAGTGAACTCTCTGTCAACAACCGTTCAAATTCAATTGATGTGCCTGATTTTACTTCCGGGGCCTGGAAAAATAATAAGCCAATTGACATATCACTATTAAAGGGAGGAAATACTAAGGTTAAAATTTAACCGTATTAGCTCAGTCACGTAACAATAGTTTTAAATATCGAATTTTCTGATATGAATTTACAGAAATTAAAAATCTTCAATGGTAAAATCCTTACTCCTTACCGAATGATCCCTCAGGGAACAGTACTGATAACTGATGGTATTATCACGGAGGTAAAAGAAGGAGATATTGAAGTAAGTGATGCAATTGAAATCAATGCAAACGGAAATTATATTTCTCCGGGTTTTATTGATATTCATGTGCATGGGGGTGGAGGGCATGATTTCATGGATGGAAGCGAAACAGCCTTTCTCAAGGCAGCAGAAACACATGCCAGATATGGAACCACAGCCATGTCGCCAACTACATTGACGAGTGAGAAAAAAGATCTGCTTCATACCCTTGAGTTATACGACAAGGCAAATAAAAAGAATATCAATGGTTCACAATTCCTGGGAATGCATTTGGAGGGGCCTTATTTTGCTATGAATCAACGCGGAGCTCAGGATCCCCGATATATTCGTGATCCTGATCCTGAGGAATATATGGACGTGATAGCAAGTTCAAATTCGATCAAACGCTGGAGCGCAGCACCCGAACTTAAAGGGGCTATACCATTTGCCAGGTACCTCATTTCAAAAGGTATCCTTCCCGCATTAGCACATACTGACGCGATTTATGAGGAAGTACTTGAAGGATTCGAAAACGGTTATACTCTGGCAACCCATCTTTATTCGGGGATGTCGGGGGTGAGCAGAAGAAATGCTTTCCGTTATGCAGGTGCAATAGAGAGTGCATTTTTGATTGATGAAATGGATGTAGAAATTATTGCGGATGGAATCCATCTCCCTGCACCGCTGCTGAAACTTATTTATAAGATCAAGGGCCCGGATAGAATTGCGCTGATCACCGATGCAATTCGCGGGGCAAGTATGCCCGAAGGTGACAGTATAATAGGTAATTTGTACACGGGTTTAAAGGTCATCATAGAGGATGGAGTAGCTAAATTACCTGATCGTACTTGTTTCGCCGGGAGCGTTGCCACTACCGATCGTCTGGTAAGAAATATGATCAATATGGCGGATGTTCCGCTTCTTGAGGCAGTCAGAATGATGAGCAGTACACCCGCAAGAATTATGAATGTAGCTGATAAAAAAGGCTCACTTGTAAAAGGGAAAGATGCAGATATCGTCATCTTTGACAAAGATATTAATGTTCAGACCACCATTATACAAGGTAGGGTAGTATACGGGCCGTGAGCTATCGGCCATAGGCGAAATTCTGAATAAAATCAATAATTTGATCACATGTCTCATATCTCACATCCCATATCTCCTGTCTAGATTAATGCTATCTGATGTTTGACTTAACAGTTAATTGTGTGAGAAATATAAAATACTATGAAATTAAATAAAGAGAATCTGGGGAAGATAGATGCTTCTCTAAATACAGAGATAAACCGTATTCAGCTTCCCGAAAAAGTCCTTCAGTTTGGAACCGGTGTATTGCTGCGCGCATTGCCAGACTACTTTATAGATAAAGCTAATCGAAGGGGGATATTTAATGGCCGGGTGGTTCTAATTAAATCAACTGACAGGGGTGATACCAATGATTTTAATGAACAGGATTCCCTTTACACCATCGGAATCCGTGGAGTAGATGGAGATAATAAAGTAGAACTGAATATTATTAATTCTGCGATTAGCAGGGTACTAAGTGCTAAAACTGAATGGCAGAAAATACTTGATGTGGCTGCTTCAGAAACATTGGAAATAATTATTTCAAATACAACTGAACTAGGTATTGAACTTATCCGGGAGGATATTCAAAAGGGCACGCCGGTATCTTATCCCGGAAAACTTCTGGCTATTTTGTATCACAGGTACAAAGTATTTAATGCTGACGAGAATAAGGGCTTGATCATTCTTCCTACTGAATTAATCACAGATAATGGCATAAAACTCAGGAACATCCTGTTCGAACTGGCAGAGCACAATAAGCTGGAACCGGAATTTATAAAATGGCTGGGATTTAATACTTTTTGCAATACGCTGGTCGACAGGATTGTTCCCGGAAAGCCGGATGAAAATACCCTGAAAAGGTTGGAGCAGGAGCTTGGATATCGGGATGAGTTGTTTGTTTTTTCTGAGGTATACTCCTTATGGGCAATCGAAGGTGATGAGCGTATCAGGAAGATCCTGTCTTTTGAACAGGCTGATGAAGGGGTAATTATTGCTTCGGACATAACTATGTATAAGGAATTGAAGCTGAGGCTGCTTAACGGGACACATACATTGAGCTGTGCTGCTGCATTTCTTTCCGGACTTGGGACAGTATGTGATGCTATGGAAGATTCAGTGATGTCGGGATTTATCTCTTCCCTTATGCAGGATGAGTTGGCACGGGCCATACCATATCCTGTTGCAAGAGAACAGGCGCTGCAGTTTTCGGCTAAGGTTCTCGATAGATTTCGTAATCCGCACATCAGGCATCAGTGGCTTAGCATCAGCGTAAATTATTCAATGAAGTTAAAAATGCGTGTAATCCCTGTGCTACTAAACTATTATAAGAATTATCAGAGTGTTCCTAAATTTATCGCTGTTGGTTTCGCAGCCTACCTGCGTTTTATGCAGACAGAAGAATTGAATGGGGCATATTACGGAAGCTCTAATAATATGCGCTACCAGGTAGATGATGAATGGGCTTCATACTACTCCGGTCTATGGAAAGAATACGATGTCAATGAAATGGTACTACGTGCACTCTCAAATACTGAACTATGGGATGTTGATTTATCCCAATTGCCTGCATTTGTTGAGACAGTACAAGACAGTCTTCGGAATATTATGGAGGTCGGAACCAGGAAAACAATTGAAATGATGAATAGGGATTATACGGAGACGAACCCTGCATAATTAAACTATATAAAGCAGGTCGAAATAATGCGGTTGGAATCTAATGGAAAAACTACGGCAGAACATGGAACTGCGACGACCGAAGAGGCAATGACCTTGCTTTTTAAAGCAAGAGAAAATTATTCAACTTAAACGTTCTCTTGAGTTCCACTTATTAATTGACGGATAAAGTTTCGATAATTTCACACTCTTATCGTCACAGGTAAACCGCCATTTTATTTTAGCCTTTTTAGTATTTCAATGCGTTAGTCAAAGTATTATGAAATTACGATAGCACGGTCGCTCAATAGGCTCCAGCTTTAGCTGGAGCTAATAAGTTTGTTCGTTTTCGGGCTTCAGCCCAAAATTCAGCAATAGGTGAGGAAAATTAGATTGGGCTTCAGCCCGATTGATAGAACATTAAGCTCCTCTGATTTGATTGAACCCCGGTTTTTTAATAAAAGCCTTGTATTCTTCTTCAAATGATTTTTTCTGATGATGCCATTCCTGATTTTTAATATATTCTCTTACCATAAAATTCGGATTATGGAATAGTAGATAAGGCGTATTTATTGACATTTTGGCGCTGAAGCACCAGGATTTGTTCCGTTCTGTTCGCTTAGGTTTTGGGCTGAAGCCCGTCCCGAAAACCGGATCAATATCCGGAGCTAAAGCACCGGGCTATTCAGTTATACGGTAAAGTATTTATGACAAGACACTAATAAGATTTTATATCAAACTCGCCTTATCTTGATTTGAATTGTAAAGGCCTTGATTTATACATTCTGAATTAGTTTCCTTATTAGTTAAGAATGAATTGATATTCCATAAAAAAGCCCCACAAACAAATTGTGGGGCTTTTAAAATATTCAATTGTATTTATAATGCAAATCTTAGCGTTAGTCCATAGGTTCTGGGATCACCCAGTACACCTGCATAATGACCAGCGTTACCACCAGCAGGCAGCAATTGTTCGAAATAGTCCTTATTCAACAAGTTTCGTCCCCATACATAGGCAGAGAAGCCCTTGGTGGCTTTATATCCAATTCTCCCATTGATAAGTGCATAGCCATCAATATTCAGAAATGCAGAAGGTGATGGACTTGAAGAGAAGGAGGACCGGAAATACCCATCCAATGCGGTAAAGAATTTCGATTCTTTATTAAAAAACTTTGCAGGTGTCGCGTACTCGCCACCTAATGATCCTGCCCATTTTGAAATTCCCGGAAGATCGCCTCCTGAAATATCCTTAAATGCGACCTGAACTCCATTCAAAGTTAAACCTGTTTCTTCTAGTGGAAGTGGTGCATTTGTGAACTTAACATAAGTTGCCTCAGTATAGGCAGCTGCGCCATAAAAGGAGAAATAATTGCTGGCTTTTAAACTGAGGTCCAGTTCTGCACCTTTTACATTCACTTTCTCGGCATTGGCGATATAGCCACGGTTTACACCTAATTGAGGTGATTGAACATTCGTCTGGTAATCTTTGATATCTGAATTATGGAAAGTTAGATTCAAGGTTAAATTGTCTGCCGGTGTGCTTTTTAAGCCAAGTTCATAATGTTTTGTGTCTTCCGGTTTAATTACAGCAAGATCAGTTGCGGCTGCCCCATTAACAGTAGGCAGACCGGCTACGTTAACCCCAACCGGTTTAAAGCTTGTTGAATAAGTAGCAAAAGCATTAAGACGTCTGTTTGGTCTGTATGATGCGGTAAGTGAATAGGTAAAATTCCGTTCATCTGCGCTGGCAAGGTATGACTGATCACTATAAACTCCGGTTTTAATCGCTAATAATGCGGCATCCGTAGTTTGTAATCCACCTCTGGCAACCCGTTTGTAGTCTACATCTTTATTGTCGTAATTAAAACGAATCCCCGGTAATATATGGAAGCCATTTGCAATCTCCCAGTCGATACTTGCAAATGCTGCAGCACTTTGGGATTTAATAGAAGCATTAGTATAGATTCCATAACCTTCCAAAAGTCCAGGTGTTCTCCATAAGGCACTGGTTGAGCTTTGGGAAAAACGCCATTGAGCCGTTCCTGACTCTTCTGTTCCATTGATTTTTACTTCCTGATCTATGTAAAATAGGCCTACCACGCCGCTTAGTTTTTCAGTCAGCTGACCCGCATAACGAACTTCCTGCGACCAGTTACTATGTTCTGCTGGATTTTGAGATTTTGCCAATGCCTGCAATCCGGTAAAATCCCTGTCATTTGACGGATCCCAGTTCCAATACCGCCATGCAGTAGTAGAAGTTAGTGTTCCGGGACCTAGTTTTGTCTCGGCATTTAATGAAACACCACCCAATTCATTGCCGGAATTCCATGGAGTATCATGATCAATCTTACGGTCGAATGCCTTCCTGCTTGGAAGTGTATAATTAAGATCAGAAATGATTGCATCGAACTGTCGATAAGCCGGACGTTTTGTTGTCACTACTCCGGCAATTACCTGAGCATAACCATCGGGCTGCTGATCGGATGCGTCCGCTGCAAGGGTGATGAAGGTGTTGTCATTCGGTTTAAACAACAATTGTCCCCGAAAGCCAAGGTTGTTGATATCATTAGTGAATTTACCTGTACGTACGTTCTCAATAACCCCATTACGCTGAGTGCCTGAAAAGGAGAGACGTGCTGCAAGTTTCTTACTTAAAGGTCCTGTAACAGAAGCCTTGGCCTGGATAAATCCATAATTTCCGAAGCTGGTTTCAAAGCTATAATCTGGGGTAAAGCTAGGTTTACGGGTCACGATATTAAAGGCACCAGCACTGGTATTCTTGCCGAATAAAGTTCCTTGAGGACCGCGTAATACTTCGATACGATCAATATCTATAAAATCAAGGGTGGCTGCTGCCGGACGTGCATAATATACCCCGTCAACATAATACCCCACACCAGGGTCGAGGCCATCATTTGTAAGACCAAAGGGTGAACCAATCCCCCGAATGTTCACTCCTGTATTTCTTGGATTGGAAGTATACATCTGAACGGACGGAATTAGTTCTTTTACTCTGCCTACGTTGAATGAACCCGATTCTTCAATCTGGGCCCTGCCTACTACCGAAATCGGAATTGGGACATCCTGCAAAACCTCTGAACGGCGTCTGGAAGTAACTACTATTTCTTCCAGAAGCGCATCATCTACAAGAGTTAGCTGCAGTGGTGTGCTTTCAAATTTCAAAATCTGAAAATCTTGTGGCTTAAAACCAACGAAAGAAGCTCTGATAAAAAATGGTGGCTCCTGGTTTACACTCAGCCTGAACTGACCAATAGAATCTGCTTTAGTCAAAATGCTGGTTCCTCTAATTGCTATAGTTGCTCCAGCCAAAGGCTGGCCTTGAGTGTCTTTTACTAAACCTACAACTACATGCTGGGCATATGTAGATAGGCTTTGAATCAGAAAAATTGTTAAAAAAAAAAATTTAATTTATACGAAAAATGTTTCATTTTATGATAATTTATAGGATTTGATAAAGGGTTAAATAGAGAATAGTGGAGATGTTTTTATCAGCAGCAACATCGGTTCACCTGGATGTTTGATAAGGAAGGAAAGATTGAATGGGCAATTCGGTTAATGATTACTGTTTTTTTCATTTCACTTTTTGTAAAAGCTTTGGTTATTATTTTGAATTCAAAGTGCAATGATAATTAAATTCTACTAAATCCATAGACTTTATATATTTAATTTAATAATTTATTTTAATGAGCTGCAGTTTAGATAGTAAATGTGATAGTTATTGAGGCCAGTGATCCGGGAGGGGACTTTATGGAACATCTGGTTCTTAATGTGCAGTTTTAAGATATCTCTGTTAAGGCCACAAAAAAATTAATGATGCCCGCGGCACTGAGTTCGGCTATAGATTATTTTAGGCAGAATTACCATTATATCAATCAGGCAGGAGAACTAGCCTTTCTCAGAATTGTGCGTGCTCAGCTGCATCAGCTTACAAGCCAGACTTATCTCAATATGGAATCTTCCAGGGAGCGTTATAAGAATTTGCAGGAACAAAGGGAAGCTTTCGCTGAATCCTTCAGAACTATGGAGAATACGATTTAATGCCTGAGGTATAAACCCGGTGGATATCTGCTGTCGAAAAATAAATTGACGGGCGAATCAGCATCTGGTAAAAAGACTTTATAATTTTAATTGGAGAAAGAAAATTCCCGATTTCTAAAAGGGCAAATCAATTTATGAAGCCGGTTTAATTGATTTTGGCAGAAAACACGCCTTCTCATACCTGATACCTAACACCTCATACTTCATACCTCTTACCTCATACTTCTACCTCACCCTTCCCACCACCTCAATGGCAGCTCAATCTTATCAATAGAACTGCTTATTAAATCAGGTTTGAAGGCATAGTTGGATAAATCCTCCTTTTGGGCGATACCTGAGAGCACCAGAATTGTTTTGTATCCCATTTGAACACCTCCCTGTATATCGGTTTCCATGGTATCACCTATCACCGTTGTGCCACCGGTTTCCAGGCCTAAATATTTTCGGGCTGATCGCATCATCACCGGACTCGGTTTTCCGGTAACGAAAGCTTTCCTGCCCGTTGCCTCTTCAATCATTGCTGTGGTAGCTGCGATGCCCAAATTATTCCATCCCGGTTTTTTGGGTGAAGGATCGCGGTTAGTCGTAATAAATTTAGCACCTGCCAGAATCATATCTACGGCACGCTGGACCATTTCTAATGTAAAATTCCGGCCTTCACCCAATACCACAAATTCCGGATCAGTGTTTACCAGGGTAATTCCGTTTTCATGTAAACTTGCCAGTAGTCCTCCTTCGCCCAATACATAGGCTGTTCCATGGGAACCCTGATCACCAAGGAATTTACCGGTCGCCATTGCACTGGTATAAACATGATCTACAGTTACATCAATTCCTAGATGTTTTAGCTTACGTACAACCTCAAGCCTGGTACGCTGGCTGTTATTGGTCATAAATGTAAACGGGATATCGTTCTTTATTAAATTATTTATAAATTTGTCGGCTCCTTCTATTAGTAATTCACCACTGTAAATTACTCCGTCCATATCTATTAAAAGGCCCTGTTTCATAAGAATTGATTTTGATTCAAATTTGCATAAAGTATTTGTTAATGGGGGGATTAATTTGAAGAAGGGGGGTTGGAATCTGGTTCTGGTAATTTGGAACTGCTATACTTTTGTGCCAGGAAATCATCGTGAGAATCGTTCTACGAGAGAAACCCTTTTATTATCTTAGCTGAGTAAGTTCTTTGGATACAGAGATATAAACTTAAAAAAATTGATTTGTCAAATCATAATTTATAAATGTCAGTTCTGTACTTGCCTAATAGTTTTTCAGATAATTTTGGAGACCCAATACAAAAGGTTTTCAATCTCGTAAACGATATAAACAGTATATCTTCAGATGAACCAATTATCCTGAATTACGATAATGCCCGTTTTACCCATCCATTTTTTTCGATGGCAATACCCTTGATCATTAAACAAAATGAACGAATTGGAAGGGCAGTTGAGTTACAGCATAATTTTTCCCGACAACTTACGAAAGAGTATATGAAGCATATAAATTTCCCAAAGGGAATTGATCCCGGTATTTTACCCCAGGGTCGATTTCCTGAGTATTTAGCTGCTTTTAGAGCAAAAACTTATCTGCCAATAATAAATTTTCCAACAGGCGATGGCTATGAGATAACCCAGGTTCGTGATCATTTTCTTAGTGCTATTAATCAATTACTGATGGAAATTTGTGGTTTAAAGTCACATATGACAACCGCATTAATGTACTTAATTGATGAGGCCGTCAATAATGTATTACATCATGCTCACGATGATAAAGGCTATCTTCTGGCACAATTTTATCAGTCAAAAGGATACATTGATATCGTTATTGCGGATATAGGACGAACACTTTTAGAATCTTATCAAAGTTTAGAAAGATATCAGATGATTCTTAGTAACAAAGATGCAATGGAGGCTGCCCTGGCTGGTAAATCTACCAAGAGTGGGAATGTTGACAGGGGGTTTGGAATAAGTACTTCAAAGGATATGCTTACAAAAGGGCTAAACGGGAAGTACTTTTTGTGGTCTGGCAACGTTATTAATATTCATACCTCAGAAAGAAATGAAGTAGTTGACCTTTCTGAAACAATTAACTGGCAGGGAGTGTATTTATGTTTGAGAATCCCGGTTGTTTCAAAACCAGGATTTAATCCTTACGATTACATTAGCTAATTGTCAAAAGATATTTATATTTATTACCTTTGCATTTAAGAAGGGAGATGTTATGATTACATCAGAAATAAGAGTAAACACTATTTTTCCATCTACACTTGACACCAGAGAGGGTGCAACTCAACTCGCTCAACTCATCAGAGAACAATTAGCTGATAATACCAGAGTGGATGTAGATTTCAAAGACATCATATTTATGTCAAGATCTTTTGCGGATCAGTTCCACAAAGATATTATGGCAGGTGATTCGGTGGATATAGTAATAAAGAATGCCGATTTAGGCATTATTGAGATGCTCAAGGCAGTGTCTCAAACTCAAAATAAAAGAAAGCCGGTTAAAAAATCTTACCAGGTGCTTTCATTTAATAATTTAGATATGCTAAGCGATTATTCGTTTGCATGGTAATTAGCTTTAGCTAAAATATCAGCCCCTGATTTAATCCGGGACTTTTTTTATGCCCGAAAAATTTCTTGCCCTTAAATGTTAATTTAATAACAAGCCTAATATATTACTGTTCGCGATATTAGGCCTATTACATCTTCTGCCCCAATAAAAGCCAATCTAAACCTGCATCATCTAATGGTAGTGTCAGCAATAAAGGCAAAGTACTTTGGTGATGACAATGAATTATAGTAATTCCTTTTTTTTTGTAAAACAAACTTTCGTCATGCACATCATATTTTCACATATCGGTAAGCAATTAGCCACCCGCAGTGGAGATTCCGGAGATGCTGACCCCGTACCGGGGATACTGACCCCCTTTAATATGACTTTGGCCTTATGATCTGAAGGCCTGACAATTTTACCTTTTTTTTCTTAGACTTTCACCCATAAGTTCTATTCTGTGTGCGGTAT
>NZ_JAUYSS010000048.1 GCF_030695525.1 Daejeonella sp. | reverse complement strand
CTTTAAGCTTGAGGGGGGGGGGGACTTAACTGAAAAGAAAATTTCAAAGGACCATTTGAAGAGGAGGGTTCTTCCCACCGGACTCTGGTGTTGGAGAAAATTCATCAAAACCCTCCTATCCTACATCGCTACTATTAAAATTTCGGTGGTATAAAACCTGCCGGCCCTGACCTTCCATCCCGACAACTTTTAGCAGAAAAATTTAGAAAAAAATTCTGCTTTTTTGTAAATTTAATCCTGGTGTTCCGAAGATCAAAAACAGGGAGCTATTTTACGATTTCAGGCTAAAATAAGGCCGCCAGAAACAAGATCTCAGCGCCTACGTCAATCTGTTCAGTTAGAGCCCGAAAATTCAATAGAATCCTTTATTCAAGTCTTAAATCAAAACATTGCGTTTCCAGCGAGTTTCTTCGAGAAACTTTAGTATTTGTTCATGCAGTCTACTTAAAAACACATTTTTTCTTCATTTTCTTCGGAAAAATATTCAATTCCTTCGAGTCCGATTCGACTAGCCTTCGACTGTTGTTCGACTGGCCTTCGACTCGGATTCGAGACAGATTCCGGACAGAATCGGGACAGATTCCTGACAGATTCGGGACTTGTTCGGAAACTGTTTGACAGGGCTTCGGCGGCAAGCGAACAGCTCCCGAAGAACTGCCGAAGTACTGCCGAATCAGGTAGGACTCTGTCTCCTTTCTGTTATCCAGCAGAGTGGCAGGAGACCCTAATTCAGGCAAAATTGCGCGGAAATTTTCGTTTTAGTTAAATTATGGATAATGAAGAGTCCAACATATGCTGTTGTCTGAACTATGATTAAAATGATTTATTTGATTATTTTGAATCAATAAATCATGCTAATCAAAAAAATCAGAGTTCAGACAAAATGCTGAAAGCTGCGTTTACCAAAATTGACTTTTTAACATCTCATCATGACAAATGGTATATTAAAAAGGAGGTCGTGGCCTACGCCACGATGACCTATCGATTTTAAGAAAACAGGAGAATACGGCTCGGAGGCCGGAATCGGATTGTAATAAATGCTAACAGAAAAAATGGTTTACTAAATCAATTCAGCAGTGTTGTCAGATTCCGGCCTTGAGCCGGAATCTGCTTTCGCCCACCAATCGGCTGTCATGGCGGGCTTGAACCGCCACCTACCAAATCTCTGCCCGTACAGTTTCCTTCAATTACCAAAATTAATTTTTCCTGTACAACTTAAACCGCTATTGTACAGTTTAAGACATCACACTAGTGCGGTCGGTCAATAGGCTCCAGCTTTAGCTGGAGCTAAGATTTTGCTCGTTCTGGGGCTTCAGCCCAACATTTAGAAAGCTAGGAGGAAAATTACATGGGGCTTTAGCCCGATAATTGGAACTTCTCAACTGTCCTTAGAGTTTCCAGCGTTTACCTAAATTAATATTATAACACAACATCAATTAACTGTTGTACACGCTGTCCATTAATTACCCCCGTATCTCCCGCCTCATAAACAGGTAATAAGCCAGGGCAAAGCAGGCTATAGTTGATGCCAGTAAACCACTTATCTGGGGCCAGACAATCATTAAACTCTCTTTAAAAGGGAGCGGCGAAGGAATAGCTCCTGCCATTTGTTCCATGGTGATCGGGCCAAGGCTGCGCACAGATGGCATCAGCAAGGTGGTTATTCCATCTGTAAACAACTGGTTAGGAGCAATGCGCGACAGGTTTAAAATAAGTTCATTGTAATAAATCACCTGGGCCTGAGAGAGAAAATTCGGATCAGGCAAAATGGATTTTATGAACAGATTGATCACAATCTGGTAGAATATGGTGAAGAATAGCCATATACCAATTGCTACAAGGGCAGAAGTTGCGGCTTGCTTAAAACGAACGGACAAAGTAATAGATAGGCTTAACCAGAAGGCGACATAGGCGATACTTAAGGCAATAAAGCCTAAGATCCGGAGGACCTCCTGTGGTTCAATGCGGACACCTGTTAAAATCAGTCCGCCCCCTATCATTAGCAGGGCCAGGGCGACAAACAAGCTGCTGACAATAACCATAGCACTTGTAAATTTTGCCAGCAAGAGGTTATCCCGATATACGGGCTGAGCCATTAAGCGGATTAAGGTGCCGTTATTCTGCTCAGAATTAATCGCATCAAATCCTAAACTGATGCCCAGCAATGGCGCCAGAAAGCTCAGAAATACATGGAATGGAGGAATAGAATTATCGGTGGTTGTAAGCAGCTTAAGGTATAAAAATATATGGTCCGGGTCATTCGTATTGCCTGTTGCCGGTTTGATATTTGAAAGCGACACATACATGGAGGCAATAAAAGTCAGTACAATCAGGGCAATAAGAACAGCAAAGCGCCAGCTGCGGATATGATCAGCAATTTCCTTGTGTACCATCACGCCAAAAGGCTTCCGTAAAGCAGGTTGACTTTTCATGGTTTTTTGTGGTTTATGCTATTGGATTCAAAATACTTTTGATAGATATCATCCAGTCCGTAGCTTTTCTGTTGTACCCCCAGAATGTCATAGCCCTTTTGAACTAAAAAGCGAACTAAAGGGGCGGTAAACTCAGAACTGCATGTAAATTCTAATTCTTTATCGTTGATCATGATATCCTTTATGGCATCGAATTGCTTTAATTCGGCTTCAAGCGGCCATGGTTGCGGAACAGTCTGTGCTAAATTGACAGTGGTGATGAAAGCATCACTACCAAATAAACTCTCCGAAAGTGTATTAATATTCCCTTGCGCGAGCAATTTCCCATTGACGAAAATCCCCACCCGATCACAAACCTGCTGTACCTGATGCAGATGATGCGATGAAAGGAGTACAGTAAGTCCATGTTGTTTACTTAACTGTTTGATTAATGCGAGAAAATCCCTTACCCCGGCAGGATCAATACCCAGGGTAGGCTCATCCAGAATAATCACTTCCGGTTCTTTAATCAGCACATCGGCCAGGCCAAGGCGTTGCTTCATCCCCCTGGAGAAGGTGCCGGTTTTTTTATGCATCGCATCCGCCAGACCAAGCAGCTCCAGAAGTTCGATGGCACGTGCTTTAACTTTAGTCTCGGCCAGGCCATTCAGCCGGCCTATGTAAACCAGGTTTTCGAGTGCCGACATCTGGTCGTAGAAGCCAAGGTTATCCGGCATGTACCCCACTTTTCTCTTAACCGCAATCGGGTTATTCGTTGCGATATATCCACAAACCCAGGCTGTTCCACTGCTTGGCTCGGTAAGTCCCAGCATCATTAAAATACTGGTGGTTTTCCCGGCCCCGTTCGGACCGAGCAAGCCGAAGATCTCAGCTTTTTGGACATCAAGATTCAGATCATCGACCGCTTTAAGGGAACCATAGTGTTTGGTTAAACCCTTGAGGCTTATGATAGGACTGCTCATACCGATACTTATCTTCTGCCGTATTTTCGAATCAGATAATAAACTAAGCCTATGGAAAGCAGGATGACCAAAACCCCTATCCAACCCGCAAGCAAGGAAGTTTTTACAACAAGCCGGAAAGCGGCAGCAGAATTTGTATTCGTATTTGCTGCTGTAAATGTAGCTGCATAATCTCCGGCTATGGTCTTGTCGGGAACCTTTAATGCAGCGCTCACTTCGATCGATTTTCCGGGTTCCAGTTGCTTGATCTTTGCCGGTTCATAAGATGCTTCCCAGCCGGAAGGCATTTGGGAGGTCATCTCCACATCGTTTAAGGGAAGTGTCCCGGTGTTTTTCAGGATAAAATTCAATTTCTTCTGGCTGCCTGAAGTTACTTCATCACTTAACCTTCCGCTAGGGGTACTTAAGCTTAAGCCATAAGAGCCTTTTACGACCGCTTCAATAGTTGTTGATAAGGTTTCGGAAGCGGAGATGGCCTTTAGAGGGATGATGTATTTTTTGGGAGCTGCAGTTGCGGTTGTATTAATTTCGATGGCAATGTCCTGCACTTTACCGGCATCCAGGCTAAGTGAACCAACCTGACTGCCCTCTACCCGGTAAGTGATTATCCAGCCTGCCGGTAAATCTGCCTTCAATTCGTAGACACGATTCTCTGCCGAAGCGTTATAAAGGCTGGTGGTGTACCTGAAGGTTTCGTTTGCCGCTGCTTCAATATTCATGAGCTTGGCCGTAAAACTTGATTTAGCACCTTTCCTGGTCGCCGCCGGTTGGGCATGTAAGATCTGGTTCGAAGCCAGCAGGCATAATAAAAGAATTGTCAATTTGCGCATTGCGCTAAAACGGGGAGCTAATACTTGAGACAACATAATCTAACCACTAAAATTTTAAATAATAGCTTTCAAAAAATGTCTGAATTAAATGTTTTTAAGTTTCTAAAATGATGGTTCAAATAAAAAAAGTTGGATAAAAATTTCAAAAAATTTTAACATTTTTTAACAAATTAAACTGTTGGGTATGATGAGATGGGTTTGCAGGGATTGGGAAGGTGGGGGTGGGGATTATTTGTATGGGACTGGAGGAGGTTATTAGAAATAAAGTTTTTAGCTTATTAATTATAAACGAGTCTGTCCCGTATGTACGGGAGAACATTTAATAATCCGCAGAGACGCTGCAGTAACCGTAAAGGCAGATGAGCTAAATATTATAATAGAATCAAATTTTTTAGCCATTTTTATGCATCAAACAGTTCAATATGTGGGTCAATAAACTGGGCATATTCTTTTTTGTGATTAGTAGCTTTTTAATGACAGAAATTGGGTTTTCCGCACTGTCCGTAGAGTTTAGCGAAGCGCCTCTACGGATTGTCCAATGATTAGGAGTCTTCTGACTCCTCAAAATATCAAATCATAAAACTAAATCAGTTAATAAAACATAATTGTATAAGTACTATTAGAATCTCACAATTCGTACTTTTTGATACTAAAAAAATCACACAGATTAGAAATAATGTCTCAACATGATTATTTAATTTTCAATGAATTTAAAGACTCCTGATATTGTAATAATCCACAAGGCACAACACTAAATTACGGACGATGTGGGATAATGCCAGTTTTTTTGTAAACGAGTCTTAAGACTCTTGGCCATTTATTAATCCGTAGAACGCTGCGCTAACTCTACGGACAGTTGAGCAATAGCTACAGGCTTTGAGCTTTCGGCTTTAAGCTTTAAACTTAATCCACCTATCGCTGAATTCAGGGTCTATTTGGTATATTTGCCCTGAATTAATTAAAGATGCCCGAATTAATTATCCTTGTCCTCGCGCCAATTGTTTTCCTGCCCCAAATTGCAGCAGCCGTGCTGGCTAAACAGATGGGCCGCAAGCCAAAATTCTGGTTTTGGATTTCTTTTCTGATCCCTATGATTTCCCTGATTATTTTGCTTTGCCTGGAGGATAAGAACAAAGAAAGCAGCAGAAATTATATTGATCTGAACAAAGGTTAGTTAAAATACTAAACTCTCTCTAAGACGTTTCCATTGATTGGCCCCCATAATGGAATATGCACCCTTTATAAGTATCTTAGTGTTACACTTATTATGAAACGACTACTGATATTACTCTTCGTTTTTGGCCCATTATCTTCCTTCGCTTGTTCCTGCGCGACATCTCCCTTAACTGCAGATGGTCTGAGAAATCAGGCTTATGTAGCTCTTGTCAGGATAAAGGAGCAATTGCCCTTTAATGAAGCGAACTATAGAAGTGGGGATCCAAATTTCCCAATTCAATATGAAGTATTGGTTGATGAAATCGTCCTTTTAAAAGGCACTTCCTTACAAAAAATTACAGTAAGTGGTGCACCTCCAAAGTCCACTACAGTCCATACATCCTGTGATATTGACGTTTCTGCCGGTCAGGAGTGGCTGATAATTGCGAATGCAGGATCTGAGGGCACAGTGGGTATCGGCATGTGTGGGTACAGCATGCTTTACCGTAATAAGGATGGGTTTAGAAACTTGCAATATGCTTCGGCGACAAAAAGGCTTATTTGGGTTAATGAGAACTTAGGCAATGCTCCATTAGCTCAGGTATTAGATACTGAGAAGCCTGTTATATATTACGCCAACGGTCAAATCGAACGTACTGTATCCTACAAGAATAATAAAAAGCATGGCATTTCAATGTATTATTATCCGGATGGTACGATCTATGGACGTATAGAATATAAGAAGGATAGTCTCAATGGCAAAAGTATTTGGTATGATAAAAAGGGGCAAATCCAGACAAAAGCTAATTATCGCATGGGAGTTCCTGTCGACTCGATGATATCTTATATGTATCCGAATGCGCCTATGTTTGTGAGTATCCGCTCAAAAAAAGGGATCATGCAAAAATTTCAGGAATACCAGAGTAATATAGCCAGCAGAACTTTCAGTTATCTGTACAGCGAATCTGTTTATAAAAAAGGCGAAAGAATCTCTAGCACCTATTTCCACGACAATGGAAAAGTAAAGTTTAGTGTAAATTATCATGATCGGGGAACGACAGATCTTCAATACAATGAGTCAGGAACCTTAATTCGAAAAAGGGAATTTGACAAGGAGGGGAAACTTTACTAATTGATATAATTTAATCAACTGATTTACTCTCTGTATCTTTTCTCAAGCAATGAAGGTCAAAAAACATATTTATGAAAGCATTTGAAATACATTTAAACGATATTAAAGTCTGCACAGCCGGACTGAAATCCGGAAAAGGAGTACTGAGTACAATCATTAATTTGATTGAGGGCCTGGATAATCAACCGGACACAATCAGCATTTCCGTAAGCGGTTTAAATTCCGCAAGTAGTGAAAGTATGAAATGGGTACAGGAAGATTTGAAAATTGGAGACAGGATACTCTTAGAAGTCGTGGACACGAAAGATTCGGATGCACCGCAGACTACTAAATCGCACCGGGAAGAACTATCTGTTGAATATAAATTAAAAATGTACCATAGGCTTAAAGGGGAGTTATCAGAACATCTTGATCCAAAACATCGGTAAACTTATTATTAACTGCCTGAGCTTAGAACATATTCAATGTGATTTGGTGTCCTTTTTTTACCCATGACATGTTATAGAGGTTTATTAATTCTCTCCTCTAGAACTTCTCAAAATTTTTACTCTCGCAGAGACGCCAAGACGCAAGGGATACAGATTATATAATCATTCAATTAGGTATATTTCGCGTCTCTGCGTCTTAGCAAGATCCTTTGTAGGCTGAGGGCTTGTAATGATAAATATTTGTAATTTTAATTATGAAAAGACCTGCAAAAGATCGAAGACACTATAGATGCTGGGGATTGATTTACTATAATCCTGATGACCCTTCATTATTTGTGGACAAACAGTTCGGATATGGGCAAACTATGAATTTCGCTCATCGCTCGTCCTGGTACCTTATGTTATTCGTAATCTTGTTTCCTCTTTTAGCTGTGCTTATACCCGTTTTTTTGATTTAATAATCAAGGCTAACCTTTGCCTGCTAAGGTCCGCACCTATTACTCTCATCCCAGTCTCCTTCAGTAATTGATAATCCAAAAGACAAATAATTTAATTCCTTTGTTTTGGTAACTCTGAACATTATGGGATAGGTTCCATCAGATTTTTTCCATCTGGTGTCTAAAATGATTTTTAATTAAACAATAATTTGGAAATTATGGTCATGCTGTGGTTTTTGCTCAAACTATGCTCAAACCAAATAGCTTAAAAAGGAAGGAATTCTATTGAAGAAGAAAAATCTCTAAAATAAAAAAGCCCCACCAGGACATTGGTGGGGCATTACTAGTCATTCAACTAGCTCCCGAAGCTGGGCTCGAACCAGCGACCCTCTGATTAACAGTCAGATGCTCTAACCAGCTGAGCTATTCGGGAATTTCTGGTTATAAAACTTGTTTAAAGTTCCCCCCTTTCGGGAGTGCAATATTCGGGATTTTAAATTATTAATGCAATATTTGTATCAAAATTTTTTAAAATAAATATGAGTCTAGTTATTATTGGTTCCGTTGCCTTCGATGCAATTGAAACTCCTTTCGGGAAAACAGATAAAATAGTGGGCGGAGCAGCCACCTACGCAAGTTTAGCCGCATCCTATTTCTATAAGAATGTAAAAATCGTTGGTGTGGTTGGTGAAGACTTTCACCAGGAAGATATCCAAAATTTCAATGATCATGGCATCGATACCGAAGGACTTCAGATAAAAAAGGGAGAAAAATCCTTTTTCTGGTCGGGAAAATATCATAATGACATGAATAGTCGCGATACTTTAATCACTGAACTGAATGTTCTTGGTGATTTTGATCCGATTATTCCGGAAAGCTATCAGGACTGTCAGTTCCTGATGCTGGGTAACCTTACTCCGCAGGTTCAGCAGACTGTGATCAACCGTTTAAATAAGCGTCCAGCACTGATTGTTTTGGATACGATGAACTTCTGGATGGATATCGCCCTGGAAGATCTTTTAGCGGTAATCAAAAATGTGGATGTTTTAACCATTAACGATGCTGAAGCAAGACAATTGTCGGGTGAGTATTCATTGGTTAAAGCCGCAAATAAAATTCTGGCCATGGGACCGAAATACCTGATCATTAAAAAAGGTGAACATGGTGCTTTATTATTCCATGAAGATCTGATCTTCTCTGCCCCTGCTTTACCGCTTGCCGATGTATTCGATCCAACCGGTGCCGGTGATACCTTTGCCGGTGGTTTCATCGGGTATCTTGCCCAGGTAGGAACGATCAATTTCAATAATATGAAGAATGCAATTATCTTCGGTTCTGCGCTAGCCTCCTTCTGCGTTGAGAAATTTGGTATCGAGCGTATCAAAAACTTAAGTCAGGAAGAAATTAAGGCGAGAGTACAGCAATTTGTGAGGTTGAGTAGTTTTGTTATTGAGAAGTAGTAAGTTATAAGTTGTAGGTTATAAGTTTTAAGGGTGCTCCAGATGAATGGGGTGCCCTTTTTGTTTGGGGGAATTGATCTGCTATTACCCGGGAAAGCCTGTCTTTGGGAATGATTCTACTCTGCTCTAAAATTAAATGAGAAAAGATTAAGCCTAACATTCTGCTTAAAAATATTTTGATCTAAAAGGAACAGGCCCATTTTTAATTGCACTGTCAGCTGGACTTAAACCTGATTGGAGCGGATACCGGCCTGTGCATAAGGCCTGTGGAGTATGAGCGAAAAGCAGGACTTACAATAAAATATACACAACAGCATATTTCCAAAACCTAATTAAACTATTATATAGAACTCAGTAAACAGTTTGAAAGTACTGATGTGTATAATTAAATTCCTATTAACCTTCTGGGCAGCCGTTCTATTCTAAAAATTCCACAAGCCCAAGCTATTCCCATACCTCAGAATTCTTAATCCCCAAAGCTTTGGCGTCAAAAACCGGCTCTTTGCTGCCTTGTTTTCGCTGTGCCTGGTAATCTTTCAATGCTAACAGTGCAGGCTTGCGCAATAGAATTATGGCAATCACATTTAACCATGCCATAATACCTACCCCGATATCTCCGAGTGTCCAGGCAGATTCTGCAGTTTTTATTGTTCCATAGAAAGCCGCAAAAAGCAGTAAAAAACGAAGTGCCCATAAAGCCCACTTACTGCCTTTTTTATCCAGGTAGCTTAAATTGGTTTCGGCAATATAATAATAGGCCATAATGGTGGTGAAGGCAAAGAACAAAAGCGAAAAAGCTACGAAACCTGCTCCTAAGGTCGGAAATTCGGAGTTTACTGCATTCTGCGTATATTCTGCACCAATTTGTGCTCCCGGAATATTCTCCATCAGGAAGCCACCTTCCGGATTTATGACATTGTATTGTCCGGTAATCAATATCATAAATGCAGTAGCGCTACATACAAAAAGTGTATCTACATAAACAGAAAAAGCCTGCACAAGGCCCTGACTAACCGGATGCTTTACCTCTGCAGCTGCTGCAGCATGTGGTGCTGTACCCTGGCCCGCCTCATTGGAATAAATCCCTCGTTTAACGCCCCATGCGATTGCCAATCCAAATACACCGCCAAAGAGCGGCTCCAAATCAAAAGCTGAACTAAAAATCAGGCTGAACATAGCAGGCACTTGCTCAATATTCAGGGCAATAATGCTAATAGCAACAAGAATATAAGCCCCGGCCATAAAGGGAACTACGATCTCAGCAACCTTCCCAATACGCCTAACACCCCCAAAAATAATCATGGCAAGCAGAACAACTATAACTATGCCGGTATAAGCAACGGGCACATTAAATGCATTTTGCATACTTAAGGCTATACTATTACTCTGAACTCCCGGCAAAAAGAAAGCCGTACTTAATATTGTAGCCACTGAAAAAACAATAGCATACCATCTGATGCCCAAACCCTTTTCAATATAAAAAGCCGGTCCACCGCGGTACTGCCCATTATTTACCTGCTTGTAAATTTGGCCAAGGGTAGCTTCAATAAAGGCGGATGCACTTCCCAGAAAGGCGATTAACCACATCCAGAATATGGCCCCGGGGCCTCCCATAGCTATTGCGGTAGCTACTCCGGCAATATTTCCGGTACCTACCCGCCCAGATATAGCTATTGAAAAAGCCTGGAATGAACTGACTCCTTTATCTGATGATTTACCCTGAAAAAGCAGCTGGATCATATGCTTAAAATACCTGAGCTGTACAAAGCGGGTAACCACTGAAAAATAAATTCCTGCACCCATACATAATACGATGAGTGCATTACTCCAAACTAAATCATTAACGTAACTGATAACACTTTCCATAAACAAGGTGAATTTCTACTCTTTTCTTTTGTTAAATATTAGCCTTTTGAAGAATGCAAAATCAGTAAAAAAAACGCTAATCACTAATGAAGCTTAAAAAAGATCTGATTATTTAAGTTGAGTTCAACCCTGCCGATTGCTTTTTAGATTCGAAATTTTCTCTGCCGCCCCCCGAAGAAGGCCGCATATTTAGAGATGACCCAGAATGGGTCACATGTTTATAGAACAATTTTCAACGAAAAAATCCCGACCCCGAAATTGGGGGTATGTCTACAATTAGCACATACGACCACCGGGGTCGGCTAACCTATGACATGTGGACTCTACAGCGCAAATGGGCAAAGCGGTGCCAAACAGAAATCTTGAATGCTTAAATAATGACATTGCGCGCGCAGCAGCAGCGCCGGGGCTGCCAGTCCCAATGAAAAACAGCTGAGAGTAAAATAAACCTTGCCGGAGGAGGTATCTTCCGGCAGTTTCCCTGTGTTTGGTGTTATCACCACTTGATATGATCGTGCTTGGTACGTTGAGAACACCGACCAGAGGGGAATGCGATTTCTTGCCGGAAATACTCCGGAGGAAAGGGCTGAACCAGCCTATAACACACAGGAATTGGTTTCCAAAATCAAATCACTTGGCCCCAAAGCCTTATCTGGATAATTATATCCCTATAATTTAACCTTTCTTATATCCAAATCAGGTTATTTAAGCTTTCCAATAGCATTAAATTTCAAAAATACTCCTTCAGCGTGTGGTGCATCCTTCAATTCATCCGTCAAATCCTGCCCGGCCCAATGTTCATAATGCTTCCCGTTTTTCCATAGGCGGCTATCAGTGACATCATAAATAATGCCTTTGAATGCGATCCATATCTGAGGCTTATCCTGTCCGTTTCTCAGGGCGAGGTAAGATTTACTGTATTCCGGAAGCTTATCCATGGACTTTCTTTGCCCGATTGCGGAAGTACTCGAAGAACATGATATTAAGCAGGAGCATCGCCATTGAATAAAAATGATCCTCAAATGGAATCGTCCCTACCCTGAATGACATATTCTCTTCATTATTATACATCACCACCGGAATTGAAGTCAGTAGTCCGTTAACGATATAAAATGGAATTAAAGAAACCAGGTAAGCAAGGTAAAACCTGCTTAAATAGGATGATTTGAATACAAATTGAGCAAGCATTAAAATCACGAGCAGCAAGCCGAAAGTGATCAAAGAATAAACTTTATCGTAAAACAGAATTAATAAAACTGCACATAAACCCATCAGGAAGTATGTGATATAAATAGATATCTGTTTTAACAGATCGCGCTTTATATAATAATTAAGGCATTCATATATAAAAATACAAGCGAATGGAACTGTTATAAAAAAGAGTATTTCCTCAAGCGGCAGATTCAGAAAATAGATGCCTCTTACATAATCAGGATTGAAAGACCATACCCCGTAAATGGTAAACAGATAATCCCAAAACAGGAACAGTAAACCACTGAGAAAAAGACCCGGAAATATATACTTCCAGTTCTGGTAAAATCTAACACGCTTATCAAAGGAAAGTATGACCGGAAACAAGACAGTCAGGAAATTGATCAGCAGATAGGTGTTCTCCATAAACAAATATCAGATATACTTTTTAAATAAGATCAGCTCCTCTTTCAAACATCTGTCAGAATCGATCATAAAGGCGGCCATATTCCTGATCAAGGCGGCATCGGCCAGGCCAAACTTCCTGTTCTTGAATTGTCTGACAATTGCTTTCCGGTCTTCCTCAAGATCCTTGCTAAAGCCCAAAAAGGATGGTGTATGATGCTGTATAGAAAAGCGCATGAAGCGGATTTCCAGATTAGAAGGTTCCTGTTCTACAGCTTTCTTCATCGTCTTTTGGGATAAGGATACATACCTGATCTTATTGTATGGATTCCAGCTATGTTTTGCTTTCAAAGCTTCCAGAGTGCCTATATATGCTACAATGAGTGGACTTTCGGTTTTACCCGACTTAAGGGCACGATACAATGAATCGGTTACAGATGAACTTTCAATTGCCCGGTAGACGGCTATTTTGATATTTTTGACATCTTCCTTCACAACAGGTTCTGCCCGGGACTGAACAAATAAGAATATGAATAATAATAAAAATCTGAATTTCATCTGTTTAATATGGTTTGCAAAATTAAGAAAAATGAGCGGGGTAGAGCTATAATTTTCATATAACAAAGCTGCTCTAAGCTTTAAACATGAAATAGAAAAAGATATTGCAATTAGCATAAATAATCATAACTTAATATAATATAAAGCACTAACTATGAAAGCATTACGAATTATTGGTGGTATTCTGCTCATACTGCTGGCCATTTTCTTTATCGGGGGCACTTTACTCCCCAAAACCTATACTATACACCGATCGACTCTTATCAATGCTACAGACAGTGTGGTTTATATGAATGTGGCCGATTTGAATAATTTTCTGAAATGGAACCCATGGACTAAAATGGAACCTTCTGCAAAAGTCACAATCAGCGGAACTACAGCACAACCGGGGCATTTATGGGAATGGTTGGGTAAAGAAACAGGACAGGGTCAAATGGAGCTAATCACGGCAAAACCTTATTCTTTACTTGAATTTGAACTCAAATTTTTTGAACCATTTGAAAGTTCAGCCATCTCCTTTTTTAACTTTGAACAAACTAACGAGGGAACGAAGGTAACCTGGGGATTACAGGGAGAAGCCAAAAATATGGGTGACCGCTGGATGGGATTATTCATGGATATGATGATGGATAAGGATTTCAACAACGGGCTGCAATCGTTGAAAGAACTTTCAGAAAAATAATTGAGTGATTAACCTGAGATAATATTAACCTCCCGTTCCAGTTGGATACCGAATTTGGCATTCACACTTTCAATAATTGATTCTGAGAATTCAAAAATCTCTTTTCCTGTCGCATTGCCATGGTTTACCAATACCAGAGCCTGATTTTTCCATGTTCCGGTATTGCCAACAACTTTGCCTTTCCAACCACAATGCTCAATCAGCCACCCTGCTGAAATCTTGATATGACCCGTTTGTGCCGGGAAGTGAACCAGTTCAGGGAAATCAGCTTTCAATTTTAGAAACTGATCTTGCGGGATTACCGGATTTTTAAAAAAACTACCGGCATTGCCGATTGTTGCAGGATCGGGTAATTTGCTTACTCGGATATGAGAAACTACAGTAGAAAGATCTTTAATTCCGGGATTACTGATCCCCCTTTTAAGAAGTTCATCGCTGATAGCCCCGTAGGTAAGCTCAGGCTTAAATATTTTTGAAAGTTTAAAACTTACTTCCGTGATGATATAAAGTCCCTTCAGGGCCGACTTAAATACGCTGTCGCGATAACTAAATCCGCAATCTTCCTTATCAAACACCCTGATTTTGCCACTTGCAATCTCAAAAGCCCTGCATGAATGGAAAAAGTCCTGCAGTTCAACCCCATAGGCACCGATATTCTGTACCGGTGCTGCACCTACCGAACCGGGAATCAGACTCAGGTTTTCGATGCCTGCAAATCCATTATCTACACAATAATTAACCAGATCATTCCACACAACACCTCCACCGGCGGTCACTAAAATATCATCCTCTATTACCTCATATCTGATACCCTGAATTTTGACATGAATAACAAGGCCGGTAAAATCGGAAGTAAAAAGCATATTGCTGCCTCCTCCCAAAACCAAACGCGGGCTATTTTTCCATCGATCCTGTTCAAAAAGAGCCTTCAAATCATCCTCATGTTTTATTTCAACATACCAGGATGCATGGGCTGCAACTCCAAAAGTATTCAGGTTCTTAAGAGGGAAGTTTTCGATTACCTGCATTTGCAATAATTTATAGGGAAAATAGCATTTATTTCTGTCTGAAATACTTTTTGGATGCAAGCAGCAGACCAAATTCTTCGGAAGGATTCTTTTCGGTTGATTTGTGATGGATCTTATGCGCCCTTCTGATCCCTAAAAGGTATCGGTTGCCTGATTTAAAACTCTTCAAACGGTTGTGTATGAACCAATCATGAAAAATGAAATAGATCATTCCATAGACCGAAATTCCAAGCCCGATCCAAAAGCTATAATTTAAATCCAGCCTTCCCTCCCACATCAGATAAAGGGAAATTATTGCAAAAAACAGACTAAACACATCATTAAATTCAAACCAACCATGCCGCTCAGTGTGATGGCTTTTATGAATAAACCATAAGGGACCGTGAAACAGATACTTATGAATAAACCATGAAAAAGCCTCCATAGCTGCAATGGTGAGTAGGATTATTGCAATATGGAGCAGAATTTGCATTTCTGTTGTCAGTTGTCAGTTACCTGTTGTCAGTAATAACTAATTAAGAAAAAGATCTCTTCATTGGGCTTTTGGCTTTGAGCTTTGAGCTTTCTGCTTTGAGCTTTGAGCTTTCAGCTCAAATATGTATTGCCCTATTCTCCGTAGCCGCCATACTTGCCTCCTTAAATGCCTCAGTATAGGTTGGATGTGCGTGAGATATTCTTGCAATATCTTCTGCAGATGCCCTGAATTCCATCGCCACAACTGCTTCTGCAATCATATCAGCAGCTCTTGGCCCGATCATGTGTACTCCCAAAATTTCGTCAGTAGCTTCATCTGCAAGCACTTTCACAAATCCATCTGAATCATTACTCGCACGGGCTCTTCCGCTGGCTTTGAAGGGGAAGGACCCACTCTTGTATTTAGTGCCGCTTTCTTTCAACTGCTCTTCGGTATAGCCTACACTTGCCACTTCAGGCCAGGTATAAACTACTCCTGGAATTAAATTATAATTGATATGAGGTTTTTGTCCGGCTATAACTTCGGCCACAAAAGTTCCTTCATCTTCGGCCTTATGAGCCAGCATAGCACCTTTGATCACGTCACCAATCGCATAAACTCCCGGAACGGATGTTTCAAGCTGCTCATTAACCGGAATCTTTTTACCACGCTCATCCAAAGTGATTCCAATGTTTTCAAGACCCAGGTTCTCAGTATAAGCTACACGACCTACAGCTACGAGGCAATAATCACCTTCCAGGGTAACTTTTTCACCTTTCGGATTATCCGCCGTCACAGTTACCTTGTTTCCTTTTACACTTGCTCCGGTAACTTTATGGCTCAATAAGAATTCCATTCCCTGTTTAGCCAAAACTTTGTGCAGCTCTTTACCCAGACTCTTGTCCATTGTGCCGATAATAGAATCCATAAATTCTACAACCGTAACTTTCGATCCCAGACGGGCATATACAGAACCCAGCTCGAGTCCGATAACGCCACCACCGATCAGGATGAGGTGTTTTGGAATTTCGGTTAAATTCAATGCCTCTGTTGAAGTAATGATCCGTTTACCATCAGTTTTAAGGAAAGGAAGCTGAGTTGGCTTTGAGCCTGTTGCGATGATCACATTTTTACCTGTCAGGGTTTCTGATGTTCCATCAGCCTTACTAACCTTTACTGTATTTTTATCAACCATTGATCCCATACCCTGATAGGCAGTGATCTTATTTTTCTTAAAAAGAAATGCAATGCCACCGGTAGTATGTGCTACCACCTCATTCTTACGCTTAACCATTTGCTTCAGGTCGGGCTTAAGGTCCTTCAGATTGATACCATGTTCCTTAAATGTATGAAGGGCATTATGATAGTGTTCTGAAGAATCTAACAAAGCCTTTGATGGAATACAACCCACATTTAGGCAGGTGCCACCATAAGTACTATATTTCTCAACAACTGCTGTTTTTAAACCCAGCTGGGAACAACGAATGGCGGCAACATAACCACCCGGACCACTACCTATAACTATTACGTCGAATTGCATTTTGGATATTTTTAAATTTCAATCAAAGTTAATAAATATTAGGATTATTAGGATTATTAGGATTAATAGGATGATAGGATGATAGGATGAAAGGATTTTAGGATTTGGAAAGCTGCTATAACGAAATCTATTATGCAGTATGAATCACGCTAATCATAGAATAGGATTGATAGGATTGATAGGAATGATAGGATGATAGGATTAGAAAGGCTGCTTTAAGAAAAACTAACACGAATTATAAATCAATAGCATCAAATATGAATCAAACAACCATCCTAATCCTATTAATCCTTTCATCCTATTAATCCTAATTAATCCTAATTAATTACATTTGATATTCTTTGCCCAATTATTACAAGCTATATTCAAGATTAAGCAGCATGTTCAAATTAAAGACTCTGATCCTCCTAATTCTATCCCTGACTATCTTCATTACAGGCAGCCAGGGCCAAAGCAATACCTTTACAAGGGCAGATACGCTAAGAGGAACATTAAGCCCTTTAAGAAGCTCATATGATATCAATTACTATCATCTGAATATCAAACTCGATATCGAAAACAAGAAAATCAGCGGATCAAATCTATTCAGATTCACGGCGGTACAGGATCTTAACCGACTTCAGTTTGATCTTTTTGAAAATATGAACGTCGAAAAAGTGAGCTATAGGGGAAAAGAAATACCATTTAGCAGGGAATTCAATGCAGTTTTCATTGATTTCCCAGAAAGTATAAAAAAAGGGAGCAAGGCTGAATTCACCGTTCATTACAATGGAAATCCAACGATTGCGATAAATGCACCCTGGGATGGAGGATTCACTTTCTCTGCTGACCAAAACGGTAAACCATGGGTTAGCGTAGCCTGCCAGGGCTTTGGAGCAAGTTCCTGGTGGCCTAATAAAGATCATCAATCGGATGAGGTAGACAGCATCCTTATCAGTATTGCAGTCCCCAAAGGATTAATGAATGTAAGCAATGGCCGACTTCTCTCTGTAAAAGACCTTAAAGATAGTTATACCCAATACAACTGGTTCGTTTCTTATCCGATAAACAATTACAATGTAAGCCTCAACGTGGCCGATTATGTCCACTTTGATGATATTTACGAGGGAGAAAATGGGAAATTAAGCCTTGATTATTATGTTTTGAGGGAGAATCTTGAGAAAGCAAAAAAGCAATTTAACGCCAATGTAAAGCCCATGCTCAGTGTCTTTGAAAACTGGTTTGGCCCCTACCCATTTTACCGCGATGGCTATAAACTGATTGAAACCCCCTATTTGGGCATGGAGCACCAGAGTGCAATTGCCTATGGCAATAAATACCTTAACGGATACAGGGGGCGGGATCTTTCGGGTACCGGGCTAGGTTTAAAGTGGGATTATATCATCATACATGAGACAGGCCATGAATGGTTTGGGAATAATATTACCGCTCAGGATATTGCAGATATGTGGATTCATGAAGGGTTTACGATGTACTCAGAAGCCTTATATGTTGAAAGCAGAGAAGGAAAGGCTGCCGGTGCGAAGTACATTGCCGGTATCAGGTCAAATATCATGAACAACAAACCTTTGATCGGCCCCTACAATGTCAATAAGGAGGGATCAGGGGATATGTATTATAAAGGTGCCAACCTGATTCATATGACCCGGGTATTGCTGGATGATGATAAAAAATGGCGGGAATTATTGAGAGGGATGAATAAGGAATTTGGCCTTAAAACCACTAATACAGAGGAAATTGTGAATTATATCAACCGGATTACAGGAAAAAATATGAGCAAAATTTATGATCAGTACCTCCGGTTTGCCCAAATTCCTATTCTTGAGTATAAACAGCAAGGAAATCAGGTTTCATATCGCTGGCAGGCTGATGTGAAAGATTTTGACATGCCAATCCGGATTAAACGCGGAAATAAAATGGAATGGATAAACCCGGAAACTGAATGGAAAAAGATAAAAATGAATGCTGCCTTTAGCCCTGACACCCTGAATTTCTATATCAGGCTTAAGCAAATTGAAACAGAAATCAGCCAATCAGAATAAAATCTGAAAATATATTTATAACCATGCAACTTTATTTGTAAACCTGCGTCTCATCTTAATAAATAAAAATTAAAAGACCGGTACACCTTACCGGTAAATAATTAAAAAATATTTAAGATGAAGCACCTTAGAATATATCTCATAATGGCATTATTTATTGCCATTGGATCAGAATACACAACAGCTAAGATCCCAACAACAGCAGTAAACAGTAAAATGCACCTGAGAGACGATGAACGTCAGGTATCAGGATTCTCGGGGATTACTGTTTCCGGAAGACACCATGTCTACATCACGATGAGTAATACCGAGAGTTTACGTTTGGAAGGCGATTCCGATGTGATTAATGAGATCGAAACCAAAGTGGAGAATGGTATTTTAAAAATACGCGACAAAAAGCAACTCAACAAGCGCAGCTGGAATAATAGTGGAAAAGTTAATATTTATATACAAGCCAAAAGCCTCAACAATCTTGTGCTTAGCGGTTCAGGAAATGTAGAGTTGAAGGGCAAAGTGAAGTCGGCTAACCTAAATAATACCATCAGCGGTTCAGGTAGTATGACAGTGAATATTGAGGTGGAGAATTACATTGCTGTTATCAGCGGTTCAGGAAAAATCAGTTCAAAAGGCTATGCAAAAAATGCCAGAATCACTGTTGCAGGTTCAGGTGATTTTGATGGCCGAAATTTGAAAACTACCAATACCAGTGCAAAAGTAAGCGGCTCAGGAGAAATTTCAATTATTGCAGATAAAGAACTGGAAGCCGTGATGAGTGGCTCAGGAGATATCAGATACGGTGGTAACGCCACGGTGAACAGCAAGAAAAGTGGTTCAGGCAATATCTCAAAAGGACTGTAATTACAGCAGCCAACACTATATTTTAAACATTAAAAAGGGTACTTCATTTAAAATGAACTACCCTTTTTACTTACAACGTATAACTTACAACTTATAACTCCAAAGCTAAACCCCCAGCAACAACCTCGCCGGATCCTCCAGCAATTGTTTTACCCTTACCAGGAAGCCTACCGACTCACGTCCGTCAATAATTCTGTGATCGTATGACAATGCAACATACATAATTGGTCTGATCACTACCTGACCATTCAGGGCAACTGGTCGTTCCACAATATTATGCATACCCAAAATTGCCGATTGAGGTGCATTTATGATCGGAGTTGACATCATGGAGCCAAATACACCACCATTGGTGATGGTAAATGTTCCACCGGTCATCTCTTCGATAGTTAATTTACTGTCGCGGGCCTTAACAGCTAATTCCATTACAGAAGCTTCAATTTCTGCAAGAGATTTTGATTCAGCATTTCGGATTACCGGGACCACTAATCCCTTGGGCGCTGAAACAGCAATGGAAATATCTGCAAAATTATTAAATACGACCTCTTCCCCTTCAATTCGGGCATTCACTGATGGGAAATCTTTCAGGGCTTCACATACAGCTTTGGTAAAGAATGACATGAAGCCTAAACCCACACCAAATTTTTCTTTAAACTTATCTTTGTATTTGGAACGCAGTTCCATAATTGGCTGCATATCTACTTCATTAAAAGTAGTAAGCATTGCTGTCTCGTTCTTAACAGTAACCAATCTTTTAGCAACTGTTTTACGTAATGAAGACATCTTTTCACGTCTTTCATCCCTTGAACCTGCGGCTGCTTTTACTACAGGAGCGCTGCTGGCAGGTTTTGAAGCAGTACTTTCAGTTTTAGCGGCTGGTGCTGCCTTCAAAGCATCTTCCTTGGTCAATCTACCTCCCACTCCGCTGCCATTCACATCAGCGGGGTTAACACCCTTTTCGGCTAAAATCTTAGCGGCAGATGGTGATGGAGCTCCTGAAGCATAAGTACTTGCTTTGGCAGCTTCTACTTTTACAGCAGGACTTTGTTGTTCATTTGGAGCCTCTGCAGCAGGTTTTGCGGCGGCGGGACTACCGCCTTCCTCAATGCTGCATACAGCTGCGCCGATCTCAAGTGTATCACCTTCCTTTGCAATGGTTTTTAAAGTTCCGGCTTTCTCTGCTGTAAGTTCAAATGTTGCTTTATCAGATTCTAACTCCGCAATAATTTCATCCATTTCAACATAATCGCCGTCTTTTTTGATCCACTGGGACAATGTAACTTCGGAAATAGATTCGCCTACAGGCGGAACTTTGATCACTAAACTCATAATGGTTTTTCTTAATTCTATTAGTCAATATCAACAACTTTCTTCGTTGTTCTTTCTATCCGTTTTTTTACCTCAGAACCTGCAGCTTTCGCTTCAAATGCAGTGGCAATAACATATAATTGTTGGGCAATATGCTGCTTAGCATAACCTGTTGCTGTACTACTGCTTTCTTTACGTGAAACCAAATCAAAATTAATTGATGAATTCCGGTATTTTCTGGAAATGTATGGCCATGGACCCATATTTTCAGGTTCTTCCTGTACCCATACATGCTCTTTGGCATGTTTGTATTTGCTTCTGATGGCTTCAATCTGGTCAAAAGGTAATGGATATAATTGTTCCAGACGAACAATCGCTGTATCCTTTATTTTGTCGGTCTGTTGCTTTTCAAGAAGATCATAATAAATCTTACCACTACAGAATAACACCCTTTTTACATCAGCAGCCTTAACATAGGTATCATCAATCAGTTCCCTGAACCGTCCATCAGTAAATTCATCCAGCTTGCTTACACATTGTGCGCTTCTCAACAGGCTCTTTGGTGTAAATACAACCAGAGGCTTGCGGAAATCCCGTTTCATTTGCCTGCGCAAAACATGGAAGAAGTTTGCAGGTGTGGTACAATTGGCAACTTGTATATTGTCTTCAGCACAGGCTTCCAGGAACCGCTCAATCCTTCCCGAAGAATGCTCAGGACCCTGTCCCTCAAAACCATGAGGAAGAAGCATCACCAAACCATTGGATCGCTGCCATTTCGTTTCAGCACTGGTTATAAATTGATCAATTACAATCTGAGCGCCATTCACAAAATCACCAAACTGAGCTTCCCATATCGTAAGTGCCATTGGATTTGCCAATGCGTAACCATATTCAAAACCCAAAACTCCATACTCAGATAAGTGTGAATTATAAATTTCGAATTTGGCTGCTCCATTGTCAAGCATTGCCAATGGGATATATTCCTCTGCCGAATCCTCCAGGGTAATTACGGCATGTCTGTGAGAGAAGGTACCGCGCTCTACGTCCTGTCCGCTCACACGTACTCTGAAACCCTCCTGAAGCAAGGTTCCATAGGCAATCAACTCAGCCATAGCCCAGTCGAATATTTTGGTCTCAGACATCTTACTACGCTCTTCAAAAAGCTTTTCAATTTTCTTGAAAAACTTCTTATCTCCCGGCAGAGTGCTTATTTCCTTTGCAATGGACAGAATATTCTCTGCTGGCAGGGCTGTATTAACCGGCTCATATAAGGCACCTGCCTTTGCAAGCCGCAAACCTTTCCATGAACCACCGAATATTTGATGAACAGCCGAATAACTTTGATCTTCTTTAGCCTCATTCAACCTTTCCTGAAGCAAGGCACGGAAGTTCTTTTCCATCTCCTTCGCGAGATTGGCGTCAACGCTACCCTGCTCCATTAATTTCTTATTATAGATCTCGCGTGGATTCGGGTGTTTCTCAATCGCTTTATATAAAAGTGGTTGTGTGAATTTTGGTTCATCCGCTTCGTTATGACCGTAACGGCGATAACATAAAATATCAATAAATACATCATTATGATATTTCTGACGGTATTCTACTGCCATATTGATCGCATAGATAATGGCCTCCACATCATCTCCATTCACATGAAATACCGGAGATAGTGTCACCTTAGCCAGATCGGTACAATAGGTGGAAGACCTTGCATCCTTATAATTCGTTGTAAAACCTACCTGGTTATTGATCACAAGGTGAATACTTCCACCTGTTTTATACCCATCAAGTTTCGCCATTTGCAGGACTTCATAGGCTATACCTTGCCCGGCAAGTGATGCATCACCATGAATCAGAATTGGGGCAATACGCTTATAATCACCATCATATTTGAAATCAATCTTGGAGCGAACCATGCCCTGAACAACTGAATCTACTGTTTCGAGGTGTGATGGATTAGGACATAAGCTTAGATGAACCTTTTTACCCGATCCGGTTTCAACATCAGTTGAATATCCCAAATGATATTTTACATCCCCGCCATAGGGTGTATTTGCATCAAAACCTTTACCCTCAAACTCGGAAAAGATATCTTTATAGGTTTTCTGCATAATATTGGCAAGAACGTTCAAACGTCCACGATGTGCCATACCGATCACAAACTCATCGATACCAAGATCAGCTCCTTTACCGATGACAAAATCCAAAGCCGGAATAACTGTTTCTGCCCCTTCAAGTGAAAATCGTTTCTGGCCTAAGAATTTAGTTCCCAGAAAGTTCTCGAAAACAACGGCTTCATTCAGTTTCTTCAGAATTCCTTTTTTGGTCTCAATGCTGAAATTTGGCGTATTACGCTCAGATTCCATTCTTAACTCAAACCATTTCAGTTTTTCAGGATTCCTTACGTATTTATATTCAACCCCTATCGATTGACAATAGGTTTGCTCAACAAGAGCCACGATATCTTTTAATTTGGCAGGGCCGATACCTACTTCAACACCTGCATTGAATACTGTTTCCAGATCCCCATTATCCAAACCGAAGGTTGAAAGTTCCTTACCGGGAAAATATGCCCTTCGTTCCTGAACAGGATTGGTTTTAGTAAATAAATGACCCCGCTGTCTGTAACCGTTGATAAGATTTAATACTTTAATCTCTTTAAAGAAATGATCAGGAGTTTCAGTGCTAACAACTCCTGCATCAGAGCTTCGGCCAAAATCGAATCCTTCAAAGAATTTCTGCCAGCCAAACTCAACCGAAGCCGGATCTTCTTTATATAGCTGATATAGAGAATCGATATAAGCAGAATTAGCGTTATTGAGGTATGATAAATTTTTCATTAGTATATTATTGCTCTATAATGGCCATGAAGCTTGCATGAGCTTAAATTCTTTATATTTATGTGAGCGGTAAGCTCATGCAGGTTTCATTTAAAACTAAGTGTTTGCGACACAAAAATAAGATTTTAAGGATAGAATCGTGTAAAAGTGTATGCTAAATTGATTTTTGGGGCATACAGGAACGCACGTAATATCCACGCCGGAAAATTAAAAAAAATATTCAGTAAAACTGTCGAAATATGCTTTAAAAGCCATTAATTAACGTTTTTATTTATTTGATTTTTTCACAATTTCCAATTCAGGTGCATATGGAGGTGCAGCAAGATAGTTTATCAATTGATATTCAGCACGTTCAGTTTGCGACAAATTCCAGGGCTGATGAACATTCAATCCATATACCTTGGAAAGTTCGGGGATCCATAACCTCACATATTCTCCATGCGGATCATATTCCATCGCCTGTTTGAGTACATTAAAATACCTGTATTCTTTTGGATCATTTCCGACACCGGCAACATAAGCCCAATTTCCCCAATTATTGGCAGGACAATAGTCAATTAATTTTTCTTCAAAATAGGAGGCTCCCCACATCCAGTTAACCTTCAAATCCTTCACCAGGAAACTAGCCACGTTCTGACGCCCCCTGTTACTCATGAATCCGGTTGTATTCAATTCAGTCATATTAGCATCGATAAAAGGAATACCCGTTTGGGCATTTTTCCATAGTTCGAAAAGCTCTTGCTGATTTTCGCCTTCTTCAGGAGCCACCCCCTTGAATCCAATTTTCTGAAAAAATTTATTCCCGTATTTTTTGAACATGAAGCGGAAATAATCACGCCATAACAGCTCCAGAAAAAAACTGTAAGTCGAATCACCTGTACCATGTACCTGCTCATACTTTTTTATTTCCCAGTAAACCTCCCTTGGTGAGAGACATCCCAAAGCTATCCAGGCAGAAAACTTGGATGAATAATCAGAACCTAAAAGACCATTACGTGTTTGCTTATAATTCTGAATGGCATTTTTCTCCCAGAAATAATCCTGAATCCGCTTCAAGGCCTCGGTCTCTCCACCATGGAAATTCATCACGGATCTCACATCAGCAGGTTCATTCTCATCAAACCCGAAGTCAGAAAGATCCGGAAGAATACTTGTTTCCAGATTCTCAGGAAAACTCATACTATGCGGAGTTTCATGACAAGTTCTAACCGAACCGTCACGCTCAACTTTCTTTCTAAAACTGGTAAAGATGTCGGGGATACTATTAATTGGAAAAGGCAAGTCCTCTTTGTGATAGAGTGTATGCCCAATAAAATGCTTCAGATTAATTTTCAGCTTCCAAAGTGCATTCTCTACATCCGCTGAGACCCTTGTTTCTTCAGATGCTACTTCACGGTGGTGATAAACTTCAGTTATCTGGTACTTTGCAACAAGCTCAGGAATGACAATTTCAGGCCGCCCAAATTTAATAACAAGATCTCCTCCTGCCTTTTTAAAGGAGTCGCGTAGATCAGCCACACTTTCCAATAAAAAACGGGTACGAATCAGACCGGTTTTCCGGGTTTGAAATGAGGTCATTTCAAACTGTCGCGGATCAAAACAATATACAGGAACAATCCTGCCACCTTTTCGAACCGCTTCCGCTAAAATCTCATTATCGTGAATCCGTAAATCTTTTCTAAACCAAACTAAAATGGTTTTACCGCTCATATTTATTTAAGGCTCCCCCATAATACCTTCACACTAGTAAATATTAATTATAACTAGCAAATTGAGGCAAATTACGGGCATAAGATTGACTTTATTGATCATTTTCATGTAAGATTTTAAATAGATAAGGATTTTTACAGGAACAATGAGAATTTTTAATTCAAACATTCTTATATATAGCCCTTAATCAATCAGGTCTTCCGAAAAAATCCTAATCATTTTCAATGATCAAAATTCCAGGATAATATCAATTGAATAATTAACTATATTTAATAGATAAACCATCTGTAATGAAAAGAGTAAGTAATATTTTCCAGACTAAATCCAATTCAATTTATTTTGTTAACCCGGATGCCTCTGTACTGGATGCGCTGCAAATTATGATGGATAAAAATATCAGCGCTTTGCTGGTAATGGAGGGGCCTGAATTAAAAGGGATTTTTACAGAACGGGATTATGCCCGGAAGATTATTTTGCAGGGTAAATCATCAAAAGAAACAAAAATCAAAGATGTAATGACGGCCAAACTGGAAGTTATCAATCTGAATTCCAGTATTGATCAATGTATGCAGATTATGACTGATAAGCACATCCGCCACTTACCGGTAATAGATAACGGAAAGGTTACAGGAATGATTTCTATTGGCGATCTGGTTAAATTTGTAATTGAAGATCAAAAACAGACGATTGAGCAGTTGCAGAATTATATTAGTGGTTGAGTCCGGGTCAAGCCCGGACTGACAGGTCAGGTCAATCCCAATGTCATTAATTAAAGTGAGTTCGATAGAAAATCATTCTGAGGGTAAATTTAGATTGAAGATTTTTTATTGTTTTAGAAAGCAGGGTCAGATTCTCTTCGGTCCTGCTTACCCGTGTTCTGCCATAGTTTTTGCCTGGAAATTCCTCTGAAGTATAACAATCTGCCTGGGCAAAAAGGTACAGCTGCCACCCGGGTTTATTTCAAAAGGCAAATGGTCCTTCTGCCGGGCTGCCCGTCCCAATGAAATACAGAACCGGGTAAAATAAACCTTGCCGTAGGAGGTATCTTCCGGCTATTCCTAATTTGAAGTAGAACGCGATTTCTTGCCGGAAATACTCCGAAGGAAAGGGCTGAATTAACCTATAACACACAGGTATTGCTTTCCAAAATCAATTATTGTGGCTCCAGAGCTTTATCAGATCAAATATAAAGTATTTTGTGCCCTTACTTATACCGAACTCAGGTTAAATTAAGGAATTTTGTCATTCAGAGCGTAGCGAAAAATCTAATTTACACTTCAAAATAGTTGCCTCAATCCTTCGGCATGACAGATTGCCAACGTAAATAAAGCTAATAACATTGGGCTCAAGCCCGGACTCATAAGGCAGGAAATGTAGAGGTTAGATGTTTACTTTTCAATTATTTGTAAGCGGCTGACAATTCTGTCATTTTCCAGGTGTTCGAAAACGATTTCTTCGACATCGCTTAGCTGTACTTTACCGTAGAACACTCCTTCAGGATAAATTGCAACAGTTGGTCCTTGCTCACAAATATCAAAACAGCCTGTCCGCTGTGCTCTCATCTCAACATCAAGTCCCTTGTTCTTTATCAATTTTTTAAATTCTGCGACAAGCGCTGAACCATGCTCCTCTCCGCAACAAATTCTTGCACCGGATGGGCGCTGATTTGTGCAAATGAAAATATGCTTCTTATAAATCATCCTAATGGAAAGATTTGATTTCTGAAGAGTATCAGCTTCTCAGGAAATTGCAAGAAAACTACTTGACATCAGTAACATTGACCTCAAAATCAAGACAGGAAAATGGTGGAATAGATGGCGAACTGCCCTCCATACCATAGCCGAGTGTTGAAGGAATGATCATACGAATATTTCCGCCCTGATTAATCAGGGGTATTGCCTGCTGCCAGCCTTTTATAACTGAAGTCAGACTAAAAGTAGCCTCACTTCCGGGTAATACCCGATCAAACAAGGTGCCATTTAGCAATTTTCCCGTATAATTTGCAACCACCGTGGAATCAATTGTAATCGGGCTTCCTGTGCCCGGCTGACCAATTTTATAATAAATACCGCTGGGAGTTTTAGAAAATCCTGTCAAGGCATTCTTTTCCAGATATTTGGTTATGGTATAATCATCATATTGTGGAATTTTATCCTTTTCCATAACCTTCACAACAATATCGAGCGAAGAATTTCCGGGTATTTGTGCAGTACCATTCCTTCCAAATGCCAGGCGTGAAGGTACAATTATCCTGAGCGTTCCATTTGATTTTTTCAGCACCTCCTTAATTCCAACACGAACTGCTTCCGGACTGAAATATCCAAGGTAGTTATAATATCTGCTCACACTGCTGAACGTATCAACAGCTACATATTTACCATCCAATGAGCGGATCGTAATTATTGCGGGAGTAAGTTCTGAGTACTGTACTTCTGCTCCAAGACCCGGACTCACTACCTGATAATAAACACCTGTACCATTGTACTCCTGAACAGATAAATTATTTTTCTGTATGTATTCCTTAACATTACGGTCATCAATTACTTCGATTGACTCGTATTCCTTTACACAAGAAACAAGGATACCTGCCAAAAATATAACCGCTAAAGTGTATTTAAAAAATTGTTTCATTTTGTGTTTTTATTATTGAACATCCACCAATTCGATATCAAAATCGAGTACCGAATTTGGGGGAATCGGGCCTGAACCCTGAGGTCCATATCCATAACCAGAAGGAATGAATAATCTGATCTTACCTCCCTTTTGGATCAGGGGAACACCGATCTGCCAGCCTACAATAACCTGACCCAGCTTAAAAGCGAGTGGTTGAGTGGTTGATTTATCAAAAACCTGGCCCGATAATAATCTTCCGGTATAATTAGAGGTGACGGTTGTATTAACAGTATAAGTGATATTGCCGGAACCTGATTGAATAATCTGATAATACAAGCCACTGGAATGTTTTATTGCAGATATATTATTGTCAGTCAAAAATTTGACAATGATTGCATCATCTTTTTGTGACTGAACAGTTGGGTCAACATAGTCATCTTTAAGGCACGAGCTTAATCCAAGCACCATGACAATAGAGAACAGTAATAGGTGAATTTTCATATTGCAGCAAATTTATCCTTTTAAACGTTAAAAAGTAAGGATTAACATTTTTTAACAAAATATTTTAATTTATAAAGCTTTTATTGAAGGCGATGAAGACACAAGGCTTTGATTAATTTGATTTAAACAGCAATCTCTAAATGCGGATACCAGGTATCAGTTCTCACAATTGCACCCAGATCATGAAGCATGTTATATAGGCCAAAGTTTGTCCGGTTTACATAAATAAAATGCTTAACACCCCGGGCCTGTTTGAATTCAGGCATTCGGGAAATCTTCTCACCATAGGAATAAAGCTTATCAAAAAATTCAGATTTGCTAAAATCAAAGGTATTCGACATGTATGGTTGTGCAAACAATTCAATCATTTCCTTATAAATACGGTAATAAAATTCGATTTGCGTCGCATCATCATTCTCTCGAATCATTTCCAGTTGACGAAATGCCTTGATAGTCCGGGCCTTATCCTTTAGCATATCTGTAGAAGTAAGCGAAAAGAAAGGATAGTAGAAGTCGTCTGGCATTTCTTTAATACATCCAAAATCAATAATCCCCAGTTTTCCTTCTGAGGTGATCAGAAAATTTCCGGGATGTGGATCTGCATGTACTGCTCTTAATTCATGCTGCTGGAAATTATAAAAATCCCACAGAGCCTGGCCAATTTTATTCCTGAGTTCCTGTGAAGGATTCGTCTTCATAAATTCCTTCATGTGCTGGCCTTCAAGCCAATCCATGGTGATAATTCTTTTTGAGGAAAGTTCAGGATAATAGGCAGGGAAAACCACATTCGGTATGTTTTTACAAGCATCCGAAAACTCAATGGATCGCTTAATTTCGAGATCATAATCTGTTTCTTCAAGAAGCCGTTCTTCTACTTCCGTCATGTAAACTTCCAGTTCTTTCTGACTCATTCCCAACAAGCGGAATGCAAATGGCTTTACCATTTTTAGGTCTGAAGATATACTGTCGCCAACCCCAGGATATTGAATTTTAACTGCTAACTTTTTGCCATTTAAGCTCGCCTGATGTACCTGTCCGATAGAAGCGGCATTGGTTGACCTGATGTTAAATTCATCGTAAATCTCGGAGGGGGTTTTACCAAAATATTTACTGAAGGTTCTTACTATGAGCGGCCCCGATAATGGTGGGGCATTATACTGAGAGAGTGAAAACTGATCGACATATGCTTTAGGTAATATGTTCTTATCCATACTAAGCATCTGGGCTACCTTGAGGGCACTACCCTTCAACTCACTCAATGATGCATAGATATCTGTTGCATTATCGAGATTTAACTCATCATTGTTAAGTGAGGGATTGAATAACTTTTTAGAGTAATGCTTTATATAGTTGCCGCCAACCTTAAGACCAGTTTTTACAAATTTTGCAGAGCGTTCTGTTTTTGATGTGGGAATACTGTCTTGTTCTTTCATTTAGCAATCGAAGTTCTATTTGTATGAATGGCTATTTAAAACTTGACATTTGGTTTCATGCCGCCATTATTCATCATGAACTTCCCATAATCAAACAAGCTATCTAAAGGTGATTTACCAAAAAGATCGAAAGTAACATTAATTCCTTTTTCAATTGCTTCATCAGTTTTTTCAAACCCTGGGCTGTTATCCTTAGCCCAAAAATTCAAAATGACACCAAACTGAATCCAAAGTGCGTCCTTATATTTCGAGGTTAGAAAGCGCCTGTTTGCCAGTTCACCCGACTCCACTCCCTGTTCCACCAGCCCTGAAGCAAATCCTTCAAAAAGCACTTTTACTCCTTTTAGTATTGCAGGTGTCCCGATGCTTTGCCCCGATTGCTTTAAACTATATAAGACAAAACTTCTTTTACTTTTCAACAACTCAATAAAGGCATAAAAAAATGCAAGAGTTTTCTCCCTTGATGAGTATTGCTGCCAGATTTCCTGATTTTGTACTTCAGTCAATGCTTTATTGAATAGCTCAGTCCAGATAGAATCTTCAATCCCTTCAAAAGAAGCGTAGAAATTATAGAACTCCTCTTCCGTTAGATTATTCTCTTTTGCAAATACATAAACAGACGCAGGTTTAATGCCCTTTGTCAGGACATAATCTATATAAGCATTTTGAATTTCTTCGGCAGTATACATAACATTGTTCATTTTGGAATTTTAATTGTCATTAAGACTTTTTCCTGGTCTTGTCCTGGTCAGAAACACGCAGAGGAATATAGATCAATTGCTTTTTATTTGATTCCTGAGGATTAAGATCAGGAAGAAAATCCTGTAGCTTCTCCTTCAGGGCCTTTAATTTGTCCATCAGTCCGGACATTTCAAGGATTGCTATGGTGATTACATTAACTAAGTTCATACACTTTAACATTAATAACCTTTTTCTAACTAGAATATACGATATTTCCATTCAAAGAGTTTGCCAGAAATCTTCCGAATAGTTTACATTTTGTCATATTTTCTAATAACAATACTTATTTGCTTCAATCAATTGCTTAGCGACACGTTGTCTGGTTTCTTTAATATTGAAAGGCTCTGATTTTGTAAAACGTCTCAGCCCAACCAGCATCATTCTTAGTTCATCACCTTCAGCGAATGAATAAAGTGCTTCTTTACCTGCTACAGAGACCTTATCAACAGTCTGATAGAGGTAGATCCGCATCATATCAAGCTGTCCTGAACATGCTTCTTCACCTCTTAATTTCACCAGTTTTTCAACTCTAAGAATAGTTGATTCGGCTACATAGATATAACCGATGATGTCTGCAATATTCATCAGAATCTCCTGCTCTTTTGACAGGGTCATCATCAATTTCTGAACTGCGGCACCAGCTATCATCAAACCGGCCTTTTTCAGGTTAGCTAAAAGTCGCTTTTCTGCCGCGAAGAGTGAATTATCTTCCTCCCCAAAGTCAGGGATTGACATTAATTCAGCCGCAACGGCCTGTGCCGGAGTCATCAGATCGAGTTCACCCTTCATGGCACGTTTCAGGAGCATGTCAAGGATAAGCATCCTGTTGATCTCATTAGTACCCTCGAATATCCTGTTGATCCTGCTATCGCGATAAGCGCGCTCCATGGGTGCTTCTGCAGAATAACCCATACCACCATAGATTTGCAGACCTTCGTCTACGATATAATCCAAAACTTCAGATCCCCAAACCTTGATAATTGCACATTCCACAGCGAATTGCTCTGTAGATTTCAATTTAGCCTGTGAAGGGTCCATACCTTCTGCTACCAAAGCATCATATGCATCATCGATATTCTGTCCGGCACGGTAAGATGCACTTTCAAGAGCAAAATTACGGGTAGCCATTTCGGCAAGTTTATAGCGAATAGCACCGAACTTTGAAATTGGCAAATTGAACTGTATACGTTCATTTGAATAATTTATCGCCTGGTTCAAGACCATACGTGAAGAACCGATAGCCGCAACACCAAGTTTAATCCGGCCGATATTCAGAATATTTACGGCTATTTTAAAGCCATTTTCACGCTCTGAAAGCAGATTTTCGACAGGAACCGGACAGTCGTTAAAGAACACCTGTCTTGTTGAAGATCCTTTAATACCCAGTTTATGTTCCTCAGGGTTCATCGTAATTCCGCCAAAATCCTTTTCAACAATAAATGCAGATAGGTTTTTATCGTCATCGATTTTTGCAAAAACAATAAATATATCTGCAAAACCACCATTGGTGATCCACATTTTCTGACCAGTGATCAGGTAGTGAGTACCCTCTGCATTCAGTACCGCTTTTGTTCTTCCTGAATTAGCATCAGAACCTGAATTGGGTTCGGTAAGGCAATAAGATGCTTTCCACTCGCCGGTAGCCAGTTTGGGGATGTATTTATCCTTTTGCTCTTTATTACCATAATAAAGTATAGGCAAGGTACCGATTCCAGTATGTGCCGAAAGTGCAACAGCGAATGAACATCCTGCCCCTACTGAATCTGCCACCAGCATGGAGGTATTGAAGTTTTTTCCAAAGCCCCCATACTCTTCAGGGATAGAAACAGCCAATAAACCCAGTTCACCTGCCTTATCCATCAGGTTTACCATTAATCCTTCTTCCTGGTTATCGATCCTGTCGAGATTAGGAAAAACTTCTGCCACCAAAAAATCCTCACAGGTTTTTTTGATCATCAACTGCTCTTCATCAAACTCCTCCGGGATAAAAATATCCTCACATGCCGTTTCGCGGATAATAAATTCTCCGCCTTTGATTGATTTGGTTTTTGCTGTGCTCATGTTATTAATTGATTAAGGAATAAGGAGCAAAGAATTGCTCTTTATCTTTTATTCTGTTATCAGTTATGTGTTGTCTGCTGTCTGTTGTCTGCCGGTAATTTATACCTACATTTTAAAATTAGTAGTAATTATTTAGCTGTTTTTGCTGCCTATCAACTTTCTCCACTTTCAATTCCATTCTGGCTGTCATCCCTGCCTGCCGGCAGGCAAGGCCGACGCAGGAGGGACCTTAGAACATATTGACCTCTATTCTCAATATCAAACTCCTCATTCCCTTTCGCTAAGTTCCTTCGTTACACTCAGGATGACATCCTGCTAAAATTTAAATACTAGTAGTATCCATTATCCCTATTCCATTCTCAATTCTAAATTCTCCACTCTCCACACTCCACTCTCCATAGCTACATCAACTCAAATATCCCCGCTGCTCCCTGACCTGTTCCAACACACATGGTCACCATTCCAAATTTCTTATCCCTTCTTTTCAGTTCATTGAAAAGCTGAACGGATAGTTTTGATCCTGTACAACCAAGAGGATGGCCAAGTGCTATTGCCCCTCCGTTAACATTTACTTTTCCCTGATCTAAGTCAAGTGCTCTGATTACAGCAAGAGATTGAGATGCAAAGGCTTCGTTCAGCTCAATAAGATCAAGATCCTGCTGCTTCATCCCTGCTTTTTTTAATGCCAAGGGAATAGCTTCTATCGGACCGATGCCCATGATTCTTGGTGGAACTCCGGCAACACCGTAACTTACCAGTCGGGCAATGGGTTGTACATTTAATTTTTTCAACATTTTTTCAGAGACCACCAATACAAATGCCGCTCCATCAGATGTTTGAGATGAATTTCCGGCAGTTACCGAGCCTCCGGCGGCAAACACCGGCTTAAGTTTTGCGAGCTTGTCAAGGGCGGTGTCGGCACGCGGACCTTCATCTGTATCCACAACAAATTCCCTTGTTTTCTGCTTTAAATTTTCATCCAGATAAGTCTCTTTAATGGTAATCGGAATCAGCCCGTCTTTGAGGTGACCATTCTTAATTGCCGCAATAGCTTTTTGATGCGAGTTGAATGAAAACTCATCCTGATCTTCCCTGCTTACCTTAAATTCTTTTGCAACGGCTTCGGCTGTAAGACCCATACCCCAATACCATTCAGGATTATTTTTCGCCACATCTGCATTAGGAACCAGTTTCCAACCTCCGAATGGCATGCCCGACATCACCTCAACACCGCCGGCTACGATACAATCGGCCATACCCGACCTGATTTTGGCAGTCGCGATGGCTATGGTCTCCAATCCTGAAGCACAGTAACGATTTACTGTAACACCCGGAACTTTATCCGTATCCAGTCCCATCAAAGAGATCATACGGGCAATATTCAGTCCCTGTTCTGCCTCAGGGGTAGCATTACCGACAATCACATCATCAATTTGATTCTTGTCCAGATCAGGTACCGAGGCCACCAGATGTCTGACCACTTCAGCTGCCAGATCATCAGCCCTGGTAAAACGAAATACACCACGGGGTGCCTTTCCAATTGCGGTTCTGTATGCGGCTATGATATATGCTTCTTCCATTCCTATAGTATTGAGTAGAGAGTATTGAGTATTGAGACCCAACCCAACTACAATTTAAGTCTTATTGATTTTTGAAGATTAAAATTCATTTTTTGAAGTTCATCTATGCATTCGAGTAATTCATTACATATTTTAGTATCAACAAATCCAAGACGTTCTGTTATCACCAATTGAGTTTGCAGTTCATATGATGATCCATTCGCAATACCCAAGAATTGCAAAAATTCTTTATTGGAGTTTCTTCCGGCTCCCTCCGAAATATTGGATGGTATAGATACTGCACACCGGCGAATTTGAGATATCAAACCATAACGCTCATCTGCCGGAAATTTTGCGGAAACATCATAAACCTTTATTGCCAGGTCTATACTCTTATTCCATATTTTCAGATCTTTAATATTATGCATTTCCGCCTTGATATCTCAATACTCAATACTCAATACTCAATACTCAATACTAATTCCTCAACGGCTTACCCTTAGTCAGTATACTCTGTATTCGTTCAAGTGTTTTCTTCTCTGCGCAAAGCGAAAGGAACACTTCACGCTCCAGGTCAAGCAGATATTGTTCAGAAACTAATGTTGGAGCTGAAAGATTACCACCGCAGAGCACATAGCCCAATTTTTCGGATATCTTTTTATCGTGTTCTGAGATAAAGTTCCCGGCGAACATGGAATTTGCTCCTGCATAAACAATACCCATCCCCTGCTTACCTAATACCCTGATATCCTTGCGTTGAACCGGCTTTGTATATCCTCCATCTGCAAGTTCAATTGCTTTTTCTTTTGCGTCAATGATTAATCTGTTACGGTTCATGCTCATACCGAACTTCTCCTTTTGCAGGTAGCCTAGTTCAACTGCTTCAACAGCCGAGGTCGAAACTTTAGCCTGCCCGATAGTTAAAAAACGCTCCCGGAGTGCTGCCTGCTCTATTTGACCCTCTTTAAACTCATCTGATAAACGAAGGGCAAATTCTTTTGAACCTCCTCCTCCCGGAATCAATCCCACGCCAAATTCAACCAATCCCATATAGGTTTCGGCATTAGCCTGAACAAAATCAGCATGAAGACACAATTCACAGCCGCCTCCAAGGGTAAGATTATGCGGAGCGGCCACAACCGGAATACTTGAATAACGCATCCGCATCATTGTATTCTGAAACATCTTAATGGCTATGTTGATCTCATCCCAATCCTGTTCAACGGCAGCCATAAATATCATTCCGATATTTGCGCCCGCCGAAAAGTTGGCTCCATCATTCCCAACAACCAGACCCCGGTAATCTTTTTCAGCCAGATCAATCGCTTTATTTAATCCCTGAATCACTTCACCACCAATGGTGTTCATTTTGGTGTGAAATTCAAGATTCAGTATTCCATCGCCCAGATCGGTAATTGTAGTTCCTGAATTTTTCCAAACTGTATTTGTTGAACGAATATTGTCCAGAATAATGAAAGATTCGGTTCCTGGAACCGCTTTATACGACTTTGATGGAATATCGTAATACTTCTTAACCCCGTTTTCTACCTTATAGAATGACTCATTTCCGGCCTGAACCATCTCATGAACCCATGCTGATGCCTCATTACCATATTTCTTCATTCCTTCGAGCGCGTTTTTCAGTCCGACAGCATCCCATACCTCAAAAGGACCCAGTTCCCATCCAAAACCAGCCCTCATTGCATCATCAATACGGTATAGTTCATCAGAAATTTCAGGAATACGGTCTGAAACATATTCAAAAAGCCCGAAAAAAGAATGGCGGAAGAAATCACCGGCCTTATCAGTCCCATTAGCGAATACTTTCATCCGCTCAGGTAAATTTTCGATTAGTTTAGTCGCCTCAAGTGTTGAAGATTTTATTTTCTGCTGAGGTTTATATTCTAATGTTTTGAGATCAAGAGCAAGGATTTCTGAATTCCCATCAGCACCTTTTACCTTTTTATAAAAGCCCTGCTGTGTTTTATCCCCAAGCCACTTATTCTCCTGCATTTTCTTGACATATGCAGGGAGTTCAAACAGATCATGCGCTTTATCTTCAGGAAGATTGCTATACAAGCCTCCCGCAACATTGATCATTGTGTCCAGTCCGACAACATCCGTAGTACGGAAGGTCGCCGACTTAGGTCTGCCCAAAGCGGGCCCGGTATATTTATCAACCTCTTCAACCGAGAGATCCATCTTCTCAACCAGATGAAGGAGTGCCATGATGGAATAAACACCAACACGATTTGCGATAAAGGCGGGGGTATCTTTACATAATACAGTGGTTTTTCCAAGAAATTTATCACCGTAGTACATCAGGAAATCAACAATCTCAGGTTTTGTCTGAGTAGTGGGGATGATTTCAAGTAAACGAAGGTATCGCGGTGGATTAAAGAAGTGGGTACCGCAAAAATGGGATCGAAAATCTTCTGAACGTCCTTCAGCCATCAAATGAATCGGAATTCCGGAAGTATTTGAACTAATCAGAGTTCCCGGAGTTCTGTATAATTCAACCTGATCAAAGATCAGCTTTTTAATTTCCAGCCTTTCAACAACAACCTCAATCACCCAATCGCAGGCTGCAATATCTTTCAAATTGTCATCGAAATTGCCTGTACTTATATTGCCTATAACTTTTTTGGAGTAAACCGGGGAGGGATTGGCCTTTAAAGCACTTTCAAGTGCAAGATTTACAATTCTATTTCTAACTGCTTTAGAATTAAGATCAGCACCTTTTGACTGCTCCTCAGCGGTCAGTTCCTTTGGAACGATATCCAGCAGCAGCACTTCAACTCCAACATTGGCAAAATGGCATGCAATACGGGAACCCATGATGCCCGAACCCAATACCGCTACTTTTCTGATGACTCGTTTCATCTGTTTATTTTTATTTATTATCCCGCAGTTGCCGGATGTAAGCTAAGATGATTAAATACCGAAATCGGATTTGTACTAATTTTTTCAAGTTTTACTACCCGGAATTTCCGGGTAGCAAAACTGAGGTTTATAATCAGTGGTTAGTTGATTTATTTTGTTTAACGTATTAATCAGCTTAAGCCGATCCTTGTCAGAAATATGTGCATTGAGATACTCATTAAATTTCCTCACTACATCTTTTGCAATCTGACGCTTTTCAATACCTGATGGAGTTAAAAATATCTTTACAGAACGCTTATCATTCGGATCTGTCTCCCTGTAAATGAGACCAAGTTCTTCCATATTCTTAAGCATTCTGGACAGACTTGTGGATTTCACACCTGACAATGACGCAATTTGTGAAACCGCAGTACCCTCCTCATGTATATTAATAAGCATATAGCCCAGAGCCTGTGTTATACCATAATCTGCAGCAATCTGATTATATTTATTTGCTACTGTTTGCCAAACGATTTTTAAAAAATAATCTACTGTTTCTTCTGGCTTCATTCAAATTTACTATGCTTGCATAGCAAATGTATAAAATAGATAAATATAAAACAAGAGTAATTTTGCTTTTATTTTGATGAGTCATAAACCATCATTTGCATATTAAAGCTTAGATTTGGTAAGAAAATGAAAAAATATAAAGTCTACATCCTTATTTTATCTGTTTTGATAATCACTGCGATAATATGGAACACGATTGCAGAAACGGGAATAAAAGACCTGAAAAGTGACTTTAAAGAAGTGGCATTTATTCGCAATGAACAGAACACAGGTCCGGTAATCAGAATTTATGCGGTAAGCGTTAATACTGAAAATTGGGAGGAAATGGAACAATATGGTCGTTACATGCCTCATACCAAATACGGCACAACGAAAATTTACTTTTTTCTGAACAAGGCTGAACTTCCTAAAGAATTGAATTTCGGCGAAGTAAATATTGCAGAGCAATACAAGGAACATTGTATAGCAATATATGAAAAAGACGGAATGAGTCAGAGCTCAATCCGTAAGTATCCCTTTAAAAATTGAATCAAAAATATATAAACCGATGAAAAATAAAGGATTAAGATTCACTATTCTATTACTGATCGCTTTGGGATGGATTATCCTGATGCGTAATATGACTACACCCCTAAATCAAAGCAGCATTCTCTCATTTGAATTTATTGGAACAGCCGCAAATGCAGAAATATTTCTTAATAACCTGGAAACATTAGGCCATACAGAATTGATGAAACTCAGTATCTACCTTGATTTCATTTTCCCGCTTCTGTATGGAGCCGCCTTCTTTTATGGCAGTGCATGGGCTTGTGGAAGGCTGGCTAATGATCATCCTTTAAACAAGTTCAGAATTTTGAGTAACATGGCTGTGATTGCAGTTGCCTGTGATTTTCTGGAAAACCTTGCCTTGCTTCAACTAATCAATTCAGGTCCAGACGACACCTATGCCGGGGCAGCTTTCATCTTTGCAGGAATAAAATTTTTACTGTTAACAATAATATTGCTCCACTTTCTGGTCACAGTTATTATTACGGCTAAAGAGAAGCAAAAAGCTGAACCTGAGCTTTAAACACGGGTATTTCATTTCAGAACATCACCATCCCATCTTCGTATCATCTCCACGGGGGTCGGCACCCCCCTCATAATAACCCCATTGGGTTTTAAGGATTGCATCAACACGACCAATTGCTTTACGTTCTTTAAAAATGTATCCCTTCTTCTCCAGCTTATTCCTGACCAGGGTATCCAATCCACCCTGTTCAACAGTAACAACATCCGGATACCATTGATGATGGAATTTCTTCGCATTTACAGCGGCCTGCATTCCCATATCAAATTCAATCACATTTAATATAGTTTGAAAGACAGAGGTAATTATGGTTGAGCCACCGGGGGTTCCAACAACCATAAACAGTTCTCCGCCTTTTTCAAGGATGGTTGGAGTCATTGAACTGAGCATTCGCTTTCCTGGAACAATGGAATTAGCTTCGCCTCCAAGCAGTCCGTACATATTAGGAGTGCCCGGCTTAACTGAAAAATCATCCATCTCATTGTTCAAGAGGAATCCCGCACCTTTCACAAATACCATTGAGCCATAACCCCCATTCAGGGTTGTAGTCACTGAAACAGCATTTCCCTCACGATCAACGATTGAAAAATGCGTAGTTTCTTCATTTTCTTTTGGCACTTCACCTGCTTTAATATCAGTACTGAGTGTTGCTTTCTCCCAGTTAAAGTCTTTCATTCTGTACTTTGAATAAATCGGATTAACCAGGTATTTCTGCGGAACTTTATAAAAATCCGGATCGCCAAGATGGCTTGCCCGGTCGGCATATACCCTTCGCTCAGCTTCAACTACCACCTGGACTGTTGAGTCGGAGTTATGCCCCCACTTACTGAGCGGAAACTCTTCAACAGAATTCAAAAGTTGTAGTAATGCAATTCCACCGCTGGAAGTTGGCGGCATAGTGATTACCTTGTAATCCTTATAATTACCAATTAGGGGTTCGCGCCATTGTGACTGATAATTTTTCAGGTCCTCCTTGCTGATCAAACCACCTCCACTAATCATCTCCGCTTCTATATGATCAGCCACTTCACCGGCGTAAAATCCATCCCGGCCTTTATCCCTGATCAATTCCAAGGTTTTAGCGAGATCCTCCTGAATCCAGGAATCACCTTTCGCCCATTTCTCTTTAATAAAATAAGATTTTCCGGGATTATATTTTTTAATATTTTCCTGTAATTCTGTAAATTCTTCTACCTGACTATCTGTAATGGGAAATCCCTTTCTGGCAAGATCCAGTGCTGGCTGTACTACTTCAGCCCAACTCAGTTTACCAAACTTTTCATGAGCCTTAACCATACCGTCAACACTTCCGGGTACACCGGCCGCGAGATGCCCGAATAAACTCATTTCCGTAACGGCATTGCCGGAAGAGTCCAAATACATATCACGACTTGCCTTTCCGGGCGCCTTTTCACGAAAATCGAGTGTCGCGAGTTCTCCGCTTGCAGAACGGTAAACCATAAATCCTCCTCCTCCTAAATTGCCTGCACCGGGATAAACCACCGCCAGTGCAAATTGAACCGCGACTGCAGCATCAACTGCATTTCCGCCCTTTTTGAGAATATCCAAACCTACTTTTGATGAGGATGGATGTGCAGAAACAACCATCCCTTTTTTATACTCACCGGAATTATTTTTGGAAAGACTTCCGCGAAGACATCCTGAAAACAGGACACTTAAAACAATTAAAACTACTTTGCCTTTGATAAAACCCGTGGCTGTGATACTATGCATTTTTATATATATTTTCAACCTTCTCTTTGTATTTCTGCAAAATTGCCTTCCTTCTCAAACTCAGTTTTGGCGTAAGTTCCCCACCGTCAATACTCCAATCTTCTGTCAGCAGTTCAAATTTTTTAATTTGCTCCCAATGCCCGAAATCTTTGTTGAAATGATCAATTACTGACTGTATTTTATCTATTACCCTTTGATCCAAAATCATTTCCGGATTATTAGTATAAGCTATTCCAGATCGTGTACACCAGGCTGATAGTGCCGGATAGTTGGGCAGGATCAATGCTGCCGGGAATCGCTCATTTTCCCCGATTACTATCATTTGCTCGATATATGGCGATTCCTTGAATTTATTTTCAAGAATCTGCGGGGCAATATATTTTCCGCCGGCTGTTTTAAATATCTCCTTTTTACGGTCGGTTATTCTGAGGTACTGACCATCTACCCATTCACCGATATCGCCGGTATGGAAGAAACCATCCTTATCAATTACCTCATCACTTAGATCGGGGCGATTATAATAGCCTTTCATTACATTTGGGCCTTTACATAAAATTTCTCCATCTTCTGCAATTTTTACTTCCACATCCCGGATAGCTTTACCAACAGTCGTAAATTTTGCTGCACCTAAATCAAGTCCGTTTACTGCAATTACAGGCGAAGTTTCTGTAAGTCCATATCCCTCCAGAACAGGCATGCCAGCAGCCCAAAATACCCTTGCAAGTCGCGATTGCAAAGCAGCACCACCCGAAACCACAGCCAAAATATTACCACCCAAAGCATCACGCCATTTATTGAAAATGAGCTTATTAGCTAGTTTAAGCTGAATTTCATACCATAATCCATTCGCTCCATTCATTTCATATCTAAGTCCGAGGTTCAATGCCCAAAAGAATAAAGATTTTTTTACCCCTGTCAACTCAGAGCCTTTAGCCACTATCCTGTCATATACTTTTTCCAGTAGGCGTGGAACTGTGGTAAATCCATGTGGTTTTACTTCTACCAGATCAGCAGCAATGGTTTCCATACTTTGGGCATAATACACTGATACTCCGAGGTAGAAATACATATAGAGCACCATGCGCTCAAAAATATGTGAGAGAGGAAGAAAACTCAGTGCTTTTTTGAAACCAACCGGGTACAATCCAGAAGAGGACATTACATTACTGACCAGATTACTATGAGTCAGCATAACCCCTTTTGGTGTTCCGGTAGTACCTGAAGTATATATCAGGGTTAGCAGGTCATCCGGGAGGATCCGATCACGATAAACCTGCAGATTAACAGGTTCGGCCCTTTCTCCAATCTCAATCAGTTCCTGCCAGTGTGGTACCCCTTCAATAGTGTCAAAACTGAATATCTTAAAGTCAATTCCCTCTGTTTTTCTGACATTGTTAAGTTTTTCATAAAGTGCCAGATCAGAGACAAAAACAATTTTTACTTCTGCATCCCGAAGTATAAACTTGATATCATTTTCGGAGAGAGTTGGATACATAGGCACCTGTGTAGCCCCGATTTGCATGATTCCAAAATCACAAATATTCCATTCAGGACGGTTCGGCGACATAATTGCAACCTTGTTATCCTTAATTATTCCCGAAGCGATCAAGCCCTGACTTACTGAATTTACCTGGGCTACAAATTTTTCTGTAGAATATTTATTCCAGATACCATTCTGCTTTGCTGCCACCATATCTTCTTTCCGGTGTTTTTCAAGGGAGTGCTCTAAAAGATCAAATACACGAGTAATTGCTGCCATATCTTCTTTTCATTAAAACTGTAATTTAGCAAAATAGCTAAATATAAAAAGGGTATGATTAAGAATAAATACATTGTCATGTAAAAAATGTCAACTTCATGAAATTTCCAATGTTGTAGTTGAAATTTATCTGACAGTATTGAATTTCTGTCAGATAAACGTTTCTATGGCATTATATTTGAAATGTCCACCTGATAAATATTATGATTATGAAAAAGCTATTACTACTTTGTTTAACTGCAGGATTTGTTTTTCTTGCCAATTCGAACTCACAAGCACAGACTTATGAGAATGCCGTCGGGGTAAGACTTGGGTCTTATAATGGCTTAAACTACAAAACATTTTTGAACTCAAACAAGGCCTTAGACCTTAATTTATCATTCAGAAATAATAATGATCTTCAACGGTTTCTGTTCACCGGACTTTATGAAGTCCACCATCCAATTGAAGGAGCATCCGGCCTGTTATGGTATTATGGTGGTGGCGGTAGTATCGGTTCTTATAAAAGAAAAGATTTTGATGGTGATCTTTGGTTAAGCGCCGATGGTGTACTGGGTCTAGATTATAAAATCGAAGGTGCCCCCCTAAACCTTGCCCTCGATTGGAGGCCCCGCTTCGAATTAACTCCGAACACAAATTTACGTACAGGTGATGTTGGTCTGGCAATAAGACTTACTTTCTAAACATAAAGATTTCCCAGTAATAATCTGTTGCTGTCCCGTCGGCATTTTGCAATAACCCTGCTTTTGCTTCTCTGTCGGGGTACTTTAACAAGAACCTGAGCTTCTGCTTCTATTGCTTTAAACTTAATGTATTGAACTTAAGACAAAACATTCTGTTTTTTAACAGCTTAAAAATGAAAATTATAAGACTTAGACAGGGGACTTAGCCAGGCTTTAGGACAGCTAGTTGTATAGTATTTTACGTTCAGTAGTATTAGAATGGAGGTTTTAGGTGACGAAATTGAGAACTTGGGTACCGGCCTTCTCAAATCTCATATCTCAATTCTCATATCTCATATCTCATATCTCAATTGTCAAAGTTTCAACCACCTCTTCCTTACCGCAAGCTGTTCTTGGGTAAGATTTGGAACAGAGGCGATTCTAAATCTATGATTCGGATTCCTGACCAGTGTTAACTCAGTTTTTCGGAAAATACCATCACGACTGAATGAGATTTCAATTTTTTCACCTGGCTTTTTACTTGAAATAAATTTCTCAACTTCTGATAGTCTGGGATCTGATACATTATTTATCCGAGATCCATCTATAGCTATTATCTCATCGTTTACATTTAAGCCACTCTTCCAGGCAGGGCTTTGCCGACTTACATTTGTCACTATAATCTTACCATCTTTTAGCGCAGTTACTGCACCCAGATATGCGTCATTACCTTTAGCCGCATCATCAATCAGTGTAAAACCGGCATACCCAAAATATTTATTGTAATCTATGGTCTTTACCCCGTTGACATAATCCCTGTAAACATCATCAAAAGATTTTCCTGCCACCTTTTCCAGCATTGACTTGAACTCGGCATCAGTAAACCCACGGTCCTTTTTTGTATAATACTCATCATACATTGCCTTCATAAGCTCATCCAATCCTGCTTTGGACTGAGTTGAATGAATAATTTCAAGATCAATGATCAGAGCCAGCAAAGCGCCCTTACTGTAATATGAAATAGTAGAATTAGCAGAGTTTTCATTTGGACGATATTGCTTAATCCAGGCATCAAAACTTGCATCGCTCAGTGCCTCAACCCGGTTCCCGGGCTGATTTTCCACAGAGCTAATTGAAGCAGCAAGGGTCATCAGATAACGTTCAGGGCTTTGTAAACCAGCCCTCTTAGTATAGATATCCTGATAATATGCAGTGAAGCCTTCAGCAATCCATAGGTTTCTGGAATAGTTTTCCTGTTCATAATTAAATGGCCCTAATGCTATCGGACGTAAACGCTTTACGTTCCACAGGTGAAAATACTCATGAGAAACAAGTCCAAGGAACCTCAAAAGGCCTGCTTCTGTATTGTATGAATTGCGGCTGGCTCCTAAAACAGTTGAATTCAAGTGCTCAAGTCCGCCACCACCTGAATTAAAATTATGAACTATAAAAACATATCGCTTGTTGGGATTAATGCCAAAAGTTTTGGTTTGCTCTATGACGATCTTTGACATATCCCGCTTAAGGATTTCTTTATCATAATTTCCTCCTCCATACATCGCAACTTCATGCTGTACTCCCTCAGCAACAAATTCAAAAATATCCTGATTCCCAACTTCAAAAGGCGAATCATAAAGCACATCGAAGTTCGGAGCATAAAAAGTGTTGGGCTTTGAACTGACTTTCTCAAGACCAGTTGAAATTTTAGACCATGTTTCATGAGGGTTAATTGTTATCTCGGATGCTTCATTTAGCTGGCCATCGGGGTACATAAAAATTCCAGTTGGAGATAAAAAAGCATGTGATTCGTCTACAAAACTTGTCCTGACAGATATTTCGAATGAATATATCCTATAACTTACTTTTACTTTCCCAGAATTTGCAGTACTAATTCTCCAGGTATTTTTACTGATCTTTTCAAATGGAAGTTCTTTGCCTCCCTGGTCAAATGCTTTAAATCCTTCCACATTTTTGGAAAATTCCCTGATCAGATAAGATCCAGGTGTCCAAACAGGCATTTTTAAATCAATATGAGCCGATTTAACTCCGGAAATATTCATCTGCACCTCTGCATAATGAGCCTGAGGCTCAGTAAAAGAAAGCTCAAAGGCGATTTTATTTTGGGCAAGAAGAGAGCTGGACATAAAGACAACAATAATTAAAGAGATCAAATATTTCATTTTCCTATATATAATCGTTCACTGCAAAAGTAAGTTTTCGATTCAATTTAATTAGGGCTTGCAGTCAATGTCCGGTAAAATAGTTGCTACATCAAACTAATTTCAAAGTTTAAAAATAGATTTGTACTACTAATATGATTGAACCACTTGCTAATCCATTTATTGCTGTTTCTAAGAAATATCTGAGCGCCCTTTCAAAAATGGTCCCTCAGTTACCAATTGATAGGTATCATTATGTTCTGCTATTAATCGATTCACATGATCGCATTTTAACACAAAAGGCACTTTCAGAAATTTTGCATATCGACAAATCCTATATGGTCACTATTTTGGATTATCTGGAAGAAAAAGGCTATGTGAAGCGAGAAAAAAATCCACAGGACCGCAGGGAGCAGCTAATCAGATTAACCTCCTCTGCTAAAAGCAGTCTTCCAATCATTAGAGCGGCCATAAAAGAACTCAATGCGATAGCATTTCAGAATATTTGTGATTCAAACAAGCTTTTATTTACGGAATTACTGACTACCATTCAACAGAATCTATTAGATATTTCAGCTGATTCGCTGGAAAAAACACATCCCATATTAAAAAATTATAATTAATTACATGAAAACAAAATATATCGTTTACACAATTCTTGTAATCCTGCTGGCTGTATTTGTGGCTTACCGTATCAACAAGAATAAGGTTCAAAAGGCAGGTGCTGCTGCAGGTCGTGGACCCGGAGGCCCGGCTTCTGTGTTAACTGTTAACGGTATAGTAACAAAGGCTGAGAATTTTTCGAACTCCCTGGCCATCGCCGGGACGATAGAGGCGAACGAACAGGTTGATATACGCAGTGAGGTTTCCGGTCTTGTTACTCAGATCCTGTTCAACGAAGGAACTACAGTGCCCAAGGGAAAGGTATTATTAAAAATCAATGATCTTGAATTACAGGCTCAGCTTTCTCAAGCTTTAACCAAACAAAAATTAGCACAGGAAACGGAATTTCGTGCCGGTAAGTTGCTTGAAAAAGAGGCAATCAGTAAAGAAGAGTATGATGTGGCCTTGTCTGAACTGCGATCATTAGAATCTCAAACACAACTTATACGTGCTCAATTGGCCAAAACCCTGATCCGCGCGCCATTTAGTGGTAAAATTGGTTTAAGAACTATTTCTGCCGGAGAATATATTACCCCTTCAAGTAATATTGCACGATTAGTCAGTACTGACCCTGTTAAGATTTTATTTTCAATACCTGAAAAGTATTCAGGCACTATAAAACTAAATACGAAAATCTCATTTACAGTAGCCGGATCAAATAACTCCTACACCGGTTCAATTTATGCAATTGAACCAGGAATAGATATGTCCACCAGAACATTACAATTAAAAGCCAAAGCTTCCAATTCAAATGGGATACTGCTTCCGGGATCTTTCGCTAAGATTGACCTGCCTCTAAGCAATATAAATGATGCGATTTTGATACCAACAGAATCGATAGTCCCGGTACTTCAGGGTAAAAAAGTATATGTCAGTTCAAATGGAAAAGCCAGGGAGGTTATGGTTGAGACAGGGACCCGAACTGAGAAATCAGTTTTAATTCTTTCCGGATTAAGTATTGGAGATACTGTATTAACTACCGGCATTATGTCATTAAAAGATGATATGCCTGTTAAGGTGACGATTACAAATTAATTCAAGATTATTCGAATAATTTACCCGATTAAATAATCAAAAAATTGTCCTATGAGTTTATCAACCACCAGCATAAAAAGGCCAGTACTTGCAATCGTAATGAATCTGCTTTTGGTTCTTTTCGGTGTCATTGGCTTTAGTTTTTTAGGGGTTAGGGAATTCCCCTCTATTGACCCACCGATAGTTTCGGTACGAACAAGTTATCCTGGTGCAAACTCAGACATCATTGAGTCTCAGATAACTGAACCTCTTGAGAAGGCAATAAATAGTATAGAGGGGATTAAAAACATGTCTTCTTCGAGTAATCAGGGCACGAGTAATATAAATATTGAATTCAACCTTGACAAAGAGCTTGAAGAAGCTGCCAATGATGTCAGAGACAAGGTTTCTCAGGCAGTAAGATCATTGCCAAAAGATATTGATGGCCTGCCGGTAGTATCAAAAGCAGATGCAAATTCGGAAGCAATTTTATCAATGACTATACAGAGTGAAAGCAGAAACCAGCTTGAACTTAGTGATTATGCAGAAAACGTAATTTCACAGCGCCTTCAGACCATTCCCGGAGTAAGCGGTATACAGATCTGGGGACAAAAACGCTATGCCATGCGTATCTGGATTGACCCGGCTAAGTTGGCCGCATACAAGCTTACTGCACTGGATGTAAAGAATGCCCTCGACAGGGAAAATGTGGAACTTCCTTCGGGAAAGATTACCGGAAATTCAACCGAATTGTCGGTGAAAACTCTTGGTAATCTTACCAATGAAGAACAATTTAACAATCTGATTATTCAAAGTTCAGGAGACAATATTGTTCGGCTGAGGGATATTGGTACTGCGATGCTTGGGCCTGAAAATGAAGAAACTATGCTTCGTTCATCAGGAAAACCTATGATAGGAATGGGCTTAATCCCACAACCGGGGGCCAATTACCTGGAAATATCCAATGAGTTCTACAAACGCTATGAACAATTAAAGAAAGAGCTTCCGGAGGACTTAAAGCTTGATATTGCGCTCGACACTACAGTATTCATCCAAAGATCAGTAACAGAGGTTGCTGAAACGATTTTAATCGCTCTAATTCTGGTAATTCTGATCATATTTCTTTTCTTCCGCGACTGGAGTATTGCATTCAGACCATTAATCGATATACCGGTATCACTGATATCCACATTTTTCATTATGTACCTTTTTGGATTTTCTATTAATGTACTTACCCTTCTCGCAATTGTACTGGCTACCGGTTTGGTTGTGGATGACGGGATTGTTGTAACGGAAAATATTTTCAAGAAGCTCGAAGAGGGTTACAGTCCGATTGAGGCCGCCATAAAAGGGTCGAATGAAATATTTTTTGCTGTAATTTCAATATCAGTAACCCTTGCTGCAGTATTCCTTCCTGTGATCTTTCTGGAGGGATTTGTTGGCCGGCTATTCAGGGAATTCGGGGTAGTTATTGGTGCGGCTGTTTTAATCTCAGCATTTGTCTCTCTTTCATTAACACCGATGCTGAATGCCTACATGATGAAGGCAAATAAAAAGAAAACCCGATTCTATAATTGGTCTGAACCTTATTTTGAGAAAATGACTTCCGGTTATTCAGAATCCCTGACCAGTTTTATGAAAAAACGCTGGATCGCTTTTCCGATCATCTTTATCTGTATCGGCCTTATCGCGCTATTCTGGGCTATTCTTCAAAAAGAAACTGCTCCATATGATGACCGTGCTGCAGTAAACATGCAAGTCACAGCTCCTGAGGGCTCCTCATTCGATTATACAGATAACTTCATACTTGAACTTACCAAACTGGTAGAGGATTCTATTCCTGAAAAAGAATTTCTCCTGACAGTTACTTCTCCGGGCTTTAGTGGTTCAGGAGCGGCAAATACCGGCTTTTTAAGATTACGTTTAAGTGACCCATCGAAAAGGGAGACTTCACAGGCACAGGTTGCTGAGAAGTTAACAAGAATTACCAAACCTTATACAGAAGGCAGGGTATTTGTTATTCAACAGCCTACAATTTCAGTTACCAGACGAGGAGGCTTACCGGTAAATTATATCATTCAGGCTCCTAACTTTGAAAAACTCCGTGAAAAGCTTCCGTTGTTCATTGATGAAATCAGTCAGGATCCAACCTTTACAGCTGTCGATGCAAACCTGAAATTCAATAAGCCTGAAATAAATGTCACTATTGACAGGGAAAAATCCAGAAATCTGGGCGTTTCGGTATTGGATGTCGCACAAACCTTACAATTTGCACTCAGTGGACAACGCTTTGCGTACTTCCAGATGAACGGCAGGCAATATCAGGTCATTGGTCAATATGACCGTCCCGATCGAAATGATCCGCTGGATTTAACCTCAATTTTTGTACGAAATAACAAGGGTGAGCTCATTCAGCTCGACAACCTGGTTGCAGTACAGGAAACAAGTACTCCTCCACAGTTGTACCATAATAATCGTTTTATGTCAGCTACTGTATCTGCTGGTTTAGCCCCCGGAAAAAGTATTGGTGACGGAATCGAGGTTATGGATCAGGCTGCGGCAAAAATTCTGGATGATACATTTTCTACTGATCTGGGAGGAGAATCACGTGATTACCGGGAAAGTTCTGCAAATACACTTTTTGCATTTGCTCTCGCTTTGTTACTGGTCTACCTAATCCTGGCAGCGCAGTTCGAGAGTTTCATCGATCCATTTATTATTATTCTAACGGTGCCAATGGCGGTGGCAGGTGCCTTCCTTTCACTCTGGCTTTTCGGACAAACATGGAATATCTTTAGCCAGATCGGAACAATCATGCTCATTGGGCTAGTCACGAAGAACGGTATATTAATTGTAGAATTCGCAAACCAATTGAAAGAGCAGGGAATGCCCTTAGGTGATGCAATAATCGAAGCATCGGTAGCACGACTAAGACCAATCCTGATGACAAGTCTGGCGATTGCTTTAGGTGCATTACCAATTGCTATGGCACTGGGTGCGGCTGCAAAAAGCCGGATGAGCATGGGGATTGTAATTATTGGAGGAACACTCTTCTCATTGATTCTTACACTTTACGTAATTCCTGCTGTTTATTCCATGTGGTCGAAGAAACACAAGCCGCTTCCGGAGATAACAGGAAAAGCAGAACCGGTTCTTGAAGCAGAATTGATTAACGGCTAATAAATACACTAAGATCAGGCCGGATAAAGAGGCTCTATCATTAGGTTATTAATATATATGAACAGAAAAAAAGTTAAATTCAGTATTCTTCTCTTTTTTGCCTGCCTGGTGCATATCTCAAGTATCCAAGCTCAGGAACGACTTAGTCTAGAACAGGCAGTACAGACTGCATTGGAAAACAACTATGATATCAAGTTGAATAAAAACGAAGTTGAACAGGCAAAAAACAATGTAAACAGGGCTAATGCGGGAATGCTTCCTATAATTACGGGAAATTTGAGCACGAACAATACAGTTTCAAATACGAAACAAACATTGTCGAGCGGAGTATCACAGGAACGAAACGGAGCTAAAAACACCAACCTTGTTTATGGCCCGGTACTTAATTGGCAGGTGTTTGACGGTTTTCAAATGTTCGCCCGATATGACAGACTTAAGGAACTCGAAAACCTTGGTGAAGCCAACTTTAAACTGTCAATTCAGACCACCCTGGCTGATGTCATTAATAATTATTATGATCTGGTGCAACAACAGCAACAAATCGAAGCACTTAGTGGTGCACTGGAGATATCCAGAATCAGACTACGGAATTCTGAAAGCAGATATACCATTGGCAAAGCTGCGAAACTTGAAGTGCTTGCCGCTTCAGTAGACCTGAATACGGATACCACCAATCTTTTGAGGCAAATTGACCTTTATCGCAACACAAAAATTAAGCTAAATGAAATTCTGGCGAGAGATATTAATACCGATTTCTCCGTCTCGGATACCATTATTATAGGCAACAGTCTGATGCTTCCCGAATTGCTAAGCTCTGCCGCTCAACTAAATCCAGCCCTACAAACGGCCCTGATCAATAAACGAATTTCAGAAATCAATCTCAGGGAAGTTAAGGCAAACCGATATCCCGGAATTAACCTGAATACTGGCTACAACTTCAATAAATCAACATCTGAACTTGGTTTTGCCAGAAACTCGGTAGGCAGAGGTCTCAATTATGGCCTAACAGCCTCAGTAAATATTTTTAATGGACATTTGCAGAAAAGGGCAGAGAAGAACGCAAGTCTTCAAATAGAGAACAATCAATTACAATATGAAAGGCTGAATCAGTCAATCACTTCACAATTAAGCTCTTTGTACCAAACCTTTCAGACTAATCTGCAGTTGGTTAAGCTTGAACGTCAGAACCTGGAAGTAGCAAGGCAAAATATGAATATCACACTCGAAAAATTCAGGCTGGGAAGTGTTGCGCCACTTGAGTTCAGGGAAGCCCAGCGAAACTATATTGACGCAAATGCTCGTTATACCAATGCACAATTTGAAGCCAAACTGGGAGAAGTAGCATTAATGCAGCTTTCCGGCAGACTTAATCTGCAATAAAATTCCTATAATTCTAATTCGCTTGCTTAAGTGTAAAGAATTAGTAATTTTGATTTGATGATTTCCTTCAAATACAAAAGTGTATTACTGGTAGATGATAGCTACATAGACAATCTGATCAATCGAAAGATATTAGATAATAGCGATTTCGCAGAGTCTATTACCGTAATAGAATCTCCAAAAGAAGCATTTAACTATATAAGGGATTTATACCTTGAAGGAAAAGAACTTCCCGAAGTAATATTTTTGGATCTGAGAATGCCCATAATGAATGGATTTGAATTTCTTAAAGCATTAATGGAACTGCCTGATCTGGGACCCGATAAAGTTAAAATTTATGTCCTCACCTCATCTTTGGATCCAAAGGACATCAGAAGGGTAAAAGAAAATCACCTGGTATCCAAGTTTATTGGTAAACCACTTACAAGTCAAATTCTTCAGGAACTTTAATTATGTTATTAGTAGCAGACAGCGGCTCAAGCAAAGCCGACTGGATATTAACACTCTCAGATACTGAAAATATATCATTCAGAACCAGTGGTATCAACCCATTTTTCCTATCCGAAAAAGATATTGTCAAAATATTCCAGAATACCCCGGAAATACAGCCCTACAAAGATCTGGTAACGGAGATATACTTTTTCGGAGCAGGCTGTTCAAGTCCCGATCGACGTGAGCACATATCCAATGCATTATCTAAAATATTTAAAAATGCATTTGTCAGTGTTGATATAGATATCATTGCATCCATTTATGCCACTTCAGGCAATTCTAAGGGAATCTGTTGTATTATAGGTACAGGTTCTAACATCACTTATTTTGACGGAACAAAAATTCATCAAAGTAAACATGGTCTGGGCTATATTCTCGGAGACGAAGGCTCGGGGTCATGGCTTGGTAAACAATTAATAACCAGTTTTTTATATGGGACCATGCCCCCGGACCTTTCAGAAAGATTTTATGCAAAGTACAAAATCGATAAAGAGTCGGTTATAAAACATGTCTATCAGGAACCTTCGCCGAATTTCTATCTGGCCTCATTCGCTCCTTTTCTAAGCGAACATATCAGTCATCCGTTTATCATTGAAATCATAAAAAAAAGCTTCAGTGAATTTATAGAGACAAATATCAAATCGTACCCTGATTTCAGGGAGCAAACCTGTCATTTTGTTGGCTCAATTGCATATCACTTCTCTGACATACTGAAGGAACTATGTATTGTAAATGGTATTAGAATAGGTAAAATTCTGAAACATCCCATCGAAGAACTATCCAGATTTATCTTAAAGAACGGCATTTAAAATTTGTACAATGACCGGATAGTTCAATACCTAAATCGGCATTTCGGGGCTGAAGGATTTAGAATCCTGATAAGCATCTATCAAATCTTTAAGGGAGCTTACTTCAAAATCAACTCCCCAGGGATTCCAGGAAATAAATCGCAGTTTAGGCTCCTTTGTGCTTCCAGCCAATTTTTTAATTGATATTTCCTCATAAATACCAAAATTACCTAAACTGTAGTAGTTAATCTTAACTTCTTCGCCACTCAAATTATGTGATTTTACTAATTCAAATCCCATGGTTTTGATCCAGTCCTTTATCGCGGCTATTTTACTTTTTACCATTTTGCTATAATTAAAACAGATTCATTACTTATACTCGAAAATCAGACCAAATGTTCTTAATCAAATTGAGCTTAATAACATAGGGAGCTTTGCTTATTAAAATGGCTCTAAAAAGCATTAGGCAGGAGCATAATCTCAGTTTATTTCAAGCTAATAACTTAAACCATAAGATCTTAGCATGAATTTCCTTAGAAAGAATGTAGAAAATAAAGGACATACAAGTGTACTATTTTGCACAATATTCATTAAAGCAAACTATTTCCCTAAAAGGTTTGTGACTAATGTTACAAATACCCATCGCTAGGCATGCTAACTTGCAGAAATCATAAAAGAGAAACAATGGAATTGTTAAAATCTGTCAAATCAAATATCAGCAATATTCTATTTGTGCTTTTAGCGGGTATTATGTTCTTTAGTGCAGATGCGAGAACACTATTGATTCAGGGGCTTATGAAGACCGGGCTTTATAATGCCGATGCTCCAAGTTCAGGCCTTGAAATCAGTAAAACAATTCCAGCTGATTTGACTTTCAGATCAGAGGATGGAGAACTGCTTACACTGTCAGATAATAAAGGCGAAGTTTACTTTATAAATTTTTGGGCAACCTGGTGCCCACCTTGTCGTGCTGAAATGCCTTCAATAAATTCATTATATTCAAAAATTAAGAATAAGGATAAAGTCAATTTTATTATGGTAGATGTTGACAATAAAATTGCATCTTCTGTCAAATACATGAAAAAACACGCTTACCAGCTAAAAGTCTATTCGAGTGAGTCGGCCATTCCTGAAAATATTTTTAACGGAACCCTCCCCACAACAGTGATCATAGGGCCAAAGGGTAATATTGTTTTTCAGCATAGCGGAATGGCAGATTATGATAATGCTGAAATGCTTAACTTTTTAAATGAACTTAGCCGATAAAACACCATTAAATTAAGTTTTTAGAACTCCGGTGTAAAGAATTACCTATTTTTACAATTATAATAAGCTGAAAAATCATGAGAATCCTACTTTACATCATACTTATTTCCCTATCAAGTACAAGCATTAGTCTGTCCCAAACTACAGTCAAAGCCAATCAGGCATTAGACAAAAAAGATAACTGGACTCAAAAAGACCTGATAGCCCCCTCCGAATTGGCAGCAATTATCGCCAATCCTAAAGCTAATCAACCTAAAATATTTAACATTGGAGTAGTTGAAAATATCAAAGGTTCAATAAATCTTGGTGGAGTTAGTGAACAAGCGAATCTCCTGAAGTTGAAGAGTGCTTTATCAAAATTGCCTAAAAATACCTTTGTGGTCGTTTACTGTGGATGTTGTCCATTTGAAAGATGCCCAAATATCCGTCCTGCAGTTAATATGTTAAAAACCATGGGCTTTACTAAGGGCAAACTGCTTAATCTGCCAACTAATTTGAAGCAGAACTGGATTGATAAGGGATATCCATTAGAAGCGAAATAAATCTATTTATTCTGTTGCCTGTTATCGGTTGCCTGTTTCAGATTCTGATAAAAGGGGAATTTTGTTTTTAGTTGATGTACTATTAATGAATCATTTTCCAATTCTCAACTTCCAATTCCAATTACCCGAATATCCTTAAAAGGATTACACAAAGCCACCTCATGGGAATTTCGGTTAAAATTTTGCCATAATTGTGGAATTTATTCTACACTACTTTGGCAATAATTTCCCCAATACCATTGTTATCCACTGATAAGCAGATTATCCCGATTGGCACTTTCATTGTAAAGTTAGAGGTTAGATATTTATTAATTTTGCTTAAATGGCAATATATTTTCAATAAATAAGTACTTTTAATACCTGAGATAAAAACTTGAATTACCTGTTAAACAGGTAATTATTGATTGTTTACCTATTCAGGTTGAATCAGGCAATTTGAACTATGAAGAAACAAATTCTGGTTGTGGATGATGAGTTGAGTATCCTCAAGCTGCTCAATTTCATACTGTCAAAAGACTACGACCTTGTGATTAAACAAAATGGTGCTGATGCTATAAGCTGGCTTGAAGATGGCAATGATCCTGCACTGATTATATCGGATTTGGAGATGCCTTATATAGATGGAGGATCATTTATTAGAAACCTGAAAATCAGTGGATATTACCGAGACACTCCGGTGATTCTTTTATCAGGTGCAGATAATCTTGAAAAGAGAGTTGAGCAAATGCCATTCAGGGCCGATTGTTATTTTAAAAAGCCATTCAACCCTACTGAATTAAAATTGTCAATAACTGAAATACTACTAAAGAATAATGTCGCAATTAACTAGGCACAGGGACGCAATTTATTCCGTGCATCATTTAAGCATTGCTTATATGGGCACTGATTCTACTGCCTGGCTTTTAAAGGAATTACCAAGCGAATTTCATATAAATAAACATCAGAATCTGGAAGAGCTTCAGGATTTTCTTGATAATCAGTCTATTTTAACTTTACCAGATGTAATACTGATCGAAACTGATTCAGAGGGTAAATGTTTTAAATATATTGAAAAGATTAAAAAGAATCCACTTTACCGTGAATTGATCATTGTGCTGATTGCATCCCAGGAAGATAAAGCGTGGAAAGCGAGTGCATTAAAATCAAAGGTGCATGACTTTTATGTAATGCCCTTTCCTATAGAACATCTGATCGAGAGACTCCATTTTTTAGTTAAATTCAAGCTTATAAAACCACAGCTTTCTGTACTGGCAAACTCAGATGTAATTTACAAATTGCCTCAGATGAAGCGCATTTTTGATGTAGTTGTTTCCGCAATATGCATCCTGCTTTTCTCTCCGGTTCTAATTTTAACTGCAATAATAATACGTTTGGATTCGAAGGGCCCAATTATCTATAAAAGCAAAAGAGTAGGAACGGGTTACAATATTTTTGATTTCTACAAATTCAGATCTATGCATATAGGAGCCGAAAGCCAGTTGGAAGATTTATCTGACCGTAATCTATATAAGAGCGATGAACAGTCAGACGTTGAGGTTGATGATTCAAAAAAACGAACAACTTTTGTAAAATTGATTAATGATCCACGAATTACCCGATTCGGATCCTTTATCAGAAGGACCAGTATAGATGAACTGCCCCAGCTTTTCAATGTATTAAAAGGAGATATGTCATTGGTTGGAAACCGGCCATTACCACTTTATGAAGCTGAAATGCTGACATCAAATGATTGGTCACAGCGTTTTATGGGTCCGGCAGGTGTTACAGGATTGTGGCAAATAAAAAGCAGAGGAAAAAAAGATATTTCCGAGCGGGAACGAAAAAAATTTGATAACTTCTACGCGTCAAAATATTCGTTCTGGTTCGATTTTGAAATATTAATTAAAACATTGCCGGTAATATTGCACAAGGAAAAATTTTAAAATATGTTCAGGAAATTCTTTTTTTTAACAACGTTTGTTTTACTTCTAATAAATAATTCTGTTAAGTCGCAGGAAACTATGATGACAGACATTTCATATGTTTTCCTTGAAAAACTTATTGCTACAGCCAAAGAAAATTATCCCAGGATGAATAGTTTTGAGGGTCGTATCAAGGTTGCTAAAACAACGGTAGGTCAGGAACAACTATCCTGGCTCGACGCGTTTTCCTTCTCTTATATTTATAATCCTAACAATACATTAGACATTGCAGTTCCCAGATTTTTTAACGGATATCAGGTTGCCTTCAATTTCAACCTTAGTTCAATACTCCAGAAACCAGGAAATGTAAAACAGGCTAGAGAAAGTGTAAAACTCGCACAACATGATCTTGACGAATACCATTTAACTCTCGAAACTGAAGTAAAACGACGATATTTTACCTATGTCCAGGCACTTTCAAATTTGCGACTCCAAACAAAATTGAGTTCAGATGCCCTAAATGTCAGTAATGATGTCAAAACCAAATTTGAAAAAAGCGAGATCACATTTGAACAATATACATTAATGCAAATGTCCTACTCAGGAGCATTACAATCTAAAATTGCAGCGGAATCAAATTTTCTGATCGCCAAGGCATCTCTGGAAGAATTATTGACTAAAAAGATCGAAGAAATTCAGTAGCCGATACTATGGAAGAATTAAAAAAATTCATCGATTTATTATTACGCTATAAAATAGTTTTAATTACTGTGCCGCTAATTACGGTAATGGTAACTTATTATATTGTAAGAAATCTTCCTGATGTTTATCCTGCCCAAGCCCAGATTGCAACAGGGATTGTTGACGAAACTCAGCAAATGGCACTTTCGGAGGCCAGTGTTTTACAGGAGTCAAGAATCAATCAGAAATTCGTCAATATGGTGCAGGTCATGAATTCAAAAAGCATGATTGACCTTGTTTCTTACAGGCTTATCATTCATGACCTAACTACCAAGCCTTTCAGAGAACCCAGTGAACTTCTGAAAACATTGAATCTTGAGGCTAAAAAACATGCATTAAGTGTGTTCAAAGAAAAATTGAGTAAAAAAGAGGGTCTGAACCTTAGGGAGCAGGATGAAGAAGGATTGCATCGGATACTGGGATCGATGGGTTATGATTATCAATCTTTATTGTATGATTTACTGATTTACCGTGCCGGAACGACAGATTTTATTTTTATTGATTTTCAATCTGAAAATTCAGAATTATCTGCTTTTGTGGTCAACACCTTATCTAACATTTTTACCGACTATTATACCGTTCTGGTAAAAGAAAATCAGCGTTCTTCTGTAAACTTTCTAAAGAACCTTTTGAAAATAAAATCTGACACTCTTCAAGCCCGAATCAACGGTTTGCGTGAATATAAAATTCAGAATAGAATACTTAATCTGAATGAGCAATCATCACAGATCTATACCCAAACTGCAGATTATGAGTTGAGAATGCAGCAGGCTGAGAAAGATATTGTGGCTATTAAAGGAACCATTGCCAACATTGATAAACGTTTCGATCCGGTTGACCGCCGCTACATGGAAGCGACCTTTACGGATATTAACCAAAGGATAATTGGTACAAAGGCTCAAATGAATGCCTTGCAGGATAAGTATATTCAGAGTGATTTTGATGAGCGATACAAGACTTCAATAGATTCGCTGCAAAAGATTGTAAGTGCCCAAATCAATACAATGTCGGATAAATACACAGATAATCCCCTGAGTTCAAAAACCGCACTTATCCAAAAGAAGCTTGACCTTCAGATTGAACTTGACCGGACTGTTTATGGTTTGAATTCGCTGAAAAATCAGCTTGCCATCATGAGTAAAAAATTCGAGCAACTGGTTCCTCATGAAGCTGTTATTCAAAGCTATGAACGGGATATACAAACAGGAAGTGAAGAGTACCAGGATTTACTGGCACAATACAATAAAGTAACGATGGAAGCTGAGTTTCCTGTCAAACTCAGACAAGCGCAGGTAGCTATGCCTGGTCTACCTCTCCCATCTAAAAAAATGCTCTTGGTAATTATCAGTGGCATACTAAGTGGGGTGTTTTGTGTAATTATCCTGTTCATCATGTTCTTCCTGGATAACCGCATCCGCCGCCCGGCAGACCTTGTATTACTTACCAAATCTCCGGTACTTGGGTACCTCAACCTCGTGGGCAAGTCGACACTTGATTTGAAGGGTATCTGGAAAAATCTGCATGGAACCGCAGAAATGCGTGAGTTCAAAAAGCAATTACGTTCTACACGCTTCGAAGTGAACCGTGAACTCGCCCGAACATCAGACCGTGGCCAGGTCTTAAGTATTACAAGTATCAGTGAAGGAGAAGGGAAAACACTAATTTCTGCCTGCATCGCCTATACTTATGTTATGGTGAATAAGAAAGTTTTGCTTATTGACGGAAACTTCGACAATCCTTCTATTACCAAAAACTCCAATACTAAATTGTTTCTCGAAGATTTTCTGCACTCAGGTGATCTGGGTGGGATTAATTTCAATTCCGGGATAATGGTCATGGGAAACCGGGGTGGTGATAAATCATTGCTGGAAGTAAGCGACGAAGAAACTATTCTGGAAAGACTGGAACAATTGCGTTCACACTTCGATGTTATTCTTGTTGAAACCCCTCCACTTGAAGCCCTAAACAAAGCAAAAGAATGGATTTTATTGACCGACAAAACTTTAAGCGTATTTGAAGCCGACCAAACTTTAAATGAAGTAAAAAATCAGCATATTAATTACCTGACTACACTCAATGGCCAGTTTATTGGCTGGATACTGAATAAAGTCAAGCAACAGGGAAAACCTGAAGAACACATTGACCATGCAAATGTATTAGAATGATATGCTGTATCATATCACATTGTATTTTTGGATAATAATCCAGGCATTAATAGGATATAATCTTCTTTTACCACTAATTTTTCTATTTTTTTACAAAATTACGAGCTTACTTAAAAAACAGTCATTAGAAGTTAAGCCGGAGGATGAAATTGATTATGCCGTAATAGTCACTGCATATGAACAGACTGATCTTATTCCGGCGGCCGTAAATTCAATCCTGAAATTAAATTACAGCAAATTTCTTGTCTATGTTGTTGCAGATAAATGCGATATATCCAATCTGCATTTCAACGATGATCGGGTGATTCTGCTCAGGCCTGAGCAAACCCTGGCAAGTAATACCAGTTCACATTTCTATGCGATCAGAAATTTTAGAAGGGAACACACTCATCTAACCATAATTGATAGTGATAATATTGTCGACAGGAATTACTTAATTGAGCTCAATGAATATTTCAATATGGGTTTTCACGCAGTACAAGGAAAAAGAAAAGCCAAGAATCTGGACACCAATATAGCGGCTCTTGATGCTGCAAGAGATCTTTTCTATCACTTTTACGATGGAAAAGTTTTATTTAGTCTGGGCTCATCTGCAACGCTTTCCGGATCGGGGATGGCATTTACAATCGGGCTTTTTCGCGACTGTCTGGAAAACAAGGAAATACAGGGTGCAGGATTTGACAAAGTTCTCCAATATGCCATTGTAAAACGCAGACAAAGAATTGCCTTTGCAGAAAAAGCAATCGTTTATGATGAAAAGACCTCTGAATCAGATCAACTGGTCAAGCAAAGGTCAAGATGGATAAATTCCTGGTTTAAATACTTTTCAAATGGATTTAAGCTACTGGCAAGTGGCCTTCAGAATTTCAGTCTTAATCAGTTCCTGTTTGGATTAATATTAATCAGACCACCCCTTTTTATCTTCCTTATTCTCTCATTGATTTGTTTGATATTCAATATCTTTCTGAATCCAATCTTAGCTTTTGCATGGTTCGGGGCATTTTTTTGCTTCTTGGCCAGTTTCGGTATTGCATTATACCAAAAAAATACAGATCCGAGAATTTATAAAGCCTTAATAAACATTCCTGAATTCATGTTCCTTCAGGTGTTGTCATTACTTAAAATAAAGTCGGCAAACAAAATTTCAGTAGCTACTAAACATCTTCCAAAAAAATATCCTGAAGATTAGCATTTGATGACTTTAATATAATTAGTTAATATTGATCATAACGTTTTAAATATGAGATATAACCACATAAAGGATAGAAAAACAAGCAAAGAAATATTCCTTCTTTTCAGTAAATATGGCTCCATGGCGCTGGCATTTATTACTGTGTTTTTCTTTTTCTTAAAAATCCTTTTTCTCTAATTTTAATAAAAACCTGATTTAATTGATACGATCTGGACTAAATAGCATAACATCATTCGCAAAAACCCTGGGTAAACCTGCGGGCTTTATCGTCTTGCTTGCTATTTCTATATTGTTTGCATATATCATAAATGTTGCCCAAATCAAAGGTGCGGCTATTATATTAATTCTTTTAATAGGCCCGATCATAGCCTTTGCTGTAATATCCAAACCCAAATTTGGGATTACGGCCCTATTAATCGCTGCTTATTTAATCATGTTAATACTAAGGCTTAATCTGGTTAAGTTCCCAATGGGTACTTTGATGGATGGCCTTCTGGCCTTATTAATTATTGGACTGTTTATTCAACTTAAATACCATCCCGACTGGTCGTTCCTAAGTAGCCCGATCAGCCTGATGATATCTATTTGGATTATTTATAATTTCATACTGGTTGCAAATCCGGTAGCTCAATCCAAAATGGCCTGGCTCTATACCATAAGAAGTATGGCTATTGTCATGCTGACTTATTTTATATTCAGTTATCATATCCGGGATTTAAAGTTTATCAGATTCATAATTAAGCTATGGTTGGGCTTAAGTATTTTTGCAGGAATCAATGGATACAGACAACAATTTATAGGTTTTGCGGGATATGAAGAGGCTTACCTGTATTCTGACCCATTAATCAGAGATCTGCTATTTATTAATGGAGTTTGGCGAAAATTCTCCATTTTCTCTGACCCAACAGTATTCTCTTATAACATGATCCTTAGCAGTCTGCTTTGTATCGGTATGATGTTCGGAAAGATATCAATGAGAAAAAAGATATTCTTGTCGGTCTTGGCAATGTTTTTTATATCAAACATGCTCTTTTCCGGGACCCGAAGTGCCTATGTTTTATTACCGGCGGCTATGGTAATGCTGACCATATTGGTTTTCAACCGGCAGATTATGCTGATTACCACCGGGGCAGCCCTTTTTATGGCCTTTATTATTTTCGTGCCAACAAGTAATCCCGTTTTATACCGGTTTCAATCGGCATTTAAACCATCTAATGATGCATCCTTCAATGTAAGGGCGCAGAATCAAAAGATGATCCAACCTTATATCTGGTCGCATCCTATTGGGGGGGGGCTTGGCTCCACCGGAGTGTGGGGGGCAAAGTTTTCCCCCGGTTCTTTTTTGGCATCATTTCCACCTGATAGTGGTTATGTCAGGGTAGCTGTTGAAACCGGCTGGATCGGCCTGTTTATTTTCTGTGCTCTGCTATTTATCATTCTGCAAAAGGGTATCTCGAATTACTTTAAAATGGAGGATCCGGAACTCAAAAGCTACTGCCTTGCGATGGTATTGATGGTGTATGCTATTACCATCGGTAATTACCCACAGGAAGCTATTACACAGTACCCTCTTAATGTTTATTTTTTCCTTGTAGCAGCATTGATTGATGCAACCTATAACCTGGATAAGGAAAAGAAAGAAGAAAATCAGAAGATATTGAATGTCTAAAAAAAAATGACAGAAATGAATATGGATTGGATTGAAATCTTAAAATGTCCGCTTAGCGGACAAGACCTTCGATTATTGACGGACGAAGAAATTGTGATGCTCAAGGCCGATGCAGCCAGCCAAAAGCTTTGGCAAGCTGATGGCGAATTGGTGAACAAGGAATTGGAACAGGGTCTGATTGCAACTGATCAATCCTACATCTATCCTATCATAAATGGCATTGTGATTTTATTGAAAGAGCTTGCATTGACTCGTTCCGCTGATAAATTCATTAAGGAAGAAAAAGATAAGGACAAACAATTAGTTCAAAATTTTTATAACCAGAAGGGTTGGTTTGTAAATGAAGAAGGCAATTATGAGGATGCGGTTATTTACGAAGACCTGAGGGAGGTTTCTAAGGAATATTTAAAAAAATGCCATGACCGTGTTTCCCGCTATCTGAATCCATCAGGAACCTTTATGCTGGATGCCGCTTCCGGGGCATTGCAATATGCCGATTATCTGCAGTATTCTGCAAATTACACGTATAGGGTATGTGTAGATTTTTCATTTCAGGCATTGTCAGAAGCAAGAAAAAAATTAGGGGAAAAAGGAATCTATGTTCTTGCCGATATGTGTAATATGCCTTTTAAGGATAATGTAATGGATGGTTTTGTATCCCTGAATACCATTTATCATATCCCCAAAGATGAGCAGTCACTTGCAATCCGGGAATTATACAGATTACTGGCAAAGGGAGGTAAAGGGGTGGTAGTTTACGACTGGTATAAACATTCAGCCTGGATGAACCTCTTTCTGCTTCCATTTCGTGGCTTTGTTTTTATAAAGAATCGTTTATTAGGCCTGATCGGTAAGCTTCTCGGAAAGGGTGAACCTGCAAAAAGACTTTATTTCTATGCTCATACGTACAATTATTTCCGGGACAATCTGCCTCCTTTTAAACTTGCTGTCTGGAGATCCCTGAGTGTACCCTTCATGCGTTACTATATACATCCAGCCCTTTATGGAAAGCAGATTTTAAACTGGGTTTATTCTAAAGAGGAAAAAGAGCCGGAACTTTGCGGTAGAAAAGGGGAATATCCAATGTTTATATTTGAGAAATAAAAATCCATAAAATGTCGCTCACATCCCTGATCAGATCTAATGATTCATTGAAGAAAGTTGCCCGCTGGGCACTTATTTCACCCAATCAATATCGTCCTCGTTTATGGGTAAGAATGTTTCTCAACCCATTCAAACATACCAGGGGTAAAGGCTCTATCATACGTTGGAGGACCAAAATGGATTTGTTTCCATATAAAAACTTTGAATTGGGTGCTTATTCAGTTATCGAGGATTTTACAACAATCAATAACGGTGTTGGGGATGTGTTGATTGGTAGCAGGTCATTTATTGGGGTTTCAAACGTTATTATCGGACCTGTAGAGATCGAAGATCATGTGATGACGGCTCAAAATGTAGTCATTTCAGGAATGAATCATAGCTATGAGGATATTGAGACCCCTCCTACTATGCAAAAGGTTAGTACTTCTAAGATCAGCATTGCAGAAAATGTGTGGGTAGGTGCAAATTCTGTGATCACCGCCGGAGTCAGTATCGGCCGGCATACCATTATTGGTGCAGGAAGTATTGTAACCAAGGATCTTCCGGCATATTGTGTTGCCGTTGGGAATCCCGCCAGAATCGTGAAACAGTACAACCCTGAAACGAGGGTATGGGAAAAAGTTAAACCATGATTCTGAAAGGTAAACACATTTTTATTCTGGGTGCGACAAAATTTGATGGTCCTGATCAGTCAACAAGTTTTAATATTGCAAGAGAACTTTCCAAAAACAATTTTGTTTATTACATAGACTACCCCATCACCTGGAAAGATTATTTCAACAAGAAGAACAGTAAACTGATAGAGGCACGCAAAAAATACTTTTCTCCATTTTCAGATGGCATCATTTCAGACAAGGATGAAAATCTAAAAATCATCATCAGTCCGCCTTTAATTAGCATAAATTTCCTTCCCGAAGGAAAAATATACCGCTCGATTCTTCGATTTAATGAATTTCTTATCCGGAAGCGGATGAAAATGGCCATCAGAAAAAACAAGATCAGGGATTATATATATATCAATTCATTCAACTTCCATTATCCGGGAATTGCTGATCCACTCAAACCGGCACTTAGTGTATATCACTGTGTAGATCCGATGATCATCCCCTATGATATGAAGCACGGAATTATCTCCGAGAATGAACTTGTATTAAAAAGTGATCTGGTCATTTGTACAAGCAGAATGCTCTATGACGACAAGAAACAACAGAACCCCAACACCTATTTCATACCCAATGCGGCCGATATTGAGCATAGTTCAAAAGCCCTGGACGATGGCCTTAAAATAAATCATCATTTAGATAGAATAAAAAGACCAGTAATTGGATACGCAGGAAGCATTGAAAGACGATTTAATTATGATCTGATCAAGCAAGTTATTGATGCTAACCCTGACAAGAGCTTTGTATTTGCTGGTCCGCTGATGCCAGAATTTGTGCCTGAATGGTTCCTTAAAACTCCAAATTTGCATTACATCGGGCGATTGCCTTTTCAGGATATGCCCGGATTAATTAAGGGATTCGATATAGCCATTATCCCCTTCAAAAAAGATGAAGTCAGCAGGACAATTTTCCCGTTAAAATTATTTGAATATCTGGGAGCCGGAAAACCTGTCATTGCTACTGATTTCAATCCTGATCTTGAAGAATTCACACATGGTATGGTTTCATTTTGCAGGGATTCTATTTCATTTTCCAATGCCATTGAAGATACCCTTAAAACAGATAACCTTCATTTAAAACAGGCCAGAATTACTGTTGCAAAAGAGAACACCTGGGAGAAACGGGGAGAGGAGATTGCGGAACTGATGTATAATGCACTTAAAAACAGAAAATCCTAAGCCGCATTATCTTCGAAGCACCTTGCTTTTAAATACCGAGCGGCATATATCAAGAAATGCTGAAAAACTCGACAGAGCTTCCTTACCTAAAGTCCGCTTGTATAAAAACCTGTTGCAAGCTTCTTCGTCCCATGGCTTGGTGAAAAAATCGCGGTAATAAGAACTGTCGGGGTTCACCAGAATTTCAAGATCATCTTGCCATTCATATTTCATCATGGTCAACTCGCTATGAGTTTGCTGCATGATTTTGAACCCTAAAGAATTTTTTGGCAGAAACTCCTGAAACACGTAGCCAAAATCCATGATTGGTCTAAATCCGATCTGCTCTTTATCGTACATTACGATCTTATTATCAATTTCCTGCAAAATCCAGCGATGGGATTCCTTTGGGATTAAAAATTCGCCGATAATGGAAGGGGTTTCCATATAGCCCATTGAAGAAACCCTAACCTGCTCCTTTACAAAACGGATTGGATCATCGACATGTTCCAGCACCTGGGCACATATTACGTAGTCAAAGGACTTATCTTCAAATGGTAGCTCCTCACCATCAGCACTTAGAAATTGCTGGTGGATTAAGACTTTTATATCGCCACTGCGGTGATAATTGGAATCAACAAATTTATCAACAACAACATTCGCACGGGGATGAGGATTGTGCCCCCCACCAACTTCAAGTACCCTGTCTGTAGGTTTTATGGAGAGGTCAAATCTTGAACTGGGATTCCTTAATTTCATCGTGATATTATCTCATAAAGATACGTTAATTAATAAATTTAAAAAATAAATAAAGCGTCACAGGGGATTGTAATACTCCATAAACTACTTGGTGTCAGCCACTGAAGCTGCCCTCTGATAAAGATCAAGTAATTTTGGCCTGATCACATCCGGATGAAATTGTTCCTCATAACAACGTCTTGCATTTCTGGCCATTTGCAGGTACTCCTGATCCGAAAGCGCAAAAATAAAAGCAATAGCATCTGCGATTTCTGTCAGACTATCTACCACAATACCAGCCTTATAATCTCTTATAACATCCGAAGTCGGAACCTGTTTAGAAACTATCACAGGCTTAAATGCCGATAATGCCTGAATTACACTCAATCCAAAACCTTCAAATCTTGAAAGATGAATATATACCTTCGATATGCTAAGAATCCTGTTCCGCTCTACTTCCTGAACTTTACCTGCAAACACAACCTGCCTGCCTATTTCAAGCTCAAGATCCCTGCAAAGTTCCTGTCTTAATTGATCTGATTCAGGATCAGCCGGTCCAACAATTGTTAAACTAATCGATGAAGCGACATTTTGTGACTTAACAAACAGGCTGAACCCTGCCAAAACCCGGTCAATTCCCTTCTGGTAAATATCAGACCGGCCAATAAAACATATCCGGTCTTCCATGATATTCATGTCCAAAGTAAGGTGCATATCTTTCACCTGATTACCAACCGCCATAATCGGACGGGAAGTAAGCAATCGTAAACAAGGAATACATTGATTAGTTAATGCATGAATATAAGATGCATGATCAAATACATATTTATCGATGAAGTATACAAAAAGATCCCGATATAACCTTTTGACTAAAGGCCGATTCGATCTGAAAACTTTACAATAAACATAAGCATCATGAGGTGTTATCAGGTAAGGAATCTTATAATGAACTAATAATCTGGCAACCAAATAGTTATTAAAATTATAAATATGATTGAGATGAAAAACTGAATTTTTCACAGTCAGTTCACTTAGCCATCTCTTAAACTCACCGGAGAGCTTCAGGGCAAGAAATCCTTTTGAGCCAAATCGATGAATCCGGATCTGATCAATAGTGCTTGAATCGTAAAAGCCAATCTCTACTGAATCATCAAATTCTACAAAATGAAAATCAATGCTATCTTTCAGCGCATTAACGTTTTGGAAATTGAATTCGGCCAGTCCATCGGCCATGCCAGGCCTGTAATTACCTAAAATATAAACTGAAAGATTTGGCAACATAACATATTTTTCTCTTTGAACTATAGGACCAATTGAAAAACAAAATAAACTTTTTAGATTGAAAACTCTTAATTGAATAAAATATTTATAGATTAACAATATATGTGAATAAAATATTTCAGAAATTAATGAGTTATTGGTCTTATCAATAAAATTATCTTTATAGGTAAATTTTACAATGCAAGATGGTAAGGTTTTTGCAGGTAATAAGAGCCGGATTTTTTGAATCAATGAAGAAATTACACCTAAGAATGTTATTTCTTTGGTTTCAGTTTAGGATAAGGTACCAGCTTTTGATAGCTATTCAACATAAACCCTATTAAATGGATGTAGATAATGAATTTTTTTAAGAATCCAGATTGGTTAAATCAGTTTCAATACTCTTTTGCGACTTTTAATGAAATACCCGCTGATGTATTTGAATCTGTGAACATTGATCTTGACAGAATTCAAAGTAAATCCCCTTTAGTTAGTATAGTAATTGCCGCATGGAATGAGGAAGTAAATATCCTTAGATGTATCGCAAGTCTTTCAAAATTAAAAAGTACTATTCCTTTCGAAATCATTGTAGTTAATAATAATTCCACTGATCAGACACAAAAAACCCTCGATCAATTACATATAAAATCATTTTTTGAAGAAGTACAGGGTTGCGGACCCGCAAGGCAACTCGGACAGGAAAATGCATTGGGTAAGTATATCTTAATGGGTGATGCCGACTGTCTGTATCCTGATAGCTGGCTTGATGAAATGATCAGCGTTCTATCGCAGCCTGAAGTGGTGTGTGTATATGGCCGGTATTCCTTTATTAGTGAACCAGGGTATCCGCGCTGGAAACTGAGCATTTTCGAATTGATGAAAGATATCATTGCAGAATTCAGGCATGTTAACAGACCCTATTTCAATGCTTACGGAATGAGCATGGGATATCTTAAAGAGTATGGCCTGAAGGTTGGTTTTATAAAAATTAACCGGAGAGGTGAAGACGGGCAACTCTGCCTTGACCTGATGAAATACGGAAAGATCAAACAGGTAAAAGCAAAAAAAGCCAGAACCTGGACAGGGATCCGAACCCTTCGGCTTGATGGAAGTATCTCTGGCGCGCTTATTATTCGCTTCTTCAAAGAACTTAAACGTTTTTTTTATAATTTGCATTCAAGATTACCAGATAATAAAAAATCCTAAGGAAACTCCTGATCTGCAGATACTATGACTTCAGACTACTTTTTTAAAGACGTCAGTTTACTCATTACCCATTATAATCGCAGCAGCTCACTCGAGCGTCTACTGCAAACCTGCAGAGACCTTAAATACAATTTTGAAGAAATTATTGTTTCAGATGATGGAAGTTTAGACGAACATTTGGATGCTATCAAAGAACTTCAAAGCCACTTTGATTTTAAACTGGTTACAACTGAAGTTAATAGTGGGCTGGGGAATAATATCAATAAAGGGCAAGCTGCGGTTACATTACCCTATACACTCTACGTTCAGGAAGATTTCGTACCTCTACCCACTTTTGGGGAGCCGTTTAAAGATGCACTGGAAATCATAGAGAAAAATAAAGATCTGGATATCATCCGCTTTTATTCCTATATCAAATACCCGCATCTCGTTCCGTTTGAAAAAGGTTTTTCTCAAATGCACTATAAACCCTGGTCATTAAATTACCGTAAAATCTATTTTTACAGTGACCATCCACACTTGAGAAGATCAAATTTTATTGAAAAATTCGGTCCTTACACTGAGCAGGTGAGTGTTGACCGTTCTGAGTACCGAATGTGTATAGCCTTTCTCCAGCAGAGGGGCAAAGGACTTTTCTATAACGAATACAAGAGCCTGTTCAAACAAATAAATCCGGAGGAAGAGCCAAGTACAACAATTCGGGGGACATTGACGCTGAGCAAAAATCCCCTGATAAAATTTGTCAGAGATATCTATCGCCAATTCAGGTATAATTATGACCTCCGTTTTCTTAGAACCAGCCATGGTTTTGCTATCCAATCAGATATTGCAAAACTCAGAAAAGAAAGCAACAGTTTTATTGACCTTTCCAAGGCAGTACTAAATAAGTTTTTGAGTCTTTATGTCAGAATCAGGTATTCAGGTGTTTCCAGAGAGTACATGCAATTTTATAAGGATACTTATTATTGTCAGATTGTCCAACTAAGGTATTTGGTCAAGGATTTTTTTATCCGCAAGAACTATAAAACCATTTCGTTCAATGGCGAATTTGCTCCTGAATTACAGTTCGTCCTTCCATTCGCTTACTGGCATTTTAAAAATGGCACACTGGATAAAACACGTTCATCAAAATATTCTAAAGAGTTATACTTTTTTTCAAGGGATCATGAAGAGGCATTTGAAGAACGCTCAAATGAAGGAAATTACAATTTCGAAATCCCCCGTATACTCTACAGCCAGGATTACAATATTAAAAAATGGGAAAAGGTGCCATTTAAACAAACCTATCAGAATACAATTTACGTGTATGATAAACCAATCCTGATTATTGCAAACCGTTATAATATGGAATGGGATGATGTTCCTGTCAGCTTCCTCAGTATTCCTGTACTGGACAAAATCATTAAAAGGCTAAGAGACCAATATACAATCATCTATAATCGCCCGAGATCACAAAATATTACAGTCGATGATAGTGTAATTTATGACCTTCATGAATTTGAATGGCTTGAGGAGGAACATCCGGAGGTCATCCTTATGGAAACTTTATTTAACGAAAATAAGGCCAATGCAACTAACTTCAATCATCTGCAACTGATGGTTTATGCAAATGCCAGCCATTTTATTTCAACCCATGGGGGAACAGCAACTCTGGCAAGTTATTTTGGAGGTATAAACCTGATCCTTTCAAAAAAAGGCCCTGAACATCATTTTAAATGTTATCAGAAACTATACCCAAAACTTTCAGGTGCAATAATCTACCATGCAAAAAGCGATGATGAACTGTTCAAGCATATTGATACTTACCTGTATGTTGAAAAACCCCAATCCCGGTAATGAAGATCTTCAATAAGGATCTTTACTGGATCAGAGCAGGTTTTTTTTCACTGCTACAGAATCTATCCGGCGTTTTTTTTAGTATAGGAAGTTTTTATATACTACTTAGAATTCTGGGGCCAAATGATTACGGGGTTTGGGTACTATTCATGGTAACTACCACGATCATAGAGACCGTCAGAGGAGGACTGCTTCAAAACGCATTGATCAGGTTCATTGCAGCCGAGGATAAAAGTGAGCATCATAAGATTACAGCAGCCTCATTCACTATCAGTGGAATTCTAAGTCTGATTTGCATCATGTTCATTCTTGGATTTGGAAGCATTCTTTCAGCAATTTGGAAAGCTCCCGAACTGGTTAAAATCTTCAATACCTATTGTATAACCTTTGTCATTTCTGGTATACTGACCCAATTTAACTGTATTCTTCAGGCGAACCTCAAATTCAGAAGCATTTTTCTGAGCTCTTTCATCATGCAATTGGGTTTCTTTTCTTATGTGGCTATTTGTTATTTTTACAATCTCAATATCAACCTCATCGATCTGGTCTATGTACAGATAGGCACCAACCTTACGGGGACACTTATATCTTTTTTCCTGGTCAGACCCTATCTATCCATTTCTTTTAGAATCTATACCGACTGGATTAGAAAGTTATTTAATTACGGGAAATATGCTTTTGGAACCTCAGTAAGTTCTATTCTTTCGGTTACTGTTGACCAGATGATGCTGGGGGCAATTCTTTCGCCTGTTCAGGCAGGTGCTTTTAATGTGGCTGTCAGAATCACTAATCTGCTCGACATACCAACCAATGCAGTTGCAGTAATTGTCTTTCCTCAAAGTGCAAAGCGTATGGTGACCGAAGGAAAAGTTGGCATTAAGTACCTGTATGAGAAATCAGTGGGAACCCTGATCGCATTGCTGATTCCGGGGATTATATTTCTTTACCTGTTTTCGGATTTTGTTGTCACACTGGTTGCCGGCACAAACTATAAGGATACTATTCCACTGCTTCATATTACGCTACTTTACTGCCTTTTTACTCCTTATGGCAGGCAATTTGGGAATATACTGGACTCCATAGGGAAAACCCGGCTGACATTTTTTGTGGTATTGGTGGTTACCTCTATAAATATAGGATTAAACTATATTTTCATCAGCAGATTTGGGGTACTCGGGGCTGCCTATGCCACCCTGGCGGCGCATATCATCGGTTTTTTCATCGGTCAAAGTATCCTGAAGAAAGAACTGAATGTGAGTATCAGGAATACGTTTATTTATGCCTGGCAATTCTATCCTGAATTCTTCAGGAAATACCTGAAAGGATCGTGATTAAGGTGGGTTCGTTTAACAGGAAATCTGACTTGCGAATTTACATAGGCGTCATGCAAGATAAATTCGTCAGTCGCCCAATTAACAAGCGAAGGCGAAATCTACTTTCAGATCGGTTAGGTGATTTCGCGAGTCGGGGAATCTGACTTGCGAATTTACATAGGCGTCATGCAAGATAAATTCGTCAGTCGCCCAATTAGTATGTGACTGACGAAATCTACTTTCCGCTCGGTTAGTGATTTCGCAAGTCGGGATTTCAGACTTGCGAATTTACTTAGGCGTTATGCAAGATAAATTCGTCAGTCACCTTTAATTATCAACTTATGTGCCTCAATGAAGCTGTTAATTCCCCCAAACCATTCTAAAACCTCCTCTTTTTTTAGACTGGTTTTTTCATTTAACAAATATGCCTTGTACGATGAGAATCGATATTCCTCCATTGATTTTGACAATCCCGCAACCAAGGGATTTTGGTGGATATAAGTTATAATTCGTGTAAAATAGGTATTGGTTTTTATTTCTGATAGCTTATATGTTCCTTGAAAAAGAGAACCAACTCTTCCATACTTTTTATTAATTGTTTTGGAATATGAGATAAGAAAGTTCTTAATCCCTATGTCAAATCTGGAACTATCGTTTATTCTAATGAAAAAGTGGAAGTGATTAGGCATTAAACAATATGCAAAAACATCAATATGAGGAGCCAAATATTTATAGAATTGTTTCAGAAAATAGTTATAATCACTTATTTCTAAGAAAATCTTTTCTTTGTTATTACCCCGATTGAACAGATGATAATAACCTCCATCATAATTGTTAGGCATATTTATAATATTTTATTTTTCAAACATTATAAAAATTAAGGAAGTAAAAGGAAAAACTTAGTTAACGGTAGGAGTATTCAGACTTACGAATTTTACTTAGGCATCATCCAAGATAAATTCGTAAGTCGCTTCATTAATATCCATGTAGTATGCGACTGACGAAATCTACTTTCCGCTCGCATAGGTGATTTCGCAAGTCGGGGAATCAGCTTTGAAGCGACAAATTTCAGATTCCGGGCAATGTAGTTGCAGCTGTTCTCTTTAAATTCAATACTAAATCCAATCGAGCGAAGGTGATCAAGTAGTTCACTGAGATCATAAACACTCTCAGTAGACTCAAACAGAATGATTTCAATTTCAGAAACCAAACCTACATCAAGCGCTTTGATTATTTCATATTCAGCTCCTTCACAATCCATTTTAATTAAATGGATGCGTTTATTGTTAAGGTTCCTGATTAATTCAGAAATTCCCTCTATATCAATGGTAATAAATTCATTGCTTCTGGCTTTCAGCTTTAACATGATTGGGCCATCGTAAATCTCCGGAAAGAATTTTAAAATCAGGGCAAGCCAATACTTCCAGGGTGAAACAAGAACCTGTTGTTGGCTTCTGTGAAGATTTGGTTAATTGCCCATTTAAACCGCCAGGATCTAAAGAATTTCATAGGTTAGGATTATTATCAAAGAATAATTCAAAGAAGATAAGGATTACCAAAATCTGAGCTTATTCTGAGCGTTTCAACTGAGTAAATTAGGGCAGGAATAGATTCCCATTATTCCGGTAACCTGATTGGGTATTGGAATACCAATCTACAAACTGTGTGCCTCCTGATTCTGCCCATGCCTGAAACTTAAGATAACCACCTGTAATGTTCATGTATTCTACCGGGTAATTAAACGGTTTAATTGGGATATCAATTGCCCATGGCAAACCAGTGCTTGTGACATAATATCTAGCTGCAGAAACACTTGAGTTGTCATCTCCGGTTCCAAAAAGAGAGGTAGTACCTAAACTTGTTGGCGTTTTCCCGGGTAGATGAATTTCATGATTTCGCCCATTTCCAAGTCCGCCATTCCAAATAAATGGATTATAAGAGCCTAGACCAAAGGTATTTAGTGCAGGGCCGTTACTTACATTAAAACTTACCGAGTAATTTTTTAGTGGAGAAACAGGCTTCCCTGGAAGAGTATTCCACTCTTGCATTTCATCCCGTATATCATTAAATATTTTTATTACCGCTTTAGTTTGCCCGGCCTCAAGTATTCCACCGCTAACTCCACTTACACTTGATCGCAATGTTGGAAATTCTACACCAAAACCCGTTTCATAACCTGAGCCTGTGGCATGAAGAGTATAGTCGCCATTTACCTGAACAACCCTATTCTGAGCGTTCGTCACAATTTTATAACGATAAGATACCACCACATCATTCAAATCGTAATCCCCTTTAACTGGCCATTGGTCTTCAAAAGCCACGGTTGCTCCTGAACTTGGCGAAGACGACGGATAATAATTATTATAAGCCTTAGTCGGATCATTCGGATACTCGTCAAGTGCATCCATTACCCCATCACCATCAGAATCAGCCGGTGGCGCTGTACCATTTCCTTCGGTATTACAGTTCGTTACCGGAATATACAAGGTGCAAGCCTGAACGGCCCCTCCTGTGAACTGCGCATTATTATTGGTTTCAATCCCATTCAGATCACAAAACTGAATGGCATTTTCTATCTTTCCGCTATTGATGGTAGTATTAGCTGAAACTTTTACTAATGATGTCGTACCATAACCTTTTATCTTATTATTGATGGTCAAATTAGTGGTTCTAAGCATAGCCCCATTGTAAAGAGCCAGCTCTCCGCTACTACCATTTAAGGTAGTTGTGTTGTTTACTTTTATCAGGCTATAGTTCTTTAAAATTGAATTATTATTATGATTATAATTTGCCTTTACCCATAAAAAACAATTATTGACAAAATGACTATTTTCATTTAACTGAAAATTTTGAGCAGTTGTGATTGACCCATTATTAGAAGTTACATTAACTGTATTCACATTCATTGTTCCACCCACATTCATAATTCCATGATTCATAAAATTAGAATTCGAGTTCAGACTAAAATCACCAGTTGTGCTGAATGTGTTTTCATTCGTAAAAGAACCTCCTGGTGAAAAAGACCCATTAACAGTCGCAGTTCCATAATTAATAAATGTGCTGTTTGAGCCATTCATATTAAGATTGTTGAAAGTTGCCGAACCGGTTTTGGTAATGATTAATAAAGCACTATTATTTAAAGATGCATTTTGTACAGTTACATTTGTGCCGCAAATTCTTATTGTTCCGCCATTTCCATTAAAACCCACGGTAATATTACTTCCGGTTATACATATTAAATCGCCGTTATTTACATTAATATTTGTATTAGATGTGGTGATTGTTTGTGTACAGCCAGTAGTGCAAGTCGGACTATCATCGATTCCGGCAAGGGTATTCGTACCGGCAAGTGTATTAAGATCAGCCTTAAGTGTGGAACTTAACTGAACACTTAATTTAAGTCCGGAAATTGCCACCTTTTGCATACTGCTTGTATTATCAGGTGCAGTTTTGACCACAAAAACCTCCTTCACCGTATTCGGTAAATAGACTTTTGTTGTAAATGGTAATTTCAAAGAAGCAGAACCTTTGGAAAGCAGCTTTCCGTTTAATGCCGGATCCGCATCATATATGGATACCACGTGCAAAGCATCATTAAACCTCGCATCAGTTATTGTAATATCGAAATAAATATCCTTTGAATTCTCCCAGGTAAAACCCACAGGGACTTTGAGATCACTCATATTACTCACAGTGCCTTCAACCGCATTATTCTCCTTTTTGCAGGATGACAATCCAACAAAAATAGTTAGAATGATCAAACTCAGAACTTTTCTCATAACATCTTAATTTTCAGTTCGCCCAATGAAAATGACGACTCACCATTTATACTCAAATATTGTTCTCCTATAACAATATTCCTTATTCTTTACAATTCAGTTGGGTGATATTAACATCATTCAGAATAACCTCAAATTCTGTTCTTCTGTTCATCTGCTGCTCAGTTTCAGGACAGTTAGCACCCTCCACACATGAATTTACCAACCTGCTTTTACCGTAGTATCTTACTTCAATACGTCTTCCATCTATCCCTTTTGAAATCAAATAGGACCGGGCAGCTTCTCCCCTTCTCAATGATAGTTGTCTGTTATAATTATCGGTAGCCCTGCTATCCGTATGACTTGCAGAAATAATACTGATTTCAGGGTTTTTCTGCATAATCAGTGCAATTCTATCCAGTGCAGCAATCGCATCCGGACGGATTTCTGCCTGATCAAGATCATAATAAATATTATCCAATTTGAATGTACTCTTCAATGTCTCACAATTGTCGGTCACCCATTGCTGAAGGTTCTCGGCCCTGTTTAATTTTACCAGAACGTTTATGGTTGAATCAGTAGTAATACCAGTAGTACTCAGAAAGCTTTGACGGCTTACATAAGATATCCGGCTACCACTTAATTCATAATCTGTTTCCTTTGAAAGAACCCTCGTGAATTCACCCAGACTATTTGCCAAAAGTGTATCTGTTACTCCGTTCCTACGCAAAATTACCCTGCTGCCGGGAAGCGGAGCATTTGTACCTGCATCAATAACCTTACCCTTCAGTACCACCGTATATGCCATTCGGGTAAACTGATAGATATCATCATTCCCTCTTCTATTTGAACTGAAAAAACCGTTCTTCGCGTATTCATCCATGATGAAACCAAAATCGTCGGAAGAAGAATTAATATCAGTACCCATATTTTGAGGATTGCCAACTGCTTTAAGATCTTTCAACACCACCTCAAAAATATCAAGTCCACCTAAGCCAGGATGTCCGGTTGAAGAAAAATAAAGCTTACCATCTTTATGAAGAAATGGAAACTGTTCATTGCCTTCAGTGTTAATCTTAGGGCCTAAATTTGTTGGTCTTCCCCATTTCTTTCCATCTCCGGTACGAACACAATAATAAAGATCTGTACCGCCAAATCCTCTGGGCATATCAGAAGCAAAGATCAATATTCTGCCGTCCTGTGAAATAGTTGGATGCCCGGTAGAATATTCATTATTGTTATATGGGAAAGGAGTTATTTTATTCCATCCCGGCCCTGAAGCTGTATAAAGCTTTAGTTTATTGACTCCGTTATTGCTTCTTGAAGCCTTTCCACCGACAAAATTATTCCTTGTAAACAGCAGACTTCCCTCAGGCAAAAGAACTGAAGGGCCTTCATGAAAGCTACTTTTAACTTTCCCTCTGAGCAAATAAGGTTCAGAGCCCTGGTCTTTAGTTACAAGTTTACTTGAAGCAAATAAAGATAAGATAGATCGTTCAGAGTCTGAATTGGAGGCGATATATTTGGAAGACTTAGAATCTTCAACTGATTTACCCACACTGTCGGGATCAGCCTCTGTAATATCCTCCAGTTTGTCAACAATGTACAGGTCAGAATAGGAAGTTCTATCCCACTGAAAAACAAACCTCGTTTTTTGAGATCGGTTACTAACGAAGATCAATCCATCTTTGTAATACATTGGTGAATATTCAGACGCATCTGTGTTAATACTTGAATAAGTTACCCTGTACTCCCCGGCATTTCTGGAGAAAGAGTTGAAATTTGTTTTTGAGAATGCATCTGCCCGGCGGTCGCCCGGCTTCATGCTTAAAAATTTACGATACCACTGCTCGGATTGCTCGTACTTTTCTTTGTTAGCCAATGCTTCTGCATAATATAAAGCCCACTCCGGTTTAATATTTTTAAGTTTACAAAGCTCTCCATACCAATAGAGCGCTTCATCGTAATCCTTAATATTTCGGTTACTTCCTGCCATCATTTCCTGGGCTGAAACATTCTCAGGATCCTTATCTAAAACTTTTTTTAGTTCTTTGATGGCATCTGTAAAACGCAAAGACTGATATTCAATTATGGCTTTTCTTAACAAGGGGCTATTGTCAACCTGCTGCGCTTCTGCAAATGGCATAGCAATAAGCAGCATAACTGATAAGCAAATGATTGTCAATGGTTTCCTTAACTGCATATCTTAAATCCTCTTCATTAAAAATATCTGGGTGATAAAATTCTGTCACGGTCAAATGAAAACTCATACCTCAACATAAACTCATGACTACCGGAGTTATATGTTCTTAAACTTGTTATGCTTTTATCAAAAGCATAGCCTAAACTCACTCTCGGACTAACCTTTATTTCCATCATTGCTGATATATCTGCACTGGTACGATATTCAGCACCAATTGCGAGCACCTGCTTTATCCAGAGTGTAGCATTAAAATCACCCTGAACAGGAGCCCCTTTAACCCCCTTAACAAGTACAGACGTCTTAAGGTCAAAATCAAAACCCAATGGAAAAACATACCCTGTTGCAAGGTAGGCATGAGCAGATTGCCTTGCAGTAATATCACCTGGATTTATATCGTTAAAATTGAGTCTGTTTCTAACAAAATCCTGAACTGAAAAACCGGCATAAAAGCGGCTATTTCTATAGTAAGCACCCGAACCAAAATTATACAGGGTTTTATTGACATCTGCTGCGAATGCCATATCTGGCACCGGCCCTGAAGGATCAAGATTGACATTTGAAAAGCCTGCAAAATAATTATTCATACTTCCCTGTAAACCAAATGATAGGCTACCCTCATTTATTGGAATGCGGTAAGCACCGCTTAACACAATTCCGGTTGTTTTTGTTATTCCAATCTTATCACTCATTAACTGTATTCCCAGTCCCAAACGTTCATTTGCAAAAGGAGCATCCATAGTAAATGTACCGGTTTGAGGTGCTCCATCGATACCCACCCATTGATTTCTGTAAAGTGCTGTAGCTGCTGCCACGTTCCTGCTTCCCGCATAGGCGGGATTGAAAGCAAGAGTATTAAACATGTATTGTGAAAACAATGCATTTTGCTGTGCAAACAATTCAGCAAATTGTAATAACAAAACAACTATAACAATTAATCCTTTAAATATTTTGCGCATCATTACCGTTAATATTCTCATTTAATTACCTGTTCACAGTAATAAAACCCGCGTATTTATCCTTTCTATCTATTATAATAATATAATAATAGGTGCCATCTGGAATGTCCCTGCCAAGAAAAAATCCTTCAGTTACTTCGCCTCCCCAGTCATTCTTATAATCGTCAGACTTATAGACACGGTTACCCCATCTGTTATACATTTCAAGAGATACATGCTTACCATCAGCATTCTGTACAACAAACTTATCGTTCATACCATCTCCATTCGGTGAGAAACCGGCAGGAACATAGGTGGGAAATGCATCAAGTTTTATTGGTGTGGTCTCTGAGGGACTCACATCTCCGGTTGTATTTGGATCAGGTCTCAATCCGTTGGTTGAAACATCCGTAACTTTGAAGCCGGTTAATGATGAGATAGCTTCGGCAGTAGCCGTGTTTTGAAAAACACCGGATGTTAACAACAACCTCACATTTATCAGCAATTCAACTTTTGCTTCCTCACCTGCTACCAAACGACTGGTAGGAAGCAGCAATTCTGTATCCGTCGTACCATTAAAAGAATTATTGGCTTTCAGATTTCCAAAGGCAGTTATTGTTTTAACCATCACTTCTGCACCACCAAATGCCAGAGCTAAATTATCTTTTATGCTAATATTTTCTAAACCATTAGGACCGAAATTTATCGCTGTAAAAACAAACTTAACATCGTAAGTACCATTCAAAGCCGGAGTAACAGAAGCCAGGTTCTTAGCCAAACCTATCTTGGCATTCGGATCACTAGGTGCAATAACAGTAAGGGCTGCATTTGCCGGACTTGTTGCGTAAACATCACCATCAGAACCATTCCAGGTAAAGTTTGTTGTTCCGCTCCAATTCAGGGCAGGCTCGAATGTTAGCCTGGCTAGGTCAGCAACAGGAATCTCCTGATTTAGCGTAACCGGAACACCATTCAATTTCAAGACTCCATTTGGAGGCAGGGTTTGGATCCTGACCTTTACTAAAGGATCACTATCAGGGTCGGTATACTTACTTGTAAAATCGTTAACTGTAAACGTTATCGGTAAAAACCCGGTACTGCTTTTGGTAATATTACTAACTACCGGTGGTCTGTTCGGATTTGCAGAACAGAATGGAGTTGCCGGAGGATAATTTACAGTAACTTCAGTTTCAGGATTTATACTGATGTGTAACCTCATTTGAGGACGCAAACCATCTGAAATCTGAACCCACTGCCCCCCTGTAAAATTCCAACCCGGCCATGCCGTTGGGATACCGTTTGCATCAACAGCTGCTCCGGGCCATAATAACTGGCCTGTAAGTGCCTGATTGGTCAATTCCCTGACCACTGTACCATCCATCTTTTTCCACTGGATTCTCACACTATTTGCTGCCGGTGTAAAACCCTGGGCTGAAACAGTGTACTGCACCCATGGCACATCACCTATACATACCTCGGTTACATTAATTGAAATTGAAGTTGGATCAATAGTAATGTTAACATTTCTTGGAGAACTTGCATAGTCAGTTCCATCTGAACCGTTCCATTGGAACGAAATAGGACCACCAGAAAATCCTGCTGGTGGAATAAATGTAATTTTAGAAAGATCTGCCAAAGGTATTTCCTGTCCTGCTATGATATTTACTCCATTGAGCCTCAAGGTTCCCGTACTTGGTAAAGTGACAACCCGTATTTTATTTAATGCGTCTCCATTCGGATCGGTAAACTTGCTGGTGAAATCGCCTGCAGTGAACGTGACCGGTTGATCAATAACACCTGTTTTAGGAATGTCTACAATAACAGGGGGCGTATTGGAGGCATTAATTGTGATACTTACTGTAACTGAATTCCCATCAACAATTCCATCATTAACTTTATAGGTAAAACTATCTGAAGTGGATGTTCCGTTATTATGGACATAAGTAAATGAACCGTTGGAATTTAAAGTTAAGGTTCCATTGGCTGGGTCAGTTACTTTGATTGCATTGATCGGGTTCGAATCCGGGTCTGAATCATTGTTTAAAACACCTGGCGCAGAAACCGTTAATGTTCCTCCTTTAACTGTGCTGTAAGCATCCGCCACTGCCACCGGAGGAGAATTAGTAGCTGATATGGTGATGTTTACATCTTTAGGCGTTACTGCATAATCAGTCCCGTCAGAACCATTCCATTGGAAGCTGACCGGTCCGCCGGTAAAACCGCTTGCCGGGACAAAGGTAATTTTTGCAAGATCAGCTACCGGGATTTCCTGACCTGCAATAATATTTACCCCATCCAGTTTTAATGTACCACTTGGTGGTAGAGTAACTACCTTTATCTTGACCAAAGGATTATTGTCTGTGTCAGTAAATTTTTCTGTAAAGTTTAGAGCGGCAAAAGCAAGAGGTTGGTCTTTAAGACCACTTTTGCTTATGTCTGCTACTATAGGTGGGTTATTACCCGCTGGCGCCGCAGTGATCGTAATAGATTTTGTAGTACTTGCAGAACATCCGGAAGACGTTACTGTATAAGTTATTGTAGCCGTGCCTGTTGCCACCCCGGTGACTATTCCGGAAGTACTTACAGTCGCTACTGAAGTGTTACTGCTGCTCCATGTACCTCCTGATGTTGTGCTGGAAAGCTGTGTAGTTGACCCGACCGTTGTACCCGAAGCACCTGTAATAGACGCTACAATTGGTTGAGCATTTACTGTAACCGTTACTGACCGAAGCGTACCACCTGCATTCTCACATTTCTCTGTACCACTTACCGCTACATAATAAGTATGTGTTCCGGCTGCTAGACCTGTAACGGTCAATACTCCGTTAACTGCTACTGTGAAAGCTCCGCCTGTGGTAATCGGACCCGTTTTATCTGCATTGGCGTACCAGGTGTAAACCGGACTCGTTATACTATTCGCTACCGCTAATGATGGGGTGAGAACCGCACTGCTGCCAAAACATACCGCTGGAGCACTAACCGCAATATCAGCTGCTACCGCTAAGGGTTTTACCGTAACCGTGACTGACTGAAGTGTGCCACCTGCATTCTCACATTTCTCTGTACCACTTACCGCTACATAATAGGTATGG
>NZ_JAUYSS010000043.1 GCF_030695525.1 Daejeonella sp. | reverse complement strand
AGGCCTGCCGCTAGCGTTCATCCTGAGCCAGGATCAAACTCTCCATTGTAAAATGTTGGTTTGTCCTAGCCCTATTATATCTCAAATAGAACTAGTATTAATTATATCTATGTTCGTATTTAACTTAAAATAACAAAGTATCTTATTACTCGTTATACTTCAATTGACATTTCTTTAAAGAACGTTGCGCCCTCGCCTCGCGGGTTGGCATATATCTATCTGGTATTGCTACCAGCTAAATCTTTCAGTATTTATCGCTCCAGGCATCGCGCCATCAGCTTGTTGTAGTATCCCGTTTTTGTTGGGACTGCAAAGGTAGAAACATTTTCTACTTAAGCCAAATTTATTTTGAAGTTTTTTTCGCTGAGCCTTTTCACCCACGCTCCTCACTAATCTACCCCCTCCTTTTCCTCCAAAACCCTCAAATAACATCCCACATCTCCTTCGTTGCGGGTTGCAAAGGTATGTAAATTCAATACACTACACAAGGGTAATGAACAATTAATTAATGAGATTTACTTAAGTCGCTGGAAACAAGCAGGAAAAATTTAAAACAGATTAAACAACATCTTAAATACTCCAAAAGCATTGCTTTTAAAAAGATTGAAGCGAATAGCCCGAACCCTCACAAAGGGTCGCCCCCAGAATCCAGGCAGAGGCTAAAAGGCGAAAGCTAAAAGGCGAAAGCTAAAAGCTGAAAGCTGAAAGCTGAAGAAAAATTTTTTCTTACTGAATAAGCATTCAAACCGAGCGCTATAATTCCACCTGCACCCTGGATGAAATTAGAATTCAAATTTGTTAAAGAATGTTAAACATCTGCCTATATATATACAAAGGGATATTTTCGCGTATATAATAATGAGTATCAATTAATAATTGAAATTTTACCGATTTACCTTATCTTTGCAGAATGTTTAAAAATAAGCTTAACATATCCCTAAGCATATTACTGGTTATAATTATTGCGTTTACAGGCTGTAAAAGCAAATATGAAAAACTTCGTGCAAGCAATGATACCGCCAAAAAGTACCGGGAAGCGGTGCGTCTTTATGAGAAAAAGGACTACAATAAAGCGCTTGGACTATTTAGTGATCTTGTAACCAAATATCGTGGATCTGCTGAAGCAGAAGACCTATCCTATTATTTTGCATACACACATTATAAATTAAGGGATTATACAACTGCACGATATCATTTTAAAACATTTGCCGACACGTATGCTTCGAGCCCAAAAGCAGAAGAATGCCGGTTCATGGCTGCCTATTGCTTTTATCTGGAATCTCCGATATATTCACTTGATCAGGAGAACACGATAAAAGCAATCGAATCATTACAGTTATTTATAAACTTATATCCAAAAAGTGAACGGGTTGCCGAGGCCAGTAAATTGATTGGAAATCTACGTGATAAACTTGAAACTAAGTCGTATGCGAACGCTAAATTATTCCTGGACATTGGGGATTACAAATCGGCAGTGATTGCATTCAGAAATTCAGCACGTGAGTTTCCCGACACAAAATATGCCGAAGAAATGGAATTCCTGACCATTAAAGCTCAGGCATTATATGCCAGAGCAAGTTTTGAAATTAAACAGGAAGATCGTTATAATGAAGCCATCGGGTTATATAATGAATTTGCACAGAATTATCCTTCAAGTAAATACCTGAAAGAAGCGGAAGATATAAAGAAAAGCAGTGAGAAAGCAATTATTGATGTAAGAAAACTGATCGCTCTGCAAACAGCAGAAATGAAAGCACAGGAAGAAAAAATCAAAGCTGCAGAAGAAAGTAAAAAAGAAGACATAAAAAACAAGTAAAATGAGTACTACTAAACCCCTTATTCCAAATACTACAGTAACTCGTGATGTTCGTGAACTGGATAAAACAACCGACAATGTTTATGAGTCGATTGTAATTATCAGTAAACGTGCTAACCAGATTGCGAATAACCTTAAAGAGGAACTTCATGGTAAACTGGCAGAATTTGCATCATCCAATGACAATTTAGAAGAGGTGTTTGAAAACCGTGAGCAAATAGAAATATCTAAACACTATGAGCGCATGCCTAAGCCATCGCTTATTGCTGTTGATGAGTTTTTAAACAACAAGGTTTATTACCGCAATCCCTCTAAAGAGCAAAACTAACAAAGCAAGGGAGCATAGTACTTTTATGTGCTATGCACCATGCATGCTTTCAGATGGGTAAATCTTTGCCCTATGCTTATAAATAAGAACATTCTCCTGGGCGTTTGTGGCAGTATTGCCAGCTACAAATCGGCATTTCTGGTACGTTTACTGGTTAAAGCCGGTGCAAATGTCAGGGTTGTGATGACAAAGGATGCCTGTAACTTCATTACTCCTTTAACGCTTTCAACACTTTCCAAAAATCCTGTTTTTATCAATTATTTCGACACTGATACCGGAAGCTGGAATAATCATGTAGAACTAGGATTGTGGGCTGATCTGATGATCATAGCCCCTGCCAGCGCTAATACTCTGGCTAAATTCGCTAATGGATTATGTGACAATCTACTATCAGCCGTGTATCTTTCCGCAAAATGCCCGGTTTACTTTGCACCCGCAATGGATCTGGATATGTGGAAACATCCCGCAACACAAAAGAACATTGCTACACTGATTGGTTTTGGGAACAAAATGATTCAGCCAGACTATGGTGAATTAGCCAGCGGACTAACAGGGGATGGCCGAATGGCAGAACCTGAAGCAATTTTTCAAGTCCTGAGTGGTGAATTAAAAAAAAAACTTCCGCTAAGAGGTAAAAAGGCGCTTGTAACTGCAGGTCCAACCTACGAAGCAATCGACCCCGTCAGATTTATTGGCAACCATTCCTCAGGAAAAATGGGATTTGCAATTGCTGAAGAACTCGCTGCTTTAGGCGCTTCAGTTGTACTGGTTACAGGACCAACATCGCTCAGTCTTAACAATCAGGGCATTAAGAGAATTGACGTCACGTCTGCCGAAGAAATGCTTGAATCAGCTATAACTAATTTTGCCGGGACTGACATCTCCATATTAAGTGCTGCCGTTGCGGATTACCGGCCTAAAGACATCTCTCCTACCAAAATCAAAAAGGATAGTTCAGAGTTCGTAATCGATCTGATCAAAACCCCGGATATACTGGCAACTTTGGGGAAAGAAAAAAAAACCGGCCAGATACTTGTCGGTTTTGCCCTTGAAACAAATAATGAGGAAGAAAACGCTATTAAGAAACTCGAAAAGAAAAATCTGGATTTCATTGTTCTGAATTCACTCAGAGACGAGGGTGCAGGATTTAAAAATGATAGCAATAAGATTACCATCATTGACCGGAAACTGAATAAAAAAACATTTGATTTAAAACCGAAAACTGAAGTTGCAGCAGATATCTGCAAAAAAGTCTTAGATTTATTAGGATGAAATACCTGATCTGTTTTTTTCTTTTAATCCTATCTCAGGCTGTCCATTCACAGGATTTGAATGCCCGTGTCCAGATCCTGGCACCCCAACTGGCAAACTCAAATCAACGGCTACTTGATATACTCGAAACAAGTATCAAAGATTTCTTAAATAACAAGAGATGGTCTGCAGATGCACTTCAGCCCCAGGAGAGGATTGACTGCAATTTTGTAATCACAATTACCGACTGGGATGGGTCAAGCAATTTCAAAGCAGAGGCCCAGATTCAATCAAACAGGCCGGTATTCAATAGTTCTTACAGCAGTACCCTATTGAATATAAGTGACAGGGATTTTGGTTTTACCTATTCTGAAGGTCAGCCTCTCGATTTTTCGGAACAAAACTACATCAATAACCTGAGCTCATTACTCGCGTTTTATGCCTACATCATCACAGGGATGGATTATGACTCCTTTTCGAAATTCGGAGGTTCAGACTATTTCGAAAAAGCTCAAACAGTATTGAACAATGCACAAGCCGCCCCGCATAGCGGATGGAAAGCTTTTGAAAACCTTAGAAACCGCTTCTGGCTTGTAGAGAATCTAATGAATAAGTCGTTCAATCCTCTTCGTGAAAGCCTTTATATCTATCATAGATATGGATTGGATGTCATGGCTGAAAATCAGGCTAAAGGAAGAAAAGCGATTCTTTCTGTTATCCCGCAACTTCAGAAAATCGACAGACAGAAACAAGGTTCAATCTTAAATCAGATCTTTTTTACTGCTAAAGCTGATGAAATAGTTAATATACTTGGCTCTGCTGAACCCCAGGAAAGGCTGAAGGCCTACAACGCATTGTCGGTGATAGATCCTTCAAACAGTTTAAAGTACGAATCCCTGAAAAAACCTTAACAGGTGATTTCATGAATGCAGGTACAATTAATCAAAATACTTAATTTAGCTCAAATCTTTTCGAATACATGCTCAAGCGACTGGCAATTAGGAATTATGCCTTAATAGATAACCTGGATATTTCATTCTCCAATGAACTGAATATCATGACCGGCGAGACTGGAGCAGGTAAATCTATCATTCTTGGTGCACTCTCCTTAATCTTAGGGCAACGTGCTGAAGGGAAGTACTTTTTCAACCAGCAAAAAAAATGTGTGATCGAAGGAATTTTTGAAGTAAATGGATTTCGTCTTGAAGATTTTTTTACGGAAAATGATCTGGATTATGACCGTGAAACGGTTTTAAGACGGGAAATCTCATCCGATGGTAAAACAAGGGCTTTCATCAATGATACCCCTGTTAATTTGGCTCTGCTCAAGAAACTCGGAGAAAAACTAATCGACGTTCATTCGCAGCATGCTACACTTGAAATTAATGATGAAGAGTTTCAGTTACTGGTCATAGATACGGTTGCAGGGAATGAAGACCTTCTCTCTGATTACAGAAGCACCTACAAAGCATACAGAATAGCTCAGTCACGCTTAAAGGAAATGATTAGTCTTAGTGAGCAAAACAAAGCAGATCTCGATTATTTCCAGTTTCAGTATGACGAACTCGAAAAAGCAGGATTAGCCTTGGGTGAGCAGGAAGAACTTGAACAAGAACAAAGTGAATTGACTCATGCTGAGGAGATCAAAAGAAGCTTACTTATTTCAATTGGCCTTTTGAGTGAGAATGAGCCCTCAGTTGCTGCACAAATTAAAGAGGCATTAATCAGTTTGGCTAATGCAGAAAAATTTAAACCTGAAATTGCTAAAATCACTGAAAGACTCAACAGTAGCCTGATAGAAATTAAAGACCTTATTTCTGAATTGGAAAACATTGAACAAAGGAGTCTGATTAATGAATCAAGACTTGAAGAAGTAAATGAACGCCTGGATTTACTATATTCCCTGCAGAAGAAACATCGTGTAAACTCAGATACCGAACTAATAGCCATCCGGGATCAGTTTTCCATAAAAATTAACAGCATTCTATTTGCTGATGAAGATATTGAAAAATTAAAAACCGAGAGTGATAAGTTACATCAGGAAATGATAGAACTGGCAGATACAATCAGTAAGCGCCGGACTGATTGTATCCCAAAGGTAGAAACACAAGTCATGCAAACCTTATCAGAAATTGGTATGCCAAATGCTGTTCTTCAAATAATAAATGAAACACTCCCTGAAGGGAAATTCGACACAAACGGAAATAATCAGATCAGATATCTGTTCAGTGCAAACAAAGGACAGATTCCCTTGCCAATGAACAAGGTAGCTTCCGGGGGTGAACTTTCACGATTAATGCTGGCCATTAAGTCTTTGGTTGCTATACATACCGCACTTCCAACAATTATATTTGATGAAATCGATACCGGTATTTCGGGAGAGATAGCATTGAGAGTTGGGAATATTATGGAGAAATTATCAAAAAATATGCAGGTTATCGCTATTACCCACCTACCACAAATTGCCAGTAAAGGGAGCACTCATTTTTGTGTTTACAAGGATGAAGAAAGCGAAATTTCACATACCCAGATCAGGCAATTGGATAAAGAAGAACGGGTACTGGAACTTGCAAAAATGCTCAGTGGTAATAATCCGGGAGAATCTGCGATTCAAAATGCCCGGGAATTACTCTTAAATTTTTAAAGAGTTTTAGAATTAGAGATTAATAATAACTTTAGCTTTTTATTTAAGTCAAAAACCAAAATCAATCATATGTATAACTTACTGAAAGGTAAAAGAGGAATCATTTCAGGAGCATTGGATCAAAATTCAATTGCCTGGAAAGTCGCAGAGAAAGCTCATGAAGAAGGTGCTGTATTTGTTCTTACCAATGCACCAATAGCCATGCGGATGGGTGAAATTAACACATTGGCTGCAGCCACCGGATCACAAATTATACCGGCTGATGCTACAAGCGTAGAAGACCTGACTAATCTTTTTACTCAATCTCAGGAAATTCTGGGCGGAAAAATCGATTTTGTCCTTCACTCCATTGGTATGAGTGTTAACATTCGCAAGAAAATTCCTTACCCTGAGCTTAACTATGAATACTTTCAAAAAGGAATAGATGTTTCTGCCCTGTCTTTACATAAAATGTTAAGTGTAGCGAAGAAAATGGATGCCATAAACGAATGGGGTAGTGTAGTTGCGCTGACTTATATGGCAGCCCAGCGTACCTACCCTTTCTATACCGATATGGCTGACATTAAGGCTATGCTTGAATCAATTGCACGGAGTTTCGGTTATCACTACGGACTGGATAAAAAAGTTCGTATTAACACCGTTTCACAATCTCCCACAAAAACTACTGCAGGTACCGGAATCAAGGGTTTTGGCAGCTTCTATGATTATGCCGACGCAATCGCACCACTTGGAAATGCTGATGCAGAATCCTGTGCAGATTATTGTATCACCTTATTCTCTGACCTCACCCGTATGGTGACCATGCAAAATCTGTTTCACGATGGGGGATATTCTTCTACCGGGGTAAGTGATGATGTGATGTATCGTTTAGGCGTTGAGAATGGTGAGGGTTAATATCAATCGATCCCTAAGGCTTTAAACGCCCTGCATTTATAAAAAAGGCCCATTCTAAAATTATAGAACGGGCCTTTTTGCGTTCTGAAGTACGATTCTTTTCTCCACTCTCCATTCTCCACTCTCAACTATATCAGATTGATTCGATAAGCACAATCTTAACTTTTACCGATCCCGGTGGAGTGACTGTTCCTATTCCATCAGAGCTCTGTATTTCCATCACAATCTGTCCTGAACGGGTTAAATAACTATAGGAAACACCATTGTAAACCTGAGGAATCTGTTCATAAGTCCCATTATCAAAGGAAATATAAACCAGAACGGCTCCATAGTCATTGAAATAATTATCGATCTCAGGCATATTGATTGAAGCGGTATAGCTACGGCCTCCATCAAGCTTAATCCAGTTCCCGGGGTTAAGCGTTGCAAAAATGGTGCGGTTAGGGACAATATATTCCTTTTTGCATCCTGCACCTAACAACATAATACTCATGGCAAAAAGAAAGACCGATTTTTTCATCTAATTATTTTTATAGTTTGTTATCACGCAAGTGCGGGATGGAACCTTTGATGTTATCCAGGAAAGGCCTGTATAATGAGGACGAAAAAAAAGGGCTGACAGTTGCATCTGTCAGCCCTTAATAATGAAATTAAATCTGATTATTCTTCTTTCTTTTCTTCTTTCTTTCTTTTAGCGGTTTTGGCTTTTGCGATAATCCGGATTTCCTCTTTCTCCTTGTCGTAATCCACCTCCATTGTATCTCCTTCTGCCAGCTCTCCTTTCAGGATCTCTTCAGCGATCGGATCTTCCAGATGCTTCTGAATAGCACGTTTCAACGGTCGTGCGCCAAAATTTGAATCATAACCCTTTTCGGCGATGAAATCTTTAGCTGCTTCGGTCAATTTAATTTCATAACCTAATCCATGAATCCGGTCGAATAATGCTTTTAATTCAATGTCAATAATTTTGAAGATATCTTCTTTGGTCAGTGAATTAAACACAACCACATCATCCACACGATTCAGAAACTCAGGAGCAAAAGCACGCTTTAGTGCATTCTCTATAACTCCCCTTGAGTAAGTATCGGCTTGTGAAGATTTTGCCACTGTACTGAAGCCAACTCCCTGTCCGAAATCCTTTAATTGTCTGGCTCCGATATTGGAAGTCATGATAATGATTGTATTCCTGAAATCAACCTTACGGCCCAAACTATCCGTAAGCTGACCTTCATCAAGTACCTGCAAAAGTATGTTAAACACATCAGGGTGAGCCTTTTCAATCTCATCAAGAAGTACCACTGCATATGGTTTTCTTCTGACTTTTTCTGTCAGTTGTCCGCCTTCTTCATAACCCACATATCCCGGAGGCGCTCCCACTAAACGTGAAACAGCAAATTTCTCCATGTATTCACTCATGTCAACCTGAATCAATGCATCCTCAGTATCAAACATGAAACGGGCAAGTTCTTTGGCCAACTCTGTCTTTCCGACACCGGTTGGGCCCAGGAAAATAAAGGAGCCGATTGGTTTTTTAGGATCTTTCAATCCGGCACGCGTACGCTGAATAGCCTTTGTTAATTTTTTAACCGCATCTTCCTGCCCGATTACTCTCGCATTGATTGAATCAAACATTCCCAGTAATTTGATGCTGTCTGCCTGACCAACCCTTTGAACAGGGATACCGGTCATCATGGATACTACCTCGGCAACATTATCTTCGGTTACGGTATAACGCTTAGTCTTGGTTTCTGCTTCCCACTCACTTTTTGCTTTTTCAAGCTCCTCAAGCAGGTTTTTCTCAGTATCACGAAGTTTGGCAGCTTCCTCATATTTCTGACTGCGAACCACCTTATTCTTCTCAATTTTGATCTCTTCTATCTTTTGCTCCACATCAATTATATTCTGTGGCACATGGATATTGGTCAGGTGAACTCGTGACCCTGATTCATCAAGGGCATCAATAGCCTTATCAGGCAGGAACCTGTCAGTGATATAACGTGTTGTCAAACTAACACATGCGTTGATAGCCTCATCAGTATAAGTTACACCATGATGCTCTTCATATTTTTCTTTAATGCGGTTCAGGATCTCAATAGTCTCAACCGGAGTTGCCGGCTCAACCATTACTTTCTGGAAACGGCGGTCCAGGGCTCCATCCTTCTCAATATACTGACGGTATTCGTCAAGTGTGGTTGCACCGATACATTGAATTTCACCTCTTGCTAATGCTGGTTTGAACATATTCGAAGCATCCAGCGAACCTGATGCCCCACCGGCTCCAATGATGGTATGGATCTCATCAATAAACAGAATGACATCAGGAGATTTCTCCAGTTCATTCATCACTGCTTTCATTCTTTCTTCAAACTGACCGCGGTATTTTGTACCCGCAACTAAAGAAGCAAGATCCAGGGTAACTACCCTTTTATTAAATAATACACGAGATACTTTACGCTGGATAATTCGTAAAGCAAGTCCTTCTGCAATCGCAGATTTACCCACACCCGGTTCACCAATCAGTATCGGATTATTCTTTTTACGACGTGATAAAATCTGGGATACTCGTTCAATCTCCTTTTCACGACCCACAATAGGATCCAGTTTACCATCCTCAGCAGCACGCGTCAGATCCCGGCCAAAATTATCCAGAACCGGGGTTTTGGATTTAATGTCAGAAACCTTTTTTGGCTGACTAAAGCTTTCTTCTTCCCTGAAATCATCGTCACCTGCAGGTGAACCCGGAGCTTCATCACGGAAACCTTCCTTATTATTCTCAACTTCAGCCTTGAATATATCGTAGTTCACATTATACTGCTGCAAAATCTGCGATGCAATATTATCTTCATCCCTCAAAATAGATAAGAGCAAATGTTCTGTACCGATAATATCGCTTTTAAATATTTTAGCCTCTAAGTAAGTGATTTTCAACACCTTCTCTGCCTGTTTGGTTAAAGGAATATTTCCCAGATTAACAGTCGTACTGGATGTTCCCTTCACAGAATCCTCCACCGACTTGCGCAAACGGGCAGTATCGACACTTAAACCTTTTAAAATCTTTATTGCCATCCCATCTCCTTCCCGGATAAGTCCCAGCAATAAATGCTCTGTGCCAATATAATCATGGCCCAAACGCAGGGCTTCTTCCCTGCTATATGATATCACGTCTTTGACGCGTGGAGAAAATTTCGCTTCCATTAGTATACCTTTCTGTATTTTAATGCCCTAAGCTATTAATAATATGAATTAATAGACCTCTGGCTATTGTAACAAGTTATCAACAATTACGCCATTTCGGTTAAAAAGGTTTTACGATAGGAAGACATAATAAAGTTGACATGTCTCTGACTAAAATCCGATATTTGAACCTCAATCAATATACGAATGTCAGACGAAAAAATTATATTTTCTATGGCCGGGGTAAATAAGATTTACCCTCCACAGAAACAGGTCCTTAAAAATATCTATCTGTCTTTTTTTTACGGAGCAAAGATCGGGGTAATCGGATTAAACGGTTCAGGTAAGTCGTCCGTACTCAAAATTATTGCCGGGCTGGACAAATCATACCAGGGTGAGGTTGTATTCGCTCCGGGCTATACAGTGGGTTATTTGGCCCAGGAGCCCATTTTAGACCCTGATAAAACAGTTCGGGAAGTTGTGGAGGAGGGTGTTGCCTCAACAACTGCCATCCTCAAAGAGTACGAGGAGATCAACGAAAAATTCGGCCTGCCAGAGGTTTATGAGAATGCCGATGAGATGGATAAACTACTCGCCAGACAGGGTGAATTACAGGATCAGATCGATGCTTCGGGTGCCTGGGAACTGGACAGTAAACTGGAACGGGCAATGGATGCATTACGCTGTCCTGAGCCTGATACAAAAATTGCCATATTGTCAGGCGGCGAGCGCAGGCGTGTAGCATTATGTCGCTTGCTGCTTCAGGAACCGGATGTTCTTTTACTTGATGAGCCTACCAACCACCTCGATGCAGAAAGTATCGACTGGCTGGAGCAGCATCTGAAACAATATAAAGGAACTGTAATTGCAGTTACCCACGACAGGTATTTCCTGGATAATGTTGCCGGATGGATCCTGGAGCTTGATCGCGGAGAAGGCATCCCATGGAAAGGAAACTATTCCTCCTGGCTTGAACAAAAATCCAAGCGCTTGGAATCTGAAGAAAAAACTGAAAGTAAGCGTCAGAAAACTCTGGAAAGAGAATTGGAATGGGTTAGAATGGCTCCGAAAGCGCGTCATGCGAAATCCAAGGCACGTTTATCAAATTATGAGAAACTGGCCTCCGAAGACACAAAAGAGCGTGAAGATAAACTCGAGTTGTTTATTCCACCCGGACCAAGATTGGGTAATCTGGTAATTGAAGCACAAAACGTAAGCAAAGCTTATGGCGATAAAATACTTTTTGACAACCTGAGTTTCTCATTACCTCCGGCAGGTATTGTTGGGATCATCGGACCAAACGGCGCTGGAAAAACTACTTTATTCCGCCTGATTACCGGTCAGGAACAACCTGATTCCGGATCCTTCAGGGTTGGACCAACGGTAGCACTTGGTTATGTTGACCAGAATCATGATGACCTGAATCCTGAGAAATCTGTTTGGGAGAACATCACCGATGGAAATGAAACCATTATGCTTGGAAACAGGCCAATTAACTCAAGGGCATATGTTTCCAAATTCAACTTTAACGGGGCAGATCAGCAGAAAAAGGTTGGCGTATTATCCGGTGGAGAAAGAAACCGGGTTCACCTTGCAATTACATTGAAGAAAAGTTCCAACGTGCTCCTATTGGATGAGCCAACTAACGATATTGATGTGAACACCTTGAGAGCGCTTGAAGAAGGTTTAGAAAATTTCGGTGGTTGTGCAGTGATCATTTCCCACGATCGATGGTTTCTTGACCGGGTTTGTACCCACATTCTGGCATTTGAAGGCAATTCCCAGGTGTATTATTTCGAAGGAAACTATTCTGAATACGAAGAGAACAGAAAGAAACGTACCGGCGACGTTACGCCTCACCGCCTGCGTTATAAAAAACTGACTGACTAAGATTTTGGCCGTCTGGTTGGTGATAATACCAACCAGACGGCCAAAATCAATTTATTTTAAGTGTAGCTTGAACCAGTTATCACACTCTGCAAGGAAACTTGCCATGTAATTTACATTTATAACCTCATGCCCCGTATCTTCATAGGATACGAGCTTATGGACATTACTAAATTGTGCAAGTCGATTTTTCAAGTCAACAGATTGCTGATAGGGTACCACAACATCAAGTTTGCCGTGAAATAAGAGCGTAGGCTTTGAATTAGCCGTAACATGACTTATCGGACTTGCTTCGGCATATGCTGAGGGATTAGTAAGATAGGATGTGCCGATCAACAACTGTACAAGTTGAGCCTGATTAGGATTCAAACCACTCGTTGGTGTAAAGTCAGTAGGACCGGCCAGTGAAATCACAGTTTTGACCTTATTGCCAATGTCATATTTATAAGTATATAAAAGCGACAGGTGCCCACCAGCGCTCGCACCCTGAAGCGCAAATTTATCTGAGGAAATCTTCCACTCTGCAGCCTTTGAACCTATAAACCCTATAGCCTTAGCAATATCATTTACCTGTGCGGGATGAATATTATTTTCGGGTGTATTCGTTAAACGGTAATTCAAGGTGGCAGCTGCATAGCCCTTATCCCGCCAGTATTTCGCAAGGTCTGTAAATGCTGATTTATCACCCCCAAGCCAGGAGCCTCCGTGCACCAGCAGTATTACTGCGGTTTTCCCATCTCTTTGCCCGGGCAGATAAATATCCAGTGAATTGCGAACATGTGCACCATAGGACACATTTAGGAGATCCTGAGAGGTGATGGCAGCTTCCTGAGGTTGATCAGGTGCTTTTTTACAGCCGGCGCTGATAATAAAGATAAACAGCAAACCTGATAGTACATATTTCAACTTGTTCATAATAGAATATACGAATATAATTATGGTTGCCATCCTTTTTCCTATGGTCGGTGTTATCAGCTTACCACAAACCGCGATAGAACTGGTCGGTGAGAACACCGACCAGAGGACCGACCAGAGGACCAACCAGAGGACCAACCAAAGGGTGAACAGATGACTGGTTGTTGATAACACTAAACACAGGGAAATATTATTGGATGTTCAATAGCCTAAAGCTTTAGCTGTAGGTCTATGATAGTATTAGGTGGGCTTTAGCCTGGCAGGAATTTCCTATGGTCGGTGTTATCACCGTACCATAAACCGCGAGCTGGTCTGTGAGAACACCGACCAGAGGAGACTAACTCCTCATTGTTAATATGTTAACAAATAAATAACATACCTACGCCGACAGATTGAAAGAATATCAGCTATCTTTAATTGTATTGCAATTTCCTGTATTACACCGGTTTAAATAAAAATTCAAATTGAATCAAATTTATGACTTGGAAGAAATTTAATGGAGAAATCATTGAAAGCCCGATCCTGGAAGAAGTTGAGCAAGCTATCGAACGGGAATCTGCAATGGGGAATAAATTAAAAGTTTGTATCGGCACAGACTCCCAGGTTAAAGGATCAATCATCGACTTCGCGACCGTCATCGTATTCCTGAGAGAGAAGAAAGGTGGATTTATGTACATCCACCAGGAGCGTTCTTCTTTGAGAATGGGAATTAAAGAAAGGATGCTTTCAGAAGTCCAGAAATCAATTGAATGTGCTTATTCCCTTTGTGACCTGCTTGATCTTTATGATGTAGATCTTGAAGTTCATGCTGATATCAATACAAATCCCAATTTCAAATCAAACATGGCGCTGCACGAAGCGATGGGTTATATATTAAGTATGGGTTTTGTGTTCAAAGCAAAGCCTGAAGCCTTTGCCAGTTCAGCTTGCGCAAATAAACTAGTTCAGTAAACAAAGAAAGCCATTGTTTTCAGGCAATGGCTTCTTTGATGTATAATAATTGGTTTATGATGATTTTAGTTTTATGTGCTCAGTAACGATTTGCCTCACATTCTCCATTTCATCCTCCATCTCATCTTCGACTTCCTTTTCATAGATGAATCCATGGCTGCTTACCAGCAAGGTTCCTTGTGTGTATTTTTCATTATGTTGTGTTGAGTCAAGTCCTTCCTCCTCTTCCTCTGAGCTTACACGCATTGGCTGTAATAAATTGATGAACTTGAAGATTCCGTAAGAGACAATAAAACTATAGGAAACGGTTATAGCAACTAATTTAAGCTGGGTAAAGAAAAACTCATGATTTCCATAGAACCAACCGTCAGAACCTGCAGGGTTAACTGTTTTTGTAGCCAGTAATCCCGTTAAAAGTAAACCTACTATACCTCCCACTCCATGACATGGAAATACATCAAGCGTATCATCCAGTGTAGTTTTTGTTTTCCAGTATACAGCAAGGTTTGATATGATCGCTGCAACGAAACCTATAAAAATACTCTGTGGAATCCCTACAAATCCGGCTCCGGGAGTAACAGCAGCAAGTCCGACAACAGCCCCGATACAGAAACCAAGTACTGAAGGCTTTTTCCCTCTCACTACGTCGAAGAACATCCAGGATAATCCTCCTGCAGCTCCTGAAACATTGGTAGTTGCAAAAGCTGATACTGCGAGCGCATTCGCACCAAGTGCAGAACCTGCATTGAAGCCAAACCAACCAAACCATAATAAACCTGTTCCTATTAAAACATAAGGAATATTTGCCGGTGGAACTTCCTGTCCGTTAAGATGTGCTTGTCTGCGTTTTAAAACCATTGCGCCAGCCAAAGCAGCCATACCTGCAGAGATGTGCACAACTGCACCTCCTGCAAAATCAAGTCCGCCCATTTTAAATAAAAACCCATCCGGATGCCATACCCAGTGTGCGATTGGGGCATAAACAAGCAAACTAAACAGAACTATAAATAAAATATAAGAGGTAAAACGAATACGTTCTGCAACAGCACCAACAACCAAACCAGGAGTGATGATCGCAAACATTAATTGGAATAATGCAAAGAGTGTTAAAGGTATCGTTGGTGCCAGACTCCAGGGCTCACCGGAGTTCACTCCCTGAAAGAATAAGAATGTGGATGGATTTCCGATTATACCACCGATACTCTCCCCAAAAGAAAGACTGAAACCAACAGTAACCCATAGTATACTGACAACCCCGGCAGCAACGACGCTCTTGATCATTGTTGAAATTACATTCTTGCGATGAACCATTCCACCGTAAAAAAATGCCAGACCCGGCGTCATCAGGAATACCAGAGCAGTTGCAACAAGCAACCAGGCGATATCAGCTCCGTTATACTTGCCGGTATCGGCAAAATCCGGAAGAGAAGGAACAAAAACTGCAGCTACAGCTATAATGGCAAGAATTAAAAAGGGTAGAATTTGCTTTAATCCAACTTTCATGATAAAATTTCTTATTAAGAGAACAAAATTTCAATTATTTGATACAAATGTATAAGCATTTTGAATAAAATCAATATTATTTTGATGTTTTTTTAATAAAACATTAAATTTTTAGAAGATTTATAATCTTAAATCAAATTTTAACAGATAAAATGCCTTACAAATGAGGTAAAATTTAAAATATTGCAAATAGAACTATGCAAAATCAAGAAATTTTGGACTGAATTTTGGAATTTTAATTGAAAATGCAGAGATTAATGAGAAATAGGCGAAGTTTTTTAAGAAAAAGAGCGTCAATAAGATATTATGGAGGGCAGAATGCTAAATAGCCCGGTGCTTTAGCTCCGGGTAAATTAACCGGTTATCAGGTCGGGCTTCAGCCCAAAACCCTAAGCAGCCTGAATGGAACAAATACTGGTGCTTTAGCTACATATTGCCGATAAATAATTACCAATTTAGTATTCTATCGGGCTAAAGCCCAATGTAATTTTCCTTACCAATTGCTGAATATTGGGCTGAAGCCCGAAAACGATTTAATCCTTTAACCCCAGCTAAAGCTGGGGCCTATTGAGCAAAACCGTATTGGTGACATATCATATATACTTTGACAAAGCCAATGGAATACTAATGCGCCTAAAATAAAATGGAAGTTTACCAGTGCGTTAATACGTGAAATATTGATACACTATACGTCAATTAATGACTGGATGATGGATAATTAGATGATTGAATATTAATATTGAGCATTGGGATAGCCATATTGTTCAATAGCCCGGTGCTTTAGCTCCGGGTATGGATCCGGTTTTCCGGGCGGGCTTCAGCCCAAAACCTAAGCGGCAAGAACGGAACAAATATTGGTGCTTTAGCGCCATATTACCGTTAAATAATCCACAATAAGATTAAACAACCAAAACCGAAGCACCTTTATAAGCACTCCCCTGAACAACCCCTTTGGCTTCCAGACGCTTATCGATATAACTCTGGATCTGAGATTTCTTCATTCCCCAGTTTGGAGCGATGAGCAAATCGAAATCGGCGAGGCCAAATAGTCTTTGAAGTACAATATCAGGTCTTAATAAAGGAATAAATTCAGCTATAAAATCAGTGTATTCATCAATAGTGAATACTTTAAAAGGATCGCGGGCATATCTTGAGCCCATGATCGAGCCTTTTACTATATGAAGATGATGTAGTTTAACAAATTTAATTTGAGGGTATCTGTTGATCTCATCCGCATAACGCAGCATCATTTCATGGGTTTCCCAAGGGAAGCCAAAAATGGTATGTACACAGATATCAACCTTTGTATTTTCTGCCAATTGAATTGCATTCAGGAATTCCTGGTGGGTACATCCCCTGTTGATCTGCAAAAGGGTATCATCATAGATAGATTCCATCCCCATCTCCAGATCCACATCAAAGCGATCAGCATAACTTTCGAGTAATGCCAGCTTCTCAAAATCAATACAATCAGGGCGGGTTCCAACTGACAATCCGACAATACCCTCTGTATTGATACTCAGCGCTTCATCATAAAGCATTTTGAGGTAATGAGTTGGAGCATAGGTATTGGTATTGGGCTGAAAATAGATAATAAACTTTTCGGCTCTGTAGTTTTTATAGGCCCTTTCCATGCCCTGCTCGATCTGCTCTCGAATGGTTGGAAGTTTCCGGGAAAGCTCGGGAGTAAAAGAATCTACATTACAATAGGTGCATCCGCCGTAACCCTTACTCCCATCACGGTTTGGGCAGGTAAATCCGGCATCAGCAATAATCTTATATACGCGCTGCCCATCATACTTATTTTTAAGATAAGCGCCATAATGATTATAATTCTTGAATCCGTAATCTAAAGGTGTTCCCAAAACTTTATTTTTGCAAAGATACAAAATTCAATCTTACCCATAAATTCTGCCTATGCTCCGGATATATTATAAAAAAGATAAACGACTGGCGAAAGAAAGTGACATCACTTTACTGCGTACAATCCCGCTTAACGACATGGTTTGGGTAGATCTTCAAAATTCTACCGTTGAAGAAAAGGTGACCATAGAAACCTATTTTGATATCAAATACTCTTCAGTAGAAGAGTCCTCAGAGATTGAAAGTTCTTCCCGCTTTAATGAACTGGATGATGAACTGATCATCAACTCCAATTTCCTGTCGCCCAAAATGCAGGAATTTGATTATTGCCCTGTTTCAATTATCCTTGAAAAAGGAATCCTGTTTACCTACCGGGATGACGATTTGAAGACCTTTGGTGAATCCGTCAAAAAGATAAAATCAAATCCGGGTTCATTTACAAACGGGTATCATATCCTGCTCACGATTCTTGAAACAGGAATTGAACAGGATGCAGATATCATTGAAGGTCTCGCGAAAGACATCGCCGACCTGAATAAAAAATTAACCCTGAACAGAAAACGTTCAGATGAGGAGATTCTCTTAAAAATTGCCTCCTTCCAGAACTACAACATACTGATGCGCGAAAACATTGTGGATAAGCAGCGTTTAGTATCCTCCCTGATGAAAAGCAGTTTATTTCCTGAAGAATATATGCCTGTTTTGCGGATCATGATCAAGGATATCGGCTCACTGATCGAGCACAATAAATTTGCCTTTGAACGATTGGAATACCTTCAGGATACCTTTATGGGTCTGGTGAACATCGAGCAGAACCGGATCATTAAAATTTTCACGGTAGCTACTGTTGCCTTTATGCCTCCAACATTGATCGCCAGTGTCTATGGCATGAATTTTAAGATTATGCCTGAACTGGGCTGGGATTATGGCTATGTCTTTGCTATTTCGCTAATGGTTTTGTCATCAGTCATTACCCTGATTTATTTCAAAAAGAAAAACTGGTTGTAACCTAAGTCATTTTTTACCGGAATACTTATTCGTATCTTGTAGATATGGCGAAATGCAAATGCTTGCAACAGCCTTGTAAAAACAAGAGGTTACTATGAAAACACCGGTAAGAAACAAATCCAATGAAAACCAGCAGGGTAGTTCAAAAGGAAATCAATCGATCAATGCAAAAAAAGAAACTCTGAAATCAAGAGGCATTTCAAACAGCGGCGGACAGATGTCTCATCAAACAGACAATAAACAGGCTACCGTAAATAAAGGAAATGTAAACTCCATGGTTCAGGGCAAAACAAAGGCGCCAAAAATGCCGAGTAAGCATAGTCCTAAGAAGGGTTAGATAGGTTTATTAGGGTTATTGTTGGAGGTTCCATGTTGCGTTAATAAGGAATTATAAGATGGGTTACAGGAGGTTCCCGCCTTCGCGGGAATGACACGCGGGGTGGGGGGAGGGTAAGGAGATTCCAGCCGTCGCTGGAATCGGAGTCAGATCACTCCTCATTCCAAAGATATATAAAGACAAAAAATGAGTAGAAGCACTACATCATTTATAATACGGTTCCTTCTTGCGATTCCAGCGAAGGCTGGAATCTCCTTTTTAACCAAAAAATTTTGTCATTCCAGCGAAAGCTGGAACCTCCCGACTCTTAAATAATGAGATTGTGCCTTTGCGGGAACCTATTTTATCGGTTGACAAACGTGGTTGGAGGTGAGGAGATTCCATCCATCGCAGATATAAAATTTTAGAATGGTTTTGGGTATGAGATTACAGCTTTCCTTGATCCTGCCTTAAATGTATTGTCGGAGGTTCCCGCTTTAGCGTGAATTGATTTTATCGGTTGACAAACATGGTTGGGCGAGGGTAAGGAGATTCCAGCCTTCGCTGAAAAGGAATTATATGATGGTGTATTTAATGTTCTCGCTTCCTTCTGTTTCTTCTTTGTAAGTTAAGTTAGCGGAGGTTCCCGCTTTCGCGGGAATGACAAGCGTTGTTGGAGAGTAAGGAGATTCCAGCCTTCGCTGGAATCGGCTTGGGTTACTTATCACTTTTAATGAACCAATTCGCGGCAAGATCATGCCAATCTGGGTTAAGCTTTTCAATTAAAGTATTTTTCCATGATCGTTGCCAGGTCTTTAATTGTTTTTCCCTGGCGATGGCTGAGTTCACATCAGTGAACTTTTCATACCACACAAGTTTTGTGCAATTGTACTTACTTGTGAATCCATAAACGAGCTTTCGTTTATGTTCATACACTCTTCTGCGGATATTGTTTGTAATACCGATGTACAAAACGTTATGAAATGTATTAGTTAGCATGTAAACAAAATATTCCTTCATTTCCCAAAACTGCAATTCCCGAAATATCTAAAGACAAAAAATGAGTAAAAGGTAGCATCATTTATCATACGGTTCCGCATTTCGATTCCAGCGAAGGCTGGAATCTCCCTCATACCCCCATGCTTGTCATTCTCGCGAAAGCGAGAACCTCCTGCAATAAATATTACCAGGTTTGATCAACTAGAGTGGAAACTTCCTTAAACACGTATTACAAATTTCCATCAATGAAAGCTGGAAACTTTAATTTCTAAAATACTTACATTAACCTTCGAGGTCAGTTCAACACCTGATCATACACGATAAAATTTTCGGGCACAAGCCATCACTATTGTCAGAAGCAATTTGAACCCGGGTTCTTATTTCTATCCCCCCTAAATCTCTCATCAATCCAATTATTCTTACCTTTATACCCCAAGAAGAATCAAAATGACCGAAGTCTACAAACCTAAACATAAGATACGTTTTGTTACAGCAGCTGCCCTGTTCGATGGGCATGATGCAACCATAAACATTATGCGGCGCATACTTCAGTCCTCCGGGGCAGAGGTTATCCATCTGGGTCATAACCGATCTGTGCAGGAGGTGGTAAACTGTGCGATTCAGGAGGATGTACAAGGTATTGCCATGACATCTTATCAGGGAGGGCATATTGAATATTTAAAATATATGTATGATCTGCTGCAGGAATTGGGCGCAGGACATATTAAAATATTTGCCGGTGGTGGTGGCGTGATCTTACCGACTGAAATCAAAGAACTTAAAGAATACGGCATTACGCAGATCTATTCACCTGATGATGGCCGAAAAATGGGGCTTCAGGGAATGATCAATGATATGCTCCAGGCATGTGATTTCCAAACCCATACCAGCCTGACGAATGAACTTCAGGGCATTCAGCAGAAGAATGTCAATGCCATAGCTTCCGCGATCACCCTGGCAGAAAACCATCCTGAGCAGACAGAAAGCTTTCTGAAAGAACTTGAAAAATTAAATGCAGATAAAAAAGTCCCGGTTATTGGGATAACAGGTACAGGAGGAGCAGGAAAATCATCACTGATCGATGAACTGGTTCGTCGTTTTTTGGTCGAAACTGATAAAAGCATTGCCATTATCTCTGTAGATCCATCAAAACGAAAAACCGGTGGGGCTTTATTGGGCGACCGTATCCGGATGAATTCCATCAATAACCCAAGGGTTTATATGCGTTCCCTGGCAACCAGGCAGGCCAATTTAGCCCTTTCGAAATATGTTCAGGAGTCGATTGATATCTGTAAGGCAGCAGGATACGAACTGATCATTGTTGAAACTTCCGGCATCGGACAGTCGGATACTGAGATCACCGAACATTGTGATGTATCCTTATATGTGATGACTCCCGAGTTTGGAGCAGCAACACAATTGGAAAAGATCGACATGCTCGACTTCGCCGATATTGTTGCGATCAATAAATTTGATAAGCGCGGGGCACTGGATGCGATCAGGGATGTAAGGAAACAATTCAAACGCAATCATCAATTGTTTGATGCAGCAGATGAGGATCTGCCGGTGATCGGCACCATGGCTTCACAATTCAATGATCCCGGAATGAATAAACTCTTCGCGGAATTGATGAAGGCCATTTTAAGAAAAACCGGATATGATTTCCAGGCAAAAATGGAATTGATTGGAAAGCATAGCGAAAAGAGTTATATCATTCCGCCAGAGCGGATCCGTTATCTCGCAGAAATCGTTGAAAGCAGTTCAGCTTATGCCGAATGGGTAAATGCGCAGAGTAAAATTGCTCAGCAGATGTTTCAGGTTAAGGGGGTATTGGGCCTCACCCAAACCCTCTCCGAAGGAGAGGGCTTAAAAAAGGATTTAGATGGACCTTTGACTGATGTATATAATAAACTTGAAGAAAGTCTTGATCCGGAATGCCGAAGATTATTGCGTGAATGGCCGGAAACGATCTTAAAATATAAGGCTGATGAATTCATTTTTAAAGTCCGGGATAAGGAAATTAAGCAATCTCTTTATTCCGAATCTTTGTCCAAACTTAGAATTCCCAAGATCTCCTTACCGAGATATGAAGCATGGGGCGACATTCTGCGCTGGTTACTGACTGAAAATGTACCCGGAGAGTTTCCATACGCTGCAGGAGTATTCCCTTTAAAACGTGAAGGCGAAGACCCAACCCGAATGTTTGCCGGCGAAGGCGGTCCGGAGAGAACCAACAAGCGTTTTCATTATGTTTCCCTCGGACAGCCGGCACACCGTCTTTCTACAGCTTTCGACTCGGTCACACTTTACGGAGAAGATCCCGGCCTACGTCCTGATATTTACGGTAAGATTGGAAATTCAGGGGTTAGCATCGCGACACTTGATGATGCTAAAAAACTATACAGCGGTTTTGATCTCTGCCATCCTTCCACATCGGTATCCATGACCATTAATGGTCCTGCGCCAATGCTGCTTGGCTTCTTCATGAATGCCGCCATCGACCAGCAATGTGAGAAATACATCATTGAAAATGGGCTACAGGCAGAAGTTAAGGCCAAAATTGAACAGATTTTCAAAGCAAAGGGCATAAATCAGCCGGTTTATCAGGGTGAACTCCCTGAAGGGAACAATGGACTTGGCTTAATGCTTCTCGGACTTACCGGCGACCAGGTTTTACCGGCAAATGTCTATAATAAGATCAAAGCCTATGCAATTGCCAGTGTAAGAGGTACTGTGCAGGCAGATATTTTAAAAGAAGACCAGGCACAAAATACCTGCATCTTCTCAACTGAATTCGCCCTTAGGATGATGGGTGATATCCAGAAGTACTTCATCGACAAACAGGTAAGGAACTTCTATTCTGTTTCCATTTCGGGATACCATATTGCTGAAGCAGGAGCTAATCCGATTTCACAATTGGCATTTACCTTGAGTAATGGCTTTACTTTCGTGGAGTATTACCTGAGTCGTGGGATGCATATCGATGAGTTTGCACCCAATCTTTCCTTCTTTTTCTCTAACGGAATTGATCCTGAATATTCTGTGATCGGACGCGTGGCCAGAATTATCTGGGCAAAAGCTATCAAGCATAAATACAAGGGCAATGACCGCTCCCAAAAATTAAAATATCATATCCAGACTTCCGGGCGATCTTTACATGCTCAGGAAATCGATTTCAATGATATCCGTACCACCTTGCAGGCGCTTTACGCGATCTATGATAATTGCAATTCACTGCATACCAATGCTTATGATGAAGCGATCACCACACCTACAGAAGAGTCGGTACGCAGGGCGATGGCGATACAGCTCATTATCAACCGGGAATTAGGTCTGGCAAAAAATGAAAACCCATTACAGGGAGCCTTCATAATTGAAGAACTAACCGAACTTGTTGAAGCAGCCGTTTTGGAGGAATTCAAACGGGTCAATGATCGCGGCGGAGTGTTGGGAGCCATGGAAACGATGTACCAGCGCAGCCGCATTCAGGAAGAATCACTTTACTATGAAACCCTGAAACACGACGGAACTTATCCGATTGTTGGGGTGAATACTTTCCTCAATAAAAATGGTTCACCGACCATCATCCCATCAGAAGTCATCCGTGCGACAGAAGAAGAAAAGCAATTTCAGATCAGCGCTTTGGAAACCTTTCAGCAAAGAAATGAGGAAACTTCAGCTAAGCTTTTGAAAGAACTTCAACAGAAAGCCATTGCCGGAGAAAATATTTTTGAAAGCCTAATGGAAGTTTGCAAGGTTTGTTCCCTGGGGCAGATTTCGCATGCATTGTATGAGGTTGGGGGGCAGTATAGGAGGAATATGTAATTAAAAGGACTCATGTCAAAAAGCAAAACATTAAGCGTTCAGGGCAGAGAAATTACGTTGATTTCCGACCAAATGAACGATTTTATTTCGCTTACTGATATGGCTCGTTACCGCGATTCTGAGCGAACAAACTATATCATACAAAACTGGATGAGAACCAGAAGCGCAATTGAATTTTGCGGTCTTTGGGAACAGCTCAACAACCCTGATTTTAAAGGCATCGAATTCGATGCCTTTAAAAATGAGTCAGGGTCAAACAGTTTTGCACTTACTCCGCAAAAGTGGATTGAAACTACTAATGCAAAAGGAATAATTTCAAAATCAGGACGATATGGAGGAACTTTTGCACACCGGGATATTGCTTTTGAATTTGCAACATGGATCAGTGCCGAATTCAAATTTTATTTCATTAAGGAATTTCAGCGACTCAAGGCTGATGAAAGCGATCGATTAAAACTAGATTGGAATCTTCAGCGCACCTTAGCTAAGGTAAATTACCACATCCATACCGATGCAATTAAGGAAATCCTGATACCCGAAACTCTAAGCATAGAGAAAATTCGCTTTGTGTATTCAGATGAAGCCGATATGCTAAATGTAGCACTGTTTGGTCTGACAGCAAAACAGTGGCGAGAGGCAAATCCTAAAGCTGAAGGCAATATACGCGATGAGGCAACAATAGAACAATTGGTAGTTTTGAGCAACATGGAAAGCATTAATGCTGTATTAATTCACCAGGGATTGAAACAAAGTGATCGACTAAAGCAGTTGAATAGGATAGCCATTACCCAGATGAAATCTCTCTTAGGAAACAATAATTTTAAGAAATTGAAGTGACTATGAAATACTTAGAAAATAAAGCATTTAACAACCTACAATTGAAAAACAAGCCTTATCGCGAGGTGAATTCTTATTACTAATGCTAAAAGCGTTGATCATGAGACTGCTCGCCCTACCTATTCTTCCGGCCTGCGGGCCTCCTTCGGAATGACGGAAAACGCCACCGTCATCAGTTACCCGGCTAGCATAAATTTACAATTTGTAATTCACTCGCATCCCTCTGTAAGCCCACTCTATCCCGCCGTATTTTAGTAATATTCCTGCTTCTGCTATATCGCAGTGATAACTTAACCAAAACCGGAGGCTCCCCTTCTATCGTTCTAAATAACTTTATTTGTATTTTTCTGCCTGCCTGTAATTCTATCTGCGATTTATCAAAGGGCATTTTCTTCTTTTTGACCTTTAGCGGTTGATCACTCATATGTTCTGCAATAGCCACATTCCAGACGGATCGGAATCCCAGCAAAGCAGCTTTAATGCTGTAAACCTGTTTCAAACCCCGATCTGAAATCACTACCCGTGCAAACGAAACCGCATCTGCGAAACGTCTCCGCTCCTGTTTCTGTTTTTCCGAATAGATCACAGAACTTCTGTCAGGGAACCTGGAAACAACTGTTTTCCCCGCGCATTGTCTGAATAACAACTGCCGGTTGATACTTCCACTGAAGCCTTTAAAAAGTATGGAGGTTTGAATAGCCATTTTCTTAATTCCTTATTGAATTTAAGAAAAATTTCACTGTTTATCAAGAGCTTAACTTAAAAACAGGACCCGGCAAAGCTAAAAGCCAGGCCTTAGGCAGGTCTTAGATTCGTTTAAGGTATAGGCATTTTACGTTCAGATACTATTAAAACGGGGTTTTTGAGAGCAATGGAAACGATTTACTAGCGAAGCCAGATTCAGGAGGAATCTATTTTCTATGAAACCCTGAAACACGACGGGATTTATCCTCGTTGGGGTGGATACCTTTCTCAATAAAAATGGATCACCAACAATTATCCCATTGTAAGCTTCCCCGACAACCAAGCATTGAAGTCCACGGTGGTAAAAAAGGAGGTCAATGAAAAAGTCACTGTTCCCTACTTGCAATTTATATTCTTCGCCTATAAACAAAGAGTCTTTCCCAAGTTCAAGTATAAAATTCTTCATCTGTCTCACAAGTCCACGCTGTAAATCACTTTCATTATGCGGTTCGGGTAAGTTTAGAAATTCAAATACGTAGCTATCTTTAAAAGTATTTGTTAGGTCTTTGTTACTTTCTCTCACCGCTGGTGAGAGTTTTGAATTGCCTATCATTGTCCGCTCGAAAAGGCTTGCAGATATTTGTCGGTCGAGTTCTCTTTTACTATAATTTTCTTGCTTTACGAGTTGAAGATAAAACTCAATTTCTTCAATAGATTTGCATCTTGAAAATTATGGGCAAATTGTTTGTCCAACCAATTTCTCTCACAAGTGGTGCGAGTTTTGGAAATTCTCTATAAGTCTCATAAAACTGCTTCATTCTCCAAATATTTTTATCAGAGAAGACTTTTATTTCAGGTTCGTGTGTCTGTATGTAATTGGCTAATTCTGTCACAACAGAGTCGCCCCATTCAGATTGTTCAATTTTCTTGCTTATATATTCACCGATATTCCAATATAGGTTTATTAGCTCAGCGTTTACGGCTTTTATGGCATTAGTCCGAGATTATTTTATTAGCTGAATTATGTCCGTAAAGCGATTGGTCATTGTTTATCTCATTATGCTACAAATTAATGTTTTTTCAGTCGTGTTTATGAATTGGAACCACTTTTCTGCCATCACTGCGAAAATTGTATTGTCAGCCAACTCTTAAAAATCCCACACATTTCCAATTCCTCCAAAATAATGTAAATTGGATCTTGAATACTTTCAATCCAATTTCAACAAAATGAGCAATTCTCCCACCCGCTTTCTCTCACTCGATGTTTTCAGAGGCATGACTGTATGTTTCATGATCATTGTCAATACTCCCGGAAGTGGGGCTACTCCCTTTGCACCGCTGCTTCATGCCTCATGGCACGGTTTTACTGTAACAGATCTGGTTTTTCCCGGGTTTTTATTTGCGGTTGGAAATGCAATGAGCTTCACCAAAGCGAAACTTGAAAGCGACAGCATGGCCTTTTTTAAGATATTGAAGCGGACTGCATGGATCTTTTTATTGGGATACCTGCTCTACTGGTTTCCTTACTTTAAGTCAAATGAAGCCGGAGAATTAATCTTAAAACCAATCAGTGAAACACGCATTTTCGGGGTATTACAACGAATCGCACTTTGTTATTTCTTTGCTGCGCTGATGATCCATTATCTCAATTCTAAAAAAATTATCATTCTCAGTGTATTTTTCCTTTTAGGCTATTGGGCAATCCTGCTCGCTTTTGGTGATCCTGCAGACCCTTACAGTATGCTTGGAAATGCAGGTCATTATTTGGATAAATTTCTGTTTGGTGAAAGTCATCTGTCAAAAGGAGAGGGTGTGCCTTTCGAGGCTCAGGGACTTCTGAGTACCATGCCGGCAATTGTACTGACCATCATCGGCTATTTTGCCGGAAAATTTATCAGAGAAAATGGCAAAAATTATGAAAGCATTGCAAAATTATTATTGAGTGCAGCGGTTCTGATCTTTATTGCATTATGCTGGGACAGTGTATTTCCGATCAACAAAAAACTCTGGACAGGTTCCTTTATCCTGTTAACCAGCGGACTTAATCTGGCAATCATTGCTGCATTATTGTATGTTGTTGAAATAAAATCTATGAATAAATGGAACTGGACTTACTTCTTTACGGTATTTGGTAAAAATCCGCTATTTATTTATTTAGTGGCCGAAGTGGGCAGCAGAATACTTGGTCTGATCACCCTGGCTGAAGATACCAGTTTGCGTAAAGCCATCAGCATCAATGTATTTCAGGCCATAGCACCCGGACCGATCGGCTCTTTACTCTTCGCTCTTTCCTTTATGCTACTCTGCTGGTTGGTTGGACTGTGGATGGATAAGAAGCATATTTATATAAAAGTGTAAAATATATCCCGCTTCGTTTTGAATCCATTATTTAAAAACTATATTTATTATATAAACCAAAACACATACTACAATGAAATACTTAGTATTTATTTTTTCCTTCATTTTGATTTCAACTGCTGCTATTGCTCAGAAATCAACAAAGCTGTTCAACGGTAAAGACCTTACGGGATGGACTATTCATGGTACAGAGAAGTGGTATGTTGAAAAAGGCCATCTCATCTGTGAAAATGGGCCAAAAGAAGAATATGGCTATCTGTCTACAAACAAAAATTACAAAAATTTCATCCTGGAATATGATTTTAAACTTGAGGCCAATGGAAACAGTGGAGTTTTCGTCCGTTCAAGCATCGAAGGAACTAAGATCAGCGGATGGCAGGTAGAAGTTGCTCCTCCCGGAAACGGAACAGGAGGCATTTATGAATCCTATGGAAGAGGCTGGTTAACCAAACCTACTAAAGAAGAAGAATCAGGCCTTAGTCCGGATGGCTGGAACCGTGGAAAAATTCATGTAATGGGTGATGAAATAACTACATGGTTAAACGGTAAACAAATCTCTCATCTGAAAGATGAAAAATTTGGTGCAGGAAAAGGATTTATTGCTCTTCAAATCCATTCTGGTGGAGACATCAAGGTTAGATGGAAAAGAATTAAAATTAAAGAGCTCGAATAAACATCAGCACGATTAATCAAACATTTAAGCCTGCCCAATCCCGCATGCGTGGGAATCAATCCCGCATGTGCAGGGCTCAATCCCGTTTATACGGGAATAAACCCCAAATTATAATCTAATGAACAACAATCAGGAATCTTCTCGTAGAGGTTTTATTAAAAAAATTGCAGCAACCACCGCCGCCGTTGCAGTTGGAAGCAATGTACTTGCTGCAGCTCAGGAAAGTGAAACAGCACAGTTTATAATCCATAAAAGACAATACATTGGTGCAAATGACAATATAAATATTGCACTGATCGGAGCAGGAGGAATGGGCACTGGGGATACGATCACTGCACTCAAAGTCCCGGGGACTAAACTTGTAGGGGTATGCGATCTCTATGATGGAAGACTAAAAGACGCCAAAAATCGCTGGGGACAGGATATTTTTACTACAAGATCTTACAAAGAAATATTAAACCGCTCAGATATTGATGCTGTTATTGTGGCTACACCTGATCACTGGCATCAACAGATTTCTATCGATGCCATGAGAGCCGGCAAACACGTTTACTGTGAAAAACCAATGGTTCATGACATTACCGAAGGACCAGCAGTAATCAAAGCTCAGAAAGAAACCGGAAAAGTTTTTCAGGTTGGTAGTCAGGGAGTATCTTCTTTGGGAAATGAGAAAGCAAAGGAACTTCTGAAAGATGGAGCAATCGGGCAGCTTAACTTTGCAGAAGGTTTTTGGGCACGTCATTCACCGGGAGGAGCATGGTCATACCCAATTCCGGCAGATGCATCAGCAGAAACAGTCGACTGGGAAACATACCTGAGCAATACTACGAAACGCCCATTTGATCCAAAACGTTTTTTCAGATGGAGAAACTATCGTGATTATGGCACCGGAATGTCAGGAGATTTGTTTGTCCACCTGTTTTCAAGTCTTCATTTTATCACAGATTCATTCGGTCCGAATAAAATTTATTCCTCGGGTGGCTTAAGGTATTGGAAGGACGGGCGGGAAGTCCCGGATGTACTTTTAGGCATATTTGACTATCCTGATCAGGCAGAGGCTCATCCCGCGTTTAACTTGTCGCTAAGATGTAATTTCATTGATGGAACCAGTGGGAATACAATTCTTAAGCTAATAGGAAGTGAAGGGGCAATGGATATCGGATGGGATAGCGTAACCCTTAGAAGAAACAAAAATTTCTCTTCAGATGATCCATTTTTCATTGAAAACATGAAAAAGGCCGGAACACCACTAAGTGACAGAAAGCGAATCCTGCCGCAGGAAGAATATACCTTTGCAGCAGAAAAAGGCTATATGGGTGGTCCTTATGACCATTTCGTGAATTTCTTTAATGCGATCAAAAACAATGGCAAAGTTGTGGAGGATGCAATTTTCGGATATCGAGCCGCAGCTCCTGCATTGTTATGTAATGACAGCTATAACAACGATACTGCAATACTGTGGAATCCAGAGAAGATGCAATTAGTTAAAAAGTGATTTAACCACAAGAAAAAAGCCCGACTGGTAATATTACTAGTCGGGCTTTTCTGTTAATTAACAAATTTGGATATAAATTTTTGCTAGCTACTATTAAAATTGGAGATTTTCTTTTGTTTTGGAAAGCAGGGTCTGTACTTCTTCGGTTATACCAGTCCCGTGTTCTGCCGTAGTTTTTGCCAATAAATTTCTGGGTAAGATAAAATCAGATTTGGCAAAAATCTACGGCTGCCACCCGGGTTTATTTCAAAATGCAAATGGTCCTTTTGTCGGGCTGTCACTCCCGATGGAAATCAGCACCTGGTAAAATAAACCTTGCCGGAGGAAGTATCTTCCGGCTATACGGAATTGTAATTTGAACGATATTTCTTGCCGGAAATACTCCGGAGGAAAGGGCTGAACCTGCCTATAGAACACAAGCATTGGTTTCAAAAATCAATTAATGTGACTCCAAAACCTTATCCCAATAATTTCAACCTATCTTATAACCATTATTATTTCTAACTCAGGTTAAATTTAGATAATTACCCTGCTATCCAACTGAATTTATATTCCAGGGAAGGGTTTTTCATTCTTTCGGCAACCCTCAACAGGCGATCCGGTAAATTCATCACATAATCACGTGCCTTTTCACCGGCTTCATTTAGATCAGTAATTTTTTCAATATGCCACTCATCAATCAGTTGTTTCATGATCTGTACATAGTCCACTGCGGTATAAACGCCCAAACGTTGCGCTGCATCCGTAAAGTGTCCGAATGTCTGACCCATTTGCAGACCAACTTCACGAAGGAAGTGAGCAGGCATTACAATTTTATTACGCATCATATCTTCAAAAGCAATCATGGCTTCACTTGGATCGACTTCAAAAATACGAAGCATAAAATCCTTATATGCTTTTGCATGCCGGGCCTCATCCGAAGCAATGACACCACACATTTTCGATAAGAGTGTATCGCCCTCAGCTTTAGCTAATGAAGCAACCCTTCTGTGCGAAATATTTGTAGCCAATTCCTGAAAACTGGTATAAATAAAATTACGGTATGGGTCATGACCGGTACCGATATCAAAACCATCAGCAATAAGATATTGGGTAGAAATCTCCATCTGGCGCATGTTTACGCGCCCTGAAAGATAAAGGTACTTGTTCAGCAAATCGCCGTGACGGTTTTCTTCTGCTGTCCATAGTCTAACCCATTTCATCCAGCCATTATGTTCGTCCTTAGAAATTCCGTCAACCATGGTCAACCAGGACTCATAGGTTGGGAGTGCTTCTTCGGTAATCGTATCACCGATCAAAACCGCCACCAAATCATAAGAAAGTGCTTTTGCATTCTCCTTTAAATCCTTAATTTCTGAATAAAATGTATCGCGCGTTGAATCAGGCAGAAAGTCGGAAGGCTGCCAGTTTGTTTCGATAGGTTTGAGATATTCATGCATCTTTTCAAGCATATACTTTTCGATGTGCACTAATACTTCTCTGCGTGATCCTATATTAATATTCATATGAACTTCTAAATTATCCAAATATACGTAAAAAGCATGAATCAGGGTCTTAAAATTGAATTCATAACATCCTTTTAATAGATATGAGATGCCATAAAAGCAATAATTTGTGCAAGTATAGATAAAAATAATGGTAGAGAAAATGAGATAGATCACGCGCTTATCAGAAAAATCGTAATATTATTATGCATGAATTTAATGTGATTAATTTGAAGAAAAATTCAGGTTTTCCTTTGGTCGGTATTGTCACCGATCAAGAGACATAAGTTGTTTATGGTACGGTGACAACCCCGACCATGGGGAATCAATTTATTTTAAAAAGCAGGTTCAGTGTTCTATCGGTCCCGTCAGCCGTGCACTCCCCGTCCGAATGGCTTCAGCTGGGGGGCGCTAGAGTTTGCCGCAGAGAATTAGTGTTAAGATGCTATTTACATTGCGGTAAATCTGCCGCTGCGATCCCGTTTTCCTGACTTTCGTCAGGATGACATTCGGATTTCGGCGTCTTTGCGTCCTTGCGAGCCAAAAAACATCAAGCATTTGAGGCAGAAAATGGTATAAAATAAATACATGAGCATGGCCCTTGCAATCTTTTTGGTTTGCGAATATGGGGTTGTGGCTTTCGCCACAATGACAATTTGTATATAAAAATTGAGGTCGTGGCTTTCGCCACGATGACAATCCGTATTTAAAGATTGAGGAGATTCCGGTTCGTAGACCGGAATCGGAAGTACAGTAAAGGCTAGCAGAAATTGCAATTTTTCCTCTTAAAATTAAGCAGTACCGCTCGCTCAGATTCCGGCCTCCGAGCCGGAATCTCCTTATTAACCCCGCAATCGACTGTCATGGCGGGCCTGACCCGCCACCCCGCAATATCTTGCGTCTTTACGATCACAGCATTTTGTCATTGCGAGTGTAGCGAAGCAATCCCTTCACTACTAGTACTTAATGTGATAAGATTGCTTCGTCGTACCTCCCTGCCCGTCCGATCAGGCGGGCTCGCAATGACAGTAAAATGCCTTCATGGCGGGCCGTAACAAAAAAACCTCGACAGTTTCCTGCGAGGGTTCGTTCAATCCAAATAAAAATCGGGAGGGAGGGACACCGTTTCATTCTGGCGAAAGCCAGAAACAAAAAAAGCCTCAACAGTTTCCTGCGAGGCTTTCGTTTAATCCCGATAGCAATCGGGATGGGCACCGACCTAACTCCCATCCGCCCCGGGCGGACAGTACCTCCCGATAACTATGGGGGGCTCTGACGGGCTGTAACGTAAAAAAGCCTCAACAGTTTCCTGCGAGGCT
>NZ_JAUYSS010000041.1 GCF_030695525.1 Daejeonella sp. | reverse complement strand
AGCCTCGCAGGAAACTGTTGAGGCTTTTTTACGTTACAGCCCGTCAGAGCCCCCCATAGTTATCGGGAGGTACTGTCCGCCCGGGGCGGATGGGAGTTAGGTCGGTGCCCATCCCGATTGCTATCGGGATTAAACGAAAGCTCAGTACTTCATTGTACTGGGCTTTTTTTGTTTCTGGCTTTCGCCAGAATGACAAGCGTTCGCCAGATCCGATAGTATCGGGTAACAATCCTTCCTTTCGAGCACAATACCCGGGCACTTTGCTTATCCCCCTCTGGAGGGGCAGGGGGAGGTATTGGATTGTAAACCTATTTTAGGACGATACAATTTCCTCCCCCTGCCTCCGCTCAGGGCTTTCGCTCCCCCTCTCCGAAGGAGTCCTTTGGACCAAAGGGGGACAAAATCCTGCTTCATTGTCTATTATTCTTTCAAAACCACATCCCGATAGTTATCGGATGCCAATAGGATACACAACAAAAAAACCGACTAATTTATTGCTCGAAAAGACGCAAAGACTCAGAAAACTGAAAGCCTTCCCGGCGAATTCAGGAAACAATTTGTTAGGTTTGATGAATCAATGAATTTTATCAATACTCTTTAACCAAACTTCATGTTTCTATCTTATTTGTTTTATGGATTAGCTAATATCATTCATAGATATAGATCAAATAAGATATTCTTATCATTTGGTGAAAACTGCCTAACAGATAATATTTTAAGCAGGTACGGACTTAAGTCTTTCACCACATCATTTTCCCATTGCAGATCTAATGTTGAATACATACTTGAACTGGAAAGAAACAACTATGAAAATTTTGTGAGTGGTGAATTTCTGAAGTACGAAGATTTAAACGGAAAACCGGTCCCCCGAATTAGGACTCATTTAATCCTGGATAATAACTATCATCATTTACATCAAAATGGCATTGAATTCTCAAGTCATGATGTTATTAAAAATCACCGGTACTGGAAAAAGGTTGTTAAACGGGCAAATAGATTAAAGTCATTTTTAGGAAAACGAAAATACGTCCTTCTTTATCACCATAGAAATTGCGAAAACAATAATTTTGAATTACTATTAAAGCATTTGAATGAATTAAAAGAGTTTTATTCTTCAGAAAAGTATGAATGTCAGGTCGTTTTGTTCAAACAGATTATTATACCAATAGAATCGAAGAAAAAAATGATATACTATAAGAAAAACAATATTCATATCCTTGATTTTTACACCCATTATACCTGGAGTGGGCGCGATCAACGGAAATATTGGGCTTTTATAGATGATTCCTTGATAGCTAAAATGCTGGATAAAATCAAGACCATATAATTTAATCTCAACCTTTTGATGGAGTTCGCAAAGACGCAGAAACTGGAATGAAAGAAATACGTTAATTGTCATAAATGCTCTTTAACCTTTGTGTCTTAGCGTCATGGCGAGCACTATTGAGCGAAAAGACAAACGAACCTATGCAAGGAGAAAAGTATTAGATAGCTCCTTAGGTTTCCTGCAATGACCTCCATACAATAAACGGGATCGCAGTGGCAGCTTTGCCGCTCTACCCTGAGAAATCCAGAGAACTGTCATTTTAGGTAGTCCTACCTACCCTCAGCTACAATTTTTCGTACTTTAAATAGATAATTTTTCGAATTCTTTTATTCGGGAGATATTTTGTATTATTTTAGTTTGATTAGCTTGATCATAACATAAAGTATAATATTTCGTTATCTTAAACAAAGAATTTTAATTTATAGGAACTAAAATGAATTTATTAAATAAATTATTATATACTCTTGCGATACTCGCATTACCGCTTATCTCATCTGCCCAGAGCACTGGAAATGAATCTCCTGTGGCAAACTGGCAAAACCTCGACTTAAAATCTGATGGTGTTTTTGGTATCAGTACAGAGAAGGCTTATACCGAAATTTTGAAAGGAAAGAGATCATCTCCTGTTATTGTAGCTGTTATAGACGGGGGAATAGATACCGAACATGAAGACCTTAAAAAGGTATTATGGGTTAACCAAAAGGAAATACCTGGCAATGGTATTGACGACGATAATAATGGCTATATCGATGATGTACATGGCTGGAATTTTATAGGATCTCCTAATGCCAATATTCACTATGATAATATGGAAGTTATTCGTCTTGTCAATAAATTACAGGGTAAATATGCATCAGCATTGAATACTACCCCGTTCTCAGAAGAGGAAAGAAAGGAATTTCAGACCTATAGAAGAGTGGTAACTGATTATATGTCTAAACTTCAATCCGCTCAAATGGGACTTCAGAATACAACGATGATCAAAAAGTACCTGGATGAAATTCTGTCCAAATTGGGCAAGGATAATCCTACTTCTGATGATTTTAGTGGCTATAAGGCGGCTAATGACGTAGAGTCACAAGTGATTAAATTCATCAGGCCTGAGTTGAAAAAGAGGGATTTTAATAAGTTCTATGAAGAGCTTAATGATGGTATAAAGTATTATGATACACAGGTCAGGTACCACCTGAATGTCGATTTTGATCCGCGTCAGGATTCAGTTGGGGATGATTATGCTAATAGCTATGAGCGTTATTATGGAAATAATAACGTTAAAGGCCCGGATGCTGAACATGGTACCCATGTAGCAGGTATTGTTGGAGCCATACGTAATAATGATTTGGGTATTAAGGGAGTTGCTGATAATGTAAAAATTATGGCTATACGGACGGTGCCTGATGGTGATGAACGCGATAAGGATGTTGCTAATTCCATTCGATATGCCGTAGATAATGGCGCGAAGATTATTAATATGAGCTTTGGAAAGGCTTATGCCTGGGATAAAAAAGTTGTTGATGAAGCCGTGAAATATGCAGTTTCTAAAGGAGTATTGCTAGTTCATGCAGCCGGGAATGATGGTAAGAACACCGAAAAGGAAGATAATTTCCCTAATCGATTATTCAGCGACAGTACAGGTGTAACTATGGGAACTGCTCAGGGTTGGATTGAAGTTGGGGCTTCAGGATGGAAGAATGATGAAGAACTCCTTGCTACATTTTCCAATTATGGAGGGAAAACAGTAGATGTATTTGCTCCGGGAGTAAAGATTAATTCAACTATGCCAGGCTCAACCTATAAAGAAAATGACGGCACCAGTATGGCTGCACCTGTTGTTTCAGGTCTTGCCGCAATGATCTGGTCCCACTATCCACATTTTACTGCCGTTCAGATAAAGGATATTATTATGAATTCTGTTGTTAAGGTAGATCAGAAAGTTAAAATCAAAGAAGAGGGAAGTACCAAAAAGGTATTACTAAGCGATATTTCTGTTTCCGGGGGGATTGTAAATGCTTATAACGCTCTGTTATTGGCTGAGAAAACAAATTCTACTGCCAGGGTAAAATCAAAGTAGAATATCGAGATAAAATTATCATCTAAAAAAAATGCAGCATGAAAATGCTGCATTTTTTTTTACTGTTCATTAAAGAGTTTAAAATGACAGGCCGGTTTTAAGTGTCAGGTAGTGCCCTTCCTTTGAGAAGCCATAGCCGCTTGATACCAAAATTTTGTCATAGAAATTAAGCCAAACTCCCGGGCCGTATCCTTTGTGCCAGGTACTTCTTTCAGGAAGGTCAGAATACACCCTTCCTGAGTCAAAAAATCCGAACAATCCCATATCCCCTGTAAAAATATAGTTTCTGAAATGGGCCACTTTAAACCTTGCCTCGGTGTTTTGGTAAAGATATGACCTTCCTGAGAATCGATTATTCCGGAAGCCTCTTAAATTTGTATTGCCGCCCAGTGAATTGGCCTGGAAGAATTTATATTCTCCAATATTTGCGGATGCTCCGATTCTGATTGCTACAGTTACCGGAAATTCAAAATTTGGGGTTGCATAAAATGACAGGTCGGAATTTAGTTGCAGGTAACGGTGTTTAGTGTTTTCAAATTCATTGAAAAAATTGATTTCGTTCTTCCAGCGAACACCAGAAGTTGGAAACAATTTATTATTTACAAAATCGATATTTGCATAGCTTCGTATTGTTCCATATCGGGAGGGCTCTGCAATATCATCTCTGTCAGGGAATAAGAGAGTACTGACATAGCGCTCGGCAGGCTTTTCAACTCTGAAAAATTCGTATCCCGGACCAATTCCAACTTTGAATGCCTGGGTAAACCGGTATTGAAGAAATGCTGCAAGACTCAGGTTCTTGGTTCGAACTCTGTAGTAGGTAATATTATCATCAATATTGAGTGTTGAATTACCCTCGCCATAGTAATTGAAAGTGTATTTTGGGGCATTAAGATGTGCCCTGAATACCACATCCATATTCTTTGCAAACAATGAATAAAAATTTGCGTCATAATGCACAGTAAAAGCCCTGGTCTTAGGTGCGTAATTTCCGGTCAGGCTTTGGTCAAAACTATAAGGGAATTTTCTGAAACCATAATGTCTCATACCATAGCCACCTCCTAAGAAAAGTCCATCTTCAGCATTATAGTCAAAAGATGGCTTTATTCCGTTTTTATCATAGTAAAATGTGTTTTCACTATAATCATTAATATAAGGATGGTCGGATAAACGCAATGCGGTGTTAGGACCTGTTTTTATAGTATTGTTCTCAGTCTTCAGATCATAATAGAAAGTCCTTCCACTGCTTGAATTGTCAGTGAATGAATCATTTTTTTCTCCTCCAACTACACGCACTTTAATGTCGCCAATTCTGGTAGAACCAATAATCAATATGCTATCACGTCCGTCTAAAGCAAATAAGTTAAGTTCTTTGGTTTCTGAATTCTGAAATGTGCGGTAATATAAGGGGCGGCTTACATGATCGTTTGAATCAATCTTGTGAATAGTAAGTCGGGTAGTGCGTTCAAACCTTTCGACCTTAAAGAACTCTTTTTTATCGGAGCCGATCACGGTTACTTCCCTGGCCAATACTTTATAGTATTCATTGGCCACTGAGAGCAGTTGTCCGCGTCTGGATTTAAGTTTGGATATAATTTCGGCGCCTGCTTCCTTAAACACTTCTGCAGGCATTTTTTTTACTGCTGTTTCAATTATGTCATCGGTAAGATCTGCCTGTAACTGAATAGTAATTCTGTTCCAGTCGTCAAGAGATAATTCATTAAGCAGATTTCTGTCGAGATTTCGGGCGGCAATGGAAAGTTCAGCAGGATCACCGATTTTGCTTTCAAATGATTGAATGTCAGGTAATACATTGGTTATCAAACGGGGAATCAAACCGTCAAATTTGGTGAAGGCCTGATCCCGGTCTCTTGGAATAGGACGGTAAAGAACTCCATTTTCTTTTTCGAATTCACCCCATCTCCACTGATCTTCATGCCTGTCCCAATCGCCGATTAGTATGTCAAAAAGCCTTGATTTCAGGAACATGATCTGATCAACTTCATTATCATTGTCTTTTCGTATTTTTTCATACATTTTTGGGGTTCCCACAGCATTTTTCGCATTTCCGAACGAATTGAAGTCAGAAAGATCCTCATCCGGCCTTACTTCAATAATCCCTAGTTTGCCTCCAACCTGCTGTATATACGGTCCCAGTAAAGTGGAGTAAGGCATATAGACCAACTCAGGGGTAGTATGATAAATCCCAATAGCTTTTGCCATATCCGGTATCATTAAAGCTCCGTATGGATGTGCTGATGAGATCTGATCCTGTATCAGATCCTCGGCAAATGTTTTTAGAAATCCTTTAGGAAGCAAAGCAGTGGGGTTTTTAGCTACGGTACGGAACTGATACAGGTTTTCATCTTTCCCTTGTAACTGAAGGCTGGTTGTTTGCTTGCCGCCCCCAAGCTTGATAGGAGTTAATCCGCCTCCGAATGTATTCATATCCAAATATTTCACATTGATAGGAATCGCCCAGGTATCCCTGTAATGTTCTCCAAATAAATACCGTTTAAACTTGCCGGCTTTAAAGGTATCACCTGCAATAACTAATTTGCTGCTATCAGCATAGCTGATTATTTTTTCCTCTGCAGTTTTTTCCTCTGCTTTTGCCGGAATCGCATAGAGTGGTGTCCTGTACACTACTTTGCCTGTCGAGCCATCCCCAATGGGTTCCCAGAATTCGAGCCAGGCCTGTCCATTATTGTAGTAATTTAACCGGGCAAAGCCCTTCATTCCACCGCCACCATATGAAAATAATGCATCATTCCCCTTTATCATTGAAGTTGATTTTGCACCTGCACCACTTACAATATGATTTATATCCTTGTACTTATTGAACTGCAAGGCATGCTCGTGTCCGCTGGCAATCACAATATTTTGTTGATCTTCCAGAACAGATAGAAGTCCTCTTTTGAGTTGCTGATAATCTTTATTCGACAAATCCTGCCTGGATACCCCATACTGGCGCATGAGCGGATAGATGGCACCAATTATAGGTAAAGGGATATAATAATTATCGCGTAAAAGGGTCAATGGAAACAAATAATCCCTAAGTGTGTAATAACCTCCGTGGCGGCCGTTACTGAACAGCGGATGATGCTGTGCAAGGATGATATGTTTTCCTTTATTACGCAGGATTATATCCTGGATCTGCTGTATAACTTCAAGCCGGCTTGATGTGGTACAGCCGTTATCTGGTGCAAGTGATTTATCGTGCTTGGTCAGCCACCATTCCGAGTCGATCGCAATCACAACAAGGTCATTGTTTAACTGGAGTTCTACGGGACCTCCGCAGCCATTGCTGGGCATCAGCACATCACCAGAATTCAGATATTGTTCAATATATTCCTCCTGTCGGTTTATTGCCGCAAGTCCGCCAACCCGGCTTTCATTCCAGTCGTGGTTTCCCGGAACAAATATTTTGCGCCCCCTGAAATCTTTTACTACGTTCATTTGTTCATTGATCCTGCGCTCTTTTTCCCCGCGATCCGGGGCATCAGCTTCAGGCAAACCAGTCTGATAAATATTATCCCCAAGAAAGATTACCACATCTTCCGGGTGAGAATTATTTACTATTCCGGTATCAGTTACAAAATGGACTCTTGTGGTGTCTTTGTGAAATATCTGGGTTTGTAAAAGCTTTAATACCGGTTCCTGTCTGTCCTTTTCAGGAATACCCCCATCCCCGATCAGGAATACCGAATATTTAAGCTTTAAAGTGTCAGGACTGTTTGCAGTTTCCCAACCCCGCTGCGTTTTATCGTAAAAGGGTTTTAAACTGGTACATGCATTCAGAATAATTGTGCTAAACAGTAAAAGGAAACCACCCAGATATTTAGTTCTCATGTTTAAGCTCGATAATATTTCCGATTCCTGATTTATTTCCTTCATTGGAAATATAAAGCTTACCATTGGGTGAAAAAGCAATTCCTTCAGGTTGCTTGTACTCAGGGCCGGACAGCTTAATAAGCTTTTTAAGAATGCCCTCTGGAGTTAAAACAATTATAAGTCCGTTAATGACCGAAAGAATAAATGTTTCTCCTGTTGTTTCGTTGATTGTAATTGCAGAAGAACGAAAAACCTTGTTCATGTTCTGATTGCCCAGTGCTTTTAAGAATTTCTTCGAGCTTTCCTCAAGTGCATCCCCTTCAAACTGCGCCTCTATTTCGGGTAGATGAATGGTATACACGGGTGTGGTTTGAAGCGTCATTGTTTTGAGGTCAAAAGCATAAATCTCTTTGGTGGTTTTATCCATATCCAGGCCGGCTTCCTTTGGGGCAATAAGCAAGCGATGATTCTTAGCGTCATAGGCCAGCCCTTCGATATCATTTTCTTTTGAAAAAGGTGTCTTAAATGATCTGATAACCGGTTTTGAAGATTCGAAATCCTTGATCTCATGAATAAGTCCTTTGCTGGTAATCGTATACATATCCTTACCGGCCTTAACCAGGTCTTCATAATCATCCTTTTTCCCAAAGGCTTGTTTTTTTATGATGCTGTTCTGGTTTATATTGTAATAAAAAAGTATTCCATCTTCATCTTGTATAGCTACCACCACAGAATCATTTAGAAATGTGATCCCTGAAATTTCACTTAGCTCTTCCGGCAGGTCATATACTGTGTTTTCTTTTGGAGTTATTACTTTATTATTATTTTCTTTATCGGCATTATTATCTTTAATAGGGTTATTGCATGAAAGAAGGGCTATTGCCCCAATGAGGATAAAATATTTGTACATTTTAGAACTGTTAGGTATTGATTATTTGCTATAATCATACCAAAAGGAGCAAAAAAAAAAAATTATTGCACAAGGTGGCATAGTTTTTTCTGTTTAGATATGGTTTGATCTTTTTTTTTAAACCAGAATGGACTTAACGCAATTAAAACAAAATCAATTTATACCCATACAGGCTGTATTACCCTAACTATTAAAAATACACATGAAGAATAATACAATTGTTAAAGACGCAGAGGAGTATGTTTTCAACCTGTTCAGGGATAAACTTCCAAATGATTTTGTTTATCATAATTTTAATCATACTGAAATGACTGTAAAGGCTTGTAAGAAGCTTTCAAAGTCCTATAATATGACTAGTCGTGATTATGAGGTACTCATGCTGGCAGCATGGTTTCATGATACGGGATATATAAATACCTATCAGGGGCATGAAGAGGAAAGTGTCAAATTAATGAAGGTTTATCTTCAGGGGCACTATCCGGAGGATAGTATAAGTGAGATAGAGGCGCTGATCTTATCTACTAAATTCGAGAATGTTCCTGACGGTTCTATGCAGGAAATTCTTCACGATGCTGATTACATTAGTTTAGGCAGTAAGAATTTTAACACCCGTGCCGAGCTGTTGAAGATCGAGTGGGAACGTATCCTGAATAAAACTTATACAGATGAAGAATGGGCGCAGACCCAACTCAAATTTCTTATTGATACAAATTTTAAAACAGAGGAAGCAGTATTAAAATATAATGAGCAGAGATTAGAGAATATCATAAAACAACGCAAGAAAATAGAAGAAAACAAATCTAAAGGGATTAAAGAGGCAGAAAAGACCCTTGGAAAGCCCGTTAAAGAAGGGAGAGGGATTGAAACTCTTTACCGTTCTGTCTACGATTATCATATCAATCTGACTTCAATAGCGGATAATAAGGCGAATATGATGATCAGTATTAATACAATCATTATTTCAATTGTGATTACACTCTTTGGTACAGGCTTTACTTTTTCAACTCAGAATGAATTCAGCAGTTTAAGGTTTGTTTTTCCAATGGCATTCCTGCTGTTAACCAGTTTACTGACTGTGGTTTTTGCCATATTATCAGCCAGACCAAATGTGACCAATAAGGAAAAATTCGAACTGAACAAAAAAGATAGCAGTATCTTGTTCTTTGGAAATTTTGCTCAATTACAGTTGAAGGAATTCGTTGATCGTATTGAAGAGCTCAAGAAAGAAAAGCAAGAATTATATAACAGTATGTCTGTGGATATATACTATCTGGGTAGTGTATTGGTAAAGAAATACAGATACCTGAGCTGGTCTTATAATATATTTATGTTTGGGATGGTAATCTGTATCGTAGGGTTCGTTGTAATTATGATGTTTTCTTATTAGACCTTAATACTGGAGAAAGTTTGACATCCATCATAAAGGTCATGTCATCAAGAGTAATGTAGCGGTATCCCACTTCACCCATATATTCATAAACTTCCATGCCTGTGCGAAGCTTCTCCCAATGGAACCATTGTTCAAGGTTTTGTCTGTCCTTTATTTTGGACAGGTATTTGTCTGTTAAAAGTATATAGTTGTAGTCTTCAATGGCATTCTTAAGCAGTTTATGGGCAATAATAACATCTGATCCCAGCAATTTAATACGGCCTTTAATATTGGCAGTACTAATATGGCCATAATGGATGATTATTTTGAGGCCCAACTGGCTGTCTGCGAGATACAGATCATAATTTTCCGGATCAGATTGTTCTACTGAACCTATAAAATCGGAAAATGTCTGATAAATGATCTTGCATTGCTCTGCAACTTTGCCAACCGACGGCAATCGGCCCGTTTTATAAAAAAATATCGCATCCCCTTCAATTTCCCCGATCTTCATTTTCAAAATATTGCATTCAATAAGTTTTCGGAGGAGTGCCGGAATGACGTTTTTAGTAAAATTAATATCAGCAGTGGCAATAAATTTTGTAAAACCTGTAATATCCGGCACACAAAAGAATGCTGGTTCAAGTCCGTTTTTGTCTTCCATATCAGGTTTTTCTCACAATATCAGTACAATTTATATACCAATAAAATTTTTTTGTGATCGAACAAATGTAGGAACTGCCTGGCATTATAAAAAGATCCCGATCATCAATATGCTTATTGAAGGAACCTTTCTGAATGGTTGAAGGATTGTCCAAAAAAGTATTTTATGGAGCCCGCATAAATAGCCCTGCCTGGTAAAATACACTGATAATGTTTATGATTGTTTTTGCCTTATACTAAACTACACTTAACAAGCGATCTTTTAAAGTGGGCAGTTCATTCTCCATTGAGAGCTTATTTTCAATTTCATAAATGGCCTGCACAGTTTTGAAGAATGAATCTGGTGTAACCGAGATGGTGTCAATACCTTCTTCAACCAGGAATTTTGCAAAATCAGGAAAGTCCGAAGGGCCTTGTCCGCAAATTCCAACTTTGACACCCATTCTTTTTGCAGTCTGTATCACTGAACTTATCATAGATTTTACTGCTTCGTTTCTTTCATCATATAAATGGGCAACCAGTGAAGAATCCCTGTCAAGTCCGAGTACAAGTTGTGTCAGATCATTTGAGCCGATTGAAAATCCATCGATATGCTTTGCAAATTGTTCTGCCAGAATTATATTGGAAGGCAGTTCTGCCATCAGATAAACTTCAAGGCCATTTTCCCCTCTTTTTAATCCATATTCTTCCATTACTTCATAGACCTGTAATAATTCTTTTGGTGTTCTGCAGAATGGGATCATTACAATAATATTATCCAGTCCCATACTTTCCCTCACTTTGTTGATTGCTTTACATTCAAGTCCGAATGCCTCTTTATATTCTGCCGAATAATACCTGGATGCACCCCGCCAGCCGATCATAGGATTTTCTTCGTGCGGTTCAAAATATTTTCCACCCAGGAGGTTCATGTATTCGTTGCTTTTAAAGTCGGAGAATCGCACAATGACCTTATTAGGATAAAATGCCGCCCCGATACGGGCAATGCCAAAGGAGAGTTTGTCAACAAAATAAGCTTCCTCATCCTTGAATCCCCTAATCATGGATTGGATTTTGCTGCTTAATTCAGGGTCATGCAAATGCTTATGTTTCAATAAGGCCATTGGATGCACATTAATATAATTATTGATAATGAACTCTTCCCTTGCAAGGCCAACTCCTTTGTTGGGGAAATGTGAATAATGGAAGGCCGTATCCGGTGAAGCAACATTGAGCATAATCGGAGTAATTGTTTCGGGGAGTTCTGATAAATCGAATTCCTGTTTTTTAAAGGGAATTAGTCCTTCGTAAACGATGCCGGCATCACCTTCGGCACATGATGCTGTAACTATCTGACCGTTTTGCAGAATAGCAGTTGCATTACCACAGCCAACTATTGCCGGTACCCCCATTTCGCGGGCGACAATAGCTGCATGACATGTCCGTCCTCCTTTATTTGTAATGATGGCTGCAGCATGTTTCATGATCGGTTCCCAGTCAGGGTCAGTCATGTCAGTTACCAGGATATCGCCCTTTTGAAAATCGGCAAGATGAATTTCCCCTGCCTTCAGATTATTAAGAATATGAACCTTACCTCCTGCTATTTTATCACCAACAGCAATTCCTTTCAGAATTACCTTTTCTTCGCGGTACTTGTCTGAAATGCTGTATTCAGTAATCATTCCTGTTTTCTTGCGGGAGTGTACAGTTTCAGGCCTGGCCTGAACAATAAACAACTCTCCGCTAATTCCATCAATAGCCCATTCTATATCCATTGGGCACCATCCGCCCTTTTTTGCTGAGTAATGATCCTCAATTAAGAGAATCCATTTTGAGAGTTGAAGAGCCATCTCGTCGCTTATGCAGAAGAGATCCTGTGCTGCTTGTTCTACTGCAATGGTTTTTACACGTTCCTCCTTCGATTTACCATATACCATTTTTCTGTTTTTATTACCCAGTTTTTTTTCAATCAAAGCATGGAATCCATTTTTCAAGGCCGGCTTGAATACAATGAATTCATCAGGAGAGACAGCTCCCTGAACAATTAACTCCCCCAGTCCATAGGATGCATTGATGATTATGGCCTCCCTGAACCCGCTTTCGGTATCCAGCGAAAATGCGACACCTGAAGCCGCCAGATCGGAGCGTACCATTTTCTGGATACAAACAGAAAGTCCAATCTGAAAATGATCGAAGTTCAGGTTTTCGCGGTAGCTCAGGGCCCGGTCAGTGAAGAGTGAAGCAAAGCAATTTCGGATCGCAACAAGTAATGCCGACTGACCACAAATATTGAGATAAGTTTCCTGCTGACCAGCAAATGAAGCATCCGGCAGATCTTCGGCTGTAGCAGAAGAACGTACAGCAACATCGACATTAAATTGTCCGTAATGATCAGAAAGTGCCTGATAAGCCTGAGCAATCTCCTGGGATAATTCAATAGGGAAGGAACCATTTTCAATGAGAGTCCTGATTTTTTTTCCTGTTAGACCGAGCGATTCTATGTTGCCCTCTTCCATCTCTGCAATAATCTCCGGAATTATCTGATCGAGTTTATTGTAACTGATAAATTCCCGGTAGGCTTTAACAGTAATAATAAAGCCCCCGGGTATGGCTACACCCAGTTTTGTAAGGTTTTGGATCATTTCACCCAGAGAGGCGTTTTTACCGCCAACAATTTCAAGATCCTGCATTCCTACCTCGTTTAAATTGAGGATCAGACTTAATGATTTCATATGATTATTGAATTATGTCAGCAAATCTATACTGAATCTTTCATCATACTTAGTGTATAATTAGCAATTATTGATACTATCTTAACCAAATTTTAGTAAAATTGATATTTAATATGCTATTTTAGTATTAATGGATCCGCATCTACTCGCAATACCTCTAAGCAGTCAGGAATCTTTCAGCGTTAAACTGGAGATTGGATGGAATTTCTATAAGCAATGGCATTATCACAGGGAGATTGAGATCATTTATTTCATTAAAGGCTCGGGTACGCGTTTCATTGGTGACCGGATCGATAATTTTAAGGAAGATGAATTGCTGCTGATTGGTTCTAATCTGCCACATATGCTGCGGACTCAGGGCGACCTGAGTAAAGAAAATCCTGATACAGAGGCTATAGTGGTTCATTTTCTGCCGGATATTCTGAGCTCTTTCCTAAATCTGCCCGAAAATTCAGCAATTGCTGAATTATTGCAGCAGGCGGGTCACGGTTTAGAAATTACTGGTGAAACCCTGCTCTCTGCAAAGCGAATTCTACACTCCATAAGGTACGCGAGGAATACAGAGAAGGTGATATTATTAATTCAGTTGTTGCATCTGATTGCTTCTTCAAGGGAGAAAGAGCCATTATCGCAATCCATGTTTAAGAATACCTTCAATAAATCGGATGATGACCGTTTGAACAGAATTTATAATTATACGATGAATAATTTTCTGAGGCAGATCACATTAAAGGAAATTGCCAATATCGTTCATATGAGCCCGAATTCTTTTTGCCGTTATTTCAAATCCAGAACCAAAAAGCGGTATTCCTCTTTTCTGCTTGAGATCCGGGTGAGCCATGCCTGTAAACTGCTTTCCGAATCGACCTACAGTATGGCTGTTATTGCCTATGAAAGTGGTTTTATGAATGTCTCCAATTTTAACAGGCATTTTAAACTGATTACCGATAAAACCCCTTTTCAATACAGGGCACAGGTTCGGGCAATGAAAATGCCGCATAGGTAGAATATTAAACCTGGGATCTATACAAGGCATCATCTTCATATCTCTCAGGTGAGAAGTGGAGAATCGTAATCGTAAGAGTAGATTGATTAGGGCAATCTGTTCTAATTGTCCGGCAATTTGGGGCCTCACCCCCAACCCCTCTCCGGAGGAGAGGGGAGAATAGTAGCGGCGATTCCTGATAATAAATAAAACAGCAAAATTCAATTTGGTGTTAAAATTAAATATCAAACTAGTAAATTCATTTCCGCATATCGTGCTGCATTGGATTATATAAATCACATGCCTGTCGAATGAAAAAACAAAAACTTAACAGATGAACAACAAGCGCAGAGATTTTCTGAAAATGGCCGGGATAGCCGGAATTGGTTTGACAGGGCTGGGTATTGTGCCTGCAATTGCTTCAGACCCCCAATCTGCAGCCGAAGCCGCACAGGCGGCTGAGCTTCAGGCTTATAATCGATTTCCGCGGATGATGCAGGATTATTTCTTAGATCGCGTTGGAGAATCTCTGGCAAAATCCCGAAAACGCCGTGCCTCCCTAAAGACTAAACAGGATGCTGAGGCATATGTAAAGGATGTTCGTGCGAAAATTGCCCAATGTTTTGGTCCATGGCCAGAGAAGACTCCTTTGAATGCACGCATAACAGGAACAATTGAGCGTGATAGCTATAAAATTGAGAAAGTAATTTTCGACAGCCGCCCCGGTTTTCCGGTTACAGCTAATCTCTATCTTCCAAAGGGCAAAAACCGCCTATTACCTGCTGTGATTGGTACCTGCGGGCATGGTGATCCGGCGAAAGCCACTCCGATCTACCAATCATTTGCCCAGGGACTTGCCCGGCAGGGATATATTGTGTTGATCTTCGACCCTATCGGACAGGGAGAGCGGGTACAAATGCTGAGTAAAGATTTAAAACCACTCCATGGAATTGGGGTTCCTGAACATAATTATACCGGTAAGCAAATGCTGCTGAATGGCGAACACTTAAGTTCCTGGTTTACCTGGGATTGTATTCGTTGTGTGGATTATCTGCTGAGCAGGCCTGAAGTTGATCCCAAACATATTGGCGTGACCGGAAATTCGGGCGGTGGAACCCAGGCTACCTGGTTTTGCGGGGTTGAATCACGTCTGACAATGGCAGCTCCAAGCTGTTTTGTAGTGGGATTTGAGACCAATCTGAAGAATGAACTTCCGGCTGATATTGAGCAATGTCCTCCGGGGGCAATAAGCCTTGGGCTCGACCATCTCGATTTTATTGCAGCCATGGCTCCAAAGCCGGTCATTTTACTGGGTCAGGAAAAAGATTTTTTTGATGTCCGTGGTACCGATCATGCGGTTAAGGAGCTAAAAAAAATCTACAAGTTGCTGGGTGCAGAGCAGAACATTCAGTTTTTTGCAGGGCCGGAGTATCATGGTTTTTCGAAACATAACCGTGAGGCAATGTATTCATGGTTCAATAAAGTGACGAAAATTTCGGATGCAAAATCAGAACCTGAGCTAAGTCTTGAAGAAATTGATCTGTTATCCTGTACACCAAATGGACAGGTTGGTGAAAGTAATCCCCGCACCCTGACTAATTATACCCGGGAGTATTCTCAAAATTTTAAATCCCAAAGGGGATTACCTGCCGGGGAGGATCTGAAGAAGAAGATCAGAACCGTTCTTAAGTTGCCACAGATTTCCGGTATTCCGGAGTACCGTATTTTAAGGCCTCTTCCCGGAAGGCAGTTTCCTAAAAAATTCTCGGCATGTTATGCTGTTGAAACAGAAGCCGGAATTACCATTCCTGTTTACCGCTTGTCGGATACTGAATTATATTCACGACCGCCGGCAGGAGTGAATCGGGCGATATTGTATGTATCCCATCTTTCGGCAGATGAGGAATTGAGAAAAGAAGCATTGATCAAAGAGCTGATCAATGCCGAACCTGGATCAGCAATTTATGCCTGTGATGTACGTGGCGTAGGGGACTCGAAACCCAATACATGTGCGGATGATTTCTTTGGTGCATATGGCAATGATTATTTCTATTCGGCACATAGTATCATGCTGAACTCCACCTATACCGGGCAAAAAACATACGATCTGTTGCGGATCATCGACTGGCTGAGATCATGCGGGCATGAAGAGATTCATGTAGTCGGAAAAGGATGGGGGGCTATTCCTGCAACATTTGCGGCAGTGCTTTCAGATAAGGTTACACAAGTAACCCTTAAGCATGCATTGACAAGCTATGCAGATATTGCTGAAAATGCTGAATTCAACTGGCCTTTATCAACCCTGGTGCCTGGAGTATTAAAACATTTTGATCTTCCGGATTGTTACCGTGAGCTGGCTTCTAAAAAACTGCTGCAGATTGGGGCGGTAGGTGCGGGGGGAGTCTGAATCGCGGATTAGACGGATTGATGGATTGCACAGAAAGGTTCTGGATCGCAGATTTTAGGGATTAAGAGATTGCGCGGATTTTTGTGAAAGTATTAGACGTTTGAATTCTAAGCTTTTGGAGCCGAAATTAATGAGTAAGCCAATTTCGAGTTTATATGCTTTTAAATAATTGAGGGCTTGTGCCATGTGTACATCCTCTAATTTTATAACAGCCTTTAGTTCAACCAAAATTTTTCCTTCTACCACAAAATCAGCCCTTCTTGTGCCTATTGGCTCTTTTAATTCTTTGTAGAAGATAGACTGTTCAAGTTCTCTTACAAAATCAAGTCTGACTTGATTCAATTCATGAGCTAAAGCCCTTTGGTAAATGACTTCCTGAAAGCCATTACCTAAAAATTTGTGTACCTCGAATGAAGCTCCAATTATTTTTTCTGTGATATCCCGATATTTCAACTCTTCCATAATCCTTTAATCCATTAATCCGCTTAATCTGTGATCTCCGTTTAATCTGTGATTCAGACATTTTTGACTAAAATTAAACAAGCATTAAGCGAAATTGGCGAATATGCCTTTTCAAACGAGCACATGTAGCATACCAACTATTAAATGGTAAATATGGTTCTTTCAAATTTTTAAGGAACTCGATTTGTTCAGGATCTGAAAATAAGTCGTTCTACCTATAAGTATTTTAAGAGATCAGTGCATCGATATTGAATAAATCGCTTGTAAATGACCAAATAAAGCAATAGATTACAATATAAAATCACATAAAATGCAAGAATATTATTTTCAAAGGGAATGCTTGAGAAGAATAACCCTCCTTAATGTTAATTTATTACACAGCTTAATAGGAGTAATTTTTATCATCTTCCTTTTTCTTCCACAACTTTCACAAGCCCAGAATAAAGTACAAGCAAGTGAGCTTATCACTGAACCACCAACCCTCGAAAATTTAGGTTTCGAATGGTACATTAATGGTGATGCAAACCGTAATGCCACGGTAAAAGTCGAGTACCGGATCGCAGCATCGGCTAAGGAATGGAAACAGGGAATGCCTCTGCTTAGAATTGGAGGCGAACATATTTCAAGAGCGGGAATCGATTACACCACTCCCCACATGTTTGCAGGAAGTATTTTGGATCTTAAGTCCAATACCAGTTATGAGGCCCGCTTTACTTTAGAAGACCCTGACGGGGTTGAAGGGGAAGCAGTTAAGGTAGTTAAGGTTTCTACACGTGCTGAGCCTAAGGCGGCGAGCGGAGGAAGAGTAAGACATGTATATTCCCAATATTATACCGGCGAGAAATTAGAGCCGAATTATCCGGGTTTGGTGTCAGCTTATAACGGTTCAAAAGAAACTAAGGGTGATTGGTATGTGGTAAGTGAAGATAAGGTTCAACCCGGAGATATTATTAAAATACATGGCGGACTCTATCAGGGAGTTCTTCTTAATTATCCTGACTGGAATAATATTCCATTCGATGGGACTTATTTTTTCACCGCAAAAGGGACTGCGGAGCGCCCAATTGTAATTGAGGCAGCAGGGGATGGAGAAGTTATCTTTGATGGAGCGGGAGCCGCTAACCTGTTTAATGTAATGGCAACCGATCATCATATTTTTCAGGGGCTTACTTTCAGGAATGTAGGAAGAGTTTTTGATGCGGGTCGTAAACATTTGGCGGGTGCAAGCAACCTGACCATACGGAATTGTCGTTTCGAGGATGTTGGTGAGGGTATCCGGACAGAATATGCCGGTTCAAAGAACTTTCTTATTCAGGATAATGTCATGATTGGCCGCGATGATCGCTACAGGATGTACGGTTGGGCCGCTCACCGTGAAGGTTTGATTCCATATGGAACGCATCTATTGGATTCTTACTATGGGATCATGGTATATGGCCCCGGGCATGTAATTGCCAATAATTCCATTGCCTTCTTCCATGATGCAATCGGTGTATCAACTTACGGGACACCTGAAAAGGAGCAGGACTTAAAAGCAGTTTCGATCGATATTTATAATAATGATTTGCACCTGATGGTCGATGACTTTATTGAAGCAGATGGTGGTGTGCACAATATTCGCATTATGCGGAATCGGGGAATCAATGCTGCAGAGAGTGGAATTAGTGCACAGCCTGTATTTGGAGGCCCAGCTTATTACATTAGGAATGTACTCTATAATGTCGGACAGGGAGGAGCGCTTAAAATTCATGGAGGGGTACCGGGTCTTATTGCCTACCATAATACCTTTATCACAGAGAACAATGCCGGAGGCGGACACCCAAATTCCAACTACCGTAATAATTTGTTTCTTGGCGCAGATGGGCCAACAATTGTTGCTGCTTTCCCTTATACCACTTCCTATTCTGTAGCAGATTATAATGGTTATCGGCCAAATCGAGGCACTGAAAGTCCTGAAAATCAATATGTATGGTTGTCACCCAAAGGCGAGCGGCAAGGATTTAAGACATTACAGAGTCTTAGCAGTGCCAGTGGTCTTGAAGCTCATGGAATAACAGTTGATTATGATGTTTTTGAAAATCTTCATAAACCGATTCAGGCAGCTAAATCAGATAAGCCCAGTCCTGTTTATTATGCAGTAGATCTTAATTTTAAACTTAATCCTAATGGGAAGGCGGTAGATGCTGGTGTAATTATTCCAAACATAAATGATAACTTCAGCCGAAAAGCACCGGATTTGGGGGCACTGGAAGTCGGAAGTCCTGCAGTGATCTATGGAGTGCGTGGCCTTAAACAGGATCAGGAGTTCTGGCGATGAACAGATAATTTACATGTTGCTCGTTTATGGTTAGATGACAACCCTGCTGTTCTTAGCTTAAAAATTGTCTATTTTCAACTAATGGCTTGACTGCTCCGGCATGCTCAATAAAAAATTCATGAAATTAAATAGTAGTTGTCTTAAATAAATAAGATGACAATTTTGCTTTAATTTAGGGTTACTTGCCTTTCAACAGCTGATTAACGGTATAGTTAAATTTCAATGTGTGATTGAAGGAAAAACTATGTCCGGAGGGTTTTATGAAATCCAACAGTAACCTGGAAGCGTACCGGATGATAAAATTGAAATTTGGTAATAGGTATGATAAATGGTAGAAATTATGCCTGCATGCTCGCACAAAGTTTTTGAATTTTTCTGCTAGTGAAAATATTTTATTAGTTTCATTTTTATCCAAAGAATTGTATCAATGAAGACTATTTTATCTATTGATGGCGGTGGTATAAAAGGGATTATCCCCGGAATGGTATTGGTCGAACTTGAGGAACGCCTAAAGCAAAGAACAGGTAACCCTAAAGCGTTTATAGCTGATTATTTTGATCTTTTTGCAGGAACTAGTACAGGTGGGATTTTAACCTGCTTATTACTTTGCCCATCAAAAGATAAGCCCAATTACCCGCGTTACTCCGCTCGTGAAGCTTTAGATTTATACATTAAGCACGGTTCGGAAATATTTGAAATTAAGGGATTGAAGAGTTTTTTTGCCCGGTTTGGTTGGGTTAAAGAAAGATATGATGGTGAGGTTTTAGAAAATATTTTACTAAACTATTTTGAGGATGTAAAATTGAGCGAACTCATTAAACCATGTATAATAACCGCTTACAATATCGAGCTGAGAAAAGCCCATTTATTCAGGCAAAAAGTTGCCAAAGAACGTGGAATCAACCGAGATTTTTATGTGAGAGATGTTTGCCGGGCAACTTCAGCTGCTCCGACATTTTTTAGTGTTGCCGAGATTTACTCGCTTGCCGGAGTAAGATATCCGCTGTTAGATGGCGGGATTTTTGCAACTAATCCATCTTTAAGTGCTTTTGTTGAAATTAAAAAAGATCCTAAAGAATTGATCCTGAAAGATATATACATCATGTCTTTAGGAACAGGGAGCTCAAAAAAATCTTATGATAGTGATGAATTGCGAAATACGAAGGCACTATTTGTGGTTCCTGCTTTGTTAGATATGATTATGAGTGGGGCAACAGAAACAAGCCACTTTTATATGAAGCAGATATTTAATTTTCTGGGTTTATCAGAACATTATGTCAGGTTAGAACCTTTGGATTTACAGAGTATAGAGGAAGAAATGGATGCTGCAAGTCCGAAAAATATAAAAAAAATAATTGCATTAGCCGACCGAATGATTAGCCAAAGAACTAAGTTAATCGATGTTTTGGTTGATAATTTAATTAAGCTTAAAGAATCAGGGAGCATTCAAGTGGTTTGATTCAAGCTTTCTTTTTTAACTATCCCAGCTTTTAGTTTAATAAGCGCGGTGTTAATTGGGCCTGTAGTCCCTTTAAGGGTTCTTCTTGATGTGTCAATTTTCCATATTAGACGTATGCTGGTCGTATCTTAGACGTATATTGGTCGTACCTATGACAATTGGAGACGACCAATAGATGTCTGATAGATGATTAAATAATGTTTTGCATGAGATATAAGGAATAATTAAATTTATATTAAGCATTAACAGGGAATATGGCAATATTATCAGGCGGACCCAATAGCGGCTTCAGCGGAAAGGCCGGAAGTGTTGTCGGATATTATCGTATGGGTAAGTGGGTCATCAGAGGACTTCCGCGACTTTCCACGAAAAATAAGAAAGGATCAGCACTGCAGAATGTGCATCGCAATCGCTTTATTCAGGTGCAGCAGTTTCTGAAGCCCATTTCCGGTTTCATCCGCATCGGTTTTAATCTGGAAGCGAAACAGCGGGGTAATACCCCATACAATTCTGCGAATTCTTATCATTTGCTCCACGCCTTCGATGAAAACGGGCTATTGGACTATTCCAAAACGAAAGTGGCTTCAGGTTTTTTGCCGGGTGCTGAAGATGCGGCAGTTTTTTATCAGGATGGAGAATTCATATTTACCTGGAGCGACCATTCGCTGAATCCGCCTTACTCCAGAGCCATTCAGTCAAGGAAAGATGATCAGGTGATGCTGCTCATTTATAATATTAAATACGCAAGGATGGATGGTCTGTCAAGTGGTGCCAGAAGATCAGACTGCCGTGAGGTTTTGAAACATCAGGCAGTGTTGTCTGAAGAAGAATGGCATGCCTGGATCGCATTTGTTTCAGATGATCGGGAGAATATATCGGATAGTGAGTATCTGGGTATTGTGCACGGAAATTCTGAGGAGGGAGCTTAAAGGGATAGAGAGGTCTTTTACAAATCCAGTTTAAAATTTCTGCTCAAAAAAAAGGTCGCTGAAACTAATTTCAGCGACCTTTTTTCATTAGGATAGATTACTATTTCTTAGCCCACCATAGTGGAGTAAGTACGGCATCTTCGCCCCCTAAAAAGCCTACAGCCTGGCTATAACCGCCAGCATTACTGTCTTTTAAACCTGAAGGATATCTCAATCGCTGAGGGAAATTTTTCACACTGCTGGTCATAAAGTTGCCTGAGGTTAAATTTGGCAGGTTAACCAATGGATTTTCAACAGCAGGGTTCACAAAAAACGGAAGCCCAAGTCTGCGGTGATCACTCCATGTTTCTAAAGGTAACCATGGTGTTTGGGCGATGAATTTCTGCGTAATGATTTTAGTTAACAGATCATTCTTTACCGCACCGGCTTTATAGATGGTATTATCAGGGTATTTAATCTGAACCGTACCATCAACATCTGTATAACCATCTTTATAACTCATTGTATGCGTTGCCGGTGGCTCAACTACATGATCCCAGCTTACTGAAGTGCCATAGTTGTTATAGGATGTGGAAGCCAGATATGCTGTACTTTGGGCACCAACACCCCAGTGATCCAGATTGGCTTTTACCCCCGCCTCATAGGCAGCCTTTGCCGACATCGGTGTGGCCCAGCCTCTCACTGCGCCTTCAGCCAAAAGAAAATAAGTCTCCCAGTTAGCAAAGAATATTCTTGTACTTGCACTTGTCCTGAATTCGTTCGAGGTACGTGGCATAGTGCCATTAAAAGCTCTCACGTTATTTCTGGACCCTGGAACTCCCCAGTCGCCACTTGTAAACGCATTCCAGGTATATTTCGCGTCAATAGTTTTTACGACGGCTGTTCCATTCGTTAAGGTGTTCGTTGTCGTTTTTGCAGTGTTATCCCAGGATGGATAACTATTAAAATTTGGATTAGTTACATCACCAGGGATAATATAAGCTTTGAAGGCCCTTGGATCTATTTTGTTTGGCAATCCATCTAACCAATACCCAGCAAAAGGATCGTTGGTCTTCATTGTAAAATGATCCTGAAGGCGTAGTCCTATATAATTATCCGGCTTTACTGAGGACTGTAGAGCTGTACCTACCTGGTTTGTAGTTGGAATACCGCCCAAATTCATAGTTAAATTACGATAAGATGCACTCATGATCTGAGCATTCCACTCTCTGCTCATCACGCCGGTTAATGCATCCCATCCACCACGTTCTGCAACTTTAAAAGCCTGATCAGAGCTTAGAAGCAATTCTCCACTTGCAGCTTCTTCAAAAGCAGCTTTAGCTTTAGCAGCATCGACCTCTGATAAGCGCATGGCTAATCTTAAGCGCAGCGAGTTTGCATATCTTCTCCATTTATTATAATCATATTGAAAAGCAGGGTCTTGTTTCTTAACAATATCCGGATTAACAACAGCCATATCTAATTTTGAGCTGGCGTCTTTTAACTCATCAAGTAAATGATAATAAACATCTTTCACACTTGCGAATTCTGGATTTTTACCCTGAAAGCTATTGATGGGAATAGGCCCAAAATTATCAGATAGCTCACTCATCAAATATGCACGCCATATCCTTGCAACCTGTATTAAGTTTTTTGTATACAACTTACTTGTACCCTTTTCGATTTGATCATTCCCAACTTGTATAGCTGAGTTAGCTGCATTTAACCAGCTCGACATGTAACCGTTATAATAATCTGACGACCATCCATCGTTATATCCTCCGCTTGAAATACCTCCACCCAGTTGCTGGTGGCCAGCTGTCTTCCAGTATAATATAAAAACGCGTTCCGCTATGTGTGGATCCATTTGCGTCGATATGATACTGTTATTGATAAAATAATCTACCTGTACCTGATCAGCACTTGCCGCCAGTGGGTTGGTATTAATTTCGTCGAACTTTTTACATGAGGTTGCCATCACTAATACCGTAATCAGCAAGCCCATTCCTTTATATCTATTTTTCATCACCTTATTTTTAAATGTTAAAATCCTAATGCCAGGTTAATTAAGAAAGTACGCATGGTTGGTAAACCTGCATTTTCGAAACCTGTTGCATTGCTGTTTGTTGCATAAACCGATTCAGGGTCGATACCATTCATGTGGCTTTTAATTAACCACACATTGTTGGCTGAAACCCCAAATTTGGCATTCTTGACCGGTCCATTAGCCAAAAGCTTACGAGGAATCGCATAACTTAACTGAACATTTCTCAGACGCACATTACTTGCATCATACATATTCGCTTCTGTTATCCCTAAATTATTAGCGGTTGCAACTGCTAACCAGTATTCCTGTGGAGTTACAGATCTGGTGTTAACAGTATAGCCGCCACTGCCATTGCTTACAACCCCTTGCGCGACAAAACTCTCTCTCAAACCATTCGGGGCAGTCACTTTTCCGGTACCGCTTGATTGCAGGGCAACGTGCGTAGCAGAGAATATTTCACCACCAATTCTGGCGTCAACCATAAATGAAAGACCAACACCCTTATATTCAAAGTTATTGGTGAAACCAATCAAAGCCTTCGCTTGCTGGTTACCAAGCCTTACAATCTCCGGATCGCGTGTTGGTACCCCATTTGCATTTAACAGGATTTGACCAAAAAACGGACTAGCCTGATCTTTTACTCTCGAGTACCTTGTGCCATAAATTTCGCCATACTTCTGGCCAACTACAGCTAAAACGGCCACATCATCGAAACCACCAAGGTTGTATCTGGTAACACCTGCTGAAAGTTCTTCTACAGTGTTGTTGTTACGGGAGTAGTTAAATGAGGTATTCCAATTCAAACCACCTGGTTTGCCAAATACCTTGCCGTCAATTACCAACTCAAACCCGGTGTTCTGGATATCACCTGCATTTACTTTCCTGGCTGTATAACCACTCAAAGCATCCATAGGTAAATCAATCAATTGGCGGGTAGCATTTGTTTTATAATAAGATAAGTCTAATCCAATACGGCCTTGCAAAAATCTCATTTCAGTTCCAAGTTCAAGTGATTTGATCAGTTCACTGCGTACATTTGGATCTAACAATACACTGTTTCTTCCTGCAGTTGTGTTGCCATTAGGATCTTTGCCGATGTTATAAGTATTGTACAATTGATATGGGGCAAGGTCATTACCAACCTGAGCATAGGATGCTCTTAGCTTCCCGAAACTGAACCAATTTGGCAGTTGGGTACCCATTGTAGTTAACATATCAGAGAATACATACGATAAGCTAACTGAAGGATAGAAAAAAGAACGGTTTTCAGGGCTTAAGGTCGACGACCAATCGTTTCTGAAAGTCGCATCCAGGAAAAGATAATCATCATAACTAATTTGGGCACTGCTGTAAACGGAATTAATTCTTCGTCTTGAAATGCCTTCACTAACACCTGCAGGACTTACGCCATTATTGAGTGAAAAGAGGTTCGGCACAACTAGTAAACCAACACTCGAACTTAAAGAAGTAAAATTCGATTGCATTAAGTTACCTCCTACTGAAAGCATACCGCCGAATTTGCCAACAAGATTATCTTTTCTGGCTGAGATCATTGTGCTAAAGTTGGTTTCCGAAAAAGTTTGTTTTCCCATACCATAACGCCCTGTAGCTGCAATTGGGCTCCCCGCATATACATTGGATTGAGTATTCGTTGTATATAAATCGGCTCCACCCTTAACCTCTGCATTTAACCAGCTGTTGAAATTATATTTCACTGAACCATTCACAATAAACCGGTCTCTCGAGTCTTCATTTAAATTATATCGGTTGCTCCAATAAGGGTTAACCTGGCTTCCTGCACCATCGAACCATAACATATTGCCTGCATTATTTGTTGCATTCCTGAACTCAGTAATATTCATCGAGCGGGGCAACATATAAAGGGTATAGGCATTACTGCCATCCCTGCCACCAATTGGCCTGTTATTAGCTTTGGTATTGCTATACTGAATTTTGGTATCCGTTACCCAGCGCTCATCTGTACCAAATTTACTGATGGATCTTGCAGTAAGGTTATTACGCAAAAGCTTGGTGCCGGGTACTATGCCTTCATCTTCCAAACGGTTATATGAAGTATAAACAGAGGCGCCTTTAAACATCTGCTGAAAGGAAATGCTATTGCTGATATTGGTACCCTGTTGCATATAATTATCCACATTATCGTAAGTAGATAGACCAACCTGCTGACCATTCCAATTGGTTACCATCTGACCCTCAGCTTTGGGCCCCCAACTGGCTGTTGAGCTAGCGTTATAAACACCCGTATTACCCTGGCCAAATGAGTTTTGAAGCTCTGGATTTGTGAAAATATTTGACATACCATACGTGCTCGATACGGCTATCCCTAGTCCGTCTTGTGCACGGCCAGATTTGGTAGTAATCAAAATTACCCCGTTTCCCGCTCTGGAACCATATAATGCGGCAGCAGAAGGGCCTTTTAACACAGAAAGTGTCTCGATATCGTCGGGGTTAATATCAGCTATTCCGTTACCCATATCTAAGGATCTGTTCCAATAACCATTATCCGGTGCACCGGTGAAGTTATCAATTGGCACACCGTCAACAACTATTAAAGGCTGGTTGCTTCCTGTAAGTGAATTACTTCCGCGAAGTAATATTTTTGATGATCCGGCTGGTCCGTCACTAGACCTGATAACTTGTAGTCCGGCGACTTTTCCTATAAGAGTATTAGCCAAATTAGGTTCCTTAGCCGAAACTAAAGTCTCTCCTTTAACTTCCTGCACCCCATAACCCAGAGATTTTTTCTCCCGTTTTATGCCGAGGGCAGTAATAACTACTTCACCCAGTTCACTTTCATCCGCAGTGAGGGTCACGTCAATGGTTTGGCGGTCTCCCACTGTGATCTCCTGTCTGGCTGAGCCAATCATGGTAAATACAAGAATATCAGTTGGGCTGGCTGAAATTGAAAATTTTCCTGCGGCATCCGTCTGGGTTGCTCTTGTTGTGCCTTTTACAGTAACACTAACACCGGGCACCGGTGCTGAATTTTCCATTACTGTTCCGGTAATGGTTTTTTGTGCAAATGCACTAATGCTCAACAAGATGAGCATTAGTACACTTAAGCACTTTAAGTAGTTGTTTTTCATAGTTTTGTTTTTTAGTTTGTTTTTGGTTTTTGGTTTTTGGTTTGTTTTTGGTTAGTAGTTGGTTTTTTTTGAGAGTTTTAAATCAGTATAGTGGTTAGTTTAAATTTTTTGCTGGAATTTTATTCAAACTGGCTGTTTTCTACGACCAAACTTGCAGCAGCTAATAGCTCCGCGTTATCTGCCAAAGTTGATAATTCAATACTTGTTTGGTCTGAAATTCGGGGTATACAAAATTCATTAATGGCTTGTTGTATTGCGGGAAGTAACATCTTGCCCGCTCTTGCTCCCCGCCCACTGAGTACAATGCACTCCGGATTGAGAATATGAATTAAAGTGGACAAGCCTTTTCCCAGTTGAAAGCAGCCGGCAGACAGAATTGATATCGCCAATGGGTCTTGTTGAATAACTGCATCTAAAAAATGTTCGCCGACGTGTTTTGATTTATCCTTGAAAAGCTTCTTCATACTCGATTCGGCACCCTCTTCCAATGCTGCTTTTGCTTTTTCAACCATTACCCATAGGGAAGTATCTACTTCCAGGCAACCTCTTTTACCACATGAACATAAATTATTGGTTTTAGAAAGCGGTATATGACTAAATTCTCCGGCATAGCCCGAACTGCCCCTATATAAACTCCCCTTCAGGATTATTCCCAAACCTGTTCCCCATCCAACATTCACTACCAGGGCATCCTGCATCCCTTCGGCCTTTCCAAAATGAAGCTCAGCTAAGGTGATTAAACTGGAATCGTTATCTATAAAAACTGGCAGGGATAATGCTTCTATCAGGTAGGTACCTAAATTAGAACCATCAGGTGTAGGCAAATGAGAATTATTAATCCCTTGTTCGGCATTTACAAGCCCGGGCATCCCAATACCGACACCCATTAAAGATTTTCTATCGAGACCAGATTTTTGAATACATGAATTTATAAAAGTGATGAGTTTAATAACAGCCTGTTTATCCTCATTAATATTCAAATCGAGCAACTGAAGCGGCAATACAATCTCATTGGCCAGATTGAAAATCACCAGTCGGGTGATAAGCTGATCCATAGCCACAGCAACAATGTATTTATGCTTTGCCGGATTAATTAAAAACATTAAGGGTCGGCGTCCGCCTGTTGAAGGGGCTAAACCCTTTTTTTTAATGTATTTATCAGCAATCAATGAATTTACGGTAGTAGTCACTAAGGGTAAACTCCGCTGAGTAAGCTTACTCAAATCGGGTAAAGAAAGTGTCTTTTTGTAATAGAGATATTTAATTATATCTGCTCTCAGCCTCTGATTATTTTCAATTTTTACTGACATATTGGATTCTGCTTAAACAAACTTAATAAAATAAATTAAAAGAAAACAAATCTTTATAAATATTTTATAAAGTTGGTTTAAGGGTACTGAGCCTATAAAAAGCGATATAAATTTTGTTTAAGCGGGTATTTTTAGAAGAATGAAGAGGTTTTTTATGCCGAAATGGCTTTAGCAGTTTTTTCTTGCTTTAGATATTTAGGTATGTTAGATCTATAGTCTTATCGAGATCAAAAGACCGGCTGAGTAATGTCTAAATAAGTATCCGTGCTTTTGAAAAGGCTGGGAGTTTTTACTTTGTCAAAAGAGGGAAGCACAAGAGATATTATAGTTTGGCTGACTCTTGTAATTGGGTGTAATTGGGTGTATATTTGGGTGTAATTGGGATTTAATGTTAAATATTAGTCACTTAAATATCACATCCGACTTACTGAATCTCGTCAGTGAAATTGACGAATTTAAAGGTGCATGGCGTGCGCTGGGCACACTCGCACCTGAAAGATTATCCGCATTGAGGCGGGTTGCGACGATAGAGAGTATTGGTTCATCCACAAGAATTGAAGGCAGCAAACTTTCCGACAGGGAAGTTGAACAGCTTTTATCCAAGCTGGAGATTAAATCTTTTTCGACACGCGACGAGCAGGAAGTGGCGGGTTACGCTGATGTGATGGATACTGTGAGAAAGCCCTCCGCTCCGGGTATGAATCCTGTGCGACCAATATTTTAATATTAAAAAAAGCCACCCGAAGCTAGCTTTCCAGGTAGCCCGCACTGGACAAATCCCGAACTATTTTGTGGATCATTTGCGTGCATTAGCGTTCGTAGTTTGAATTCTTGCGCAGGGCGAATCGGGAAATTTTTCCGCTTATCCAGATTCGACATTAGGTTAGTATTTTTCCGATCTTGTTTTTTTCTTAATTTGCTGTATAAATCCCAATCTATGAACAAACGTCGAGTTTTCATGTTCTGCCTGTTGGTTATAGTGGCGTTAACGGCCTTCGGCACACAGGCCCAGACCACTGTGTGGATCGTGCGTCACGCAGAGAAAGATCTGAAGAATCCTTCTGATCCCGATCCGGCGCTGTCGCTTGACGGGCAGGACCGGGCAAAAGATCTGGCCACTTTGCTCTTACCGCAACGGATACTTGCCGTTTATTCTACTCCGTTCAAACGTAGCAGGCAAACCGCAGAACCTACGGCTTATGGGCACGGTGTCACTGTTCAAATGTATGACCCGGCTGATCCTGCGTCTTTGGCGGCATCGGTGCTCCGGCAACATAAGGGAGGATCGGTAGTGATCGTTGCACATTCGAATACTGTCCTGGAACTTGTTGAGGCCTTCGGGATCAAACGCCCTATGCCGGCATTGAGTGAGGATCGTTATGATTATGTATTCACTGTGAGGGTTCAAGGTAATTCCATACAGTTACTCACGTCGCAATACGGAAAATTGCCTCGGGCCACCCTACCTAAGTAATGTGAACGAAGGAGTATTCTTGCTGGCGAGAGCTTCAGTCGGTGCCGTTAAATAAAAAAAGCCACCGAAAGGTGGCCTTTCTAAGTAGCGGGGAGCAGGATCGGTCCCAATAGCAATCGGGAGCCAACCTCAGGGTTATAAAATTCAATCCATATAAAAAGCCACCTTTCGGTAGCTTTTTATGTAGCGGGGAGCAGGATCGATCCCGATACTTGTCGGGAGCTGACCTCAGGGTTATGAATCTGCTCATAAACATCTGAGCTACCTCCGCATTGTCTATTTAAGCCTTTTGTGCAGGTTTATAAATATTTTTAATTGTAGAAGTTGACGCATTTAGATTGATTCAATAGTCACATCAACCCTTCATCTGCAAAACTAAAATAGGCATCTCTTGTCAGGATTATATGATCAAGTATTGGAAGGTCGAGGAATTGTCCTGCTGCTTTCAATTTCTTTGTAAGCTCTATATCTGCCTGGCTAGGATTGAGGTTGCCACTGGGATGATTATGGACTAAAATCACTGATGCTGCATTGCATTTGAGTGCTGAAACGAATATCACCTTTGGATCTGCTATCGTCCCTGATGTACCACCAACAGAGATAGGTACAATCCCTAACACCCGATGTGCCCGATTCAAGAGAATGATTTTAAACTCTTCTATGAACTCGATTATCTCAAAGTTCCAATTACTCTGCAGTACCTGGAATGTTTCAATAGAAGAGCTGATTTTAGGTCGATCACTCGCTTTAACCATTGTTTTGTAGCTTACTTGTACTTCAGCTACTTTTAAATTTTGTTTAGTTTCCATAATATTTGAATTAATTATGGAACTCAGTCATGCTTTCTATCTCCACTAAATAAAGGAGGAGTGGAATAAATGGACTTGTGCGCGGAATTGTGGGTTTATGCCAAGCTCATTGAATGTGTGGAGATTGAAAGATAAATTTGTGGAGATTATTAATAATAAAATAGTTGAAGTCTTGGCTTCGTAAAATATGCTACATTATGTTTTCAATGGCAGGTAGTGATTGTGACGATGCTGGAGAAGATTAGTTTAAGTGAAAGCTGTTTTGATAGTTTAAAATGGTAAATTATCCTCTGATGGATCTACAAAACTGTCCATAAGTTCTTTGAACTTTATCTTTCGTTCCTTCGAGCCTCGTCTGGTTATGAAATCGTATATCACTCCATTGCCATTTTTTAGCTCAACTTCAAATAAATGATCAAATGACTCCAAGAATGCTAAAGGTTCTAACTCATCAAAATAATGTCCAAAAGTATCTAAAACAAGTCTTTGCTTGTCTAAATCTTTCGATTCAATAGCATCGTATATAGCGTCTGCGATTTCTGATTTTAATAAGGATTTCTTTAAGATCTGCGGAAGCCACGTGGCGTAAACAGCATCTTGATTAAGATTGCCAGTAACGCTTTTCTCACCCCTACCTATGCACTTAATTAATTTGTTTTCGGATCGAAGTCTGGCGTCCTCGTCTAACTCTTCCCAGGTATCTTTAAAAAGAGCAATGCATCTTACAACTTTACTTAGTGAATCTGTAAATCGTAACTCTTCTGAAGCAAGGCTTGTGATTTCTTTTTTATCGTTCTCAGATAACTTTTCCATCAAACCTTCCCAAATAAATTTCAGATTATGAATTTTTCCAGATTCCTTTGCTCTGAAAATCTCAACTGTTATTTCAAAGTACTTATTAGAGGGTACATCTTTTATGAGCAGGTCGGAGTACTTTTTGCTCTGAACGAAGTCCTCGTCAAAAACTCGTTTGAGAAAAAGATCAACTGTGAAGCGTCCAGTTGATTTATCTATTACTTTCAATAAATGGTTCAAGAATATGATGATTTCAAAGGCATCCCTTTCAGAATCATCCGTTTTAGAATGGGACCTGGGATTACGATATGCAGAATATATTCCTCGCAGTATGCTTTCTATACCTTTTTGAATATTCTTTTCCGTTTCAGTTTTGAGTTTATTTAGTTTTATCCTGGGATTTTCTCCGCCAAAAGCTGCACCGACTAAAGTATTTCCGTCACCATCTAATCCAGATTTTTCTCGAATAACGTCCCCAACAAATTGAATTGAGTCTAGTACTGCGTTTGTATAGTTTTCTGAATTATAATTTCGCTTTATAAAATTCCACAACCGTTCCTCAATTAAATCTTTTAAATCACTCATAGTTGCTACATCAATTTATATCAGACTCCTAACCCTGCAAAACATGTTAAGAGTAAGTTAGGAGATTTTCTATTAAATGTATAATTTATATATGGTGTAAGAAAATCTCCTTCACAATAGGCTTATTATAGATGTTTAGATTACAAGTGTTCCCTGCTTATACCGGTTTTATAACGAAGATTTAAAGTGTCGAGGTATGATTGAATGGTCATAACTCAATATTACTAAAAATCTGATTCTTTTGGTGTTATTAAAATCCTGATTTTGGGAGGGAGATTTCTGACTAAAACTGCACTTATTATATACTGTGTGAAAAATCTCCCACACTATTTAGATTGATAAGCATCGTAACAAAATATGAAATATGTGTGTATATAACCCCTTATTTGGTTTTGTCTACAGTCGATCTGGATCAGATGAATTTAAAATAAGTGATTAAATCCGAAAGGGCTTTTAGACAGTTTGACGGACCACCTATTGCATATACAATAGTAATGCCGGGCATTTTTTTTAATATGGTAAATTTTTGAGTATCATTTCAACTTTGTATAACAATGTGTTATCGTTTACCTTTACGAATAGATTTGTACGATGCTGAAAGGCGTTTTCGGTATTCTTTGTAGCCACCAAAGAGTGGAATTCCTCTCCATGTATATATTACTTTATTTGATGTGCAAGAAATTGTTTGTTGTTGTATATTTTGTTCTATTTCGTCTTCTTTTCTAAAGTCATTTATAAATTCTTGAACTCTGAAAGTCCATTCTCCATTTGTGGTTGCATTTATGAAAGCTTTGCGTGAAATCTCCGCAACTCTCGCATATCTTCCAACTTGCGGGAATAAACAGTAAAGAGTATTTCGCATGCCTTCGGAATCGTCCTTTGAACCGTCTCCTCGAAAATCAAAGATAACAGGTACAGAACTTTCAAGCCAAGCAGACGGGAAACACCAATCTATAAGGTCAACTCTAAATATTTTTGGATTTTCTGTATTGTAAAAAATTGGATTTTCAAAACAGTTTTTTTTGCCTTTAAGAAAACGAGGATAATCTCTTTTTAGGCGTGTGCCGTTTACCATCCAAACCATTTTTTTATAAAACTGTTCTCGTGAGGTTCGTTCTTGAAGGTCAATATGCGAATGTTGAAACTCTATAACGAGACCATGAACTGTACGAATATCAGCAACATGTTTTTTGCCCGTTCTTTCATCAAGTAAGGATATTTCATGCCAATCGGCTGGGTAATTGTTTTTCCAAGTTCGGTGCCATTCTGTTTCCGGTTCCCACCAATTATCACAAGCTGTTTTGCTTTTATGTGCCCAATGCCAAATTTTTCGTGTGCCACATTTGGCAATAACGGGCTTCGAACAACAAGTACACAATCCTTTAAGTAGTGGTTGGGCCTCTGTTCGATTATTATTTATTAAAGCAAAATGCATACATTTTAAAAATTACCTATTTCATGATAGTTGCTTTAAAAACAGAATATTCTCTATCTGGATAATAATAAACTGCTACCTGTCGACTAGGGTTAATGTAGATATGACCAAGTTTTCTTTCACGAGCACCTTGTGGAGAAGTCCATGTTTTATTGTCTTGTAATTTCCAACCAAAATCTTGCCACAAAATAACATGATAATATCTTGCATCAGCATCAATTTTTTCATCAGCAAATACAGAAATCATAGATCACATAGCTTTCCTTCAAAAAAAATTTCTCCACTTTTGACTATCCTAGAAGGCGGTAATTCATATTCTAACCATGTATTTGTACTCATGGTTGCATATGTTGCACAACTAGTAAGACTGATTGTCAAAAACGCAATCAAAATAATGCTAAGATATTTTTTCATTCTAATCGTTTTACGTCCTTCTGGAGGGTTATTGTTTTTAACGCCACTTCTTGCCATTACCGGTTTAGGAGTTTGCGTTGGGGGGCTGTTGAAATCGAAAACTGTTCGCCATCACCAAAGTTTATTAATTCGTAAATGTTACTATTTGCATTGCAGCCCACTAACGCAAAACCTGTGTTAATGGCTGGTTTTTTCCTTCCGCCACACAACTTTTCCATAATCCGAACTGCTTAAAACAATCTTCTTGTCCTCTCTAAGTTCACCCATTAAATTCATGGAATGATTTACTGGAAGAATATAGAGGAAAAGATATTTGCCGTCCGTTTTGTTTCGTTCAGTGGGAATAATTATTTCTTTTAAGCCAAATTCATGATCTTGTCCTGAGTCTGGAACGTATGCCCAAGAAATTGTCCCAGAATGAGGATAGTCCTTGTTAACTATGATTTCGCCAGTCCATTTTCGATTGTCATGTGCCAGCTCAATAGTCAATGAATTACCACCATTATAAATTATTTTGCCGTTAGCTATCGGCCCATCTGAGAACCTGTCTTGGATGCCAAATTCTTCCCAGTCTCCAGTCAAAAGATTTAATCGCTTGAAAAGTCTGTATTCCTGGATAAACTCAAATATTAGCACCACCAATGTCGAGGCATACGCACCTTGAATAATATTCAGAATTATAGGTTTAAGTCCGCACGAATAATTTAATAGGTGTCCACATACAACGATTATTGTCGCTATAACTGCAATGATTATTGGTCTATATAGTCTTGTCATAATAACTTGCCACTAACGGTTTCGGGCTTTGCGTTCGGGCGGGTTTCGGAGCACAAAATTTTAATATAATACTAATGTTTATTAGATGTACTAAGTTAAAGGTTTGCACTTCACCCCGCCTGAGGCAAAACCCGTGTTAGCTGTTGTGTTGTCTATCTTATCCCAAGTGTGTTTTTTAACCTTGATAATAGTTCTTCGGATAATAGAACATCTCTTGTCGAAACAAATAAGTCTGTACCGTGAACTAAACTGTTACGAAGAGAGATTAGCTCTATTAAGTTATTTTTCAAATCATTGTCAATTTTACCTTCATTATATAAAATGTAAACAAGTTTTGTCTTTGCAACTCGTTTTCTTCTTGCACTTTCATAATCATTTACATCTGTATATAAAAGCGTTGTTCCATACTTTTCAAGTATATAGTCAATTTGGTTGAAGTTTTTGAGGAACTCTTCAAGACTTCCACTCTCATTCTCTTTATCCTGAGTTGTATTTTCTCTTAGCTTATTGCTTGCTACTTCAATACTGTTAGGATTTAATATTGTAATTACAAATGAGATGATTATAATTAGTGTAGTCAATATTGTTGAAACAGAGATGTTTATCAGAAGAGAAAGAAGCGTTGAAAGCTGAGTAGTTTCAGCAACAATAACTAGAAAGCAAAGAGCGATTGAAACGAATGTCGTTATGCTTATTCCGATGATTGAACCGAAATATTCAGACTTTAGTAGCAAGACCACTTCCTCAAGTGTTTCATCTTTGTCAGCCCTTCTGTCAAGCTCATTTCTTAGAAAAATATAACCAGTAATTATCAGTCCAAATATCGCAGCGATGACTTGAGATGCAGATGAGAAAAGGTAAAGAATTTGATTTTCATTCAGAGCAAATAATGGCTTAATTAAATAAACAAGGATACTTACAATAGTAAGTGCCAACCAAATCTTCAGATTTCGACCTGCATTTTTTGTTACTAATAATTTTTGAAACTCTTTTAGTCTATCTAGCATAAGGTTAATTCGATGTCTGTGACATATCAGCTAACGTTTTGCAGGTTTGAGAATTTGCGGTTTTATATGCAGAAACTTTGTTATCCTGCAATAAAATTTAATAAAAAGTGATGAAGGAAGTGAAAGCTCTTCGCCCGCAATTTTTTAAACCTGCTGTGTGTGCCTTGAATGGTAAATATAGTTCTTTTAGAAAAGAATCCCCAGAGGGTGCAAGTCCCTTATGCACTGGAGTAACGTCCGGAAGCATTAGCAAGTCGCAAGGTGGTTTGGGGTGACCCAAGCACTGAAGTAAGCG
>NZ_JAUYSS010000021.1 GCF_030695525.1 Daejeonella sp. | reverse complement strand
TTGAACTGGTTACACTCACATGATCAGTTGCCAGGGCAGTGATACCATTCGTATATTTTGTTTCTGTATCGAAGTTTACATCCAATGATGCCGGCTGAGTTACACTGAATGAAAGTACATCAGAAAAAGTGATGTTCAAATTTGCAGTCTGTGCAAAAGATTTAGTGCTTAATAATGATACTGCGATTAATGCGAAGGTGATGATTACTTTTTTCATGATTATGTTTATGTCTGTTTTAAATTTTATCAATGTTTGATAATACATAGACAAATAGCAGACCATTGCCAGAAAAGGCGAATAAGGGGGTTTTTTTGTACGAATGAGGAATTTTTAAGGGATAATATTGCCCAAATGGGGAATGAGGTACTCAAGGGAGTATTGAGTACAGAGTATTGAGTAGTGAGATTAAAGGCTACTCCATTGGGTATTTATTGATAATGATGAAGATCTGGGTAATGATTACTCAATTGTTTAAGGGAATGCGTAATTCGTAATTCGTAAACCAGGAGGCTCAAACGCAGTTTTGCGTTTGAGCCTCCTGATTTACCTTATGCTTCTTCCTGCTTAATTAATTTAGCAGTGAGATAATCGCGGTTCATTCTCGCGATATTGGTTATTGAAATTTCTTTCGGGCATTCAGCTTCACATGCGCCTGTATTGGTGCAACTTCCAAACCCTTCAGCATCCATTTGCGCGACCATGGCCTGAACTCTGCGATAGCGCTCCGGCTGACCCTGAGGAAGCAAGGCTAATTGAGATACTTTTGCTGACACAAATAACATCGCTGAGGCATTTTTACATGCTGCTACACAAGCGCCGCATCCAATGCAGGTTGCTGAGTTAAATGCTTCATCAGCAATAACCTTTGGAATTGGGATCGCATTGGCATCAGGAACACCTCCTGTATTTACAGATACAAAACCTCCTGCAGCCTGAATACGATCAAATGCACGGCGGTCTACAGCTAAATCCTTAATTACAGGAAATGCTTCAGCACGCCAGGGTTCAATTACTACAGTATCATTATCCTTAAAGGTACGCATATGTAACTGACAGGTAGTAATTCCCTGTTTTGGACCATGTGGCCTGCCATTGATATGAAGTGAACAAGCTCCGCAAATACCTTCACGACAATCATGATCAAAATGAATGGGATCATCACCCTTCTTGGTCAGATCTTCATTGACAACGTCAAGCATTTCCAGGAATGACATATCCGGAGATACATGATCGGCCTGATAAGTAACGAACTTACCTTTAGTATCAGCATTTTTCTGACGCCAAACCTTTAACGTCAAATTCATATTTTTACTCATTCTAATTGAGATTTGAGATGTGAGACATTAGATATGAGATATAAATCTGTACCTCTTGTCTCAATCTTGGTTTTTATTATTGAGATCGATTTGAAATTCAAGACAATCCAGTCTCAAATCTCATATCTGATATCTCCTGTCTTATTTATAACTTCTCTGTGATAATTTAACATTCTCGAATACCAGCTCTTCTTTATGTAAAACCTCAGCCTGGTTATCTCCTTTATATTCCCATGCAGCAGCATAAGCATAATTATCGTCGTCACGCAATGCTTCACCTTCTTCAGTCTGGCTTTCCAAACGGAAATGGCCTCCGCATGATTCCTTTCTGTTCAAAGCATCGTCAACCATTAACTCCCCCAGTTCCAGGAAATCGGCCACACGACCAGCATTCTCAAGGCTCTGGTTGAACTCATTATTTGTACCTGAAACCATTGCATTTTTCCAGAAATCTTCACGAAGCTCACGAATCATCCCTTTTGCCTTAATCAAACCCTCTTCGGTACGGGCCATTCCGCAGTACTCCCACATGATATGACCTAATTCACGGTGATACTCGTTTACTGTCTTAGTTCCTTTCAATGATAATAAGTGATTTACCCTGTCTACAACGCTCTTTTTTGCATCTTCAAATGCAATGTGCTTTATATCAACCGCATCCGGGCCGATAGTAGCCAGGTAATCACCCAAAGTATAGGGAATAACAAAGTATCCATCAGCTAGTCCCTGCATCAGGGCTGATGCTCCCAAACGGTTAGCGCCATGGTCTGAGAAATTTGCTTCTCCGAGGCAATAAAGCCCCTTAACAGTAGTCTGAAGGTTATAATCAACCCATAAACCACCCATAGTATAGTGTACAGCAGGGTAGATTCGCATTGGCTGCTTATATGGATTCTCATCTGTAATCTGTTGGTACATATCAAAGAGGTTTCCATATCTGGCACGCACCGCATCTTCACCTAAACGTCCGATTGCCTCGGCAAAATCAAGGTAAACTGCAATACCGGAAGCTCCAACACCCCTGCCTTCATCCACAATTTCCTTAGCATTTCGGGATGCTACGTCACGAGGAACCAGATTACCAAAGGCAGGATATTTACGCTCCAGGAAGTAATCGCGATCGTCTTCCTTAAGATCGGTTACTTTCAATTCACCTTTCCTTAACTTTTGAGCTAATTCCACAGTCTTTGGCGCCCAAACCCGTCCATCATTACGCAATGATTCAGACATCAGTGTCAGTTTTGACTGATGATCTCCGGTCACAGGAATACAGGTTGGGTGGATCTGAGTAAAGCAAGGGTTTGCAAAATATGCACCGCGCTTATGCGCTTTCCAGGCGGCAGTTACATTACAACCCATTGCATTTGTCGAGAGGTAAAATACATTACCATAACCACCTGTGCATAGAAGTACAGCATGGGCTGCATGAGTTTCAATTTCACCTGTAATCAGATCTCGGGTCACAATACCTTTTGCTTCTCCTTCAATCTTTACCACATCCATCATTTCGTGACGGGTGAACATTTTTACTTTTCCAAGATTGATCTGACGGTTCAATGCAGAGTAAGCTCCCAGCAATAATTGTTGCCCGGTTTGACCTCTGGCATAAAATGTACGGGATACCTGTGAACCACCAAATGAGCGGTTATCCAGCAAACCACCGTATTCTCTTGCAAAAGGAACACCCTGTGCCACACACTGATCAATAATATTTACAGAAACCTCTGCCAGACGGTACACATTGCCTTCACGGGCACGGTAATCACCTCCCTTTATGGTATCGTAGAACAAACGATGAACACTGTCACCATCGTTCTGATAATTTTTTGCGGCATTTATCCCTCCCTGAGCAGCTATTGAATGTGCTCTGCGGGGACTATCCTGGTAGCAGAAAGCCTTTACATTATAGCCAAGTTCAGCAAGAGATGCGGCTGCAGAAGCTCCCGCCAATCCCGTACCTACAACAATAACCGTGTACTTCCTTTTATTAGCCGGATTGACCAGCTTCAGGTTGAACTTATGTTTAGACCATTTTCCGGCTAAGGGGCCTTCTGGTATTTTAGCATCTAATTTCATCTCAGAAATTTATTTTTTATCCCGAATCCCGGGTATTGTGTAATTCTATTTAAAGAAAAAATATAATGGCATTGCAGCGAAGGCAATCGGAACCAAAACTCCAAACACCCAAACACCAAGGAAGCGAACCAGCGGAAGATATTTGCTGTTATTCCAGCCAATGGTTTGGAATGCACTTCTAAAACCATGAATCAGGTGGAAGGACAAAGCAGCCATGGCAATTACATATAATAATACGTACCACCAGGTCTGAAATGCATTGTTTACGATCTTGTATAGGTCTTTGGAAATAACAACCTGTTTCCTTGCCTGAAGGTCGGTTATTTCTGAATGCACCAGACGATTTGCATCATATGGTAATTCTGAAACCTGAATATTATTCGGGTTATCCAGACTAATCTCATATTTAGCATAAGGTAACTCAGCATTATGGTATTTCCACCAGAAATCGCCCATGTGAACCACAATGAAAACTAACAAAATGGTGCCCAGAATACCCATATTACGTGATGTCCATGGACTGTTCTGACTACCTGCCTGAACGGAATAAGCCACCGGGCGGGCTTTTTTATTTCCTATGCTTATTATCAAAGCATAAATTGCATGAATGATAATAGATGCATACAGCAAATAAGAAACCACCTTGATTGGCGTAAAATGTGTCATGAAATAGGCATAGGCATTAAAAGCCTGGCCTGCATCATCTTTAAACAACTGTAGATTCCCAATTAAGTGCACAATCAGAAAAGTACACAGGAATAAGCCCGTTAAGGCCATCACCAGTTTCTTCCCTAATGAGGATGAGAACGTTTTTGCGAAATTGCTCATTACCTTGTTCTAATTATATTAATTATTCAGGAAGCAAATTTATCATTATATGCTAAAAATCACGCAGATCCAATTCAAGGAGCAAGTGTTTTTATCTATTTAGAAACAATCTAAAAACAAGAAAGCCTTTCCAATAAACTGAAAAGGCTTTCTTAAAATGTATTTTATTGTGCTTACCTCACCTGAAACTGATACCTGATCTGCATTCCATCCGGGCTTATCGCATTCACAGTAGCCATATTATTCCTTCCTGCTGTTATTGCACTCTCAATATCCTCTGTTTTATTGATTGGGCGACCATTAATGGATGTAATAATTGTGCCCTGCACAAGATCCAATTGATCAAAGAAGCCCCCCGCTTTAACACTTGTTACCAGAACTCCGGAGTTTATTTTATATTTCTTTTTGACAGCTTCTGTTACAGGAGCGAAGCTTGCCCCAAGATTTTTCGTTACGACACTTGATGAACTACTTGCTGTTTTTACAGACTCTTCACCTTTCAGGGTTACATTAGATGTTAAGGTCTTTCCTTCCCTCAGATAAGATAGCTGAACCTTATCACCAGGACCCAAACGACCAATACGTTCCTGAAGATCAGATGGGGATAGAATCTGCTTCCCGTCAACTTTGGTAATAATATCCCCTTCCTTTAATCCTGCCTGCGCAGCACCACCGCCCGGCAAAACTTCATTCACATAAAGTCCGTTGATTTCATCAACCCCCAGACGTTTGGATTGTTCTGCATCAAGTCCGGTGAAGTTGATACCTATGTAGCCTCTTCTTACAGAGCCAAACTCTTTGAAATCATTTAAAACCTTTTTTGCAAGGTTAATCGGAATTGCAAAACCATATCCTTCATAACTTCCGCTTTGTGATGCTATGGCTGCATTCACACCGATTAATTCACCTTTGGTATTTACCAATGCCCCTCCACTGTTGCCGCGGTTTATTGCAGCATCTGTTTGAATAAACGATTCAATTGCGGTCCGTGCCTGAGGCCTGCCATCTTCATCAGGTTCAAGGCCCTGATCGAGAATTCCAATTTGCCTTCCCTTAGCACTTACAATACCAGCAGTAACTGTAGTATTCAGTGCAAACGGATATCCCACTGCCAATACCCACTCACCAACACGCACATCATCAGAATTCCCGAGTTTTACAATCGGAAAACCAGATCCTTCAATTTTAAGCAGGGCAAGATCAGTATTCGCATCCTTACCAATTACTTTTGCAACCAGGGAACGCTTATCTGGAAGAATCACATCTATTTTATCGGCTTTATCCACCACGTGATTATTTGTTACAATATAACCGTCATCCGAAATAATTACTCCGGATCCTGAGCCTTGTGCAGGACCCTGCTGACGCCGGCGACCACCAAAAAAGTCTTCAAACATATCCTGCATCTGGTCACGACCCTGATACCCGCGGCTCGCGTTGGCACTATAGGTAGTTTTAATGTGTACAACTGCCGGTGTAACCGTAGCTGCAGCCTGTGTGAAATCCAAAGCTCCAGTGGAAGAATTAATTGTCGCCCCCGGATTATTTGTAAAATATACTTTTTGCTTGTCTTCAAACGACATTCCATCCCCATACTTGTTCTCAATAAACTTGTACGTTCCGATAGCAACAGCCCCACCCAGACATGCCGCTAAAAAAGTTACACCTATCTTTTTCATATTTTCAATTATACTTTTTTTAACTATTACAAAATGATACTCAAAATTAATACCACTTAAACGCAAATCATAAATGGGAGGTATTCTTTTTATGTTAAAATATGTTAAAGATTGACTCCCAGATTTTAATTCTGCACCTCAACTCAATGCATTTACAATTTAATTACCGAAATTTATAAAATGTTTAATTAATAAGATTGAACATTTCAGCCAATAAGGCTTTTATGACATAATTTTTATGCATCTCAACTTTTTTAAATACCATGGCGCAGGAAATGATTTTATCCTGATAGACAACAGAAACCAAACATTTCCTTTAATTAATCAACCTGAGGCTATTAAAAAGCTTTGTGATCGTCGTTTTGGAATTGGTGCTGATGGATTAATGGTTCTTCAACTTAAAGAAGGCTATGATTTTGAGATGCTTTACTTTAATGCCAATGGCCAGAAAGGCAGCATGTGTGGTAATGGGGGGAGATGTATCGTAGCTTTTGCAAAGCATCTGGAGATTATTGATGAAGAAACTAACTTTTTGGCAGTTGATGGTCCGCATTATGCCAAAATTTCAGAAAAAGGAACCTGGGTCAGCTTGCAAATGATTGATGTTCAATCTATTCAATCTGATGGTGAAGCATATGTACTCAATACAGGATCGCCTCATTACGTTCTTCCCGTGAAGGATCTTGAAAATAGAGATATATACCTGGATGGTAAAAATATACGCTATAACGAGACCTATAAAGATCAGGGCATCAATGTCAATTTTGTAGAGGATCTTGGTGATTCCTATTTCGTTAGAACATATGAAAGAGGTGTCGAAGATGAAACTTTCGCATGTGGAACCGGGGTAACCGCTGTCGCCATGTCGATGGCAAAGAAAAAAGGACAAAGTGGAAAAATACATTCAGTAATAAAAGTGAAGGGTGGGGAATTGTGCGTAGATTTTAAATACGATGGGAGCTTATTTAGTGAAGTGTTTTTAGAAGGGCCTGCTACTTTTGTTTTTCTTGGCGCAATTAATATCTGATTCGCATCTTCAGATTTATCCGGTTCAGGGAATTGAAACCTTAGTATTTCTTTATCGTACAATAAAGACATGCGCAATAAAAACACTCTACAAAGACATTAATTTATCAAATTTTCGAAATAATATTCTCCTTATTAAAATTTCATATTTATTTAAGGTATGTAGTGTAAAAAAGAAAATTCTATATAGATTTAGAATTTTTTAATAGTCAGCTTTCTTATATTTTTCAAACAAGCTATGTTGAGAGTTGACAGTGGTAAACCATGCAAAGTTGTATATTCTATATGTAAGCATGAATTCTTAGGCTACCTCATCGAACCACATGTTGTACAACTAAACCCTGACGAGGGATTCTCTCTTACCTATCAGCGATTGTTCAGCACTACAGCAGAGGAATTTTCATCCATTTTGGATGAAACTGATCTGAAATTGATCAGACTGCTGGAAGAAATAGAGCAGAGTCATATCATTAAACGTTTTCATAAAAAAGCCATTCGGCCGGTTGAGTATTTCAGAACAATTTTTGACGATAAAATCTACGAAGTCATCCGGCCAAAAATTGAAAAAAAGCTTGTTGAAGCTCTCAGGCTTATTGGCGATAGGAGTCTCTTTCTAATGAGTAAAGAAGGCTGGCCGGTTGAACGTAAGCTGATTATCGCATCAGAACCTGCTTCAGTATTGTTTCATTTCAGACGGAATGTTACAGAAACAAGATATTTTCCTACTATTAAATTTCTGGGGCAGCGGATAGAATTCATGTTTAAGGATGCGCAGATCATTTGCAATCATCCTGCCTGGCTCCTCCTTGAAGATGTACTATATTATTTCGAGGAGGATGTGGAAGGAAAAAAATTATATCCCTTTCTCAATAAACGCTATATCTCGATTCCAAAATCATCAGAAAAAACATACTTTGAGAAGTTTGTAGCCCCATTGATTGAAAAGCATGCTGTATATGCTGAGGGCTTTGAGATCCGTACAGAGAAATTTGAAGCTGTTCCAATTCTGAAATTACTGCATTCCGGCACTGACACTCCCTTACTGCAGCTTTATTTCAGATATGGCGATTATGTTTTTCCTGCAGGAAGTGACAGACGGGTAACTGTTAGAATGGAGAAAAAGGAAAATGATTATATTTTTCACAGAATAAAACGCTCCCTAAGTTGGGAAAAGAATAAAATCAATATTCTTCAGGAACTTGGATTAAAATCTTCGGGATCCTTGTTTCTGAATGTTTACAGTCCGGTAACAACTTATCCGGATACAGAAGCATCTCCATTCAGTGTGATAAACTGGCTTAATCAGCATCATGACGAGCTTGGGGAACGAGGCTTCTCATTTGAACAAACTGAGGGCTCAAAACGGTATGTAATCGGTAGGAGTAAATTAAATCTTGAGATCCGTGAAAATAACGACTGGTTTGACATCCATGCCGTAGTACATTTCGGACCATACCAAATCCCCTTTATAGATCTCAAAAATCATATTCTGAACAAGATCAGGGAGTTTAAACTACCCTCGGGAGAGATTGCTGTGATTCCTGAAGAATGGTTTGCACAGTACAGTAATCTGCTTCAATTTACGGAAAGTGGTAAACAACTTAGATTGAAGAAATACCATGTCGGTTTAGTCAATGATTTTAGCAATAGTGATCTGGCTACCGTTACTATGGACAGAAAGCTTCAAAAACTAGCTGATTTTGAAGAAATTGAAGAATTTGATGTTCCAAAAGCATTCAATGGCATATTACGACCCTATCAAAAAGCTGGTTATAACTGGTTCCACTTTTTAAAAAAATATAATTTCGGTGGCTGTCTTGCCGATGATATGGGCCTTGGAAAGACTGTACAAACTCTTGCCCTGATGCAAAAGATTAAGGAGGATAACCAGGAGGAAGGTATTCATACTACTTCTCTTATCATAATGCCTACTTCATTGGTTTATAACTGGTTAAATGAAGCCAAAAAATTTGCCCCTAAACTTAAAATCCATGTGCATACAGGAAGTTTTCGAAACAAGGATGTAGAAAAATTTGCTGCCTATGATATGGTATTTACGACTTATGGAATATGCAGGGTAGATATGGAATCATTAAAAACTTTTTATTTCAATTACATTATTCTGGATGAAAGTCAGAATATAAAAAATCCATCTTCAAAATCATTCAAAGCAGTTAAAACTCTGAAATCCAAGCATAAATTAATATTAAGTGGCACTCCGGTAGAAAATACAGTTAACGATCTGTGGACCCAGATGTCATTCATTAATCCTGGCTTATTGGGAAGCCAGAGTTTATTCTATTCTGAGTTTGTAATACCTATAGAGAAGAAAAAGGATGAAGAGAAGGCTGCGAGATTACAAGCCCTGATCAAACCATTTGTTTTGCGACGTACCAAGGCTCAGGTAGCCACAGAACTGCCTCCAAAAACAGAGAATCTGTTTTATTGCCAAATGAGTGAAGAACAGAAAGAGTATTACGAAAAGGTCAAGTCAGAATACCGCAATGTCCTCCTGCTTAATTTGGAGGACGGTTCTTTTAAAAAATCTCAGATCCAGGTATTACAGGGGCTCACCAAGCTCCGGCAGATTGCTAATCACCCGCAAATGATCGATGATGGTTACGAAGGGGATTCAGGAAAGTTCGAAAATGTAATACATACGCTTGAAAATGTACTTTCCAGAGGCCATAAGGTACTAGTGTTCTCCCAGTTTGTGAAGCATCTTGATATCTACCGCAGATATTTTAATTCGACCAATGTTCCCTACTCCTATCTGGATGGGGCTACATCCCAACGCGGAGAAGTTGTGAAGAGATTTCAAACCGATAAAGAAATTAAGCTCTTTCTGATCTCGATAAAGGCAGGTGGTGTCGGACTTAACCTGACAGAGGCTGATTATGTATTTATTCTGGATCCCTGGTGGAATCCCGCTGTGGAGCAGCAGGCAATTGACCGGACGCATCGTATCGGACAGAATAAAAATGTATTTATCTATAAGTTTATCACCAAGGACACTGTGGAGGAGAAGATCCTTGCCTTACAAAACAGGAAACGTAAGGTGGCTGAGTCTCTGATTACCACCGAAGAAAGTTTTGTTAAATCATTAACGGCAAAAGATATATCAGAGATTTTAAGCTGACTTTTTTGAGCCAACTTTGGGTAGGGTAAGTTGATATTTGACCGCAATTGTCCGTATCAGAATGATCACTCCGACACTAATAAATGAATTCATATTATCATCAACATTTAGCAGTTTTAATAATACGAATACCGCTGCCCCCGATAGACAGGCGGTAGCATAGATCTCCTTCTTGAAAATTAGTGGCACCTCATTAATCAGGGTATCTCTGATAACACCACCCATAACCGCAGAAAACATACCCATAATGATAGCAGCAAGTGGTGAAACATCATAAAAAAGAGCTTTTTGAACTCCTACTACTGTATAGAGTGCAATACCCAAAGTATCAAAGAGGAAAAAAGTGCGGCGGTATTTAATGATATAATATTTAAAAGTTATTGCAATGATAACACCAAGGGTTATTGCGATCAGGTAATTCCCATCTACCACCCAGGTTGGACGAACACCCAGAATCATGTCTCTTAGCGTACCCCCGCCCACAGCGGTAACAAAGCCAGTGAAGGTTACACCAAAAATATCGCGGTACATATTTTTATCCGAAGCCGCCAATGCACCTGATATTGCGAATACCAGTGTTCCGAGAAGGTCAATATAATATGGTAATTGCATGCTGATTTCTAAAGTAGAAGTAATGAAACAATTTATGAATAAAGCTTAAGCTTTTGCAATACCCTCTGATTTCATATTTTATTGAGCAAGGCAAGATATTCTTCTAAACTTATAAAATCAGCACCCATACTATCCAGGTGACTGGTATAAACCTGACAATCGATCAGATTAAAATGATGGTTTTGGCATAAATAAATCAAAGCAACTTTTGATGCATTACTGACCCTGGCGAACATACTTTCCCCGCAAAAAACATGATTAACCTGAACACCATACAAGCCTCCAACCAAAATATCATTTTCCCACACTTCAACAGAATGGGCATAACCAAGATCATGTAAATGAATATAAGCAGATTTCATTGTGTCTGTGATCCAGGTTCCTGCCTGCCCCTTCCTGCTGGAAATTGCACAGGCGTTTATCACCTCAGTAAAAGCCTGGTCATAAGTGATTCTGAAACTATCGGATCTGAGTATCTTAAGCATCGAAGAAGACACCTTTAATTTTTCAGGGAATAATACAAATCGCTCATGCGGTGCATACCATAATATCGGATCGCCCTCTGAGAACCAGGGGAAAATTCCATTCCGGTAAGCCAATAGCAGTCTTTGAGCTGATAGATCACCCCCAATTGCCAGCAAACCATCCTCATCAGCTAGTTCAGGAGAAGGGAACCAGATCCTATCTTCGGATAATTGAATGATCATTATTTGCAATTCTGCTCAATGAATGATGCTGATTTATCGCTGCCTAGCCTCCTGATGGTGTGAAAGTCTTCGCATGCCCCTTCAAAATCTTCCTGTTTTAGCTTGCGTTGTGCTTGTTTTAACAAACGGTCTATGAATTTTTCATCGTATCCTAATTGGTATTTAAGTTGCTCAATCCGCATTTCACCAGCTCTATCGCTTACACCTGCTTCCTTCTTATCATAATAATTAAAGATTACTTCACTCATTCCCTTTCTCGCCTGATAAGCATTTATTGCTGCATTAATTTCATCTTTAGATCGTTCCTCACATTTAAAGTCGCGAAGAGTAAAGTTTACCGGCAAAACCATCGAAATAAGTGTATCGTAATTTGCCGGCATTAGCCACTTGCCTGAAGTCAGGCGAACGACCCTTAATGCCTCAAGGTCAAGATCTGTTCCGAAGCCTTTCTGTACTTCTGATTGATATATACGGCCCTGTTTATTTAGTTTAAAACTTATATTTACCGTACCCTGAAGACAATTGTCACGGGAATATTCCGGATAAATCAGGACATTATAAATAAAGGTGTTTAGATTTTTGCCCTGAAATACCGGCTGATCATCATTGAGGATTGATGTCAGATGCAGGAATAAACTAAAAATAAAGTTGAGAGCCATATTCTAATTTAACGAAAAAATAAGGATATGATTATTATTGACAGGAGTAAATATGTCAATAGCCTGAAAGAGCAAATCAGATCGGTTTTTCAGGCGAACAGATAGCGATAATTATAAATGTAATGAGATAGAGCACCTGCAACAACAAAGAGATGCCAGATTTCATGACTATGAATATTTTTTCCCAAGGGCTTATCTTTATAATAGAATACCGTGCCTCCAATATAGAAGACACCTCCCAGCAACATCCAGCCTATAGCGGATAATGATAGTTTTTCTGCCATTTCATTCATTAAAGGCACAATTAATGCCCCCATTGCAATATAAATCCCAAGTGAAAGTCCTTTATGCTGTAGGCGGTTAATAACTTTTAGTGTACATCCAGCCAGTGCAATAGTCCAGATCATTACGAAAAGGGTCCATCGGGTATAACCATCAAATACAAGCAAAGCAGTTGGTGTATAGGAGCCGGATATCATGAGATAAATACAGCAATGGTCGATTTTTTGCCAGAATCTGACCCCTGACTCTGTACTAGGATAACTATGATAAATTGAACTGATTCCAAACAGTACAACGGTACAGATACCATAAACCCAGGCAGCAGTATATTCAATTGGCACATCAGCACGCTTCAGGAGTAGAAAGGTTCCGGGTATAGCAAGAATGGCCGGAATAACATGGGTATAAAAATTTACTGGCTCACGAATCGTTCTCATTTCAATCAGTCATCCTTTCCCGGTTCTTCTGTCTGACGAGGCTCTTTACTGATCTTTTCGAACAGTTTATCCATTTTTTCAACATATTCACTGGTATCATCCAGAAAAAATTCAAGATGCGGAACTATTCGTACCTGATCTTTGATTCGATTGCCTAGTTTATAGCGGATCTCGTTTGAATGAGATTTAATTGTATTTAATGCTAATGAGTTATTCGTGCTATTAAAAAAGCTTAAATAAACTCTTGCAATAGCCAGATCTGGTGAGACCCTCACTTTAGTTATGGTCACCATGATATTGGGTAAAAAATTCAATCCCTCCCGCTGGAATATCTCAGCCAGATCTTTCTGAATAACTCCTGCAAACTTCTGTTGACGCTTAGATTCCATAAAATTGGGGATTAAGAAAGTTTATAAATTATTGAATGCTGATTAATATAGCAATTTATCGTAAGGGTAACGTTTCGTATGAATCGCCTTTACCTTTTCATATAACAATTCCCTGAATTCATCAATATTCTCCTTATTTAATGCCGAAATGAAAATTGCCGGATTTCTATCTTTATTCATCCAGCTATTTTTAAAGTCGGCAAGAGTGAGTGGCGGATGCTCGTCCTGTGGGTCGAAATCAGCAGATTTATAAGCATCAATCTTATTAAATACGGTAATTATCTCTTTATCGATTGCCCCCATCTCCTTCAGAGTTTCATTGACAGTATTAATTTGATCCGCAAAATTAGCGTGTGAAATGTCAACCACATGAATTAAAATATCAGCTTCACGAACCTCATCAAGTGTTGATTTGAAGCATTCGATCAGATGGTGGGGCAATTTGCGGATGAAACCTACGGTATCTGAGAGCAGAAAGGGCAGGTTCTCAATCACCACTTTACGGACCGTTGTGTCCAGCGTTGCAAAAAGTTTATTCTCGGCAAATACTTCCGACTTGGAGATCATATTCATGATCGTTGATTTGCCAACATTAGTATACCCAACCAGCGAAACCCTGACCAACTGAGCCCGGTTCTTTCGTTGAGTAAGATTTTGTTTATCAATTTCTTTTAAACGCTCTTTTAATAAGGATATCTTATTCAGAATTAAACGACGGTCAGTTTCGATCTGGCTTTCACCCGGACCGCGCATCCCGATTCCACCCTTTTGCCGCTCAAGGTGGGTCCATAATCGGGTTAGGCGGGGAAGTAAATATTGAAGTTGTGCGAGCTCAACCTGTGTTTTTGCCTGAGAAGTTTGCGCTCTTTTGGCGAAAATATCAAGAATAAGGTTACTGCGATCAAGTATTTTTACCTGCAATTCATTTTCGATATTCCGGAGCTGTGAAGGCGAAAGTTCATCATCAAAAATGACCATATCAATCTCTTCCGACTTCACATATGCATTGATTTCTTCCAATTTTCCAGTGCCAACAAATGTAGCCCTGTCGGGACGCTGCATCCGCTGTGTAAATGCCTTTTGTGTTTCGCCGCCGGCAGTTTCAACTAAAAATTTAAGCTCGTCCAGATACTCATGGGTTTGTTCCTCTGTCTCCCCCGGTGTAATTATACCCACAAGAACTGCTCTTTCAGGCTTGGCTTCAGTATCGAAAAATTTTTGTCTTGGCATTTATATGTATTAATGATTGCAAAGATAAGAGTTTGACCCGGAGTAAATAAACAGCAGGCTGTCAGAATATCCCCGGACAAATCATGTATAATACGGGTCATTAAATTTTTGATACAAAGTCTTTCATCGCCTTTCCCGGATCGGTTTCCTTCATGAAATTCTCACCGATCAAAAAGCCATCAAATCCAGCTGCTCTCAATTCCTTTATCGATTGGGGATTACTGATTCCACTTTCAGAAATTTTCAAAAACCGGGACGGAATATGCTCAACAAGGTCATAAGAATGCTGCACCGAAACTGAAAAATCGCCCAGGTTTCGATTATTTACACCGATTGCATCCAAGTCATCACAGATACTCCGGTCTAATTCTTCTCTGTTATGAACCTCTAGGAGGACGTTGAGACCCAGATCCTTGGCAGATCTTGCAAGGATTCTGACTTCTTCAGGGGTTAAAATAGCTGCAATCAACAAAATGATGTCAGCTCCCAATGCTTTGGCTTCGATAATCTGGTATTCATCCAGCATAAAGTCTTTCCTCAATAATGGCAACTTATTTACTTTCCTGGCTTCGAGCAGATCCTCATCTTTTCCACCAAAGAAGCTACGGTCAGTCAGGATCGAAAGTGCAGAAGCCCCGGCTGCAGCATAGCCATTGGTAACCTCTTTAACAGACATATGGTCGTTTATAATTCCTTTAGATGGGGATTGACGTTTAAATTCAGCAATGATCCCTGTACGATCCGGATCTAAAATAAAATCTCGCAGCACATAACACTTACGGGAAAATAAGTCGCTCCCTTTCAGCTGATCAACACTGGTTTTAAGCTTTGCTGATTCAATTTCTTCTCTCTTCTTTAGAACGATCTTATCCAGAATATTTCCGCTCGCGGCGTTCTTAGAATTTGTATCATTTGTAGTCATATCTTCAAAAATCTTAACTCAACTCAACCAGTTAGAGATTATAAGTTTCCCATGTTCAGTGAGTACAGATTCAGGATGAAACTGTACACCTCGTACGTCGAGGGTACGGTGACTCAATGCCATGATTACTCCTTCAGTATCCGTGGCTGTAACATTGATCACATCGGGAACCATATCATTCCGAACGGCCCATGAATGATATCGCCCCACCTTAAACTGTTTTGGGCAGTCTTTAAACAACTTTTCATTTTCGTCGAGTACGGTAATCTCTGTGGCTCTGCCATGAACCGGACGGGAAAGGTTGTATAATTCGCCTCCAAAAACCTCTGCGATGGCCTGTAAACCCAGACAAATGCCCAGAATACTCTTAGTCGGTGAATACGTTCGGATCACATCCAGTAAAAGGCCTGATTCTGAAGGTATCCCCGGCCCTGGTGAAAGCAGAATCTTTTCAAAATCATTCACATCAGTAAGCTTGAATTTATCATTTCTCCATACCGTTGCCTGATGACCTGTTTCATGCAGCAGATGTACCAGATTGAATGTAAATGAGTCGTAATTATCTATTACTAGAATGTTCATCTATATATTTCTATTAAAATTATCATTTAACTGATGTCGGAAGTATGAGGTAAGAATTCAGACTTCCGACCTCAGACTTCCGACCTCGTACCTCAGACCTCAGACTTCCGACATCTTATATTTCCCCTGCCATCTCCAAGGCCTTTCTCAAGGCCATGATCTTGTTATTCACCTCATTCAATTCACTCTGCGGATCTGAGTCTGCCACAATACCTGCCCCTGCCTGATAATGAAGCACATTATTTTGACTGAGGAATGATCGGATCATGATCGCATGGTTAAAGTCGCCGTTGAAACCCATATAACCTATAGCACCACTATAAAATCCACGCTTCTGGCCTTCAAAACGATCTATCAGCTGCATTGCCATGTATTTAGGAGCACCGCTAAGTGTTCCTGCAGGATAGGTATCACCAACAACATCAAAAGGATCAACAGAACTCTGTAACTGACCCGTCACTTTAGAAACCATATGAATCAGGTGAGAATAGTATTGAATCTCTTTAAATGACTTCACTTCAACCTTATCGCAATGTCTGCTCAAATCATTTCTGGCCAGATCAACCAGCATTACATGCTCGGCATTTTCTTTGACATCCTTTTTCAGATTTTCAGCCAGTTCGGCATCCTGAAGGCTGTTTCCAGTCCTTTTAAAAGTACCGGCAATCGGGTAAATGGTTGCTACATTATTTTTAATGGTAAGTTGTGCCTCGGGAGAAGATCCGAATAACTTAAAATCGCCATAATCGAAATAAAACAGATATGGGGAAGGATTAATTGACCTTAATGCACGGTATACATTAAATTCATCCCCTAAGAAAGGCTTGGAAAAGGCTCTCGAAGGAACTATTTGAAATACATCCCCCCGGTAAACATGCTTTTTTACATTTTCGACAAGGCTGATAAACTGCTCATCAGTAAAATTAGATTTTTCCTCTCCATTCAGATTGAATTTATACTCCGGAAAATTTTTATTCTGGATCAGATACTGGATCTTTTCCAACCCGTCGGGCGCATTTTTATCTGTCCGGTGCTCGAGCAAGTACAATTCATTCTTAAAATGGTCAATTACGATAATATACCGGTAAACATGATATTGCATTAATGGAATATCCCGGCCATCCGCAGGTTTTGAGTGAAATTTGATATCTTCAAAATGCTCTACACACTCGTATGCAAAATAACCGAACAAGCCATTTGAAATAAACTTAAAATCTTCAGTGGATGCCGATTCAAACTGCTTCCTGAATGTAGAAACATGTTTCTTTAGTTCAAGATCTTTAATGGGATATTGTTCCCTTTCACCATCCGGAAAATAGGTCTCCAGCTTATCAGCGGTTAGGACTATACCGGCAATAGGATCACAACAAACATAACTCAAACTGTTTTCCCTGCTATGGTAATCAGAACTTTCTAGCAAAATACTGTTTGGGAAAACATCGCGAAGACGCAAATATATACTCACCGGGGTAGTGGTATCGGCAAGTAATTTCTTGTGGGAAGTGTATAATTTATAATTCTTCATTTCATTTATATTGTCTGATCAGGATTTCGAAATTTGTAATCACAGACCATAAAAAAACCCGACGTCTCAGGGCGTCGGGTTTATATTTTTAAGGTTTTAATGGTTAAAATTGCTCAAAATACCTGTGCCCTGTGCCCTTTCCTAAAGTGCACCACCAATTAGTTGTATTTTGTTTGATGTTCATCGCTCACAAAAATATAAAGAAATTTGACAATGCAAATTTTTTCAATGTTTGTTTAGCCCAAAATCGGGCGACCACTCTGATAAATTGCCACCACAATAACTAAAACCGCTAATCCGTAGTATAAAGCAATTGACCGGTGTTTATTGAAACCATCTGCCGCTTTCTTGGAACGGGAATGACCAATAGTAATCAGAACAGTTGCAAATAGCATCATTACTGAATGCTCAACAGTCCAGTATCGGGTCATGGTATCCTTCATTGCTTCACCCATATTGGCATAATTTACCACAGGACTAAAAAAATAAAGGATCAGGCCAACGAGAAACTGGGTATGCGTAAAGATCATCGCGAATAAGTTCACTTTACGGTTGATTTGTGAATATGGCTTTTTACCAAATAAACCAATTAAGGCCAACAATAAAGCGATAGCCAACAATAGAATGACTATATAACGAAGTCCGGAGTGTAAACCTAATAAAGTAGAGTACATATTTTTCAAATTTATATTCAAAGTAAAGAAAAAACCTGCATTAATAACAATCCAATTTACGCTTAACGGGCATCGAGGAAAATAGCTTCAGGACTGCTGGTCAGATCTGCAAACAGCGAAGGTGCAATATTCCCTGTTCCGGCATAATTGAAAACAAGAATTTTGCGCCTTGCCTTTTCAGCAATATAGATCAGATTTTTGCCTTCTCTATCGTCCCAGGCCACATCAACCGGATTTCCAAGTCCGGTAAGGGCACCCTTTATTGTTTTTGCAGGGACAACTACAGAACCTGAAGAAGTAAACTTTGAACCTGCGTCTGTAATGATATGAATAGACCCATCAGAATCAAAGCCTGCTGCACTTGCTTCGGCAATATCAGTCAGGATAAGAACATCCCTCGAAGATGAATAGGTAATACCATGAAGCCGTGTAGCACCACTTACTGTAATTTTCTTTGTCGGCTGGATTGGTCCTACTGCCAATGCTGAGGCATTTTCAAATAATTGAACTTCAACCCTGTTATGATCAATCACCACAAAAAGCCGATCATTATCAAGATGAATTCCCCAGGGCTGTCCATTGAGCTTTAACTTCTTATCAGCCAGAACAATATCCTTGAGAGTGCTTACACTACTATATACATAAATTGCACTATCGATATTACTGGATATATATAACATATCCCTGGAACGGTCGAAAGCTATTTCACGCGCACTCAACAAACCTTCATGTACGAAGGAACTCTTAATCACCAGGCTTCCGTCTGTGTTTACCTTAAAAGTTTTAATATTTTTATTTAACCTGCTAACCTGAAATACAACACCGGAATAGGGATCAAACAGAATACCATTACCGTCAGGTAATTGGGAATTAAATTTATATGGTTCGGCAAATTTTGCCTGATCGGCCGGATCAAAGATTAAGGTACTGTTTACTGCCGCATCAATATCGGCATTTGAAACATACAATCTTGATACCGTACTTTTGGGCATTGCCTCGTTCTCATCTTTCATGCAGGAAGAAAAGATGAGTGTTGAAAGAATACAGAAGATTGTAAAAAACAGGATTCTTGATTTCATATTGAGTTCCAAAGTTAAGAGTTGAAACGAATATATACTCAAGCTATTTTTGAGATGGTAAAATCTTTAATTAAAATAAGCTCCTGATGGGCAGGAGCTTATTTAAACTAACCAATTATAAACCTGTTGAATAAGGTTTGCTGTAAGGGAAGGAGTCGAACCTTCACGAAGCAGTTATTTCCCGGTTAAGGTATTTCCCAAATCTTCGCCACCGAGACGAGGAGGTGTGTCTGCCAAATTTCACCACCCTACAATGTGTAAACAATCAATTCCCGATTGCTTAGTACGAATGTAAACATTCTCCATTTATTACAAATATTTTAATAAACTATTTTAATTTTTACATAAACAATAATTATATTGCGTAAATATTAATATTTCTATAATTAAAAATGGAAAATAGAAGCCAAAATTTCGAACTTGACAATCTGGACACACAGATATTATGCATATTAATGGAAGATGCCACTATTCCTTATACTGAAATTGCTAAAAAATTGATCGTTTCGGGTGGAACTATTCATGTCAGGATGAAAAAAATGCAGGATTTGGGGGTTATAAAAGGTTCTCATCTGATCATTGATCCCCAAAAAATTGGCTATGATATCTGTGCATTTTTGGGTATCTATCTCGAAAAGGGATCTCAATATAAAGATGCGGTTGAAAATCTAAGGAAAATCAAAGAAGTGGTAGAACTACATTACACTACCGGTTCGTATAGTATGTTTGCCAAGATCATCTGCAGGGATACCAATCATTTAAGACAAGTACTTAACGAAGATATACAAGGTGTTAAGGGGATTCAACGGACCGAGACCCTGATTTCACTGGAGGAAAGTATTAAACGTCAGATCACACTTTAATAATACTGAAGAATAAAAGAGCCCTCCCGGAATTATTCCCGGAGGGCTCTTTTGTATATTTTATTTGCGTTTATGCTTCTTTATATAGAACACTTTTTACGGCAGCAACTACACGCTCTGCATTTGGAAGTGCTTCATTGATCAACGTTGGTGCATAAGGAAGTGGAACGTCAGCACATGCAACTCTCAAAACCGGTGCATCCAGATAATCAAATGCATCTTTCTGAACTTTGAAAGCAACTTCAGTAGCAATTGAGCCCAGAGGCCATGCTTCTTCAACAAAAACCATACGATTGGTTTTCTTTACTGAATTAATGACTGTATCATAATCGATCGGGCGAATAGTACGCAAATCGATCACTTCGGCATTTATCCCTTCCTTATTTAATTCTTCAATGGCAGGCATAACCACTCTCGAAAGCATTTTTCCATACGTCACAATGGTTACATCTGTACCTTCTTTAACTATATTAGCCTTGCCTATCGGCAGATAATATTCTTCCTCAGGGACCTCTCCCTTATCACCATACATCACTTCCGATTCCATGAATATCACAGGATCAGGATCCAGAATAGCTTGCTTCAATAACCCTTTTGCATCGTATGGAGTTGATGGAACAACAACTTTTAATCCAGGGCAGTTTGCATACCAACTGTCAAAGTTCTGAGAATGCTGAGCACCCAGCTGACCTGCGTTTCCCGTTGGACCACGGAAAACAATCGGACAGGCAAACTGTCCACCACTCATACTAAGTATTTTTGCTGCTCCATTTATAACCTGATCAATTGCAACAAGGGAGAAATTAAAGGTCATGAACTCGACAATAGGATTTAGTCCGTTCATTGCAGCACCAATACTGATTCCGGTGAAACCTAATTCAGCGATAGGAGTATCAATAACCCGCTTGGCACCAAACTCTTCGAGCATTCCCTGGCTTACTTTATAAGCGCCGTTATATTCTGCAACTTCTTCACCCATTAAAAAAATCTTTTCGTTCTTACGCATTTCTTCATTTAATGCTTCACGAAGTGCCTCTCTGAATTGTATTTCTCTCATGTGTAAAATCAATTTTTGGAACGCAAATATAAGTTTAATGTTTGAAAACCAAACTGAATTGGAAGGCTGGGATTGGCAATGTTACAAATACCTGTCAAACAATACAATTTAACATATGCCAGCGATGCCAAAGAGCACCTGAAATTTCCAAATAGTTCAATAATATGATGAAAGAATTGTCTCTTAACCAAAATATTGAACCATCCAGTACTAATTAAAAAAATCAGTCCCAGACATATCGTTCATCATATTCCACATGATTCTCTATTAAAATAGACCTGAATTCTTCCTGAAATGTTTTTTTATGGTGATGCTCATGTTGATTGGCGATGTATCGGGTTACCACATCTACTCCCTTATAATTTACAGAAAATGCACCATAACCATTCTGCCAGTAAAAATTCTTAAGAGATTCATCTTTGGTTTTCATCCATTTTGATGAATGTGATTTGAGTTCTTCAAGCAATTTCATCAGAGCAATTTTCTTGGAAAGCATGCACAGAATATGAATATGATCTGTATATCCGCCAATTTTTACAGGAAAACATTCCAGATTATAACAAATCCCCCATAAATATCGATGCAACTCATCCTCAAAAGGGGGCTTAATTAAAGGCTCCCTGTATTTAGTACTGAATACAATATGGAGGTAATTTTTTACGAGCGACTGTCCCATTTAATTACGGTTAAATCTCAATTTAATGGATTACACTTTAATCACGCCCCTTCAGGGCTGTTTGTGCTAATCTATTTATTTAACGGTTTATATTTCGGGCAGAGCTTTGCAATGCCCTGTAGATATACCGCCCCTTCAGGGCTAATATTTACCTGGTCAAAATGGCATTCTGCGATTAGAGGGAATTCCTTCAAGCCCTGAAAGGGCGAAATACTATCAACGAAGGGTGAAGCCCTGAGTAGAAACGAAGGATAAAGCCCTGAGTAGAAGCACAGGTCAAAGCCATGAGAAGAGTCAGTAATGTCCTGAAATATACATTCAAAAACAGCGCCCTACCTTCGACAAATCCCGTTAAACGAACAGTATTTACAATGATCAGTATTCACAGTTTGCCTGAATGGTACTGAGCTGTCGAATAACTCATTGAGTTTTTCTGTTAATTTTTGTGCAAACTGATCTTTTAGACCGGCCAGATTCTCATCTGTCAGAATTAGACCATCTCTTCCTTTCTCGGAAAACAGAGTTCCCATTTTAAAATCCTTTACCGTATAAAGATGCGGCTCAACATGGCTTACATTTCTGGCTTTCTCATACACAAGGGTGTAAAAAAGTGTTTGCAACAGGGCTTTATTCTGATCTTTACCATTATCATCAAACAAACCTTCAAAATCATTATACTTCAACTGATCTTTGCCGGTTTTATAATCAACAATTCGGGTCTTATTTCTATGAATATCCACCCTGTCAATGATACCCATTAACCTTACCTGTTCTTCCCTGCCCTCTACTTCAATGGAAAACAGGGGGGTATAAGCATCTCTGTCCTCAAGCTCCTTTATAACAAACGGAGCAATTTGCTCATCATGCCGCAATACTTTCAAAGCATACTGCTCAATTACCTTAACGATGATCTGCTGCAAGGCACTTTGCAAAAATTCATAATCCTGATCAAGATTAAGCTCTTTGGTCATAGCCGCTTTAGACATAGCCGGAAGCAGTTTTTCACGTTGCCTGATGTAGTCGGCGGTCACTTCTTTCCCTATCGAATCGCGATAAAAACTTTCCATCACCGTATGCAGCATTGTACCAACAGTATGCGGCCCGATCTCATCCGGCAAATCCTTTGGCTCTGCCAGGCCCGCTATTTTGCCGAAGAAAAACTTCAGCGAACAGCTTATATAATCTGTAAATGCCGAGGCAGAGATCTTTTTATCGTATTTGCTTTCAGAATTCCGTTTTAAATAGGTCCGAAGTTTATCCAGCACCGGACCAGTCTTGCTTACTTCTATACTTTGCGGGGCTGAAGTATCTACAGGCTGATTCTGTTGTAAAACATGCCTGAACTTACAGGATGTTTCAAATTCAAGTTGTTTTATAAACCTGCTTTCCTCTCCGCCACCTCCAACCTTGTCATCAGTAATACCGACATAAATCAGGGTAACTTTCTTAGCACAGTGCAGGAGTCGATAAAAGAAATAGGCAAAAATGGAGTTCTGGTTTTCCAGAACAGGTAAGGCGAAAGCTCTTCTGACATTATCCGGGATAAAGGATGGGGTAATACTTACCTTGGGAAGTACGCCTTCATTCATCCCGAGTACTATTAATTCATCGAAATCAAGACAACGGCTTTCGAGCAAACCCATGACCTGCAATCCTGATAAAGGCTCTCCATCAAAAGGAACCGTGAGTCCTGTCAAAGCCCTTCTGATCGTTCTAAGTACAAATCCTGCTGTTATCTCGGGTATTGCCCCGGTATTCCCAAGCTCTGCAAAACTATCTGAGAGTACATTCAGAGTTTTAACTGCCTCGGCCATCAGCAAACTTTCCAGTTTACGCAGATCAGCAATCTGTTCTGAAACCAGTAAAAGTAAGCTGCCCAAATTCCTGATAGAATCGGCAGGACTTTCAAAGGGACTGAATGTAAGCGCGTCAATTTTACTGGTGCTTCTCAGATCCTGAAGTTTAAATCTGGCCTTCTTTTCTTCAATAATCTCTTTATGTATTTTATCTCTCAATTCAATATCAGTGGCAAGCAAAGGATTGAATATATAAGTCAGAACTTTAGGATAAGCAAGGGAAACCTTATCTCCTGAGGCTATTTCTTCCTGAATATCCAGCCAGAGATCACATAATCCGAATACTGCCGACTGTTCAAAGGGATAACCCATTGTAATATTCAGACTCTCATCATCCACTGTTTGAAGTACCGGAAGCAAGAGGCTCTCATCGGCAAGGATAATCGCTTTTGAAGCAGGGTCATTCTTATCCGTACCCCCCGGGAGCAATTCAGCAAGCAATTTACCCTGAGCTATTTTACCCAAAGCCTGAATTATTGTAAATTCTTTTGTGGGATCATCAATCCGGTTTTCGGTAATCGAAAACTGATTTTCGAGACCCACAGTATTGATATTCCTCCTGATAAAATGTCCGGCTTCCTGGATATTATCTGAAAAATAGTGCTCGTCGGCATCAAAATAGAATGAGCAGCGACCTTCATCCTGCCATGATCTGAACAATATTTCCTCTGCTCTTGATAAGGCATTAAAGCCTACAAAGGCAACATGGCTGAATTCATTTAAAAACTCAGGATCAGAGTCCTTTCCTTCAGCAAGGTTTCGGTACATTTTAGCACTGCTAACCAGCCCCTGCTCAGCAAGTCTTGCATGGAAATTATGGTAGAGATTTGGCATCCTATGCCACATTTCAATAAATTTCTCCTGAACCTTGTTCTGCTTTTCCTGAGAAAATGATGACCAGAAACTCTCCATAAAGGCAAGTTGCTCCTCCTCAAAATTCGGAAACTGCTGTTCCAGTTCGGCGATACTGCCTATCAGATTAAAGACCTTTACCGGATCGGCCATGTAATAATCAATCTGAGAAAAATCAGAAACAATTATCTCGGCCAAAGGATAAAAGACATCGGCACTTACAGGTTCTTTGCCTTCCCTTTTTAACAAAAAATTGTATTCAGAATAGAGTACAAAGAACTGCTTTAACTGAGATGCACAAACCAGACTAGTTGATTCAGAGAAAAACTGCTGGATTGTATAAAAGCGGGGACTCCAGATTGGCTTGCCACTAATCTCAGCCAGGTACTTCCGCAAAAATAATTGAGGTCGTTTATTATTGAATACAATTGCAACATCCTGAAGATCTTTACCGAAGCGGTTCAAAAGATCTTCTGCAACCCGGTACAGAAACTTATCCGATGATTTGTTCTCCATGATCAGACTTTCTGCAGTTTACGATCCTGTGCATACCATAAATAAGCATCCACTTGATCAAATTCACCCATTTTCATCAGATTATCGCGATAAAGGCTGATATCTGCAATATATTTATTGTTTTGTGCCCCGAATTTAAAATCCAATAGAACTGCGCGATCTTCAAAAACAAACAATTTATCCGGCCTTTTTACAGTACCTGAATCAATGATCATATCCTTTTCACTGATAACCGATCTGGCGGTTTTGAACCAGTGCTTTATTTCTTCCTGAAGTAAAACATCCCCTACAGCCTGTCTGATCTCTTCCCTTTCTGATTCCCTGATGAGACCCTCCTGAACCTTTTCAGAAATGAGTTTATCCAGATCTTCGGTACCGCTTAAAATTTCCAGTAATTTATGCATCACAATTCCCTTGCGCTGTTTCGCATTAAACCAGGAATCCTCTTTCATGCTGTTTCGCTTGAATCGCTCGGTAAGCTGTTCATTCACATGATATTTATGAATTCTTAAAGATTCATGTTCTGAACCTGCATCAGCATCCGGAATCAGATCCGGAAGCTCGCCCATAAAATAATGAGTATCATCTGATTCAAATTGCAGATTCCCGGTTGTACCATTCTCAAATAAACCAGAAAGAATTGATTGCATATTCTTCACCGTACTTTCCTTCCCATCCTTCTTCTTAACTGGAACATTCGGGCAGATCAGACATAAATAATCTTTTGCCCTGGTTGTTGCCACATACATGGTATTTATCACATCCATATAACCCAGCATGACTTCCTCAAAATAATTCTGAGCAAAAACAGTAGATGCCAATCCTTTACCAAGGTCTACAGGAAAAGATCTAAACTGCTCAAAACCAGCAGGTTTAGCATCAGCCCATAAAAGATTTCTTTGTTGTCCATTAGAGGATTTAGCAAAACCCCAGCTAAGAAAAGGCACAATCACCGCTTTGAATTCAAGGCCTTTCGATTTATGGATAGTCATAACCTGAACTGCATCCTGACTCTCTGAAGAGGGTAATGCCTTCCCCGAGCCCTCATTATCCCACCATTCCAAAAATGGGCCGATTCCCTGATCTCCGGCAGCTGCGAACACAGCCACCTGATCCCTGAAGGCTAGAAGAAAAGGAATCAGATAGTCAGAATCAGTATTTCCAAGCCCGTAAATTTTAATCAGCTTCTCTGTCAATTCACCCAGGGGCAGTTGCTTGAATGAATTCAGATCGGTGCATAATTCGATGGGCAATATATCTACCATTGAACTGAGATTGCCGGAAGCCATATTCATCCAATGACTACTGTCTATTCCAATCAGAATATTATCAGGCTTTTGAATCTGAGCCCAGAGCCGCGCGCATTCAGCCTTAAAAATTCCACTCTCCGATTCCCTGACAATCAATAATCGGAATGTTGAGATTAATAAAGCAATTGCCGGATTATTCATAATCTTCAATGCCTCACCGGATATTACCTGAAAGGATTTACCTGCTGCTTCAGTCAGGGAGTCCTGATTGGCTCTCTGAAAAATACAATCAAGAATCTCTACGGCTTCACGATTTGACCGCACCAGAATACCAATATCCCTCATTGAGACACCCTGCTTTAAAAGCTCAGAAAGTTTTTCGATTGTATATTCTGATGCTTCAGACTGCTCCTCCTCATCTTCCTGCTCATCAAGTGAAAAAGACTTTGTTTGCTTTGTAAAGAATTTTACTTCGATTTTTCCGCCGGGCAGGGTTTTATCTGTTATTTCCTGATGACTACCCTCATAAGCTTTGACAATCATATTGCCATTCTCTATTTCCCATGAATCATGCAGGTATTCCGGTGCCGTTTCATAAAAAACATCATTCAGGTTTTGCTGCAAGATAGCTGGCAGGCTACTGTATAGAAAATTATTAAATCGGATGATATTTTCAGCACTTCTGCGATTGTACATCAGATTCTCTTCAGCCACATTATCCTCAAGCAGATCCCTTTTCAAATTACTATGCAGAATCCTCCAGTCGCCGTTTCTCCAGCGATAGATCGATTGCTTTACATCCCCAACAACCAGGTGTGCCGAATGTGCCCCCTGCGTGCCTTCCGCAATTGCATTTTTGAGGAGGGGTAAAAAATTCATCCATTGAAAAGTACTGGTATCCTGAAACTCATCGAAAAGGAAATGTTTAAACTTATTGCCGGTTTTCTCCCATATAAATGAGGGATTATCTGCATCAGAACCTGTAATTCCCTTCAAAAGCTGCTGAGCATCTGAGATCAGCAAAGCCCTTTTTTCTGAACGGTAATCTTTCAAAAGATCTGCCATTCGCTGCATCAAACGGAGATATGAGCTGTTCTTATTGATTGCCAGATAGGTATTATAGATTTCTATGCCTTCATCAAAATAGGCAATCAGCTGAGCCAAAAGTGGATTAATCTGCACATACAAGTGCTCTACCGGGCTGGAATCTTTCAAAGCATTGTTGGGCCATTGATCAAAATTATTGAGCAATTTTCGTAGTGTTTCAACCCTTGTAAATTCTCCTTGAATTATTTTATTCAACTTTAATAGTGGATTGTTTGTCTTCCCACCCAAATCTTTCGATTCAATCCCTGATGCATCAAAAAGTTCTTTAATTCTGTTGGTACGTTCAATGATCTCTTCACCGAAGGTTTTAATGCCCTTTTTTATCTGATTGCGAAGTGCATTGAATTCCTTTGTCTGTTCAATCCCCATAGCCTGCATAGCCTCCTGAAAGGGATAGTAGCGTTCCTTAAATATTTCATTGGCGAGTTCTTTTAAGGCCCGGTTGTAATCCCAGTCATAACCATCACTGATACGATCAATGGCAAGGCCGGTCACCCATTCCAGTAGTTCAGGATCTTTTTCAAGCTGAAGATTCAATGCCACAACAAGCTCATCTTTCACTTTTTCCTGATTCATTTCAAGCTTATAGCCGCTATCGATGTTTAGCTCAAATGCAAAACTTCTGATCAACTGTTGCACAAAACCATCGATGGTACTGACAGAAAATCGGCTATAATCATGCAGAATGCCCGCATATATTTCTGAGGCTCCTGTCCTTACCTCCTGATCACTCAAGTCAGGATAATTTTCTTTGAGGATAGTACTAAATTTCGATTTTTCATACCCATGACGGGCAAGTTCTTCAAGCGCACCGAGAATACGCTCCTTCATCTCGGCTGTGGCCTTATTTGTAAAAGTAACAGCCAGAATTTCACGGTATTTGCCTTTCCCGCTAAAGAGCAAAACCAGGTAATGTGCTGTCAGGGCAAAAGTTTTACCTGAGCCCGCTGATGCACGAACTAATTTCAGGGCTTTATGCACAGACATGTTTGGATCTGGTTTTAATGTTATTGAAAGCTGGCTTTTGATTCATAGAATCATAAAAATATTGATTTTATTCCTCAATCAGGTATTCTATCCCCTTAATCAAATCAATAAAAAAGCCGGCATAGCAAGCCGGCTTCAAATAATATTAATAGGCTATCCTGGTTCAAATGAAAACAAAAAACTATTTCTGAGTTATTCCGGCACCATTTTTAAACCCCGGACTAACAGCCACCGGTAATTTTCCGCCAGCTTTCAGCTCACCCGTAATCACTCTTGATGCAGCCCTTTGTGCTTCCTCAGAATTCTGATAATTGACAATCAGGGTTTTTGCCTTTTCAATCCCGGGAAGTCCTGTAATGGCATAGGGATTCGCAAAGAGCGTAAACATACTATTCATTCCTGCTATATCAGCAATCAGTGTTTTGAGACCGGCATTGTAATCCAGAACAGCTCCCGGACGTCTTCGCGTATCATGAATACTAACGATAATCTGATCAAAAGTCTGCAGCTCTGCCCTGACATTATTAACATCGCTATCCGAAGCATCTTTGGGTAATAAAAATAACATGGAATTTGGCAATAAGGGCTTCATAATATTTTGAAAAGTCGTCAAGCCTGGCGCTCCCATACTCACCATGGCGGTTTTTTTGCTTAAGTCCAGATTTTTGATCTGTGCATCACCATTCAAAATCGTTACGGCAGCATCAGCCAATTGCTGATTAAGTTGCCTGGATTCGGGGCGATTCAGATCAGAAATGATATTTTCAGGGTTTACAAACTGTTTATTCGATAGCCCGGACCAATATTTGGCCAGAAGAACCTTTCTTACACTTGTATTGATGCGTTCCCAGCTCAGTTGTTTGGATTTTATCGCCTGACGTACCAGTTTTACCGCTCTTTTCGAATTACCGGAGAGCTCAATGACATCGAGTCCGGCAATCAGACCCAATACATCACTTTCACCTTCAGGAAAAAACTTTGCCACCCCTTTCATTTCCATTGCATCTGAGAAAATAATACCCTTAAATCCAAGATCCTCTTTCAATAGGCCTGTCACAATTGGACGGGAAAGTGTGGAGGGTAAATTAGGGGTATTATCCAGAACCGGGATATTCATATGTGCAACCATGATACCGGAAGCCCCTTCTTTGATCAGTTCCCTGAAAGGGTATAATTCCAATGAATCAAGACGCTCACGGCTGAAAGGTAATTGAGGAAGGTCATGATGCGAATCCACATCGGTATCGCCATGACCCGGGAAATGCTTGACACTTACCAGAACATTATGATCCTGCAGCCCTTTCATATAGGCCGAAACCTTTGCCGCAACATTGTACTTATCATCGCCGAATGATCGGATTCCAATAACCGGATTCTTTGGGTTATTATTGATATCAGCCACCGGGGCGAAGTTCACCTGCATGCCGATACGTTTAAAATCCATCGCAACCTGCTTACCCATCTCATAGATCAGACTATTATCCTGAATTGCTCCGAGTGTGAGCTGATAGGGATAGGATACTGTACTGTCGAGCCTCATCCCCAAACCCCATTCTGCATCCATCGCTATCAATAAAGGCACTTTCGACACAGTCTGATAACGGTTGGTTAATACAGCCTGCCGGACAGGACCTCCCTGAAAAAATACGAGTCCGCCGATACGTTCCTTTCTGATCAACTTTGCAATAGAATCTTCGAATGCCTTACCCTTATCGGTATGGGCTCTGACCATAAATAGCTGGGCGATCCGTTCACGTTTGCTTAATTTTTTAAAAACAACGTCTACCCAGTCATTAGGGTTATCTATTGAACTTATAAATGAACTTTGAGATTGGGCAATACTGATCAGTGGATTTATCAGTAAGACAAAAAATACAAGGTGTTTTAAGTTTTTATACATGGGGAATGGAAAATAATTTTGTGAAATTATCAATTAAGAAAGAGAATCAAGCCAAATAGCATGAATAAAAAAGTTATGCCAAGGCTTAAACAGACGCTGAAAAGCCATATTGAAAGTTTATCTGTCAATCGCTTGCTTAGGAATCTATGCAGGATATATATTCCGGCTATATTCAGAAATATGAAAATCAAGCCTGCCCAGGCTATTATTTCGGTAATTATCATAAAATGTCCGATAAAAAATACAATTGAACTTAATCCAAAACAAATTTGCCAAAGGAATGGGTTTGATTAGATACATTCCTACCCAATAGAGACCTTATTTCACTAAATATTACAGCTTGGCATCATTATTTCTTAAGCAGACCTATAAATAAATAAACATCATTATGAAAAAGGTATTAATTTTAGCTATAGGTGTACTGTTCGCAGGAGCTGCAGAAGCACAAACATTTGGTATTAAAGGAGGTGTTAACTTTTCCAATATCATCAAAACAAATGACAGGAATTTCGATACACAATTTAAACCAGGTTTGAACGCCGGATTATTTGTAGATATTCCAGTAGTTGATGGGCTGGCATTTTCTCCGGAACTTATGTTCTCACAAAAAGGGTATAAGAACACAGGAACAAGTTTGCTGGGTGCAGCAACTGAATATTCAGTAACTACTAACTTTATTGAAATTCCAATTCTGGCCAAGATCAGTGCAGCTGATAAATTCAGTATTTACGTAGGTCCGCAGGTTTCATTTCTTGCATCCACAAAAGAGAAATTTACACGTGGAGATGCAACTTATCAGAATACAATCAGAAATGAAAACGAAAATCTGAAGAAAAGCCTTGTTGGTGGTGTTATTGGATTAGGTGTTGGTCTTACTGATCAATTGAGCTTACAGGGACGTTATGCACTTGACTTCCAGAAGAATAATGAAAATGGATCAAGTGAAACACCAATTTACAAGAATCAGGTAATTCAAACCAGTTTGGCTTATCGTTTTAAATAATTAAGACCAGCCCCAGATTGAACAGGGACTAATTTTAATGAACAAAAAATGCCCCGGAATGATCCGGGGCATTTTTTGTTTTATTGAATTCCTAAATAGGATTAACGCTCGTTAATAATAATCTCAGAGATCATCCAACCCTTATTGGATTTTTTAAATTTCAGGTTAAACCTGTAGGAACCTGCAATATCCACACGGTTTCCGTTAATGTTCCCGACACCTTCTACATCAAAATCAGCAGATCCTCCGGCATCAGCTCCATCTACTCTAAATGCCTTGTTCAATGCAGCAGATTTGCTGATATCATAAATACCTTCAGTAAAAGTATAGACAATAGCTGCTCTGTCAAGAGTACTTCCTGAAGGTTCATACATTTTACAGGTTTCGCTCAAATTGGAAACGATCCATTGTTTATCTTTTTTTACAATGGCGACCGCAAAGCTATCTACCAGACTTTTGAGCTGATCTTCATCACCTGTCTTTGCAACAACAGCATGCAGTTCTGATAGCGAAAACGCTACAAAAAGCATCAGAATAAATTTCTTCAATGGACTATCGATTATAAATTTTTGGTGATTTCAGGTGACATTGGTGTAACCGCAGAGCGGAAACGACGGATCAGATTTCCATCCTCATCAATCAGGAATTTTTCAAAATTCCATTTGATATCGCCTGTAAAATCAGGATTTGCGGCGGTTGTCAGGTGCTTAAACAGCGGACTGATATCATCACCTTTTACACTGCTTTTTTCAGCCAAAGGGAAAGTTACTCCAAAATTCTTCTGGCAAAACTCCTTGATATTTAAGTTTTCACCCGGCTCCTGACCGCCGAAATTGTTTGCAGGAAAACCAATTACCACAAGTTTATCCTTGTAGGTATCGGCAAGTTTCTGAAGATCAGCATATTGCTTCGTATAACCGCATTTCGATGCAGTATTAACAATTAAGACTTTCTTACCTTTATATTTTTTCAGGTCAAGATTCTTGCCATCAATATTCTGAACCTTAAAGGTATATATTGAAGGAGGTGCTGTAATGAACATTGCGAGTACTAAGAGTAGTGTTTTCATAATCTAAATTTAAAGTATAAAAACTGAATATTTATCAAAAGATTTTGTGAGGGGATAAAACTAACAATTATCTGACAATAAGAGCATTAAGTTTAGGTTTTTCAAAAATCTTTAAGCTCTTCGGGATGTTCCGCAGGGCATCCCGAATATCAGATAATGTGGGTTTCAAACCCACAGCCACCTGCCTGCAAGTATTTTAAACAACCCAGTATAAAATTTACGAAATAGCCCTATTAAGGATTATTCTGGATTAGAAAATAATTATCATGTTGTTTGTTACGCTACTTTGGATTTAAAATCCAAAGTATCTGTGTGCACGACATGCCCTGCGGAACATGTCGTATAGCAGCCAGCAACATAATAAAACCCTTTGTCAAACAGAATTCACTAAAAGAAATTATTTTGGCGGCAATTCCACCAATACGAATTGAGAACTGCTTTCACTTGTATTCTTTATAGAAAAAGATTGTCTCCTTCTGATCACAAAAAATCTTCCGGGTTTAAGGGTTTGATGCCCGGTTTTTCCATTATGTCTTATTTCCAATGTGGAGGGATTTAGGGAGATCAAAACCAGGGATTGCTTTTTATTTTTTGTTTTAAAATCATTTCCTTTTAAAAGATTTAGCCGGTAAGCCCTTACCCAATTCGTGTCAATTTCCAATTTAAGGTTTGGTAAGATCAATGGCTTTTGATCAAAAGTCGCCCTTTTCATTAATAGTTCCACGTCCATAACATGAAAAGTATCTTTATCTGCGTTCCATACACGATGGGTACGGTTATTTGGCGGCGCTAAATTTTCAAATCGAATTTCTCCTGCTCTGGATTTACCGGCTACAGGTAATTCTCCCTGCACCTGCGAACCGGTAACTGTGTTTGAAAGTCTTATAAAAAAGGATGGAGTAGTATGCATGTGATATAAAGAGGTGTCGCCAGGAGGTACCAGAACATTCAGGATCCGTATTTCTTTATTTTGAAAAACCGGCCGATGGCGGGGCTCTTCGTGCACAAGAATCTGTGCCTGTAAAGCATTGAGGTTACTTGTCAAAACAAGAAAGAATAATATGCTTCGGAAACTCAATTTGAAATATATCATTCTTTGTAAGTTAATTTTCTGTTTAGGTGACACCTGGTATCAATAGGTTAGTTTTATTAATTCCAAATACCATTCATCTCAGTCAGAATCAATGGTTTTCCGTCTGTAACAACAATTGTATGTTCATGCTGAGCCATAAAGCCTCCTTTATTTCCTACCATTGTCCAACCGTCATTCAGGGTTTCGGCAAATGTTGAGCTTGTTGAAATAAATGTTTCAATGGCAACAACAGAATTCTTCTTAAATCTTGCAGGGTTAAAACGGTCTCTGTAATTCGCTATTTCACCAGGTTCTTCGTGAAGGCTTCTTCCTATTCCGTGTCCCGTGAGGTTTTTTATCACTTTATACCCATATTTTTTGGCTTCGGTTTCCATCAAATGTCCGATGTCTGAAATTCGAACCCCGCCTTTTATATTGAATATGGCCTTATGTAAAATCTGCTTGGAGGCATTTATCAATTTTTGGTGTTGGTTAATATCTTCGCCAATGACAAATGAGCCTCCGTTGTCGGACCAAAAACCATTGAGCTCTGCCGAAACATCAATATTCACCAAATCGCCCTCTTTAAGTATTCTTTTGTCGGATGGAATACCATGACAAAACTCATTATTCACACTGATGCAGGTGCAGCCCGGAAATTGATAAGTTAAAAATGGAGCAGATTTTGCACCAAAATCTGATAGTATTGCTGCTCCATAGTTATCCAATTGCTTTGTGCTCATACCGGCTTGAGCATAGTTTCTCATTTCCATCAGGGTGAAAGCTACAGCCTCACTTGCCTTTTGCATCCCGATCAATTCCTCTTCTTTTGATATTGACATATTTGTTTTATTGCTTGGTTCAGGTCATTTTCATTCCATGTGAATGATGAAGAACCTCTCGTTCTTAATCGAATCTAAGCCTTTAGGCACGAATTATCAAATTGGAAATCATGCTTGAACCTCTTTGGGATTATAAAGTCCCAACAAGACATACATAACTTTAAAATAATGGTTGAATTATGACACTTTGGATTAGAAATCCAAATCATCTATGTATTCGACATGCCCTGCGGAACATGTCGAACAGCGAAAAGCTCATTTGTTCCCCTGAAGTTTATGATGAAGTGGAATTTGGGTTATTTTTATCAAAAATCCGCCGGAAAGGTTCCAGATTTTGGCCTATAAAATCCTCCGGGAACTCTTCCTCATCAGGCAATCCTACCGCCAGGTTTTCATCATTTGATGGCCAATAATTGGTGCGGAAAATAAAATCCCAAACACTCAGTGTAATTCCATAATTAAAACCGTTAGGATGGCTTGGGGGAAGGTGTTTGGCATGGTGCCAAAGGTGCATCTGCGGACCGTTAAAAAGATATTTGAATTTTCCCAGCGGGATATTCAGATTAGCATGCCCCAGCTGACCTGCCACCAGGGTAAAAATATGGACGATGAAGAAGTCGCTGATGCCAAATCCTATCATCGCTAAGGGAATATATTCAAGTGTGCGATAAATAATGTTTTCCATCCAATGGTAGCGGAGTAAGGCAGCAAAACCCATTTTTTTGGTGCTATGATGCACTTTATGGAACTCCCACATCCAGTTAACATGGTGATACATGCGGTGAATATTCCACTGCATAAAATCGCGTAAAACAAAAATAATGAGCAATTGCGCCCATCCCGGTAGGTTTCCAACCTGAATGGCAACAAGATTATTTATGCCAAATAAGCCTAAAAAATCGTTAAAAGCCTGCACGGCGACCATCGACAGGGCATTGTAGACCAGGAGGGAAAAGAGAAAGTAATTCCAAAAAAGGTAAAAGATATCAAGCCAGAAATGATCACGGATGAGGGCCTGGTTTTTGCGCCATGGAAAGGCTATTTCAGCCAAATAAATAAGCACTGAGGCAGCGATCAGCCAGTAAAAATAGTTATGCCAGCCCGGATTTAGAATTTCATTGAAAAAGTAATTTGCATAGCCTGTATAGCCATCTATTATTACTTTGAAATACTTTTCCACGCTGCAAAGATTGAAATTTTTGTTTGGAAATTATGCAATGATCCTTTTGGTATTATAAAGACTCTACAAGAGGTAGATAACTCTACAATAATGGCTGAATAATGAGCCTTTGGATTAGAAATCAAAATTATCTATGTATTCGACATAACCTGCGGAGCATGTCGAACAGCTGATGTCGAACGTTTTGCGGCTTGGTGAAGGGCGGGATTTTTAGCACTAAAGTTCACACGAAGCACAAATGTTTGAACTTGCACAATTGTTTCTACGAAAAACGTCAGCCCGCCTTTTGCCAAACCGCTGTTGTGTGTAGTTATTGGTCGGTACTAATTTCGTCCATTTCCATTCTGCATTCTGATGCTTGTTCCTTTCCATCTGGACAACAATGTCCCCAAATAGGGCAACGACTCTCCTCCATTTCTAGGTTTTTTTCGTCTGGAGTATCATCTGGAACCCCTTCATCTAATATTCCTTGAAGGAAAGCCTTTTCGTCAGGAGTTTTATCATTATAAGCACCTTTCTCAAATTGTTCTTTAATAAAGGCTTGGTGTTCAGTTTTTTCAGACTTAGTTATTGGGGGCAATGGCATATATTCAATGCAATGCTCCCACCAACATGAAGAATGTTGTAAATGCCAAGAATGATTTGGTTGAAAAATTGGAACATAACCCATATGATAAGGTAAATTCCTTGAGAGGCACAAATACGTTATAAAGCAGTCCTGCCAAAAATCTAAGTTTACCAAAACAAATTCAACTGGAGAATACATGTATTTTTTTTCAGGGTCGGTATTCTTTTCTACAAATTTCTTTTCAAGTAATTCCTCTATTATTTGTTCGCTTGAAGATAAATCTTCCGTTTCGAAGTCAAATGGATATCCAAAGCGCTTTATCGCACCGAGAGCATTTAGTTGGTCATTCGATAATTGCAATAGAGTTGAATATTTTTCCTCTAGTAAATTTGAACCTTCTAATTGCTCTAGTTGGTTTCCCCATTTTAAAATGTCATCATACAAGACCCCATCTTTACTCCCCTCTTGAAGTTGCATTTTATTAAAATAAAATGAAGTTAGTTTTCCGTGGATTTTAAATCTATAATCAGATTGCAATAGGTTTTTTGCAACTTCTTTAATTGAGTCGTGAATATGCAATTCTTCATTTTTATAAGAAATTAAATGATTGAAATGAAGGTTGTGTAAAAGATATTTTGGTTTAGTATTTGCTTCTAAAATAAAAGCAATTTCATCTTCTAATATTTCACCATCTAGAAGGGATAATTTCATAAGGAACTCTTTGTCTCTATCTGATAATTGAATAATTGATTTTTCAATTATCCAGTCTCTTGTCGTCTCAATTGTTTGGGTGCCAATCAGTGAAAGTTCGTCAGCAGAAATAGATTTATTGCCGATTAGTTGTTTTAAAAAAAAGATTGACATTGGGTGTCCACCAACCGCCTTGTAAAATTTATGTATTTCTTCTTCACTTAATTTATCATTTAATGTATTTAGTATTATTTCAGTGTCCTCGAGAGTAAATCCATTTAAATAATATTCAGAAAAATTATTATTCTTTACGTCAAAGTCTGTATAGCTGTTTATTCTTTTTGTAGAAGTAATAATTATCTTACCTAATAATTTCTTCTTCAAAGAAATTTCTACCAATTGCTCTACAAAAGTATAAACGTCAGAATTACCTGAATTTATAGAGTCAAACACAACAGTAATATCTATTTTTACTAAAACCTTTATAAGCGCTGGAACTCTTTCTGATATATCCAGACTTTGGAGTTGTTTTGCTTCATAGTCATAACCTCTTGAATAAAGTAGTGAAGTGACAAGGAAAAGAACATAATCTATGGATGTCCAACGGTTTATTTTTATCCAACAAGTTGAATCAGGACTTGCTTCTTGAACAGTTTTTGTTGAAATCCAAGTTTTACCAATTCCGTTTATTCCATAGATAATTAATTTATTTGTTTTTATTAGTTCAGCTAAAATTGTTTTTACTTCTATTTCCCGACCTTGAAACTCCCCAATTTCTGGAGTATCAAACCATGGCTTTTGTCTAATAAAAAGACCTGCATTTTCAAAATCACTCTTGATACGGTCTATTCCGATATTCTGTGCTTCCCTTGCATAATCAAAAAGTAATTTCCAAAGTAATGAGTAGCACGTATGTATTGGGCTCTTTACTTCGAATGGGGGTTGAGATAAAATTTCTATAATTTTTGCTTTTAAATTTTTAGCGGGGTCTCTATCATCATCTGAAGAATAAAAACGAGTAAGCAATGTGGTTCTTTTAAAGATGCTTTTTAGGTTCTCTAACGACTCTCCTTCAGGCAAGAAAGTTTTTAGTAAAATTTCATCTATTTCCTCTTGAGTTTCTAGGTTAGATTTAAGTTTCTTAACTTCTGCATTAGCAGTTCCATCTGTTATAAAGTAATATTTTGTCGCTCCCTTGTCTTTAGAAATGAATTTTTGAAAAATCTCTTTAAGGTCGCCTGGTGTCCAGTGATGACCTTCGCCTCTTTTCTTTAATTGATGATATTCTTCAAAGTCTGCGCCAATAATATTGAAGTCCTCTTCTTCCTCCTCTAAACTCTCAAACATTAATGAGTGTATAGAATTAGTGTCTTTCAAAATCTCTAATGTCTTAAGAAGAGAATATGAAATTTGATAGTCAAAACCTTTTATGTTTTCTGGTCCACTCATGTTAATATATAATTTCACACAACTTATAGCTTGCTGCAACCCTATCCTCCTTTAAACGAATCTACCCCTTTATACCTTGAATATCAACATATAACCCTCTTCAAATAAAAAAGCCCCACCATTTCCGGCAGGGCTTCAAATATTATTCAGAACGATAGCTGGATTGCTTTCTTATCGCCGCCTTCCAACTCTCAATTCTCAACTTTCAACTCTCAATTAACTGCATCCCCCCTGCGTTCCGCAATTCAAACACTTATAACAAGTACCTGATCTCACCATGATATGACCGCAATTGCCACAGGCAGGTGCGTCAGACTGACCGCCGCCAGAGATATCCAGGACCGGCTTCAGTTTAATGCTTGAAGTTGTAGAGGAAATGGTAACTGATGCCTCAATAAAGGAGTTTGAAGTATCAGGATTCACGTCATTATCTGTCATTTGAGGGTTTCCAACAATAGCTTTCTGCTCAGTGATCACATGAACCAGGTCTGTACGGCCCAGGTATTCATAACCCAGCATTCTGAACATATAATCTACAATTGAAGTAGCGCTCTTGATATTATCGTGTCCCGTTACCATACCTGATGGCTCGAAACGGGTGAAGGTAAATTTATCTACAAACTCTTCCAGTGGCACTCCGTATTGCAGACCAACAGAAACCGCAATAGAGAAACAGTTCATCAGGGAGCGGAAAGTTGCACCTTCTTTATGCATATCCACGAAAATCTCTCCCAATGTTCCATCTTCATACTCTCCGGTACGAACGAATACGGTTTGTCCGCCAACAGCAGCTTTCTGGGTGAAACCACCACGTTTACCAGGCAGGTTTTTACGCTCTACAACCGAAGATAACTGACGTTTGAACTTGGTATCGGTAGAACGCTCAAGGATCGCTCTTGCTGCATCAAGAACCTGCTCAGCAGTAAGGTCGCTCAGTCTGACATTTGCAGCCTCGCCAAGTACTTCTTCTACCGTATCCAGCTTATCTTCTTTACTGTCGGATGATTTGGTAGATAATGGCTGGGATAATTTACAACCGTCGCGATAAAGTGCATTTGCCTTCAAAGCCAGTTTCCATGATAATTCATAGCAATCTTTGATTTCATCAACCGTAGCCTCATTTGGCAGGTTGATTGTTTTAGAGATCGCACCTGAAAGGAAAGGTTGTGCTGCAGCCATCATTTTGATGTGGCCATGTGCATGAATGAAACGTTCGCCCTTCTGACCGCATTTATTCGCACAGTCAAAAATTGGGTAATGCTCTTCTTTCAAATATGGAGCACCTTCAACGGTCATAGTACCACAGATGTATTCATTTGCTTCTGCAATCTGCTGACGGTTAAACCCGATCGCACGTAAAAGATTGAAATCAGGAGAAGAATATTGCTCAGATTTGAAACCTAAACGGTTTAAACACTCTTCGCCCAGACTCCACTGGTTAAATACAAAACCAATTTCGAAGGCTGCAAGCAATGATTTGTCAATTTTCTCGAGTTCATCCTGATTAAAGCCTTTGGCAGCCAGGCTGTCGAAGTTAATATGTGGAGCACCCTGCAGGGTAGCCGCACCTTTAGCATAATTTACAATGGCTTCAATTTCATGCTCTTTGTATCCCTGATTGCGCAAAGCTGCAGGAACTCCCTGATTGATGATCTTGAAATAACCTCCACCAGATAATTTTTTGAACTTAACCAATGCAAAATCAGGCTCGATACCGGTAGTATCGCAATCCATTACCAAACCAATTGTTCCTGTTGGTGCAATAACTGTGGTCTGAGCGTTACGGTAACCGTATTTCTCACCAAGTTCAACAGCTCTATCCCATGAATTGCAGGCAGCTGATAATAAATAATCAGGGCAGAATTTAGGATCGATTCCCGGAGGCGCAATCTCAAGTCCTTCGTAAGCATCGTTATTATAGGCAGCATAGCGGTGGTTACGCATAACCCTGAGCATATGTTTTTTATTCTCATTGAATTTCTTGAAAGTACCCAGCTCTTTCGCCATTTCTGCCGAAGTTGAGTAGGCTGTACCAGTCATGATTGCAGTAATAGCACCGCCAATTGCACGGGCTTTATCACTATCGTAAGGAATTCCGGCAACCATCAGCATAGAGCCAAGGTTAGCATATCCCAAGCCAAGTGTGCGGTAATCATAAGATAACTGTGCCACTTCTTTGGACGGGAATTGTGCCATCAATACCGAAATTTCGAGAACCACGGTCCATACACGGCAGGCATGCTCGAAACCTTTCACATCAAATACTAATGTTTGAGGATCGAAGAAATGCGCCAGGTTAATAGAAGCCAGGTTACAGGCTGTATTATCCAGGAACATGTATTCTGAACATGGGTTTGAGGCATTGATACGTCCGCCTTCAGGACAGGTATGCCATTCGTTGATGGTTGTATCGTATTGTATTCCAGGATCGGCGCAAGCCCAGGCAGCGAAAGCAATATCCTGCCATAATTTCTCGGCTGATATCGATTTTACCGGCTGACCGGTAATTCTTCCGATCAGATCCCAGTTTCCACCATCTTCAAGTGCTTTGAAGAAAGTATTTGGAACACGTACGGAGTTGTTTGAATTCTGTCCGGATACGGTACGGTAAGCTTCACCTTCATAATCTGAAGAATAACCTGCTGCGATTAAAGCAGCAACTTTTTTCTCTTCTTCAACTTTCCAGTTTACAAATCCCTCGATTTCAGGATGGTCCAGATCCAGACATACCATTTTTGCAGCACGGCGCGTAGTACCTCCTGATTTGATTGCTCCTGCAGCACGGTCACCGATCTTCAGGAAAGACATCAAACCTGAAGAATAACCACCGCCAGAAAGTTTTTCGCTTTCGCCGCGGATTGCCGAGAAGTTAGTTCCAACTCCTGAACCGTATTTAAATATTCTGGCTTCTCTAACCCAAAGGTCCATGATACCGCCATCGTTCACCAGGTCATCACTAACTGAAAGGATGAAGCAGGCATGGGGCTGAGGACGCTCGTAGGCGGAGGTTGATTTTTCTAATTGATCTGTATCCGGGTTTACGAAATAATGGCCCTGTGGTTTACCAGTAATTCCGTAAGAACTATGTAATCCTGTGTTGAACCACTGTGGTGAATTGGGTGCAGCTAACTGACCAACGATTGTATAAACCAATTCATCGTAAAAAATACCGGCATCTTCCTTGCTGGCAAAATAATTATAACGCTCACCCCATGATCTCCAGCAATGAGCCATCCGATGGGCAACCTGTTTGATGCTGTTCTCAGATGAAGTTGATCCATCAGGCTGAGGTACCCCGGCTTTGCGGAAATACTTCTGGGCTAAAATATCCGTTGCTACCTGGCTCCAGGTTTCGGGTACTTCTACATTTTTCATTTCGAAAACAGCATCACCCGCGGGGTTACGAATAACCGAGGTACGTTTCTCGTATTTGAACAAATCATATACGTTTACCCCCTGTTTGGTGAAATATCTTTGGAACGTAAGACCTTTTCCCGTTCCTTTTGCCGCTGAGTTTGTAGAAGCTTTAGCCATAAAAAAATGATTTAATGTTGTTATTGAGTCACTTACCCTTAATAAAAATGTTTGGGGGTTTTTAATCAAATCTATCAGTTGAAGGCATTTATATCGAATCAGAGTTTTCCACAGGTTGTTAGTGTATCTGCACCCCAGCACTTAATCAGTTATTAATAGAATGATTTAAAGGTACTTAACTATGTTGAAAACTCTAAAAAATGGAGATTTTGGAGCATTTTTGTTACACAAGTTTACACACTAAAAAAGCCGGCTTTTGCCGGCTTTTTTAGTGAATTTTTAAGGCTGTTTATGCCCTGATTTAATCGACGATGGTCACTTTGATCATATTGGTCTTCCCTTTCTTCTCGATCGGAATGGCGGCAGTATTGATTACCACATTACCTGGTTCAACCAGTTTTTCAGCTTTCAGAATCTGATTTACATCCCTGATCGTTTTATCCGTACTGTCAAATTTATCATAATAGAATCCACGAACCCCCCATAAAAGACTGAGTGTATTCAGAAGTTTACGGTTACTTGTAAAAATAAAGGTTGCTGCTTTGGGGCGGTAACTGGAGATTTCGAATGCGGTATAGCCCGACGAGGTCATTGAAATGATACCGACTGCATGAGTCTTTTCAGCAAGAAAGACCGCAGAGCCACATACTGCATCACCCATATAAGTTGAAGAATTTTCATTTAAAATCTTTGATGTGTTATACGGATAATCATTTTCCTCCACATTCCTCACGATTTTATTCATAGTTTCAATGACAATCAGCGGATATTCACCAACTGAGGTCTCACCACTCAACATCACAGCATCGGCTCCATCCAAAACTGAATTTGCCACATCATTCACCTCAGCACGGGTAGGACGGGGTGAAGTAATCATACTTTCGAGCATCTGGGTAGCCACGATCACAGGTTTCGAAGCCGCACGGCATTTTCTGGCGATCATTTTCTGCAGCAATGGAACCTGTTCCATTGGCATTTCAACTCCAAGGTCGCCACGGGCCACCATCACTCCATCAGTTACTTCAATGATTTCATCAATATTATCAATCGCCTCCGGTTTCTCAATCTTTGCAATTACGCGGGCGGTTTTATCACTTCTGGCAATGATGCGCTTTAATTCAATGATATCATCTGCCGATCGCACAAATGAAAGTCCGATCCATTCTACATCATTATTGAGCGCAAATTCAAGATTTGCAAGATCTTCTTCTGTCAGACTCGGGATTGACACCTTGGTATTGGGAAGATTTACTCCTTTGCGGGAGGTAAGCACACCCCCATAAACTACCTCACACTGTACAGAATCTTTATTATTAGTGCTTAGAACCCTCATCTGGATCTTTCCATCGTCAAGGAGAATGATTTCTCCGGAACGTACATCGCTTGGAAAACTTTGATAAGTAATATAGATCTGTTTATCATCCCCGATCAGCTCTTTTGTTGTGATCTCAATCTTGTGCCCACTAATCAGGTTAATTCCGCCGTCTTTCACTAGACCAATACGGATCTTTGGACCCTGCAGATCGGCAAGTATCCCAACATTTGTTTTGTATTTTTTATTGATATCACGAATAATATCGATCACCTTTTGATGATCCTCTGTTTTTCCGTGGGAAAAATTCAACCTGCAAACATCTACACCTGCCTTGATCATGTTCAGCAATACTTCTTTTTTTGCAGAAGCAGGGCCTAATGTGGCTACAATTTTAGTTCTGTTATGAACCGTCTTCATCTGTTCTTATTTAATTTAAAAATTATTTGAGCAATAAAGTGTACTAAATACACGATCCCAAAGGGCTAAAATATGAGATTTTCTTTGGATTTCAATTTTTTGGGATCAACTTCCAGGGCAACGAGCACCTCCGGAATCTTATTTAAATTATTAATTATCTCTTTAACATCCTCCACATGAATATAATTCTGAATTAATAAAAAGAAATCTACCTTTTTCATTTCGGGCACCAGAAAACCTTCCGTACCTTTATTTGCGAGGATATAGAGTTCTGTTTCGGATTCGGGCATCAAATAAAAATATCTGCTGAAATAAAATGGTTCCTCATTAATATTAAAAGGGAGCTCCAGATCAGCGATTTTGCAAAAGTTGGTTCCAAGTTGTTTATTAGTTTTAAAACAAAACATATAGTCTTTAAGTTGTGTAGTAATAGCTACCAGCACAAAATCGAGGTCAAGTTCAAATTTTAATGTAGTTTTATTCAAGGTAAATTTTTAGCATATTGACAAAGGTAACATGCTTTATCCGTTAAAAAGTAGCTATGTTAAAATAGCTAAAAACAAAAAGGTTTGAAAATTGCCAGAATTTATTTTTCTTTGCACAGAATTATTAATCAATTAAATCAAAAAACCATGTCTGATATCGCTTCAAGAGTTAAAGCAATTATCGTTGAAAAATTAGGTGTTGACGAAAGTGAAGTTACACCAGAGGCATCTTTCACCAATGATCTTGGTGCCGATTCATTAGACACCGTGGAATTAATCATGGAGTTTGAGAAGGAGTTTAACGTGGCCATCCCTGATGACCAGGCTGAAACTATCGGCACTGTAGGTCAAGCCATCGCATATTTAGAAAAGAACGTAAAGTAATTTTACGATACCCTAACTATAAATGGAGCTTAAAAGAGTTGTTGTTACAGGACTAGGTGCGCTTACTCCAATCGGTAATACTATTCCAGAATTTTGGAATAGTTTGATCAATGGGGTAAGCGGCGCCGCTCCTATAACGCATTACGATCCTGAAAAATTCCGTACGAAATTCGCCTGTGAGGTTAAAAACTTCAATCCTGAGGATTTTTTGGATAAAAAAGAGGCTCGCAAACTCGATCCCTTTGTTCATTATGCAATTGCTGCCTCTGATGAAGCAATTAAAGATGCTGGTTTAGACTTTCCCAATCTCGACACTAACCGGATTGGTGTGATCTGGGGATCGGGTATAGGTGGGTTAAAAACCTTCACTGACGAAGTAGTAAACTTTGCACTTGGAGACGGAACACCGCGATTCAACCCGTTTTTCATTCCTAAAATGATTCTGGACATTGCTCCGGGTCATATTTCCATCAGGCATGGCCTGCGTGGTCCGAATTTTTCTACTGTTTCTGCATGTGCTTCTTCAACCAATGCCTTAATCGATGCATTCAACTACATTCGTCTGAATATGGCTGATGTGATCGTTTCAGGAGGTTCGGAGGCCATTATTAATGAAGCAGGTATGGGTGGTTTTAATGCCATGCATGCTCTTTCGACCAGAAATGATGACCCATCCACAGCCTCCCGTCCATTCGACAAAGACCGTGATGGTTTCGTTGCCGGCGAAGGTGCCGGGAGTATCATTCTGGAAGAACTGGAACATGCAAAAGCCAGAGGGGCTAAAATATATGCTGAACTTGTAGGAGGTGGTATGAGTGCTGATGCGAATCACATTACTGCACCACATCCTGAAGGTCTTGGGGCAAAATTGGTTATGACCAATGCCATGAGAGACGCAGGAATTGCAACCTCTGATATTGATTATATTAATGTTCACGGAACCTCTACCCCACTTGGAGATATCAGTGAGGTGAAAGCTATCCTTGATCTGTTCAAGGAAGATGCTTTCAAACTGAATATTAGCTCAACAAAATCAATGACAGGCCATCTTTTGGGTGCTGCAGGAGCTGTTGAAGCGATTGCTGCTATCCTGGCAGTTAAGAATGATATTGTTCCCCCAACGATCAATCATTTCACAGATGATCCCGGTTTTGACTCAAGATTAAATTTCACATTTAATAAAGCTCAAAAACGTGTTGTAAATGCTGCTTTAAGTAATACATTTGGCTTTGGAGGGCATAATGCTTCTGTAATTTTCAAAAAATACAAAGCCTGATTTTGATTTCCTGTATTCCGGATTTATTAAAACCTGCATATTTTTATCTTACCATTAGAATTATCGGTCATTAATGCCATTTTTCAGAATTTATAAACTTTACTTTTCTCCAAATCGCATATATATACGATCATTAGAGAATCTTTTAGGTTTTGTTCCCGGAAATCTACGGCTTTACCGCATGGCATTCAGACATCGTTCTGTTGCTGTTGAACTTAAAAATGGCACAAAGAACAGCAATGAGCGTCTGGAATTTCTTGGGGATGCCATTTTGGGTTCTGTTATAGCTGAGATTCTTTTCAAAATGTATCCTTATAAGGATGAGGGCTTCCTCACAGAAATGCGCTCAAAAATTGTAAGTCGTTCAAATCTAAATCAACTAGCTAAACGGCTTGGTCTGGATGAGCATATCGAGTATGATAACAGGATGATCGGCCATAACAATAAACAAGGCTCCTTACTGGGGGATACTTTCGAAGCTATGATTGGGGCTGTTTATATAGACAAAGGCTATAATTTTACACGTAACTTTCTGATAAGCAGGATTATAAAACCACATATTGACATTCATACCCTTGAACTTACTGAAACAAATTTCAAGAGTAAATTAATTGAATGGTGCCAGCGTCATGGCAAAGACATTAGTTTTGAAATCATTGCTAATGATGAAGGTGAAAATTCAAAACTGTTTACAATCCAAATTAGTGTAGATGGAGAAAATTGTGCAATCGGCCGTGATTACAATAAGAAAAATGCGGAAAAACTTGCGGCTGAAAAGGCATGTGAGTACTTAAAAATCTGACAAATCAACAGTATTAAGCCGGGCATTACTAAATAATGCTTCCCAAACCCTGCCGGTTCGATAATAAATTTCCATATTACATCTCTTTAAAATGCAGAACAGGAATAGATCCTGCCTATTTGCAGACTAAGCAGAATCTAAAATAGTAATGGTGAAACTCTTAAAAAAAGTAGCTGCACTCCTGTTTCTTATCTGGGGCTTTCTGGTATTCATATCAGCGATGATCCTCGTATTTCCATTTATTCTTCTGACGTCGGCAATCTTCAGGAAAAAAAAAGCTCAGGACATAATCTTCTTCTTCCTAAAAGTATGGGCTTGGATTTTCTCGGCATTATGCTTCTACCCTGTCAGAACAAAGGGAAGAGAAACCCTGAATCCAGATAAAGCCTGCATCTACGTTTGCAACCATAATTCTTATCTGGATGCCATTGCCGTGGTTTTATCGATTCCCGGCTCATTCAAACCACTGGGCAAGATCGAAATGGTGAAAACTCCAATCTTTGGTATGATCTACAAACGGGTGGTTGTACTTATCGACCGAAAAAGTCAGGAGAGTCGTGCCAGAAGTGTGGAGGAGTTGAAGATTGAACTTGGCAATGGTCAATCCATATTGATCTTTCCTGAAGGAACAATAAACCAGACCAATGCACCACTCTCGGAATTTTATGACGGCGCATTCCGTCTTGCAATTGAAACTCAAACCGACATAGTGCCTATGGTTATATTAAATGCAAGAAAACTGCTTCCCCGAATCAACCCTTTGGACATAAAGCCTGGCTTATTAGAATGTATATTTGCTAAACGGGTTAGAGTTGCAGGACTCAATTCTGATGACACTGGAATCTTAAAAACAAGGGTTTACCGATGTATGGAAGAGCTTATCAAAAAAAATGATTATTAGTATCTTAGATTTTTTTCTGATAAATCAGGAGCCTTTGGCAGAGGGGGTAAGGATCTTATCGCTGTTGGTCTGCCAGCATCATTGAACATCTGAAGAGATTTTTTTATATAATTGATTAATGCATATTCATCAAAATTTGCAACATTTTGATACTCGGGTCGATATAATATCATAAAATTCTTGAGATCATTCCCCTCCAGACCTGTTACATTTTTGATCGCGTAAGCACTAAACCTACGATCAACCTCCGATTCCTGAAGTTCTTTTATATAATATGCATTGAAACGGCGTGCCTGTGCAGGAGTTTTGCCAATCAGTTCATACAAAGCCGTTAGCGGCCTGAAGAAATAGGCCAGCAAAGGAGGCTTCCCGGCATAATAAGATCCCTTTTTCCGGTACTGATCCCTTACCTCATCCAGTTCCTGTTTTTTACTCTGGCCCATCACTTTAACTTCTGAAAGACTAATTACAGGCTGAAGCATCAAAACTTTATCGGAAAGCTCCAGAATTGGAAGAATCAGATCTGAATAACCGGATTTGGATAGGCTGAGCGTGTCTCCAACCGAAGCCATAATCCTGAAAAGACCTAATTCATTGCTAAAAGTAAAATTTCCAGTGTTTTTATTCAGGATATTTACCCCGGAAATTCTCGAAGCACCTGATCGTTCCATAATCAAACCCTGAACGCTGTTCTGCTGAGCCATAACAGGCCTGATGGCTATAATGGCAAAAATCAATACAAAAGTGTTAAAAACTGCTTTCATCTAAGGGGCAAAATTACTAAAACGGGCGTGGCTTTTAATTAAATGAATTATTTATAAGCTCTCCAAACTGTTTTAAAGGCTTTCCAATTAAATCATATCTTTGCAAAATGATAAAATCGATGACAGGTTATGGCTTGGCAGCCAATGATTATGCACGTGCAAAATACACAGTGGAGATCAAATCATTGAACAGCAAGTTCCTGGAACTTTCTTTAAAACTTCCTAAAGCATTTTCAGATAAAGAATTTTTACTGAGAAATGAATGCAGCAAACAAATCGAAAGAGGAAAAGTGAACATCAGTATCTATGTGGAATATGCGGAAACTACGCTGAAAACCTCAAGCATTAACCAGCCCTTGCTCAAACATTACTATGATCAGCTAAAAGAAGCAGCCGATGCTTTGGGTTCTGTGGATAACAATCTGTTTCAAATGGCATTAAATTTTCCTGAGGTTATTCAATATGGTTTGGATGAAGCCAGTGAAGATGAATGGAAGACCGTTTATAAAACCTTTGAGGAGGCGCTTGTAAACTTTCAAAACTTCCGCCAGGACGAAGGAGATGTTCTAAAACAAGACCTTATTCTCAGAATAAAAAACATTCTTGAAGGGATGAGACTTGTGTCAATACAGGAACCACTTCGAATACCATCTATCAGAGAACGGTTAAACCAATTTCTTGAAGATGCAGTAGGTAAAGAAAATGTGGATCATAACCGATTTGAACAGGAGCTGATTTATTTTATCGATAAGCTGGATATTACTGAAGAAAAAATCCGTTTGAAAAGTCATTGCGATTACTTCATTGAAGCACTTAAAGACAAGGATGCAAACGGGAAAAAACTTGGATTTATTTCTCAGGAAATCGGTAGGGAGATCAATACCATGGGTTCGAAGGCCAATGATGCTAAAATGCAGCAGATCGTGGTGGGAATGAAGGAAGAGCTAGAAAAAATTAAAGAACAATTACTTAATGTACTATAGTTGTTAGAATTCCAGACTGACAACTGGCAACTGACAACTGACAACTAAATATCAGTGAACGGCAAACTCATCATATTTTCAGCTCCTTCAGGTGCAGGTAAGACTACGATAGTCCACCATTTATTAAAAAAGATCCCTGATCTATCATTTTCCATTTCAGCCACTACCAGAAAACAGCGTGGTGATGAAGTAAATGCCAGAGACTATTACTTCATTAACAAAGAGAGTTTTCTTCATAAAATTGCCCAGAAGGAATTTGTGGAATTTGAAGAGGTTTACACGGGTACCTTTTATGGAACCCTACGTTCCGAAATTGACCGGATATGGGCCGAAGGCAAGCACGTTATCTTCGATATCGATGTAATTGGCGGACTTCATCTGAAGAAAAAATTTGGTGATAAAGCACTGGCTATTTTCGTTCAGCCCCCATCTCTTGAGGTTTTAATTGAGCGCTTGACCAGCAGAGGGACTGATCTTCCCGAAAAACTCGCCGAACGCATAAAAAAGGCCGATAAGGAATTGCTCTATGCCGATCAGTTTGACGTGATATTGAAAAATTACGAATTGGGAACAGCCTGTAAAGAAGCAGAAAAACTGGTTACAGAATTTCTTGCTCAATAATAAATAGAATGTCCGGATTAACCTTTCTCAAATCTCACATCTCACATCTCATATCTCCAGAAATATGAAAATAGGATTATTCTTCGGCTCCTTCAACCCTATTCATATTGGTCATCTGATAATTGCCAACTACATGGCTAATCATACTGATCTTCAACAGGTTTGGCTGGTAGTTTCACCACAAAACCCCTTGAAAGAAAAGAGTGATCTGATCAATATGTACGACCGTCTGGAGATGGCAAAACTTGCCACCGAAGAATCGGTTAATATTCGGGTTAGTGATGTGGAACTTAAACTACCTCAGCCATCATACACCATTGATACCCTGACCTTCCTTCATGAAAAATATCCGGAACATGAGTTCAGTCTGATTATGGGTTCAGATAATTTGGTTTCATTAAAAAAATGGAAGAATTATGAGCTCATTCTGCGCGACTACCATATTCATATTTACCCGCGCCCTGGATTTGATAAGCATGATTTTCATCAACATCCTTCCATCTGTTTAACTGACACTCCATTGATGGAATTGTCGGCTACATTTATCCGTAAGGCTGTTAAAGAAAGAAAGAATGTACAATATTTTGTACCTGATAAGGTGCTGAAATTTATTGAAGGTAAAAATCTGTATCGTTAAACTAAGGCTGACAGGGTTAAAAAATTAAAACGTGAGCAAGGAAAAAACTATTTTAAAATTAAAACTACCTACCGATCCCCTCTGGGTTAAGAATGTAGTGGAAAGTAATATTGAAGAAATTCTGACTGACCATGCCTTTTGTGAGCAGAAAGCGGCCAGCAATGCGATTACCCTCATTGTACAGAATCCTAATTTATCTGATTTGGTGCAGGAAATGGCAATGCTTGTTCAGGAAGAAATGGATCATTTTAAACGGGTTCACGACCTGATCCTTGCCCGGGGATACACCCTGGGACGTGAACGTAAAGATAATTATGTCAATGAGTTAATGCAGTTTGTAATAAAAGGTGGCAGTCGCCAGGATCAACTCATCGACCGCTTATTATTCTCGGCAATGATTGAGGCACGTAGCTGTGAACGTTTCAAAGTGATGTCTGAACACATTAATGATAAAGAGCTCTCAGATTTTTATTATGAATTGATGGTCAGCGAAGCGGGCCATTATACGATGTTCATCAGCCTTGCACGCAAATATGCCGGTAATATTGATGTAGAAAAACGCTGGAAAGAGTTTCTGGAATACGAGGCTAAGGTGATTCAGAATTATGGAAAATCGGAAACGATTCATGGATGATTATCCGTCATTTCATTGCGAGTAATAAAATTTAAGAAATTCTGAAACAGAAAATGACATAGCTTTGTATATCCGTGCAGTTTTGCCGTTACGAGTATTTGCTTATTGCCTGTTTTCGAGTATGGGGTCGCGGCATCCGCCACGATGACAACATTTGTATTTAACTGATGAGTAGATTCCGGTTCGGAGACCGAAATCGGATTGCAACCTGAGTTTAACATCCCAGAAAATATAACATGTCATGGGTAACACACAAGTCCTATTGTTATTATTTAATGAAATTACGATGTGTGGAGAAATCTCACAGTTTAAGGCAACAAATCAATTATGCTTGTGCTGAATACACAGAGGTTCATCAGTCGTACCTGTCCGTCCGGTCAGGCGGGCCTCCTTCGGAATGACGGAGTATAGTCTTACTTCATATACAACAAAAATATCGCAGGCCTCTTATGAAGGTCAGGTATTTTATTCTTCCAGTCTTTAATGCTTTTTGTTTGAATAAATTCATCCTCCGAGCTTAAATCGCAGGCAATACACAATTTTGTTTCCGCTTTACAGCTTCGCAGAATCTCCTCAAGCATAGGATTATTACGAAAAGGGGTTTCAATAAATAACTGAGTCTGGGTATGTCTTTCGGCCAAAGCCTCAAGTTCTTTGATCTTATTTGCCCGCTGCACTTTATCAATGGGCAGATAACCATGAAATGTAAAACTTTGTCCGCTAAAACCCGAAGCCATCAATGCCAGTATAATGGAACTGGGCCCAACCAATGGCACTACTTTTATCCCTTTTTGATGAGCCAAGGCAACAATTTCAGCACCGGGATCAGCAACACCAGGGCAACCTGCTTCACTCATCAGGCCTACATCCTTACCGGATAAAAGTCCCTTAAAAAACTCATTTAAATTGCCTTCACGATTATGTTTCCCATAATCATGCATAATTAGTTCACTTTGCGGAGTTTTTAAACCTGCTTCTTTTAGAAACTTGCGCGCTGATTTACTGTTCTCTACAATATACTCATCGATATGATTTATCGTATCTACAAGATAGGGGGTGTACGACTTGGCCGAAGCATTTTCTGCCAAAGGCACAGGAATGAGGTAAAGAGAACCTGGAAGCATTTTTGATTTTTGGTACAAATTAAAACAAATTCCCTTCAAATGAGTTATATGTAATAAAATGGTATAAAATCCGGAATGCATAAATATCGTACAAAATGAGTTTACGTAATAATTTAATTACAATACAACCTATTGCAAAATAATATTGTCTTACCTATAAGATCACACAAATTAAATTTTAGGAGCTATGAAATCGCACATCAAATTCCCGGAATATTTGGCTGGACTACTTTTATTCCTGTCATTTCTATTGCCGGCACAGGTAAAGGCTCAATATGACGACGTCTCCCTTGAAACTTTTTATGAGGAACTGTCCCCATATGGGGTATGGATAAATGACCCGCAATATGGTTATGTATGGCGCCCCGATGTAGATCAGGACGAATTCAGACCATATTATACGAATGGGCGCTGGGAAATGACCAAATATGGAAATACCTGGGTATCTAATTATGATTGGGGCTGGGCACCCTTCCACTACGGTCGCTGGCATCATAACAACCGAAGAGGCTGGATATGGATTCCGGATACCCGATGGGGACCGGCATGGGTAAGCTGGAGAAGTGGTGGGGGCCATTATGGTTGGGCACCCCTGGGACCGGGTATCAATATCAATATTAATATAGGATCAAGAATTCCTGATTATTATTGGGTATTTGTACCGCAACGAAATATCTATTTTGACAGGTATCCCCGTTACGACAGATACAGAAACAGGAACATTTACAATAACACAGTCATAATCAACAATACCTATGTTTACAACCAAAACAGGTATTATACAGGTCCGAGGGTTGATGAAATCAGAAGAGTAACCCGTCAACCAGTTCGTATTCATGACGTCAGGGATAACAGACCGACTAATTATGGAAATAGCCGAAGCGACCGTCCACAGGTAAACAGAGTACCTGTTAGAAGTGGCAATCCGGGACAGAACCCACGTCCAGACAATTCGGGAGGCAGAGGAGCCGTGAACGGTAGAGGATCAGACCCCCTGGCTGATAATTCAGTAAATCGTGGATCAGTACGAACAGAAAGCAAACAGATACCGGCTTCGTCACAAAGATCTGCCAGAACCTATGACAATCAGGATATCAGGGGAGGACGGAGTACTCAGGGTGGACAAAGCTCTCCAATAACAGATCGTCAGGATCAGGTCAGACAGGCACCGGTTCAAGCTCCACAAGAGCAAAGGCCTGAGCGTGCAGCACAGGTTCCACGTCAGTATCAGGCTCCTGAACGGGTTCAGAGAACTGCCACTCAACAAGGTCAGGCACCAGCTTCTGAAAGGATTCAGAGAAGTACACCGCAACAACGTCAGTATCAGGCTCCTGAACGGGTTCAGAGAAGCGAGCCTCAACAACGTCAGGCACCAGCTCCGGAAAGGATACAGAGAAGTGCACCACAGGACCGGCAGGCTCCTTCACAGAGCAGGCAGAGTTCAGAAGTGCGGGGAAATTCTTCTTCTGGACAAGAAAATGGCAGAGGTGGCCAGAACAGGCCCTCCAGAGGAAACTAAAATAAAAAAACCGGTAATGGGCCGGTTTTTTTATTTTAATACATATTATTTCAACTTACTGAGTGCAGCCCGCATCCTTGGGATCATTTGTTCTATATCTTCATGCGAACATCCTCCAACAGAAGCTCTGAACCAGTTTACACCGCTATCTGTACCAAATGCCGAAAATGGTACTATACCCATTTTCGCTTCTTTGATCAAGTAGAAATTAACTTCAGCACTGTCCTTCAAAACATTTCCTTCGGGAGTGGTTTTACCTATATAATCGACCTTAACAGTTAAGTAGATCGCACCCATCGGATTGATTGCGTCTACAGCAAAACCATCCGTCTTAAGCTGAATTATGCCCTGATACAGAGTATCCAGACTTTTCTGAACTTTTGCTTTAAAAGTTGTCAGGTAATTATTTAATTCTGTTGTTTGAGTTAAAAATTTCGCTGTTGCAACCTGCTCAGGTTTTGGTGCCCAGGCTCCAACATGCCCAACGATAGTTTTCATTTTATCGATTACATGTTCCGGACCAAACGCCCAGCCTACGCGAACACCGGTAGCAGCAAGGCATTTGGATATACCATCAATATAGATCACCCTGTCTTTCAGTTCTGGTCTTAAAGTAACCGGATCAAAATGAAACTGATCACCAAAGGTCAGAAGGGAATAGATCTGATCATACATAATATAAAGTGGCTTTTCATCCTCACCACGGGTCTTATTCTCGGCAATTACCAGATCACAGATCTCTTCCAGGTCCTTTTTGGCAAACATGGTACCGGTTGGGTTAAGCGGTGAACATAAAGCCAATAATGTAGCCCCCTTCAGGTAGGGACGGATATCATCGGCTGTTGGCATAAACATATTCTCTGCCGAAGTCTTAACCGCAACCTGAGTTGCCCCTGTAAAACGGCAATAATGATTGTTATTCCACGATGGAGTAGGATAAATTACCTTGTCTCCAGGATCAACCAGAGCCATATAGGTTCCATAGATCAAAGGACGTGATCCGCCGGCAACCAGAATTTGCTTACTGTTATAAGATAAACCGAAGCGCTCCTGCAAGAAAACTGAAATGTTCTCTCGCAATACTGCCACACCTTCGGCAGGTGGATAATTGGTTTGGTTAGCCTGATAAGCCTCAACAATTCCATCTTTCAGCTCATCAGGGATTGGGAAAATAGTTGAATCAAAATCCCCGATAGTCAGGTTCGCAATTTGCTCACCCTTACTTTTCAATTCATTGATCTGACCTGCAATTTTTATTATTTCTGAACCCTCAAGGGTACTTGCTATTTTGGATACCTTCATTTCTATTTTTGTATTCTTCAGGATATCAACCTGTTATAAATTATCTTTTCTACCTGATTAATGCTTCAACTGCCTTGTCTACCTTTTCAAAATTGAAGCTTTTCAAGATCTCCTTAAATGATGCATTGATCTGTTCATTGCACAGGTTCCCAATACTACCTTCGTGTGTATGTTTAACAATGCCCGGCGCCTTAAATTCGCCCTTTTCGATTGCTGCCCCAACTTTTTTATACGCTTCCCTGAAAGGTAGCCCGTTTAAAACCTCTTCATTCACGGCATCTACACTAAACAAATAAGCATATTTCTCATCCTTAAGAATATCCTCTTTAATTCTGATAGACTGCAACATAAAGCTTGTCATTTCCAGACATTCATTTAATGATTTGAAGGCTGGGAACAGATTCTCTTTCAGTAATTGGAGGTCACGGTGATAACCAGATGGCAGATTTGTAGTCATCAGGGCAATTTCATTCGGTAAAGCCTGGATCTTATTGCATCTAGCACGTATCAACTCAAACACATCCGGGTTTTTCTTATGAGGCATTATGCTTGAACCGGTGGTCAGTTCATCAGGGAAACTGATAAATGCAAAATTCTGATTAATGAATAAACAGGCATCCATAGCCAGCTTAGCCAAAGTTGCTGCGACCGAAGACATTGCCTGAGCCAGAATACGCTCAGTTTTTCCACGGCCCATCTGGGCATAAACTACATTATAATTAAGCGAATCAAAGCCCAGTAATTCAGTAGTCATGGTACGATTCAGTGGAAAGGAAGAACCGTATCCTGCTGCAGAACCCAATGGGTTTTTATTACAGACTTTCCAGGCAGCCAGCATCAGCTCCATATCATCGGCAAGGCTTTCGGCATAAGCTCCGAACCATAAACCGAAAGATGAAGGCATCGCAATCTGCAAATGGGTATAGCCCGGAAGTAATTTATCCTTATGCTCTTCACTTTGTGCAATCAGCTGGGTAAACAGAATGTCCGTATTTCTGACCAGTTTCTGAATCTCACTGCGAAAGAACAATTTGAGGTCCACCAGAACCTGATCATTTCTTGACCGTCCGCTGTGAATTTTTTTTCCGGCATCACCAATCCTTCGTGTAAGCAATAACTCCACCTGAGAGTGTACATCTTCCACATCATCTTCAATACTAAATTCACCTTCCTGAACTTCTTTGAAAATTTGTTTAAGACCTGCCTGAACCTGTTCCAGATCCTGGCTATCCATTAAACCAATACTTTCAAGCATACGAGTATGAGCTAATGAACCCAATACATCAAATGCAGCAAGCTGATGATCCAGCTCCCTGTCATTTCCAACAGTAAACTTTTCAACAGACCTTTCAGTTTCTGTTTCCTTTTGCCAGAGTTTGCTCATAGAACTGCTTTAAAATTTGTAAAATACTGTTCTTTAATCGTATCCCATTCGGATTTTAAAATACTGTAAAAAACAGTATTTCTGATGTATCCGTTATGTATTTTCATGTGCTGTCGTAAAACTCCTTCGCGGGTAGCGCCAATTCCCAATAAGGCCTGACGTGACTGATGATTACGCTCATCTGCTTTAAATTCTATTCTGTTCAGTCCCAAAACCTCAAAACCATAGGTCAGCATCAGGTATTTCATCTCCTTATTCAATCCGCTCCCCTGAAAATCACGTCCAATCCAGGTCCAGCCTATCTGCCCCCGCTCATCCCGCCAGGAGATTTCAGCAAGACGGGTACAGCCTGCCACCTTATTCGATTTTTTATCAATAATTACCCACACTGCACATTTTCCTGCTTCACGATCGGCAATCGCCTTTTTAATATATTTATGTAATTCTGCCGGCTTCGAAAGATCCTGAAGGCCATAGATCCAGAGGCTATCATCATCTGCTACCACCTGCAATGCTTGTTCATCATCAAACTCAATCGGACGAAGCAAGGCCCTTTCACTTTCAAGGGTAATATTCAAATCCTTTACCATCACAGAATCTCCGTCAATAATTTTATATAGAGGTCAATACCCTCTTCAATTTCATTTACATAAATATATTCATCAGCCATATGTGAACGTGCCGAATCTCCCGGACCCATTTTTAAAGAAGGGATATCAAGCAAAGCCTGATCACTGGTGGTAGGAGAACCATAGGTCTTCCTGCCCAAAGCAATTCCAGCCTGTACAATTGGATGTTCGATGCTAATTGAAGAAGGTTTTAAACGGGTAGATCTCGGATTAACATCACAGTCCACATTCTGACTTATAATCTTCAGTACCTCCTCATTTCTATAGGCATCAGTTACCCTGACATCAACGGTAAAATTACATACCGCAGGTACCACATTATGCTGTGATCCGGCCTCTATTATCGTTACACTCATCTTAACAGGGCCAAAGAGGGCTGATTTCTTGGCAAACTCATAGGATTTGAACCAATTAATATCCTTCATCGCTTTGTAGATTGCATTCTCACCCTCTTCCCTTGCCGCATGCCCTGCCCTTCCGTGAGCAACACAATCCAAAACCATTAATCCACGCTCGGCAACCGCCATTTGCATTAATGTTGGCTCACCCACAATGGCAAATTCAAGAGGCCCCAGTTCAGGAAGGATCAGCTCAATACCATTCTTACCTGAAATTTCTTCCTCGGCAGTTGCAGCCAGGCAAAGGTTGTATTTTAGATTCTTCTCCTTATAAAAATGAATAAATACCGCGATTAGCGATACCAGACAGCCTCCTGCATCATTACTTCCCAATCCAAACAACTTGGCATCGATAATATCAGCCGCAAATGGGTCACGACTATATCCTGGATTAGGCTTTACCGTATCGTGATGCGAATTGAGGAGAATGGTTGGCTTTTGTGCATCAAAATGCTCATTATATGCCCAAACATTATTGATCATACGATGGGTTTTTACTCCCTGATCCATCAGAAATTGCTCAATTGCCGAGGCAGTATTCTCCTCTTCCCTGCTAAGAGAAGGGATACTGATTAGCTTACGCAATAAATTAAGACTGTCGTCAAACAGTTTACCAGCCATTTTATTTATTCGTTTGTATATAATTCACCCGCTTTTTGAGCTGATAATTTAATTCCCTTGATCATTGAAGAGCTAAAGCCATTATGCTCCATTTCATTCAATCCGGCAATGGTGCAACCTTTTGGAGATGTCACCTTGTCGATCTCATGTTCCGGGTGGCTATTCTGCTGCAATAAAAGTGATGCTGCTCCTTTGGCTGTTTGGGCAGCCATGCGTAAGGCCTCATCGGCATGAAAACCGATCTCGACACCACCCTGTGATGCTGCACGAACGGCCCTGAGAAAGAACGCGACCCCACAGGCACAAAGTGCGGTTGCAGCTGTCATTAAATCTTCATTGATCTTAATAACTGAACCTACAGTTTCAAACATTTTGGTCACTTCCGCAATATTTTCAGCTTCCGCATTGTCAGATGCTACGCAGGTCATGGATTCACCAATTGCAATTGCAGTATTTGGCATTGCCCTTACAACCTGTACCCTGCTGCCCAGTTTGGCGCGAATGTCAGCACAGCTAACTCCTGAAATTACAGAAATCACTAAATGCCTGGCGGGATCAATTGCACCGTCAATTTGCTCCAGTAAATTGTCAAGTTGCTGTGGCAGAACAGCCAGGATAACTATAGAAGCATCAGCTGCAGCAGCATAATTATCTGAGCCGACCTGAAAACCCTGTGCTGCAATAGTATCCAGCCGCTGTACATTACGGCGGGTAAGGGTAATATCAGCGGGTTTGCAATAATCAGCTTTAACCAGTCCTTTGGCCAATGACATACCAATATTTCCGCTTCCTAAAATTGCTGTTCTTTTTGTTCCTGTTTTCATTATCTGCTGATTAAGCGTGTACCAAAATTTTCATTGTTCAAATTTGCCAATGCATCAGCTTTGCCGATACAAACCTCTTTTAGGCCTTTATTTATTGCTTCGAAGGCATTATCCAGTTTGGGAATCATCCCATCATTAATAATTCCCTGTCGCTTTAATTCATTATAATAATGCGGATCTATTGAGCGGATTACTGAACCCTCATCTTCTATATCCATTAAAACCCCCGCCTTTTCAAAACAAAAGATCAGGGATGTTTCATATTCCTTAGACATTGCGATAGAAATTGCAGAAGCAATGGTATCCGCATTGGTATTTAAAAGCTGCCCTTTGCCGTCATGTGTAATAGCAGAGAAAACCGGTGTAAAACCTGCTTCCAGCAGTTTGTAAAGACCTCTACGATCAATAGATGATTCATCGAGATCGCCCACAAAGCCATAATCAACGGCCTCACCTAAATCCTCTCCGGAGGAGAGGACTTTCTGCGGCAGACGCCTTGTTGCCCTGATCATATTTCCATCCGCACCCGACAAGCCGATTGCATTACAATTCTCAGATTGCAAACCTGCGACTATATTCTTATTGATTAAACCTGCATATACCATGGTTACTACTTTCAGGCTTTCTCCATCAGTGATTCTTCGGCCTTCAACCATTTTTGATTTGATACCCAAATCTTCGGCAATTTTGGTGGCAATTTTTCCTCCACCATGAACCAGTATCTTATGCCCTTGCAGCATTGCAAAATCGGCAATAAATTGTTGCAGACTATCCGGATTGTCGATGACATTTCCACCAATCTTAATAACCTTCAGGGATTTCATTTTAAGCCCTCCAGCATATTTTTTAAGACCGTTTGAGCAGACCAAACCCGGTTTGCAGCTTCTTTGATGACCAGTGAATGCGGGCCATCCAAAACTTCGGCAGAAAGCTCGAAATCACGGCGAACCGGCAGGCAGTGCATTACTTTCGCAGCATTGGTTTGTTCCAGCTTTTTATGAGTCATCATCCAGGATTCTCCATTCTGAACAGTTTTACCATAGTCATTGTATGATGACCAATTCTTAGCGTACACAAAGTCTGCACCCTGTAATGCAAGATCCTGATCGTGTTCAATTTTTGCTCCCGGTGTAAATTTCTCAGCCAGCTCCAAACCTTCAGGATGGGTAATTACAAAATCGATCATTCCCTCAGCCTGCGCACGGCACATCCATTCAGAAAATGAATTTGGAACAGCCTGTGGTAAAGATTTTACATGGGGAGCCCATGTTAAAACAACCTTTGGTTTTGCCACCTTTTTATATTCCTCAATGGTAATCAGATCCGCAAAACTCTGCAATGGATGCAAGGTAGCACTCTCTAAACTAATTACAGGAACTCCACTATATTTCACAAATTTATTGAATAAACCTTCGCCATAATCCTCGTCACGATTCAATAATTTAGGAAATGAGCGAAAACCCAATATATCACAATATTGACCCATGACCGCTGCTGCTTCACGAATATGCTCTACGCTTGTACCATTCATCACTACCCCGTCTTCTGTTTCCAAAGCCCAGCCTTCCTTATCAAGATTCATCACCATCACATTCATACCCAAATTCAAAGCTGCCTTCTGCGAACTTAATCGGGTACGCAGACTCGGGTTCAGGAATACCAGTCCAAGGGTTTTATTCTTACCCAGCAACTGATCTGCATAGGGATCTGCCTTTAGTATCAATGCCTGCTCAATGAAAGATTTCAGGTCTGTAACGTCATTAACGGAAGAAAATAATTTCATATTCGTAAAAATAGCCGTAAATTTTTAATTCAATTCTGCTTTCAATGCTGCAAGAAATTGATCAGCATCCTCTTTAGTTAAATTTAAAGCTGGTAAGAGCCTGATCACATTCGGTTTTGCCTCTCCGGTAAAGATACGATGCTTGAAAAGTAAATCCTTTTTTACGTTTGCATACTCTTCAGAAAGCTCAATTCCGATCATCAAACCTCTTCCACGAATCTCAGTAATTTGTGGAATCTGATTCAATTCTTTGATGAGGTAATTCCCGATTTCTTCTGCATTCTTCATCAGATCATCCTGCTCCATTACCTCAAGTACAGCAAGTGCCGCAGCACAGGCTAAGTGATTTCCACCGAAAGTTGTTCCAAGCTCACCATACCAGGGCTTAAATTTAGGTGAAATGGAAATCCCCCCTATTGGGAAACCATTACCCATTCCCTTTGCCATTGAATAAATATCAGCCTCAACGCCTGCATAATCGTGTGAATAGAATTTGCCGGTCCGCCCATAACCGCATTGAACTGAATCAGCGATATAAACCGCATCATATTGATCACAAAGGCTTCTGATCTTCTGCAAAAAACTCTTTGATGCTTCCCGGATACCACCAACACCCTGAATACCCTCAATAATTACTGAAGATATCTCATTTCCGAATGATTTAAACGCATCTTCCAATGCTTGTTCATCATTGAAAGGAAGGAAAGTGACATTATCTGTTTCGTTTACCGGAGCAATGATCTTCGGATTATCTGTTGCAGAAACAGCCAATGAAGTACGTCCGTGAAAAGCACCCTTAAAGGCAATTATTTTTTTTCGTTTGTTATAAAAAGATGCCAGTTTCAGGGCATTTTCATTTGCCTCAGCACCTGAATTACAAAGAAAGAGCTGAAAATCAGGCTTAGCAGACAAATTACCAAGCTTTTCAGCAAGTTCTATCTGTTGGGAGATAATGACTGAATTAGAATAGAACCCAACTTTATTCAGCTGCTCTGTCAGGCGTCTCACATAATGGGGATGGGTATGACCGATCGAAATCACGGCATGTCCGCCATAAAGATCCAGATATTTATTGCCATCGGCATCCCAAACGGTGCTGTTCAGAGCTTTTACAATTTCAATGTTATTGAGAGGATATACGTCGAATAGTTTCATCTTGTGGGAGTTATACGTTGTATGTTATACGTTTAAATAGTACTAAATTGAAGGAGAGGGTCATTCTTAAAATATTTGATCCAGCTCAATTTTTAGAAACGTTTAAGATAAATACAACTCAAATTTTGTTACGAACTTTACTAATTAATGAAATCAACATTGCTTTGATCTCATTTATATTATCATTCAGAGCATCATGTTCATCCAATGTGAGATATTCCAGATCACGGGATAAAAGCAGGAAGTACTCTGCTTCATTGGCCGAACCTAAGGCTATATTTAAATAGTTCCCTAAATCCTTTTGTGAATTTTTACCGCATCCTTCAGCGATATTGGCCGGTATCGCTGAGATACTTCGTCGCAATTGATTAGTTAAACTATAAAGTTCCTCCTTTGGAAAACCCTTGCTAAGCAAGTATACTTTTAATGTCAGTTGGTGAGCTTTTGCCCAAACTTTTAAATCCTTATAATTCTGCATGAATAAATTTAAGGCTCCCAGGAAGGATCCAAAAATTGACTTATTTTGCGGTAAGAACATTAAAACCAACATTTCTTTATTAAATATAAAATCAAACGCATTTACCTCATTTACTATTTATTCTTCAATTTAATTGGAGCAAAATCTAAACGTAAAACGTAATAACGTATAACTCAAAATCCTACTCCCTTCAGCCTCAAGCCCACCGTCTCCCCAAGCCCGAACATTAAATTCATATTCTGGACCGCATGCCCGCTGGCACCTTTCAGTAAATTATCTATGATGCTGATAATGAGCAATTTATTGCCATGCTTTTCCAGATGAATCAGAGCCTTATTGGTATTCACTAGCTGCTTCAGGTCAATATTTCTTTTGCTGATATGAGTGAATGGATGATCTTTAAAAAAGTTTTCATAAAGAGTGTATGCTTCATCCAGACTTAATTCAGTTTCAGTATACATTACTGCCAGAATCCCCCTGGTAAAATCACCCCTTTGGGGGATGAAATTCAGTGCCTGATCAAAGTTGTTCTGTAATTGATTTAAACTTTGACCGATCTCATTCAGGTGCTGATGCTCAAAAGCTTTGTAAACAGACAAGTTATTATTTCTCCAGCTGAAATGTGAAGTCGGACTTAAGCTTTGTCCTGCTCCTGTAGAGCCGGTAGTAGCATTGATATGTACATCCGAGTTCAATAATCCTGCATCAGCAAGTGGCAATATCCCAATCTGGATGCAGGTAGCAAAACAGCCCGGATTAGCAATGTTTTGAGCTTGTTTGATTGCTTCCCTGTTCAATTCTGGCAAGCCATAAACAAAAGACCTGCTTCCATGTCTGGCATTGGAGTTTAACCTGAAATCCTGTGAAAGATCAATGATCTTTATACTCGCTGAGATTTCATGGCTATCCAGAAACTTTTTGGCATCACCATGACCTACGCATAAAAAAAGCGCATCAATATCCTGGGAAATGGTATCTGTAAACTTCAGATTAGTGTCACCAAAAAGATCAGCATGCACATCAGAAAGCGATTTGCCCGCATTGCTGTTGCTATGAACCCAACATATTTCTGCCTGAGGATGGTTGATCAGTATCCTGAGCAATTCTCCACCAGTATATCCTGCTCCACCTGCGATTCCTATTCTGATAGTTCCCATTGTTTTACTTTTTATCGTGTACCCTATGCCAGATCATGGTCTGGTTTCCAAATATTTTTGAAAAGCCTTTTACATCCTCTCCCGACCATGAGTTATTCATCTCACCATAGCTTCCGAATTTGTTTGACATCAGATCATTCTCAGATTGAATTCCGATGATCTCAAAACGATAAGGATGAAGTTTTACAAATACTTTTCCGCTCACGGTTTTCTGTGTATCGCTTAAAAACGCTTCAATATTACGCATGATTGGATCGTGAAACTGCCCCTCGTGAAGCCAGTTGCCGTAGAAACTTGACAACTGGTCTTTCCAGCTCAGTTGCCATTTGGTTAAAGTATGTTTCTCCAAAGTATGGTGAGCTTTGATGATGATCATCGGTGCCGCAGCTTCAAAACCAACACGACCCTTGATACCAATTATAGTATCTCCAACATGAATATCCCTACCAATGCCATAAGGCTGTGCAATTTCCTGCAGTTTCTGAATGGCTTTAACCGGTGATAAGCTTTCTCCATTAATTCCTATCAGCTCACCCTGCTCAAAATCAAGTTCCAGTTTACGCGGCTCGGTTTGAGTAACCTGTGTAGGCCATGCCTCTTCTGGTAAAGTCTCATTGGAAGTCAGGGTTTCTTTACCCCCAACTGAGGTACCCCAAATACCTTTATTGATTGAATATCTTGCTTTCTCGGCAGTATATTCTACACCATGATTATTTAAATATTCAATTTCTGCCTCACGGCTCAATTTCAGGTCACGGATTGGAGTAATAATTTCCACTCCGGGAATCATTATATTGAAGATCATGTCAAAACGCACCTGATCATTCCCGGCTCCGGTACTTCCATGAGCTACATAATCAGCACCGATTAATTTGACGTAATTGGCTATTGCAGTAGCCTGACTTACTCGTTCAGCACTTACCGAAAGAGGGTAAGTTGCATTCTTAAGCACATTACCATAAATAAGGTATTTGATACAACTTTCATAATAGTTCAAAGTTTCGTCAACAACTGCATGGGAAGTAACCCCAAGGGCATAAGCACGCTCCTCGATCTGCTTCAGCTCTTCCTCAGAAAAACCACCGGTATTCACAATCACAGAATGTACTTCCAGATCACGGTCTTTGGTTAAGTAAATACAGCAAAAGGAAGTGTCCAAACCTCCGCTGAATGCTAAAACAACCTTCTTCTTCATCATTTAATTTTGTAAAAGTTTAACGAATAATGCACCTAGTGCAGCAATCATTTTCAATGAATTGCGTAATTTTTCTTCAAGACGTTCGAACAGGGTTTGTTTGCGGGCAACCTTACTCAAACGCTCCTCAGCCTCAATTTTTAAACGATCGTCTTCTTCTTTCATTTTGCGTTCGATCTCTTTAGCCTTTTCTTCCGGATCCCAAAGCATTGCTGTACACATACAATTTTTACGGTCTTTGCTTTTCAGGATATCATAGTTCACACAACTCTGACATCCTTTCCAGAAATCCTCATCCTGAGTTAGTTCTGAGTAGGTTACAGGTTCGTAGCCGAGCTCAGAATTAATTTTCATCACGGCTAATCCGGTAGTCAGTCCAAAGATCTTAGCCTCCGGATATTTTTTGCGGGAAAGGTCAAAGACTGCGCGCTTGATCAAGCGTGCAAGTCCGCGATTACGGTAACCCGGATTCACGATAAGACCTGAATTGGCCACAAACGTGCCATGACTCCAGGTTTCGATGTAACAGAAACCGGCCCAGGTACCATCCTTGTGAAGCGCAATCACTGCTTTGCCTTCCAGCATTTTTGACGTGATATACTCAGGGGTGCGTCTGGCTATTCCTGTTCCTCTGGCTTTGGCAGACTCTGCCATCTCATCGCAGATCTGTGTTGCGTATTCAATATGTTGTTCTGTTGCCGGGATAACAACAAACTCGTTTTCTTTCATGTATTTTGAAGAAAAAAATCCGGTTTTGAATCGGAAAAAAGACTACGTTTTTAGTCTTTCCTTTTGTGAATAATATCATTGATTGATCAGCCGGATGGAATGCTCCGGTTTAAGGGGTTTAATGCCAAGATTCAAGTCCGCGGCATAAAGGGTCGTCGGAAACGCAACACTAACTTCTCAGGCCTGAATTTACTACAAACAATACCCCTCATGTAACCCGTTTGGGTTAATGATCCTGTATTGGCCTGGTAGTTTAAACTATTCATTGTTAATAGTATAAGTGGTATCGAAATTTTTTACAAAAAAACGAAAAAAATACTGAAATCTGCAATAGTGGGGGGATAATATTACAATTTTTTAATGCTGGTTTGTCATTGCAGCCTCTTGTCACAAAATACAATGTGGATTAGGTCAAATTTATTTTAAAGGATTATGGATACAGTCTGTCAATACTAATTGATTTTTTAACATTCCTTTCACTCCATAACAGTTAATATTTTATGCGCTTCACTCTCCAATAAGCCTTTCAAGGGGTATTGTTTTAGCCAACATAATAATTAAATTGCTTCTATACTTGAATATCTTGAAAGCAGACTGATCCCGATACAATACAATAAATGATATGGTAAAAACTGAAGCATCACTGAATAGAACTTTAGGACTTTTTGCAAGTACCTTAATGGTGGTTGGGATAGTGATTGGGAGTGGAGTATTTAAAAAAATAGTCCCCATGGCCCAAACAGGGCTGAGTGAGACTGCGATTTTGATGGCCTGGATTCTTGCTGGTGTAATCAGTTTATTTGCTGCGTTTACAGTAAGTGCTCTGGCTTCACTTACCGAAGAATCCGGAGGCCTTTATGAATACTTCCGTATATCCTTTGGTAATTTTTTTGCTTTTATTTCAGGATGGGCTGATTTTATAATTATTAGTCCGGCAGCAATTGCTGCCCTTGCCTTTCTTTTTGGTGAGGTTATCAATTCCTTTATCCCCCTTCCAAAACCGCTTGATATCTGGAAAGACTTTTCTATTGGGGGTTTCATTTTTCCTTTTGCAAATTCGGGCGTAAAATTGATTGGAATTTTTGCAATAATCATACTTACCGGAGTAAATTCTTTGGGATCCCGCGAAAGCGGTGTTTTCAACTCTATCATTACCAGTGCTAAAATTGTGGGTATATCGGTTCTGATAATTGTGGGATTTGCTTATTCGGGGCCGGATACACAAAGTTCCAACGCTACGCTAAATACAATAAATGTACCTGAAGGAATGCTGTTTTACAGTGCATTTTTTGCGGCAATGCTGAGTGCTTTCTGGGCTTATAACGGATGGGAAACTGCTACCAATATTTCGGGTGAAATAATTAATCCAAGGCGTAACCTTCCTCTTGCCCTTACAATAGGTCTATCTCTTGTGGCATTGGTCTATACACTTCTTAACTATACCTACATGAATGTGCTCAGCCTTGAACAGATCAGAGCTATTGATGTAAATCAAATCGGAGCATTTGTTGTTGCAGAGACATTACTGGGTAGTTTTGGAAAAATACTTCTGATTGTACTTCTTATTATCTGTGTATTCGGTGCACTGAATAGTAATATTGTTTCTTCTCCCCGTAAATTCTACCGTATGGCACAACAGGGATACCTGTTCAGCCATTTGAAAAAAGTCCACCCACGGTTCAGAACACCTCATATCTCCCTAAACTATATGATGATTTTGGGATGTGTCATGCTTGTATCGGGTTCATTTGATACGCTCACGAATATGGTTATCTTCCTGAATTTTGTGTTTTATGGATTTCTTGCCTTTGCAGTTCTTCGTCTGAAAAGAAAAGGAATGATCCAGGCTAAGGTAACTGGATACCCATTCGTTCCCATTGTATTGTTGCTCTTCTCTATTGCTTTAACAATAAATACCATCTGGGTTCAGCCCCAGCAATCTTTGGTGGGGATAATACTTGTACTTAGTGGTGTACCTGTTTATTATTATTTTAAAAAACGAAAAACAACTTAATCACATTGAACACTACTGATAGTGTTTCTCATCAAATGCATTTAGGTTCGCAGTTAATACAGAAAAAATAATAGCAATTGAAAACAATAGTATTGATCATTTTTATCTTTTCGTCGACCAGCCTATTTGCCCAGGATGACTCGCTAAAAAATCTGACTTTTAATGCTTATGCTGAATTATATTATAGCTATGATTTTGCGAAACCTGCAAATCATGAAAAACCTGATTTTATCTATAATCACAAAAGGCATAATAAGATCAATGCAAACCTAATTCTATTAAAAACTAATTATTCGGCCACAAATCTCAGGGCAAATTTGGGCTTAATGGCTGGAAATTATTCAAGATACAATCTTAGTGCAGAGCCTTCCTGGGCCCGGCATCTCTATGAAGCCAATATTGGGGTTAAATTATCAAAAGAAAATAATTTTTGGTTAGATGCAGGCATACTCCCTTCTCATATTGGATTTGAGAGTGCAATCAGTGCCGACTGCATGACTTTAACAAGAAGTATTATGGCTGAAAACTCTCCTTATTACGAAACGGGGATCAGATTAGGCTATTCAACAAAAAAAGGAAATCTCAATTTGGCCTTTTTGGTTTTAAATGGATGGCAAAGAATCAAAAGACTAAATTTAGTTCAAAAACCTTCCTTTGGGATTCAGGTAAATTATAGGCCTTCCGAAAAATTACTTCTAAACTACAGCAACTTCACCGGGACAGACATTCAGAATAATTTTAATGCATTAAGAACCTTTCATAATCTGTACATGCAATTCGACATGAATAAAAAACTAGGTTTGATTGCCGGCTTTGATATAGGTAACGATAAATACAACAGCAGCGATTATGGTATTTGGTACTCACCGGTAGCTATTCTGAGGTATTCGGCCACTGAGCAAATTAAAATCGCAATTCGTGGAGAATATTACAATGATAAAAACCGGATCATAGTCGCAACAAATAACCTAAATGGACTAAGAGTTTCGGGTATTTCGGGCAATTTCGACTATCACATTAGCAAAAAGCTTCAATTCAGAATAGAAGGCAAGGTTTATCAGGCCGGTGAGAGGGAGTTTTATAATAATTCAAACAAAAATTATTCTCTGACTTCAAATGTGACAATTAGACTCTAATTCTATAAATATTCGGGCAATATTTTTTACTGCATAGAATTAAGTATTTATAATTATCTGATTATCAATTATATTATACTTACCTTTTATAATGTTTTTTTAACCTAAACGAAAATATTATGAAAATCCAAACACAATTTGTCGCATTTTTTGTAATGGCCGCCTTCTTTTTGGCATCCTGCAACACCACCACACAAGCTCCGGAAGCTGCTTTAAATATGGATTCAGTAAAAGCTGAAATTCAGAAATTAGAGGATGCTTATGCCGCAGGAGATAAAGCAAAAGATGCTGACGCCATCGTGGCCTATTACAGCGATGATGCAATTAGCTATAATTCGAATGAAGAGCCAAGCGTTGGAAAAGCAGCAATTAAGGAAAGAATTGTTGCGCGTATTGCAAAAGAAACTAACGGACAGTCGAATGCCTATAAAGTTGTTGACGTTTTTGCAGCGGGGAATGGGGCTGTTGAAATTGGCACGTGGACAACCACTGATTCAACAGGTAAAGAAGTAGATAAAGGACATTATATGTCTGTTTTCGAAAAACGCGATGGTAAATATATTTGTATCCGTGACATGAGTGTGAGTTCCATGCCTGCAAAACCAGGTATGTAATCGTGATATTGCATTATATATCCCATCCCTTCCAAATAAAAAGAAAATATCTGGAGTCAGTTTTTACTGGCTCCATTTTTTTTGACAGACTAGCAAGCAAAACATTTTTGAATTTGCGTCTTCTTTACTTGCTCAAAGACTGCCTAGCTGAAACTCCAGTATTGAATGATCTCCCGGTAACAAATCCCTGCATTTTGCAGTCCTAACAAAAACAATTCTGATGAAATCGAAAGTAATATTAAATGCTCTATTATTAATATCTCTAATGACCCTGGCTTTATCCGCACAGGAAAAGAAAGTCGCCCCCACATCATTGGAATTATATAAAGAAATTGAACAGGCCGATAGTATAATGTTCCAGGCTTTCAACTCTCAGAACATGGAGAAATTCCAGACTATGTTTACAGAAGATCTGGAATGGTTTCAGGATAATGGTGGACTAATTCCGTATAAAACTGTTTTTGAAAATTTCGGAAACACCTTCAAAAATGAAAACAAGCTGAGCAGGGAGCTAGTTAAGGGCAGCCTGGAAGTTTATCCAATAAAAGATTATGGCGCTATTCAGATTGGAAAACATCAGTTTAAACATACAGAGAATGGAAAATTAGAGATCGGAACTTTTAAATTTCTAATGATTTGGCAAAAAAAAGACGGCCTGTGGCGAATTTCCAGGGTAATAAGCTATGATCATTAATCTCGAATCAACAAAACAGCTTACGAATTCATAAAAATGCATTAGATTATCTTTATTTTTCCAAAAGATAAAACCCAAAATTGACTACCATATGAAACGCTTACTAATTCTGCTTCTTGTCTTTATATTCCTGGCAACCGCACTTTTTGCTCAAAAACCAGTACAAAAGACTATCAAGCCACTTAATGATGCCGAGTTGCCCCGGGGAACCGGAACTATAGCCATTGTTGATGTCAATCTTATTGACGTGAATGGTGGAAAAGCCATTCAGAATGCATCTGTAATAGTTAAAGGGAATAAAATTATCGCTGCCGGCCCCTCAGGAAGTATTCAGATTCCGCAGGGTGCTGAAATCATTCAGGGTAAGGGGATGTCGCTTTTACCGGGCCTAATTGATTCGCATTTTCATATCGATGGATCAGATGAGCTTCCATCAATGTTTCTTCAAAATGGTATTACTTCACTTCGTGATCCAGGACTCTGGATCGAAATGTATGATCAGGTACGAAAATCGGGTAAATCCAATCCCAGACTCTTTCTAAGCGGGCCGCATCTGGATGGTTCACCTCCTGCATATCCGAACGATGCCTATGTGGTTCGCGATGATGCAGAAGCTGTCAGGCAGGTGAATGAAGTTGCAGATCAGGGATCTACAGTTATCAAAATCTACTTCAGAACACCACCGGGAATGATAAAAGCAATCACTGATGCGGCACATAAGCGAGGTATACCAGTAACCGGGCATCTGGAAATTACTGAAGCTAAACATGCTATTGAAGCCGGTCTGGATGGAATTGAACACATAACTTCATTTGGATTGTCACTCACGCCAAAACGGGAGGCTGAAAAATATCGCCAGGCAATGCTGGCGGATAATAATTACCGTAAACAGGGACGCTATAAATCCTGGGCAGAAATTGATTTGAACTCTCCTGCAGCAGATAGTCTAACCCGATTCCTAGTCAGAAAAGGCACATTTGTTAGTCCGACCCTCGCTATTTTTGAATATCAGCCCTCACCGGGAACTATTGACAGCATTAAGCTAAAAGGATTCGATCAGATGATGAAACTGACAGCAAAACTTCAGAAAGGTGGAGCAAAAGTTGTAGTTGGTTCACATGGCATGGTCCCATATGCCGAAAAAGGTTGGGCTTATCAGCGGGAGATGGAACTCTTCGTGGAGAGCGGAATGTCAAACGCCGCAGTCATTCATGCTGCTACGATGGAAAATGCCCGCTTCTTCAGGATTGAGAATCAGTTGGGTAGCATCGAGAAAGGAAAACTGGCCGACCTGATATTGGTAAGGGGTAATCCATTAGAAGATATCAAAGTGATGAGGAATATTGAAAAAGTGATGATAAACGGGGTATTTGTCAGATAATTCTGTCATTCAAAAATTTTATTGAAAGTAATTTACAAAATCATAATAATTTTTTGGGCGACAGGATTTATTCAGTTACTATCTTTATTTTCACATTACATTTAATTGATTCCCTTTATTTTTCAATCCTGTTAAAAACGAAAATTAGACCTCTAAACAGGAGAAAAATACAGGAAAACCAAAAGAACTGCAAAATTTAATAAATAAAAATGGAAAATTTAGTAATTATTGCCCAAGTGGTACTCGCTTTATCTGTAGCCTATGTCTGGATCTTCAGATTCGATAACATTGTTCTGGAATTTAAGCAATATGGTCTGCCGGATCTGGTCAGAAACCTCGTTGGTGCATCCAAAATTTCATTGGCTACCTTATTAATTGCCGGGATCTGGTACCCGGATCTGGTGCTATACTCTGCCCTGACAATGGCTTTTTTAATGATTTGTGCACAACTAGCGCATTTCAAAGTTAAAAATCCCATTTTGAAACATATACCTTCATTTATTCTTCTCCTTATCTCTCTATTTATTGCTGGGGTTCATGCAGGGATGATTTGTTTATGAGTTTAATAAATCTAATCCTTACCTGGTTCTCTGCCCTCTCTTTTTTATTTTATGGCTTAAGCTTTTTCAGATCCAGTCATATGAAAGATGAATTCAAACGTTATGGACTAGAGAAATTCACTTTATTAACCAGTATTTTACAAATTCTGGGAGGGATTGGATTAATTGTGGGACTTCATTATCATCCAATTCTGGTAATTTCATCTGCAGGTTTATCCATCCTAATGTTATTTGGTTTTGGTGTCAGGATAAAGATTAAAGATGGCTTCTGGCAATCATTGCCGGCTTTTATGTATTTTATAATAAACGGTTACCTGTTTTATGCAGCTATCCAATCAGAATAATTTTCATCTTTAAGAACTGTTTTATGAAAATCAAGTACAGCATTTTAACTATACTATTTTTACAGTCTCTAAGTGTATTTGTCAAAGCCCAGGCAACAACAAACATTAGGCTGAAATCAGCAACAGATGACCATGAATTTGTACTAAGCAAAGAAAAAGGCAAATTCGTCGCCCTCCATTTCCTGCTTAAAACAGAATGCCCCTATTGCATCCGCCATACCCAGGAATATTTCAGTAAGGCAAAAACTCTAAAAAATGTAGTACAAGTCTTCATTAAACCTGATACTGAACTCGAAATCCGGGCTTGGTCAGGTAAATTAACTACTGAGGATCTGAAAAACTTTCCGATCTACAGAGATCCGGATGCTCAACTGGCTAAACAACTAAATATTCCCGACGGTTATAAGTTTCATAATCAGATTGTACATTTTCCTGCAACTGTTCTGATCGGTCCGGATGGAAAAGAAGTATATCGCTATGTGGGAAAGAACAACTCAGATCGTTTATCTTTTAATCAACTAGAACAAAAGGTTAATGAAATAAGCAGAAAATAAGCCAATTTTTGTATCAACCGTATTTTACTGCTTAGTTTTCTCACAAGAATAAAATAAGCTTCGCGAATTTCATATTGTGATTATCTGATTGAATATTATTAAACAATTAATTTTAATCAATTAGTTCAGACGAAATTAAACTGGCAGGATGTTAATAATCAAGCTATTCTGCTTTTCGATGTTAGTCCACAAATAGCATACTTTCCAGTCGCTTATTTTGTCGGCAGTCATTATATTGGTATTATTTCTCTGCACAAGATGAATGGCTATCATTCCACTTCAATTGATGTCATAGACCAAAACAGGCAGGGTATTTGTGTTATATTAGCAAAAAACTGAGAATTGGGACCTTAGTGTAGGCTCAGCTCATATTTAAATGATCTGAGCTTCTTTAAATAGATATAATCCCGTTAAATTCACAGGAAGTATTAGGAAGCGCTTTCTACTTTAAACTAAAAGCCTCATTATGATTTCCACCTCTTTAAAAGACCCTGACAAGCTAGATCTGGAAAATTGTTCCAGGGAGCCAATTCATATTATAGGCAAAACTCAGTCGCATGGAGTGCTTATCACTTGTGATCCCAAAAATCTTAAGATTACGCAGGTGGGAGAAAACGCAACCTGGTTTTTTGGAGTGCCCTTTGAGGACTTGTTAGGGAAAGAGCTTTGGTACCTATTAGGAGAGAAACAACTGGAAGAGTTTGTGGAGATGCTAATCTCCAAAGAACTAACCGTTCCTCAAGATGTATTGATCAATAACACTAAGTTCCTGTTGCTGGCTCATTACTCAGGACCAAATCTTATTCTGGATTTTGAACCGTATCAGGAGGTTGATAATCCCTTTTTTTTTCAGAACCAATTAACCCTGATACTCAACAAATTCCAGACTGCAACATCTGTTAATCAATTATGTGAAGCCGCAACTGTTCTAACCAAAAAAATGTTTGGATACAACAGGGTTATGATCTATAAGTTTGATGAAGAATGGAATGGGGAGGTAATCGCAGAAAGCAAGGATGAAGAGATGGGTTCCTGGCTGGGATTACATTATCCCGCTACAGATATTCCCGCTCAATCCCGGCAGCTTTTTTTGAAGACCAGGGTAAGAATCATTGCTGATGTCAATTACACTGCGGTTCCAATTGTTCCTGAGTTATCTCCTTTAACAGGGGAACCTCTTGATATTTCCGGCTCAGGCCTTAGAGCAGTATCACCAATTCATATTGAATACCTTAAAAATATGGAGGTAGGAGCTTCTCTTTCGGCTGCCATTATAGTAAAGGGGCAACTGTGGGGATTGATTGCCTGTCATCATAAGACGGCAAAACATTTAGATTTTTACCAGCGGGAGAGCTGTCGTTTTATGGCGCAAATGTTTTCTACGGAACTCACCTTACAGGAAAACACCTCCTTAATAAGTCAGGTGAAACATTCTGAAAGTATAAGGCGTCAATTGGTGGCGCAAATGAACAATGAAAGTAATGTAGTTAAGGCACTTTCTGAAGGAAATGTAAAGTTCACTCAGCTTATTTCCTGTGGTGGCGGTGCAATTTTTATGAAAGATCGCTGGAAAGTTATTGGACTCACTCCTGAAGTAAAACAACTTGAAAGCTTACTGAATTTTATTAAAGAACAGTCAGAAAGCCACTTTTTAACGCGTAATCTTTCCGCAGTATTCCCTGAAGCAAATGCTTATAAAGAAGCTGCATCTGGTGTTATTAGTCTAAAGATTTCAGAGAATATTTATATTTTTTGGTTCAGGCCCGAGGAGATCCAAGAGGTAAACTGGGGAGGTAATCCACAAAATAAAGCTTTTTTTAATGAAAAAGAACAAAGGATAAGTCCACGCCTTTCATTTGAAAAATGGTCAGAAAAATTAATGGGGGTTTCTAAAGCCTGGCAGGAAACCGATAAGGACATTCTTCGTGCATTTAAAGAGAATATTAGTTACGTTATAGTTGTGCAACTTCAAAAGGAGGTTGAAACTCTAAACACTCAATTAGTTGAGGCTAATAAAGAATTGAAATTATTTAGTTATGGGCTTTCTCATGACCTTAGATCTCCGGTAAATGGAATGGAAGGGATTCTTAAAATTTTTGAGGAAGATTACAGTAAAGAGTTGAGTGAGGAAGGCCGGGAGTTGGTTCAAATGTGCATGGATCTCAACAAAAAAATGAACGATCTCATTGAAAATATCCTTGAATATTCCCGCCTGAATAATAGTGATGACCTCAAAGTAAGTAGTGTAGATACTAAAGAATTGATAGAGGAGGTGCTCAAATTTGTTAATGCTAAAGGTAGTTACCCAAAAACCGCGCTGAAGATTCAGTCGATGTTACCCAAAATGGAAGGAGATCGCAGATTGCTTTTTCAGCTTTGGGCTAACCTGCTTAATAACGCACTTAAATATTCCTCAAAAAAAGAGAATCCCAAAGTAGAAGTCGGCACCACTGTTAAGAATGGCAGGGAAGTTTTCTTTATTAAAGATAACGGTATAGGTATTCATCCTGATTATTGGGAAACGATATTTGAGACCTTTAAAAGAGCGGTAGGAAGTGGTTTCAAAGGAACAGGAATTGGGCTGGCTATTGTGAAAAAGGTCATAGAAAAACATAATGGAGAGATTTGGGTAGAAAGTAAACCTGATCAGGGTTCAGAATTTTATTTTTATCTGGGCATAAAAAATAAGGATAAGTAAGTTTAATGGAGAAATCATGGAAAGGATAAGAGAATTTAATAATGAAAAGGATGGAGATGATTCAAAGACTTAAGGAAGAAACCTCAGAGCTTCATGAACAGATAGAAGGAGTAAATTTAGCAAAGCAAATTATGGATCACAGCATAGACCTTGATACCTACAAATTGTTATTGCTACAAAATTTCATAGCCTATCAGGCTACCGAAACTGCAATTAAACGATTTCTTCCGGGCTATAGTGGCAATAAACATAAGCAACTTCAACAGGACCTTGAACAACTGGGTGTTTCTGCAGAAATAGTTACCGAAAATGACATTTTTGAATGCCATTCTCATGCCGAAGCATTAGGAGCTGCTTATGTGGTAGAGGGATCGGCATTAGGGGGAATGCTCCTTTCCAAAAACCTTCAGAAATGCAAGCAACTCGCCTCTGTTGATCAACATCATTTTTTCAACGGAAATAAAGAAAATCTTAAAGACTGGAATTCTTTTAAGACAGTGCTTGAGCAATACGAATTTTCTAAAGCTGAAGAAAATGAAGCCTTGAAAAAGGCCAAACAAACCTTCAGGTTTTTCCAGACTATTTTTGATAGGAAGTACGTTATACGCTAAAAAATCAGCCTGCGAATAGTAAAACTCACGTTAACCATTTAGACATAGAAACTCCAGACCCCTTTTTTACCTTTTTTAAAGACCAGGCAGCAGCGCGGTCTTTGCCTGAGCAGTTTACTTTTCTTGATGCTGATAAACCTCATCCACTTTGTCAGCTCGCAGCAGAACATCTGCAGGATTACCTATTGAACCCGGTAGAGTTGAAACATAACTTTGGCTTAAACCCTGGTCAGGAAGGAACTGTAATTGGTAAGATGTTTGGTGTTCTGGTGGTTAGAACCCTAAGGAATGAAATAGGATATCTTGCTGCTTTTTCAGGAAAACTTGGCGGTACTAACCATCATATTAAATTTGTTCCTCCGGTTTTCGACAGCCTTACAGAAAACAACTTTTTAAACAGTGGAATGGCTGAACTCAACAAAATGAATCAGGAGATTTGTGAAGAAGGAAAACTGAAGTCGGAGGGCTATCTTGACCGGATCAGCACTCTGAAAACAATAAGAAGAAAACACTCTAATGGCTTACAAATGGAACTCTTCAATAACTACCATTTTCTAAATCAAAATGGTGAAACAAAAAGCCTGAATGAACTTTTCGTAAAGGCTTCCTATAAGAATCCTCCGGCTGGTGCCGGAGAATGTGCCGGTCCAAAACTACTCCAATATGCATTTCAACATAAAATGCAACCTCTTGCCATTGCAGAGTTCTGGTGGGGGCAATCACCAAAGTCAGCTCAATGGAAGCATAAAAGTTTTTATCCCTGCTGTAAAGAAAAATGTGCTCCAATTCTGGCACATATGCTGGATGGAATTACAAATTAAATATCTAATGCACCGGGTTTTATTAATTATAATTTAAACAGCCATTCAATGGTACATATCAGCTGAATAAAGCATCAGTATGAAAACCATCTACCCCTATCCCTTAATGTAAAGAGATCTTATCTTAAAAATAGTTTTAAATTTATCGGAATATAAATTTTTCAGCTTAGGGTTTGAATACAGTGAATTCAGAAAAAATTAAAAGGATTATTGGGCTTATATTAGATAAGAGATTTGTTTTATCCCTTTTCATTGCTATTGCCTTAATTACAGGTATTAAGCAATATACACGTGGTCACTATAATAACTATAAGATTTTTAAGTATACCTTCCTTCATAGTCTGGATGAAAAGTCGCTTTATGAAGAATACCCCCTGGAGTATGGAGATTCAAATCATTATGGTCCTCTGTTCGCCCTTGTAATTGCTCCATTTGCATTATTGCCGGATGCAACCGGCACCTCACTCTGGAACATTGCCAATGCATTGATCTTATACCTGGGCTTTTACAGTCTTCCGCTGCCGCTAAGAACCCGGTCAATTATTGCTTTATTATGTGCCCATGAAGCCTTGGGAGCTATGCTCAGCTTCCAGTTTAATGTTGGCCTTACAGGCCTGATTATGCTTAGTTTCTCCTATCTGCACAATGGAAAGGAAGTAAAATCAGCTTTTGCAATTGCTTTAGGAACTTTGATCAAATTGTATGGCATTGTCGGACTGGCCTTCTTTTTTTTCAGTAAGAATAAATTGAAATTTATAGTATCGGGATTGATTGCACTTACCGTATTAATCATACTCCCTGCTCTATTATCTTCACCCGAATTTATTGTCAGGTCATATACAGACTGGTTTATGAGTCTAAATGAAAAGAATATGCAGAATGTTTCACTGACCTCAATGCAGGATATATCATTCATGGGAATTGTAAGAAGGCTAATGCAGGATGCTACCATTCCTAACCTTCCATTTCTGATTGGCGGATTATTCCTATTCTTCTTACCCTATGCCCGAATCAGTCAATATCCGAATACCAATTTCAGGCTTATGCTTTTAGCTTCAGTTTTGATCTTTACTGTTATATTCAGTTCAGGCTCAGAATCACCGACCTATATTATTGCATTTGCGGGTGTAAGTATCTGGTTTATGATACAACCAAATCCAAAAAGCAAGTGGATTATCTTGATATTTATATTTGCTTTTTTATTGACAAGTATGTCACCCTCAGACCTTTTCCCCAGAATCATCAGGGATACCTATATCAAACCCTATTCACTGAAAGCACTTCCTTGTGTATTGATTTGGTTCATCATTATTTACCAAATGCTAACTGTAGATTTTAAAAAAATTAATACCCATGCATGATAAATTAATCTCTATCGTAATTCCAGCATTCAATGAAGCCGAAAATATTCCAAAGATTGCTGCTGCCATTGAAAATCTGTTCAAACTGCTTCCCTACAGGTATGAAATTATTCTGGTAGCTGATGGCTGCACCGATAGTACCATGGATAAAATTCTGGAACTAATACAGACAAATAAAAATATATTTTATATCGAATTTTCCAGAAATTTTGGACACCAGAGTGCACTAAAGGCAGGGCTGGATCATGCAAATGGTGATTGTGTGATCAGTCTTGATTGTGATTTGCAGCATCCGCCTGAAGTTATTCCTGAAATGCTCGCCAAATGGGAACTTGGTTATGAAGTGGTATATACGATCCGAAAAGAGGATAAAAAACTTCCTGTAAGTAAACGCATAAGCTCAAAACTTTTTTATAATACGATCAATAGCCTTTCGGATGTAGAAATCGAATCAGGCTCTGCTGACTTCAGGCTACTCGACAAAAAAGTAGTCCGGGTCATGAAAAATTTCAATGAAAATGAACCTTTCCTTAGGGGACTGATTAAATGGATCGGATTCAGACAGGTTTCAATAGAATATTACCCAAATCAGAGAACTTTGGGCGAAAGCAAGTACCATTTTAAGAGAATGATTAGTTTTGCATTGCAGGGTGTTACCTCATTTTCGGTCAGACCGCTATACGCTGCAATTTATCTTGGTTTTATGTTTACTATGTGCTCGATCCTATATTTACCCTATATTTTACATGCAATCTATACCGATAAAGAAGTTTCAGGCTGGGCATCACTCCTAATGACCATTGTGTTTTTTGGAGGTCTACAACTCATGATCTTGGGAATCATAGGAATTTATGTTGGAAAGATGTTTATGCAGGTTAAAGAACGTCCCAATTATATTATCCGATCTACAAACCTCATCACAGAACCAAAATGATTTTACTAAGTTTTGATATTGAGGAGTTCGATATGCCTTTTGAGTATGGAAAGGACATTTCTTTTGAAGATCAGATAGCTATTTCCATTGCAGGCAGCAACAATATTCTGGATATTCTGGATAAACATGAGGTAAAAGCTACATTCTTCAGCACAGTGATTTTCGCGCAAAATGCGCCAGAAATAATCCGGCGGATCATTAATGGCGGACATGAACTGGCCTCCCATGGTTATTATCATTCAAGTTTTGAAATTACTCACCTTGCTTCATCGAAACTGGCACTGCAGGAACTTACGGGACAGGAAATAAAAGGGTTCCGAATGGCGCGGATGAAACCTGTTGATGAGAATGAGATTACCAATGCAGGATATTTCTATAATAGCTCCATGAACCCAACGTGGTTACCAGGGAGATATAATAATTTATCCAAGCCAAGAACTTTTTATAAAGATGCAGGAACCTGGCAGATACCGGCATCGGTCACTCCATTATTACGATTTCCATTATTCTGGTTATCCTTTCATAATTTACCTTTAAGTATCTACCGCTGGCTGGTTGAAAAAACCCATAAGAATGACGGCTATCTCAATATCTATTTTCATCCCTGGGAGTTCACAGAATTGGAAGACAAAGAAAGGTTCGGTTTTCCCGGATATGTAAGCCGGAATTCAGGTATGATAATGATTCAACGTATGGATTCATTCATTGGAAACTTAAAACAAAAAAAATACCGGTTCAGCACGATATCAGATTTTCTGAAAAATTGTACAAAAACTTCCCGTGGTCTCAATTAATTGATAGCGAGTTGCTTATCTTATTAAGTTAAACTTAAAAGCTCCAAACGGAGTAATTACATTTTCAAAAAGTTTAATCTAATTTTCAGTGAAATACCTATCAATGCCAAGCTTTGCTATTCCATAAATCCCACAAAGCGGAAATATTTGCTATCTTTAGATTTACCTAAAGCGATAAATATGTTCATTACAATCATTGGAATTTTTATTCTCCTTGCAAGCTATTTTGTTGCCACACAAGATTCTCCGCTTGCAAGATATGGGCTAACCATACGCATAGTTGGAGTTATAGTTATTCTTATCGGACTTTCTTCCTCAATGTTCAGAGTTATTGAAGCGGGCCAGGTAGGAGTAAAAACACTTTTTGGTAAAGTCAATTCAGATGTTCTATACAGTGGTTTAAATATTGTTAACCCTTTAATGGAGGTTACAACCTTTGATGTAAAAACCCTGAATTATACGATGTCAGGAGTTAATGATGAAGGTAGTGCTGCTGCAGATGATGCGATCAGGGTACTTTCTGCTGATGGTCTCGAAGTGATTATTGACCTCTCTGTTCTTTTTAAGGTTAAGCCTTCCTCAGCCCCTGAAATTCTGCGTACAATTGGTAAAGATTATCTGGATAAGATTGTCAGGCCAATTGCCCGAACGGCTATAAGGGACAATGCGGTGGCTTATGATGCGGTGGCTTTGTATTCCAGTAAACGGGATGAATTCCAAAATAAAATATTTCAAACTATAAATAAAAGTTTTACCAGCAGAGGCCTTGAACTTGAGCAGCTTCTGGTACGAAATATAACTTTGCCGGCATCGGTAAAAACCGCTATTGAATCTAAAATCAATGCTGAACAGGATGCCCAAAAAATGACATTTGTCCTCCAAAAGGAAAAACAGGAAGCTGAGCGTAAACGGGTTGAGGCTCAGGGTATCGCTGATTATCAGAAGATCCTATCAACAGGCTTAAGTGATAAACAACTGCAATACGAAACGATTAAAGCTCAGAAAGAAATCGCACTTTCTCCGAATACCAAAGTCATCATCATGGGGAATAGTAAAAACGCACCGATTATTATAGGTGGTAACTAGCTTTTGTTTACAAGCTTAACAAAAACTCAGTTTTACTAATTTATAATTACCGGAAGAAGTTTACCTAAATTTTTATTCAAGGTTCATCAATCGTGTAAATGGACACAATTAAATAAATCATGGGAAGATATAATTCCTAACCCTGCTGACATACCCTTGTCATTCGCCCTTCCTAGTTTTGATCAAACAATAAATTTAAAACTATGGAAACTCAAAAAACAAAAGAGCAAAGCAAAACAGTAATTAATACTTCAGAGTTGCTGGAACATTGGCAAGGGCATCGCGGCCTCACACGCAGGGTAATCGAAGCATTTCCTGAAAAAGAATTTTTTGAATATTCTATTGGCGGCATGCGGCCCGCAGCACAGCTTATCCAGGAAATGATGGATGTAAGCACCGGCGGAATCCGTGAGATGGCTGGCGGAGAAGCGGGTGACATTGCAGGCCATGCCGTTAAAGCAACAAGTATTGCCGAAACTCTGGCTATATGGGATCAAAATACTACCGAGCTCTTTGAGAATCTTGCAAAGATCCCGGCTAACAAATTCCATGACAGAATCCTGTCTTTCGGGCAATATGAAGGAACGATTTGGGGGAATATTTTCTATTTTCTGGATAATGAAATCCATCATCGGGCACAGGTGTATGTTTATCTGAGAGCGTTGGGGGTAGAGCCACCAGCATTTTGGGACAGATATTAGAATTAATGGAGAATGGAGAACGGAGAATTACAAGTATTCTCCACCCTCAACTCTCCATTCTCAATTGTACATCAGCAAATCGGAGTAAATTATGCCAGATCATCAAAAAATAATAGCTGCGATCAGCAGCTTCATAAATGGAAGAGACACGAGCGACATCAAAATGCTGAAAGATGTACTTCACAAGGACTTTAGGGTAAGCAGCAACAATTTTATGGGGAGTCCGGGAGCCATGCTGATAAGCAGAGTGCAATATCTGCCAAACATACAAAAAGGTGTTTTTGGAGGCGTCCAAAGAAAAATGACCATTGAAAGCATCGACCAGAACAACAGTATTGCGATGGTCAAGCTCTGATTAGAAAGCTCTGAAAACTATTTTGTTTCTTATAACCTACTGGTACTGGACACAGATGGATACTGGAAGGTAATTGATAACCTTGCGGTTGTGGAAGCGAGGGAGGTGGTTAGGGGTTAGTTGTTAGTTGTTAGACTGGGTGCATACTTTTGAGTTATGCACGATCTTTTCCCTATTTTAGATGCAAGCTATCGCATCCAATGAACGCAAAAATATTCCTTAAATTTCTGATACTATTCTTATTCAGCTTTACTGCTCAATCCGTTTACAGCCAATACTACCCCGGATCAGTCTGGCAATTTAAAAAACCCTCTGACTTGAAAATGAATGCTGCTTTATTAGACAGCGCAGTAAACTTTGCCCTAAAAAATGAAAGCAAAACAAACTATAATCTTAGAGAAGCACTTTTAACGTCGTATAATAACGAACCTGATTATAAAATAGCGGGGCCGGTTCAGGATCGTGGAAAACCAGCAGGGATGATTTTACGGAACGGTTATATCGTTGCACAATGGGGAGATGTGGATAGGGTTGACATGACATTCAGCACCACCAAAAGCTACCTTTCGACTGTGGCTGGGTTAGCCCTCGATCAGGGATTAATAAAGAGTGTTAACGATCGCATGATAAATTATATCAGCGGGGACACTTTTCAGGGCGGTCGCAATTCTAAGATTACCTGGAGCCATTTGCTCACGCAATCATCCGACTGGTCGGGTTGCCTGTTTGGAGTGTGCGACTGGGCAGACAGGCCGCCGAAGTATTCAAATGCTGAAGAACTTAAAACAAGAAAGTTTCTTGAACCCGGTACCATTTTCGAATACAATGATGTCCGCGTGAATTTATTAGCCTACTCCCTGTTAAAGGTTTGGAAAAAACCTTTGCCGCTTGTCCTGAAAGAGAAAATAATGGATCCGATTGGCGCTTCAGGCTCATGGAAGTGGTATGGCTATGAAAATTCAAAAGTGGATATCGATGGAACAATGATTGAATCGGTCAGCGGAGGCGGGCACTTTGGGGGAGGAATGTTCATAAACACACAGGATCATGCGAGGTTTGGTTTGCTGTTTTTAAGAAATGGGAAATGGAACGATAATCAGCTCATTTCGAAAGAATGGGTTCAAGCTGTACAGCAGCCTTCGACTGCCAGCAAGTCGTACGGATATATGTGGTGGCTGAATGTTGATGGACGTTATAAAGATGTACCTGCTAACCTATATACCGCCGAAGGATTTGGCGGGAATTATATTGTTATTGATAAAGACAGGGATATGGTGATAGTTGCCAGGTGGCTGGAACCGTCGAAAATGGGGGAGTTTATGAAGCTGGTTATTAAGGCGGCGGAGTAAAGTGCGGGTTGCGGGTTATGAGTTACGGGGCTGGGCGGTTAGGTTTGGAGCTATGAAGAAGACTTTAGTTTTGATTTGCGTTTGTTTATTTATGACTGATTTGGCCTGGGGCCAGGAAGGGAGTAAAACCAACACTAAGGGTTTTGGCAAGCTTGACTCGGTTAGTACGGCTGAGGAAGTTGAAGCGATCATAGGTGAGGTTGATATGCACTATGTTAAATTCAGGGTTAATACCGCACTAAGCTTTGCAGACAATAATTGTTTCCGCCTGGCCGATCTTAACAAGTTAACGGCTATTACCAAGGCTGATTTCGATAAGAACGGTTTCACGGACCTGCTAGTGATTGGCATGCTAGGCAAATTTCCGGTAGTTCTTAGCCTGATGGGATCAGACGGTGATAAGATCAGTATGCATATTATAAGCAGATATTTTCTTAGGACGTGTTCAATTGCCCAGGTGATTTATGAAGATTGCAACACATTAATAGAGTTTAAGTATTTTAATTCTTACGCTGATGTGCGGGACAACGAAGTGGTTAAACCATAGAAGACTATGGCCTTCTGGGCACCTATAGCCTAAACAGGATCCATCAGATAATGGATTCCTTGAGGAAAAGCCAGGTTTGGACGCCTGAGCCAATTAAAGCTCTTATTCCATCGCCTCGCATTCCATAATACCACAGCTCCGTTAATAGCAGCACTGACCCTCCAATCTAAACCTGATGGCAGCGTAAAGCCCGGAGCCAAAGACAAAATTAATAGTTTAACCTGCCTCACCATCGGCGAGGACTTGCAGCGAACAGCAGGACTACCGAAACCTATGAAAATCTGACCATGCTTTCTAAATAATAAAAATGCGACAGCTGAAAGTTTTCAGCTTCTTCCACGCACCTCCCCACCCAAATCAATCCACTTAATTTGAGCTGATAGTCACACATGCGACACCCTTCGGGGTCGATTTGACAAACGCATTCATTTGCTATAAACATGCGACACCCTTCGGGGTCGGCGAAATCCCTTTTACAATGCAATTGTCGCTAGTCAACCCCAACTTTCCATTGTCCAGCCACTTTAACCTTTCACCTTTCACCTATTTTCGCTGTCCTGTTCAACTGTCAACTTTCAACTGCTTCATAATGGGTCAAATATTCTTCAATTACGTTTGTAACTTCATAGGAAAGTTCTATCTTTGCAGTCCCTAATTTTAGGGGCAATAGAATATATTAAATAATTTAAATTCAAGCAAGTGAATACGTTAAGTTACAAAACTGTCTCTGCCAACAAAGCGACCGTCAGCAAAGAATGGGTAGTTGTTGACGCTCAAGGAGAGATTTTGGGGCGCTTGTCTTCTAAAATCGCAATGATGATTAGAGGAAAAAACAAGCCATCGTTCACCCCACACGTAGACTGCGGCGATAATGTAATTGTTATCAATGCGGACAAAATTAAACTCACAGGAAACAAATTCGCTGAAAAGCAATATGTTTCTTACACCGGTTATCCGGGTGGGCAGAAATTTATTTCTCCTAAGGAGTTAATGGAAAAGCATCCTACCCGCGTGGTAGAGAAGGCTGTACGTGGTATGTTACCTAAAAACAGTTTGGGCCGTGCATTGTACAAAAACCTGTTCGTTTATGCAGGTTCAGAACATCCGCATGCAGCGCAAAATCCAACAACCATTAAACCGTAATTAAGAGAAATGTCAACTACAAACACTTCAGGAAGAAGAAAAACCGCAGTTGCACGCATTTATCTAACAGATGGAAGCGGCAACATTACCGTAAACGGTAAAGATTACAAGGAGTATTTTCCAACATTGCCATTACAGTATATCGTAATGCAGTCGACCGAAGTTTCTGAATCAACAGGAAAATTCGATGTGACTGTAAACGTTGCCGGCGGTGGTGTTAAAGGACAGGCAGAAGCCGTTCGTTTAGCAATTGCCAAGGCTATTGTAGAGCTGGATCCAGAGAAAAAACCTGCATTGAGAGCAAAAGGCATTATGACCCGCGATGACCGTATGGTTGAGCGTAAGAAACCAGGTCGTAAGAAAGCCCGTAAGAAATTTCAATTTAGTAAACGTTAATCTCAGGAGGATCAGACAATGGCAAGAACAACATATCAGGATTTATTGGATGCAGGTGTACATTTTGGTCACCTTACCCGCAAATGGGATCCGAAAATGGCACCGTACATTTTCATGGAGCGTAATGGCATCCACATTATAGATTTAAATAAAACTCTAACAAAATTAGAAGAAGCAGCTGCCGCGATCAAACAGATCGTAAAATCAGGACGTAAGATCTTATTCGTTTCTACCAAGAAACAAGCTAAAGACATCGTTGCTGAGCAGGCTCGTTCTGTAAACATGCCTTATGTAACCGAACGTTGGTTAGGTGGTATGTTAACTAACTTTGCTACAGTTCGTAAATCAATCAAAAAAATGTCTAACATCGATAAGATGACCAAAGACGGAACTTTTGATGTATTATCGAAGAAAGAAAAATTAATGATTCAGCGTGAGCGTATCAAATTAGAGGCACTTCTTGGAGGTATCGCTGATCTGAACCGCCTGCCGGCTGCATTATTTATTATTGACGTTAAGAAAGAGCATATCTCTGTTGCAGAAGCGATGAAATTAAACATCCCAACATTTGCAATGGTTGATACCAACTCCGACCCATCAAACATCGACTTCCCTATCCCGGCAAATGATGATGCAACCAAATCAATTACATTGATTACTGATGTTATCATGAAAGCTATCCACGAAGGACTTGATGAGCGTAAGCGTGAGAAAGAAGAAGAAGCAGACAAAGAAGCTGCAGCTGCAAAAGCTAAAGTTGATACAGAAGGTGAAGCTAAAGATGAACCAGCAACTCCAGGCAAACGTACCCGCAAGGCTACAAACCCTGAAGGAGTAGCGGTTGAAGCTGAGCCTGAAGCGAAGAGCGAAGAGTAAGGGGAGCCCCCTCCCAACCCTCCCCCGTAATGGGGAGGGCTAATTAAATTTCATACATTAATAATTTAAATAATGTCTACAGTACAAATTACTGCCGCAGATGTAAATAAATTACGCCAGCAAACCGGAGCCGGTATGATGGATTGCAAAAAAGCATTGACTGAAGCTAACGGAGATTTCGAAGCTGCTATTGATTACCTTCGTAAAAAGGGTGCAAAAGTTGCTGCTAGCCGTCAGGATCGTGAATCAAATGAAGGAGTAGTTATTGCAAAAACAACTGCCGATGGAAAACGCGGTGTGGTTGTAGAATTCAATTGTGAAACCGACTTCGTTGCAAAAAACGCCGATTTCATTGCTTTTGCGAATAGTATTGCTGATCTGGCAATCGAGAAAAACCCTTCTTCATTGGAAGAATTAGTTGAACTTGAACTGAACGGTGAAAAACTTGCTGATACCATCATTTCACAAATCGGAAAGATTGGTGAGAAAGTAGGAGTTTCTAAATTTGAATCAGTAAGCGGTGAAAAAGTGATTGCTTATATCCATGGAAATTATCGTCTTGGGGTATTAGTTGCATTAAACTCTAATCCTGCAAGTGCTGATGAAGTAGGTAAAGATGTTGCTATGCAGATTGCTGCCATGAACCCTGTTGCTATTGACAAGGGTGATGTTGATTCAAAAACAATCGAAAGAGAACTTGAAATTGCTAAAGATGTGATCCGTGCAGAAGGTAAGCCTGAAGAAATGGTTGAAAAGATCGCTGCAGGTAAGCTTAATAAATTCTATAAAGACTCTACCTTACTAAATCAGGAGTTTGTTAAAGACTCTTCTAAAACTGTTGCACAGTTTTTAAATGATGTAGAAAAAGGCCTCACCGTTACCGCATTTAAGCGGGTTCAGTTAGGAGCTTAATAATCAATCCTCTCCAATTTGGAGGGGATTTTTTTTGTCCTTATTTTTTTAGGCTATGGATCAAGCACTTATTAATGCCAGTATTTTTACCGGAGAAGAAAGACTGGAAAATAAAGCTCTTTTAATAAGTAATGGACAAATCCATTCAATTACAGATTCTAACCAGATTCCTTCTGCTTTCAAAATAACAGACCTTAATGGATTGATTCTGGCTCCCGGACTAATAGATCTTCAAATCTATGGCAGCGGCGGTAAATTATTCGGCGCACTACCTGATGAGGAGGGTCTGGAACAAATGGAAAAAGATCTTCTTGCTCAGGGTACAACCGGATTTTTCGCGACATCAGCAACCAATAGTGATGAAGTTGTCCTTAAAGCAATTGATGCAGCTAAAGCTTACCGCAAAAAAGCAAAGGGCAATTTTCTGGGTCTGCATCTTGAAGGACCCTATCTGAACGAAAAACGTAAAGGTGCCCATCCAGAAAAATATATAAAAAAAGGAACTCTAGCAGAGATCAAAAATTGGGTGGAACGAGCAGAAGGTGAATTAAAAATGATGACTATTGCACCCGAGCTCCAGGACCAGAGATTGATAGATTACCTCTACTCAAACAATATTATTATTTCGGCAGGACATAGCGACGCCACTTATGATGAAGCTATATCTTTTTTAAACAATCCGGTGCAAGCCGCTACCCATCTGTACAATGCGATGCCGCCTATCCATCATCGTGCAGCGGGACTTGTGCCAGCCATTTTCAAACTAAAACCATATACCAGCATCGTAGCAGATGGTGTTCATGTGAGTTTCCCGATGATTGAATTGGCGAAACGTGAATTAGCTGATCGATTATTTCTGATTACTGATGCCGTAACTGAAACCAATGAAGGTGTTTATCAGCACGTATTTAAAGGTGACCGTTATACTATGCCCGACGGCACTCTTTCTGGATCTTGCTTAAGTATGCTTAAGGCAGTTGAAAACTGTGTATTAAATGCTGAAATATCCCTGGAGGAAGCACTGCGGATGGCGTCAACCTATCCCGCCCGCTTACTGGGAGATCAGAGCCGGGGTCTGCTTAAAAATGGATACAGGGCCGATATTATAGTACTAAACAAAGATTTGAAACATCATAGCACCTACCTTTCAGGTAATCTCAACTAAAATATTTTAATAACTTTAAAAAAATTATCTCCATGAAGTACAAACGTATCCTGTTAAAATTAAGCGGTGAAGCATTGATGGGTGAAAGCCAATATGGTATCGACATTGACCGAGTTGCCCAATATGCAAAAGACATTCACGATGTGCATGCCAAAGGGATAGAGATTGCGCTGGTAATTGGTGGTGGTAATATTTATCGCGGACTGAGTGCTGAAAAAGCTGGCATGGATCGCGTACAGGCAGATTACATGGGAATGCTTGCTACAGTAATCAACAGCATGGCTATGCAGGATGCACTTGAAAAAACCGGTGTAAAAACACGTTTGCTTACTGCCATTAAAATGGAGCAGATCTGTGAACCTTTTATTCGCCGCCGGGCAGTCCGCCACCTTGAAAAAGGAAGGATCGTGATCTTTGGTGCAGGAACAGGTAATCCATATTTTACAACTGATACCGCAGCTTCTTTACGAGCAGTAGAGATTAATGCAGATGTTGTGATGAAGGGTACACGTGTAGATGGAATTTACACTGCTGATCCATTGAAAGAACCAAATGCCACCAGATACGATGAAATAACATTCGATGAGGTTTACCAAAAGAATCTGAATGTTATGGATATGACCGCATTTACCCTTTGTCAGGAAAATAACCTGCCAATTATTGTTTTTGATATGAATAAACCAGGCAATTTAATGCGTCTGGTAGATGGTGAACCTATCGGTACATTAGTGAAAGGCTAAGAAATCAAAGATTGGGTAAAGCTTAAATACCTGAGAATAACAGGAATTTAATTAATTTTACAGATCGAACACTGATAATATGAACGAGCTAATAAAGAAACAACTGGATGATGCGAAAACTCATATGGAAAAAGCCATTGATTTTTGTGATAATGAGCTGGTAAAAATCAGAGCGGGTAAAGCTATGCCTTCTATGCTCGACGGCATATTTGTGGACTATTATGGAACACCAACCGCTTTGAACCAGATCGGTACTGTCAATACTCCTGATGCACGTACTCTGGTAGTACAACCATGGGAGAAAACAATGCTGATTCCAATAGAAAGAGCAATTATGGAGGCAAATATCGGACTTAACCCGCAGAATGACGGTGTGGTCATCCGTTTAAATGTTCCACCATTAACCGAAGAGCGTCGTAGAGACCTGGTTAAAAAAGTAAAAGAAGAAGCTGAAAAAGGTCGTATTGCTGTCAGGAATATCCGTAAAGACGCGAATGAAAAGATCAAACGCTCTAAATCTGAGGGGGTATCAGACGATGAAATTAAAACAGGTGAAGGCGAAGTGCAAAAATTAACAGACTCATGTATCGTAAGAATTGACCGCCTGATGGAGGCCAAGGAAAAAGATATCATGACTGTCTGATCTTAATTTCTTTTAAAAGAAGGGGAATATGGCAATAGCAGTATTCCCTTTTTTAATTTTGACGGCATATGAAACTATTAGCAGACTATTTAAAACATTATAAGGGACTTATTGCCCTGGCTCTGCTTCTCGCAGCAATTAACCAAATTTTTTCCCTGCTTGACCCCTGGATCTTCAGGAAAATTATTGATACCTATGTAACCCGATACCAGGAATATACTACTGAAGAATTCTTTCAGGGTGCAGGCTTGCTTATCCTGGCAGCAATGGGTGTTGCAATGGTTTCCCGCATTGCAAAAAACTTCCAGGATTATTATGTGAATGTGATTACTCAGCGTCTGGGCGCAAAGATATATTCAGATGGCTTGGCCCATTCCCTGGAATTACCATATTCAGTATTCGAAGACCAACGCAGTGGCGAAACATTGGGAATCCTTCAAAAAGTAAGAACTGATACCGAAAAACTAATTACCGCCCTCATCAATATTGTATTTACTTCATTGGTAGGAGTAACTTTTGTATTTGTTTATGCCATCAATATCCATTGGTCTATTGCAGTAGTTTACGTTTCTGTAATACCGATTCTTGGGGTAATCAGTTCAGTTCTGAGTAAAAAAATTAAAATTGTACAGAAAACTATTGTCAGTGAAACTACAGCACTAGCCGGATCAACTACCGAATCGCTCCGTAATATTGAGCTGGTAAAAAGTCTGGGACTATCCAGTCAGGAGATTAAACGGCTAAGCAATACCACAGATAAAATCTTAAAACTTGAACTAAAGAAAGTAAAATATGTCCGGAGCCTGAGTTTTATCCAGGGAACACTTGTAAACTTATTGAGAAACATGATTCTCTTATTAATGCTCTATCTGATATTCGCAGGCAGAATCAGTGTAGGCGAGTTTTTCTCACTTTTCATCTATTCCTTCTTCATTTTTGGGCCATTACAGGAACTTGGAAACATTATCAATATTTATCGTGAAACTGAAGTATCTCTGGATAATTTCAGAGGCATACTAAGTACCCCAAAAGAGAAAAAACCAATAAAACCAGCAGTTCTGGGCCGTATCACCAGTCTAAAATTTAATTCAGTAAGCTTTAAACATCAGTCGGCAAACCGTCATGCACTTGAAAACATCACCTTTGAGACGGTAAAAGGACAAACGGTTGCATTTGTCGGGCCTTCGGGGTCAGGAAAAACCACTTTGGTAAAACTTTTGGTAGGTTTATACCATCCAGAGGCCGGGCAAGTACTTTATAATGATATTCCCGGAACCGACATTGATCTGGATGAACTGCGTGAAAAAATAGGTTTCGTTACACAGGATACACAATTATTCTCAGGCACAATCCGGGAAAATCTGCTTTTTGTTCGTCCGGATGCAAGCGATGAAGATTGCCTGCGTGTATTGCAAAAAGCTGCTTGTCAGAATTTACTTGCCCGTGCAGATAAAGGTTTGGATACGGTTATCGGTGAAGGTGGGGTAAAGGTTTCAGGAGGCGAAAAACAGCGCTTATCTATTGCCAGAGCCTTATTACGCGAACCAAATATCCTTGTATTTGATGAGGCCACTTCTTCCCTCGATTCAATTACCGAAGAGGAGATCACAGAAACTATTCGTGATGTGTCTGTTATACAGGATCATATTACTATATTAATCGCGCACAGGCTTTCAACCATAATGCATGCTGACAAGATCTTTGTCCTTGAAAAAGGGCGTATCATTGAATCAGGCAAACACGATGAACTGATTGCAGAAAAAGGTCTATATTACGCTATGTGGCGCCAACAGATTGGGGAAAAATACAGTGCAGAAGTTTAAAATATTATGTATATTCAACTATGTACTATGTGCTCAATATAAAGACATGGATAAATATTTAGCCTGACTATGATTGCAGAATACACATCGGGCTTTGGTATTTGGGAATGGGTTATGGTCATATTTTCGATTATAGCACTTCTCCTCATTATTCCATTCGCCATTTTCGATTCGCTGAAGTCAAAGAGTTTAAGTACTAGTCAAAAATTTCTCTGGATAATTTTTATACTGATTGCACCTTATCTCGGTGCAGTAGTCTATCTGTTCTGGGGACGAAAACAAAAAGCCTTATGATTACATTATTGAGTCTACTTTTTATCGGAGGTTTCTTCCGCTTCCTGCTTGGAATTCTCTGGGCAATTTTGATCATATATACACTTCTTGACCTGTTCAGAAGCAATAAACCAACAAATACAAAATTACTCTGGCTCATTGTGATCCTGATTGCACCAATACTGGGCTCTATAATTTATTTTGTAGTGGGAAGAACAAACAGGATCTAATTACTGCTGATTTGTTTCAGTCCCAGGGGAATAAGCTTCCTGGTTTTCAGATAAGTAATAAACACAATGATCAGGGTCATGGTGCCACCAAAAAGCACTGAAGGTATCGTACCCATAAGTTTTGCTGTAGCCCCCGACTCAAATGCACCAATCTCATTTGATGAATTAATAAACATGCCGTTTACTGCCGAAACTCGGCCACGCATTTCCTGAGGAGTTAGCAATTGTAATATCGTCGAGCGGATTATTACACTGACACTATCAAATGCGCCCTCGAAGAAAAGACAGATCAAAGACAAATAAAAATTACGTGAAAGTCCGAAGCAAATAATAGACAGGCCGAAACCGGCAACTGCCAAAAGCAGGTTTCTCCAGGGCTTGTTCATTGGAGGATATCTGGCCATGATAAACATTGTGATCACTGCACCTGCAGCCGGAGCAGCACGCAGAAATCCAAGTCCTTCAGAACCAACCTTCAAAATATCATGAGCAAAGATTGGCATCAATGCAACTGCACCACCAAAAAATACGGAGAACATATCCAGGCTTAATGCACCAAGGATCATCTTATTATTGAAAACAAATTTGATGCCCTCCGATAGACTTTTGAATATATTTTCCCTGGGAATAAACTGAGGAGGAAAATTTTTAACAAAGAATACAATACAACCTAATGCCAGGGCCATAAAACTTACAATCACAACAAAACAAGCAGTTATTCCACTGAATGCATACAGCAATCCACCTACTGCCGGCCCCATAATTGAAGCGACCTGCCATATTCCACTATTCCAGGTCGAAGAATTAGCATAATGTTCTCTGGGAATGATCTGAGCCAACAAAGTAAAAGCGGTAGGGGAATAGAAACCTCGGGCAATACCCACAAAAAATATCATCAGATACATGATCAATATGACTAGATTTTGTCCCAGATAGTCAAGCGCTTTATCGCTTGTAACTACGCTCAGCACAAAACTTGAAAGTAACATGGCAAGGATAATCCAGACCATGAGTTTTTTCTTGTCAGATTTATCGGCAATATATCCTCCGTACAGTGTTACTGATATGGATGGAATAGCTTCTGCGAGACCTATAAGCCCCAGGGATAGCGGATCTTTTGTTAACTGATAAATATGCCATCCAACTACTACGGCCTGAACCTGGTAAGCAAAAGTAAATAGAAAACGCATGGCCAGATAGGAGCGAAACTCCGGAAAACGCATTGCGATATAAGGATCTTTGACAGCCTCTAAAGGCTTGCTAACAGCCATTTTTATTTAATTACTCTCTCTTTTTTCTAAAATAATTTCCTTAAGATATTTTGTCCCAGCTGATTCCACCAGGTTTATGTTCAAAGTATTGCCTTAAGAGTAAATTAGACTCATTTTTTAATTCCGGATCATCCTCAAGTACTTGTATAACTGTTTGTCGGGCTTCAGACAGAAGTTTCTGATCCATGGAGAGATCCGCAAGTTTCAGATCAAGCACCCCGCTTTGTTGTGTCCCTTCAATATTTCCGGGTCCCCTGAGCTGAAGATCGATTTCTGCAATCTCAAAGCCATCGTTAGTTCTAACCATCGTATCCAAACGCGTTCTGGCATCGCTGCTTAACTTATTTCCCGACATTAGTATACAAAAAGATTGCTCTGCACCCCTGCCAACCCTACCACGCAATTGATGCAATTGAGATAAACCAAAACGTTCAGCATTTTCAATAATCATCACACTGGCATTTGGAACATTCACACCAACCTCAATCACAGTTGTAGCCACCATGATCTGTGTTTCACCTTTAACAAAACGCTGCATTTCAGATGCCTTTTCCTTAGCAGAGAGTTTACCATGAACAATACTATGCTGATATTCAGGCATTGGAAACTCATCAATTATTGCTTCTATCCCAGCTTCCAGATATAAAAGATCAAGCTTCTCGCTCTCCTTAATTAAAGGGTAAACTATATAAATCTGCCTGCCTTTAGCAATCTCTTCACGCATAAAACCGAACATCCTTAAGCGTTGATTGTGATATAAATGAACCGTTTTAATGGGCTTTCTTCCTGCCGGAAGCTCATTAATAATTGAAATATCGAGATCACCATATAGGGTCATGGCCAAAGTTCGGGGAATGGGTGTGGCCGTCATAACCAAAACGTGCGGGGGGATAACATTCTTGCGCCATAATTTAGCGCGCTGCTCAACCCCAAAGCGGTGTTGTTCATCAATCACAATAAGCCCCAGATTTTTAAACTTAACCGCATCTTCGATCAGAGCATGTGTGCCTACAAGAATATCAAGCTCTCCACTCTCCAAAATCTGGTGAAGACTGGTTCTGGCCTTTTTCAATGTGGAACCAGTCAGAATTTCTACACTAATGAAGTCATCTCCTAACAGACCCTTAATTGACTGATAATGTTGACGGGCCAAAATCTCTGTAGGAGCCATGATGCATGCCTGATAGCCATTATCTATTGCCAGAAGCATAATCATCAGAGCAACGACTGTTTTTCCACTACCAACATCACCCTGGAGTAAACGGTTCATTTGAACTCCACGCTGGGTATCCTGTCTGATCTCCCTGATTACACGTTTTTGGGCATTTGTTAGTTCAAAAGGTAATTTCTCTGAGTAAAAAGTATTAAACTTATCCCCGACATTATCAAAGATTGCTCCTTTAAATTTCTGAGTCCGAACCAATTTGGTTCTAAGAAGTTTCAACTGAATAAAAAACAATTCGTCAAATTTCAGACGGGTCTCAGCGGACTTAAGGATTACAGCATTTTCTGGAAAATGAATATTATAAAGTGCTTTCTGCAAGCCTATCAATTTATGTCTGACCAAAATATATTCAGGCAGTGTTTCTTTAACTTGTCTGATTACCTGGTCAATTAGAGCGGCCTGAGCTCTTTGAAGACCTTTACTATCAAGGTTGAACTGCTTTAATTTTTCAGTTGAGCTATAAACTGGCTGTAGTGTAAGATTGCCTCTGTTCTCTGCATTAGGATGATAGGGCTCAAGCTCAGGATGAGAGATCGAGAAGTGTCCATTAAAAATTACAGGCTTCCCAAAAACTATAAAAACAGAACCCGGTTGTATGATCTTGTCAATCCAGCGAATACTTTGAAACCAAACAAGTTCAATACTGCCTGTATCATCCTTGAATCTTGCGACAAGCCTTTTAGTATGCTTATCGCCCAATATTTCTTTTGAAATGATACGGCCTAATATTTGAACTGAAGGCAGATCCGGATTTAGTTCACGAATCTTATAAAAACGGGTTCTGTCAATATAACGAAAAGGGTAATGATGAAGCAGATCGTTAAAAGTATAAATCCCAAGATCTTTCTTAAGTATCTCAGCGCGCTGAGAACCTATACCTTTTAAATACTCAACCGGAGTTTTTAAGATTTGTTCTGCCAATCCATTCAGGGAGTAATTTCCGACAATTCAGCTGCCGGAATTTTAAAAACTATTTCTTTGATCGTATTCCAGTTAAAAACAATAACAGCGGCTAATAGCAGGGAATATGCGTATACCTGATGCAGACTAATTCCTTCGTGAAAGTAGAAAAATGCGACTGCAAAAGCAACAATCGGGTTGAGATAAATTATAATCCCTAAGGTGGAAGAAGGCATGCCGATTAGCGCATAAAGGCTTAAAAACAGGGGTATTATAGTAAAAAAGATTGAAATTATAATAATATCAGTCCAGAAGTAAGTATCAAATGGAAAACTTTTAAAACTATATACATAGAATGGAAACATTAAAATGGCTGCAATCAAAAGCTGTAATCCAAGCATATTAAACTTATCCATCCGGCTCATTGATTTCTGAGCTATCAGGAAAAAACTGTACAGAGCGGCAATAAACACAGACCATAAAACATCCCTTAGAGAACCCTGTGCGAGAATTATAATACTAAAAAGGGCAATTCCTAGTGCAACTAGTTTTAATACGCTGAGTTTTTCCTTAAGTATCATGAACCCGGCAAAAGCGGTAATCAGAGGGCAAACCATGTAGGCAAAGGCCGCCGACTTCAAATTAACATTATTTACAGCATAGATATATGTGAACCAGTTCCCGCTTATTAATACACCGGAAATTAGGCATAGGATGATAATCCTCCTACGCCCGCCTTTGCTCAGGGAATAGAAATAATTCAGGTCTGATTTTAAATGTTTGGTACGAAATAATGCAATAAAAACCCAGGTGAATACAAGTGAAGTAAATATCCTGTAATATAAGATCTCATCTGAAGGATAATGCTGTATTTTACGAAGAGGGATAGAGAAAAAGCCCCAGGTCACTACAGATATTATAGCGGCTAAATAATATTTCAGTCGGCCAGTTTTCAATATCAGCCTTTAACAGCAATAGCAGAGATCTCTACATTCACATTTTTGGGTAATCCAAGAACTGCAACGGTTTCCCTCGCCGGGAAATCTGATCGAAAGTAAGAGCCATAGATTTCATTTACTTCAGAAAAATGATTCATATCACTTAAAAAAATAGTGACTTTTACCACATCTTCAAATAAAAAACCTGCTGATAAGAGTACAGCTTCCAAATTCTTCATAACCTGTCTGGCTTCATCACCAATACTGCCAGAAATTAGCTGATTTGTGGCGGGATCGATTGGAATCTGACCGGATATAAACAACATATTCCCCGTAAGCACTGCCTGACTATATGGCCCGATAGGTTCAGGTGCCTTCTCAGTATAAATTATTGATTTCATAATAATTATTTAATTCGGTAGAGAGAAAACAGACCTAAAGTAAGACTTATGATATATCTCAGAATACATACCATTCCAGTAGCTTATAGATGATACCCGCAAGAAATAAGACTAAAGCAACTGTATTAATAATGTGCATTACCTTCAGATTGAAACTTGAAGGTCTGTTAGGATCGTGCTTTCTGAAAAAATACATAGATCAAAAATATTAAATAAAAAAGAATCCCGTCCCGAAATAATCGGGACGGGATTCTTTTTTTACAATATGCTTATATACAGTATTGTTTATTGTTGTTTGATCTCAACACGACGATTTTGAATACGTCCAGCTTCAGTTGCGTTAGAAGCAACCGGGCGGCTTTCACCGTAAGCAGTAACTGCAATTCTGTTAGAAGCTATACCGGCATTAACCAGGTAAGTTTTAACAGAATTAGCTCTGTCTCTTGATAAAACCATGTTATATTCTTCAGTACCTTCAGCAGAAGCGTGACCGTCTAACTGAACAACCGCAGAAGAATTTGCTTTCAGTGAAGAAGCTAAACCATCAAGAATTGAATATGCTGAAGTTCTCAAAACTGAAGAGTTAAACTCAAACTGGATTGGAACCATAGTACCTGATGATGCTGCAAACTCAGGACATCCGTTCAATCTAGCGATACCTTTAACAGTAGGACAAGCATCTTTTGAATCAGGAATACCATCAGCATCAACATCTAAAGGACATCCAGAACCATCAACTTTAATTCCAGCTTCTGTGTTAGGACATTTGTCTAATCTATCAGCAACACCGTCACCATCAGAATCTTTTAACAGATCAGCAGCTTCTAGTGCACTTACACGACCTTTTAATGCCTCAACTTCCTGACGTAATGTAGGATCTTTTAATTCATCATACATTAGAGCAAGTGGATTAACCCAGTCTAAATTTGGTTTAGCTGAAGAACCTAAAGAGAATTCAATACCAGCAGAGGTATAAGACCATTTATCTTTAGTGAAGCTCTTTCCTTTTGTTCCATCAAGATCATCAGCATCAAGGAAGTTCATAGTATAACCAAGATCGAAGTTAACACGATCAGAAACTTTGAATTTGATACCTGCACCAACCGGAACATATACGTTACGGATGTTGTTACGATCTCTGTCAGGACCATAAGTTCCTTTAGCAGGAGTTGAGTTAGGATTGATTTCTTTCCAGTGATAAGCAGCGTAACCAAAACCAGCTTTCAGATTGAAGTTAACAGCGTTTTCTCTTCTAAGGAAATCAATTGTTCCTACGTTAGCAATACCTGTAAGGTCTAATGCATGGCTGATTTGTGTAATTCCGTCAGTACGTGGGCCTAATCCCAAATTAACTGTGGCGCCATCATTATCATAGCTAAGCTCTCCACCGTGGTAAGCAAATTGAATACCGAAGATATGATCTACCTGCTTTCTTAAAGTAAGACCATATCCTAAAGATGGGCTCCAGTTAGTAAAGTCATTAGTTCCACCTATAGCAACAACAGGTGCTAATACTCCGGCATTGATACCGAAACTCCAGGTTCTGTACTGGCCTCTCCCACCAAATACCTTGGCAGAGGAGCTAGTAGCATCTTGTGCGAAAGAAACCTCACCGAGGCCTAACGCTGCTACTAATGAAAACACGAGGGCTTTCTTTAATGTAGAATAATTCATAATCGTTTTTTTAAAGGTTAACAAATTTCAATGGTGTAATTTACACAAAAATAGTCATAAGTTTGACTTGTGCAAATAATCAAATACTGTTCCATACATTTTCTTTGACAAAAATTACATCATAATTCGTTTTCTTGCACCCCAGATTATATACTTTTAGTATGAAATACCCTTGCATTGACAGGAAACTATTCGAAAAAAATCGTAAAAATTTTATAAAAAGGCTGTCTGCGAATTCTATAGCCATATTTCAATCGAATGACGAATTTCCAAGAAGTGGAGATCAGACCCATATATTCAAACAAAATCCTGATCTGTTTTACCTTAGCGGAATCGATCAGGAACAAACTATTTTATTTTTATTTCCTGACTGTCCTAACCCATTATACAAGGAAGTCCTGTTTTTAAGACAGACTAATGAACACATTGCAGTGTGGGAAGGTCATAAATTGACCATTCAGGAAGCAAAAAAGGTATCCGGTATCAATAATGTGTACTGGATTGATGAATTTTGGAATATTCTGCCCTCTATTATAAGTTATGCCGAAAGCATCTATCTCAATACGAATGAGAATGATCGCTATGCCCATCAGGTACCCTATCGGGATATCAGGTTTATAGAGAAAATACAAAAACATTATCCATTACATGAATATAAACGGGCTGCACTGATCATGCGTGAACTCCGCCCGCTTAAGTCAGAAATCGAGATTGATCTGACAAAAAAAGCCTGTCAAATTACCCGTGATGCCTTTATAAGGATTCTGAAATTTATAAAACCGGGCGTTGCGGAATATGAAATTGAAGCTGAAATTATTCATGAATTCATTCGGCAGAGAGCTACTGGTCATGCATATAATCCAATCATAGCTTCTGGTAAAAATGCCAATATCCTTCACTATAATGATAACAACCAGATCTGCAAAGATGGTGATGTGATCCTGTTTGACTTTGGGGCAGAATATGCTAATTATAATGCCGACATGAGCCGTTCAGTACCTGTCAGCGGCCGTTTCAGTAAGCGCCAGAAGGATGTTTATAATGCAGTATTACGGATTATGAAAGAAGCCAGAAAGATGCTTCTTCCCGGAACGATATGGAATGACTATCATGCTGAGGTTGGTAAAATAGTTGAATTTGAGCTGATTGGGCTTGGTTTACTCGATAAACAGGATATAGCGAAGCAAGATCCTAAAGCCCCGCTTTATAAAAAGTATTTTATGCACGGTACATCCCACCACCTTGGTTTGGATGTGCATGATTTTGCCAGCCGGTATAAGCCCTTTGAAGCCGGAAACCTTCTGACATGCGAGCCAGGAATTTATATTCCAAAGGAAGGTCTCGGAATACGGATTGAAAATAATATTCTGATAACGAAAAATGGCAATATCGACCTGATGGATGATATACCCGTAGAAGTTGAAGAAATAGAAGAAATCATGAATTCTTAGTTTCCAGCTGATAAGGTATCTATAAACCGGTAGAGATTAAAATCGGGACTTGCTGAAGCTGTAATAATATCCTGTTGAAGCCGATTTTTATCAAAATGCTTCATTTGGTGATGCTGAAGCAGTTTCCAGGCCTTTTCTCCCAGTAAAAATATACGTCTAGTGTTTTCTTTAATCGACTGATTTTCAATAGCTTCCATCAGTTCTGAAATACCAATAGCTTTATCGGCAATAGTATTGATAACAGGAATAGGCTCTGGCCTCTGATGGACAAGCTTTTTAAGGTTATTAGCGAAAGTATCCGCCCCCTCCCTGTCTGATTTATTCACTACGAATATATCTGCAATCTCCATTAATCCTGATTTCATGTTCTGGATCTCATCACCCGACTCCGGAACCAGCACTACCACACTGATATCTGCAAGTCCGGCAATTTCAACCTCCGACTGACCAACTCCGACTGTTTCAATCAGAATATAATCAAAACCAGCAGCCTTAAGTACATCACACATTTCAATTGTTTTCCCCGATAAACCACCTAATGAGCCCCTGGTAGCGAGCGAGCGGATATATACATTTGGCTTATTAAACTGTTCTGCCATTCTGACACGATCTCCCAGAAGAGATCCCAGATTAAATGGAGATGTAGGGTCAATGGCAAGTACGGCTATTCGCTTATTCTCAGCGCTCATATGGTTTATCATCGCATTAACCAGAGTACTTTTACCGGCCCCTGGTGGACCAGTAATGCCAATAACCGGTGTATTACTCGTTTTTAGCCCTCTTAATAATTCCTCTGAACCAGGTAAATCATTTTCTACAATAGTTAACTCCCTGGCTAATTTTCTAAAGTCCTGGGGCAATATGGAATTATTATGCTTGTCTGGCTGCATATACAAAGTAAGCTGTTTTTAATTTCATTTTACAATTCAGTCATATTAAGCAAAAGAGGCTAATTTATTTAACTTTGCCCAATATTCTGCCAACATGAAAGTTACAGGTTTTTCATTTATTCGTAATGCTGTTAATAATGACTACCCTATAGTTCAGGCAATTCTTTCTATTTTGCCTGTTTGCGATGAATTTGTAATTGCAGTTGGTGATTGTTCTGACAATACACTCGAACTTATTGAAGGCATTGCTTCCCCCAAAATAAAAATCATTCATACCGTATGGGATGAAAGTATACGCGAAGGCGGGAGAACTTTCGCACAGGAAACTGATAAAGCTTATGCTGCGATTTCAAAAGATACCGATTGGGCATTTTATATCCAGGGTGATGAATGTGTGCATGAAAACTATCTTCCGGTAATAAAGAAGGCAATGGAAGAGAATCTGAACAACAAAAATGTCGAAGGCTTATTGTTTAAATACCTGCATTTTTATGGTTCTTATGATTTTATAGCTTCCTCCAGACGATGGTATAGAAATGAGGTTAGGGTTCTAAAATTTGATCCGGGAGTTCATTCTTACCGGGATGCACAGGGATTCAGAAAAAATGGCAGAAAAATAAAGGTAAAACCCATAGATGCCTATATTTATCACTACGGCTGGGTTCAGCCGCCTGCAGGTCTTGGAAATAAGGTTCGTAATTTTAATAAATTTTATCATGAAGATTCCTGGATTCAGGAACATCTCCCTGACAATATTGAATTTGACTATGGCAATGCCGACCGACTGATCAGATTTGAAGGTACACACCCACAGGTTATGCAGAAAAGGATTGAGGTCAGTAACTGGAAGTTTCAGGTTGATCCTACGCTATTGAAAAAGAAAATGAGTCTAAGGCGTCGTATTTTACAAAAAATAGAAGATCTGTGGCAATGGAGAATCGGAGAGTATAAAAACTACAAAACTGTTTAATGACCAGTGAGTCTAATTCCCGAAAAAGTATATCTGTAGTTATACCAAATTATAACGGCAAACACCTGCTGGAGCGTAACCTTCCCTCTGTATATGAAGCATTGAACAATGCTAAAACAGATTTTGAAATCATCATTACAGATGATTGTTCAACCGATAGTTCCGTAGCTTTTATCAGACAAAACTATCCACATGTCCATTTGCTAATCAATGATAAAAATCATGGCTTTTCAGTAAGCTGTAACAAAGGAATTGCAATAGCCGGGAAAGATTTGGTATTACTACTTAATACTGATATTGAATTAAATAAGGATTTTTTCGAAAGTCAGTTTAAATATTTTGAGCTTTCGGATACTTTTGGTGTGATGAGTAAAATCATAGGAGCTAAAAATGGTGAGACTCAGGATACCGCAAGATTCTTAAAATACTCCGGGTTTAAAATTAAAGCCAATAACTTTTTCCACCTTGAAAACGAGGATTTTCTTACCCCAACGGCCTATTTATCAGGTGCAAATGCATTAATCGACACAAAAAAATTAAAAGATATAGGCGGATTTGATGAAATCTTTTCACCCTTTTATTGTGAAGATTTTGAATTGGGATTAAGGGCATGGCGATTAGGCTGGAAATGCTATTATGATCCTAAATCCTATTGTATTCACGATCATTCATCCACAACCAAAAATTACCGTACCCGAAATTGGGTTAAGGCCGTATTCTTTCGCAACAGGCTTTATGTTCATGCGATACATTTAAGTAGAACCCGATTAGTTTTTTGGTTTCTGCAAATCACTTTCATCGACATGCTTTTTATGTGGATGGGTTTAAAATTCTATTACTATAATAGTTTTGGAATGTTTTTAAATAACCTTAATCCCTTGCGTCAATCCCGCAAAAGAATGAAGAATTTAATGGCCTTTCATAATAGTACCATGAGCATGGATGATGTCATTAAGAAAATGAATAAGATGATTGAGGGACAAACAATCATTTTCAGAAGAAATTAGACATCTATCAAAATGACTAACTTTGTGTTAGAAATCTTTTTATGAAAACCTTTTTCCGACTTTTTGCTTTTGCTGCTCCTGTACAGAAATTTGCGGTTCCATTCTTTATCACGTCGGTATTAGGTGTCATATTCGGACTTCTAAATTTCACCCTCCTAATTCCCGTTTTCGAGCTCCTATTCAATCAGGCAGGAAAAACAGGAGGAAAAGCGGTAAATGTATTGCCTTTATTCGATTTTAGCCTGAGCTATTTCAAAGATTTGTTTTATTATTATTTCCAGAGCATCATCAACACTTCGGGTAAGGTCGGAGCTTTAAAAATGGTCAGCATTGCCATTGTTATCTCTGTTGTATTGAGTAACCTTTTTAAATATTTATCTGCCAGGGTCATTGAAAATTTCAGGTTAATGATTGTAACCCGCATCCGGAGCAGCATATTCAAAAAACTCACCAACATCGATATCCAATACTTTAGCAGTCAGCGTAAAGGAGACCTGATTTCGAGATTCATGACCGATGTAGTAACCATTCAGGACTCAATTATCCGTTCATTACAAGTTATACTACGTGAGCCGATTGCGATCATTCTTAATTTTGCTGTTCTGTTTACAATATCTGCCAAACTGACATTTTTTGCATTGATCCTGATTCCAGTCTCTGGCCTTCTAATTTCAGTGATCGTCAAAAGGCTAAAGAAACATGCAACAGCAGCTCAGGAATCTTTAGGAGTTTTGGTATCGAGTATAGATGAAGGTCTTAATGGGGTTAAAATCATTAAATCATTTAATGCTGAGCATTATATTCAGGATAAATTCAATGCAATAAATATGTGGACAAGTAAAATCCACAGGAGGCTCGCCCGTAGAGTATTACTAGCTGCGCCGGTTTCAGAAATGATGGGTGTGATTACAGTTGCTGCATTACTATACTATGGAGGTACTCTTATCCTGCAGGAGGGATCGGGTCTTCAGGGAGCTGAATTTATTGGCTATATCATTATTTTTTCACAAATCATTAACCCAGCAAAAGCCATTTCAGAAGCATTTGGCAATATCTCGCAGGGCATATCTGCAGGAGAGCGGGTATTCCAGTTATTGGATGCGCCTGAAAACATTATAGATAAACCAAATCCTGTTTCAAAAACCGCATTCAATGATTGTATTGAGTTGAAAAATGTCTCTTTCGCTTATGGTGAAAAAGAAGTCTTGAAAGGTATCGAATTTAAGATTTTAAAAGGCAGTACGGTTGCTTTGGTTGGTCCTTCGGGAGGAGGAAAAACTACCCTCATGGATCTCCTGCCAAGATTTATGGATCCTTTACATGGTGAAATATGTTTGGATGGGCTAAATATAAAGGATATCAGCATGCGCGATGTCAGAGCATTGATGGGAATTGTAAATCAGGAATCTATCCTTTTTAATGATACCATTTTCAATAATATCGCCTTTGGCAGATCATTTACACAGGAGGAAGTAATCCAAGCGGCTAAAATTGCAAATGCTCATGAGTTCATTGTCAATACCTCAGAGGGGTATCAAACCAATATTGGTGACAGGGGCATGAAACTTTCGGGAGGACAAAAACAAAGAATCTGCATCGCAAGAGCTGTCCTTGCCAATCCACCAATCCTTCTTCTGGATGAAGCTACATCCGCTTTGGATACTGAATCAGAAAAAGTGGTTCAAAATGCGCTCAAAAATTTAATGAAAAACCGTACTTCAATTGTCATTGCCCACCGACTGAGTACCATACAGGAAGCCGATCAGATCATTGTTCTTGAAAATGGCAAAATTGAAGAACAGGGTAGCCATAATGAACTAATCAGGGCTGATGGTCTTTATAAAAGGCTGATCGAAATGCAAACATTCAACGAATAGAAATGAATGATCATGCACTGGTTTCTATAGCTTTATGTACTTATAACGGAGAAGCTTATTTAAGAGAACAGCTGGATTCCATTGTTAATCAAAGCTATTCCCCAATTGAGGTAATTGCAGTTGATGATTATTCTTCTGACAATACCTTAAACATATTAAAAGAATATTCCGAAAAATATCCCTCGATTAAACTATTCGTCAATTCTGAAAATCTGGGCTATATCAGAAATTTTGAAAAAGCCCTCCAGTTATGTAGTGGCGATTTTATTGCTTTATCAGATCAGGATGATATCTGGGATTTACAAAAAATTGAAAAGCAGGTCAAGGCTATCGGTAATCATTTGCTGGTTTATCATGACTCAGAATTCGTAGACCAGAATGGTCAATCTTTGCACCGGAAGATGTCGGATATTATGAATTTGTACCGGGGTGATCAACCCGAGGCTTTCCTGTTCTTTAACTGTATTTCAGGACACTCAGTATTAATGAAAAAAGAGCTGAAGGATGAGATCTTACCTTTCCCCAATGCTTATTTTCACGACTGGTGGATGGGATACGTTGCTACAAATCTGGGAAGCATAGATTTCCTTGTTGAAAGTCTGGTCAAATACCGGCAACATCAGAAAGCAGATACGAATATTTTAAAGCGTAAGAGAGATAATACGCTTAGAAATCCACTTACTTCGGCAGTGAAATATGAGCGGAAAATGCTCTGGATTAAATCCTGTTTCGAATATCCTAAAAATAAAAATCCGGAATTTATACGCCATCTCTATGCTGAATTTAAAAAGAACAAAGAGGAATATATTTCGTTGGGGCTGGCAAAGCTAATCTTTAAGAATCGCGATGTACTATTCAGCATAAACAAAAAAAGCGCTTTCAGTAAACTAAATTTCGCACTCAAAGAATTATGGGGAGGAAAAATCAGAAGAATCTTTTCAGAATAGTTCAGGCTTGCTTTTCTTTGTAGCAGAACACATTAATGGCCATATCAAAACTCTCACAAAACAACCTTGTATCTATAAAAGGGCGTTTTCTGGTCGCTGATTCCTTGATATAATAATGGAAACCTAAGCTTTCGACCAGTGCAAGAAGCTCATGCAAAGTTTGCTTTGAATTCACATTATTATGGTATTCAAAGAAGATATGTTTTGCATTTTGTAAACTTTTTCCGCAATATTTCAAAACTGTATCCTCAGCTCCTTCAATATCAATTTTCAGAAAATCGACATCTTCTGTCAGGTAATCCAGTAAAGGAACAGATTCGATTAATTTAGGCTCTTGCCAGGAGTATTCATTATTTACTCTTCCACCCATTCCACCATCGGTAAAGAACTTTAAGGTTTCTTTTTTAGTCCATACCGCCTTTTGATGGAGTGTTACATTTTTCAAGCAAAAAGTCTCTACATTCTCTTTCAGAATCACGAAAATATCAGCATCAGGTTCGAAGGCAATAATTTGATGATCAGGATAGTTAAGTGAAAAATATAACACACTTAAGCCCATGTTTGCACCGCAGTCGAGAATAATCTTTGAGCCGGCACTTGGTTTGAACCGATAGATTTCTGTCTCGAAAAGTTCAATATAGGATTCGGCAAAACTTGGTCCGTGATGAAATTTAAACGGTTTGTCGAATACATGAGCATATCCAATCGTAAAGTGTTTATAATCGGCAATGCGACCTAATTCCAGTTTAATATCACCCGAATTAAGCTTCATTTGTATGCTTCTTTTAAGCCTTCTGAATTCTTTTCTTAAGCCCAAACCTGTCAGATTTAACGTTATTAACCATCAATAAAGGCCAAACAAAAAAAGCGATCAGATAGATCGCTTTTAAAATTATTTGTTCAGATTATAATTTCCTTTTCACCTCTACCTGTTCGTATGACTCTACGATATCACCCGCTTCAATATTATTAAAGTTCTGAATATTTAAACCACACTCATAACCGGTAGCAACTTCTTTCACATCATCTTTGAAACGTTTCAATGAGGCCAGTTCACCGGTATAAACTACTACACCATCACGTATGATACGAATCTTGCTGTTTCTGGTAATCTTTCCGTCGAGTACCATACAACCTGCAATTGTACCCACTTTACTGATTTTAAATACTTCACGAATTTCAACGTTGGAAGTAATTTTCTCTTCAAATTCAGGGTCAAGCATACCTTCCATCGCGGCTTTCACCTCATTAATGGCATCGTAGATGATTGAATAAAGACGGATATCAATTTGTTCTGCCTCAGCCAGTTTACGTGCACTTGCAGAAGGACGAACCTGGAAACCAATGATGATCGCATCAGAAGCCGAAGCTAATAAAACATCCGATTCAGATATCTGACCTACAGATTTATGTATGATATTCACCTGGATCTGTTCAGTCGACAGTTTCAGCAAGGAATCGGACAATGCTTCGATTGAACCATCCACGTCACCTTTAACGATCACATTCAACTCCTTGAAGTTTCCGATTGCCAAACGACGTCCGATCTCATCAAGTGTGATATGTTTCTGAGTACGTAATCCCTGCTCACGTTGTAATTGCAATCTCTTATTGGCAACCTGACGGGCTTCAACTTCACTTTCCATCACGTTGAACTTATCACCTGAGGTTGGCGCGCCCTGCATACCTAAAACCTGTACAGGTGTAGAAGGACCGGCCTTATCTAACTTAACTCCGCGTTCATTATGTAGTGCTTTTACCTTTCCACTGTATCCACCGGCAAGTATCGCATCTCCAACCCTCAATGTTCCGGCCTGAATCAGCACAGTTGTGACAATTCCACGACCTTTATCCAAAGCTGCTTCGATAACTGTACCAACGGCACGCTTGTTTGGATTGGCTGTCAACTCCAGCATATCTGCTTCGAGCAAGACCTTTTCCAGCAATAAATCAATGCCTGCACCGGTTTTACCTGAAATTTCCTGACTTTGATATTTCCCGCCCCAGTCTTCAACCAAAATGTTCATTGCAGAAAGCTGTTCACGAACCTTATCAGCATTCGCACCCGGTTTATCAACCTTACTAAATGCAAATACAATTGGTACATTTGCAGCCTGTGCATGATTAATAGCTTCACGCGTTTGAGGCATCACACTATCATCAGCAGCAATTACAATAATTGCAATATCGGTTACATTGGCACCCCTTGCACGCATGGCCGTAAATGCTTCGTGACCCGGAGTATCCAGGAAAGTTATTTTACGATCATTTTCAAGGGTTACTTCATAAGCTCCAATGTGCTGGGTAATTCCACCCGCTTCTCCTGCGATAACATTTGTCTTACGAACAAAGTCAAGCAAGGATGTTTTACCATGATCCACGTGACCCATTACGGTTACGATTGGAGCTCTTGGTAATTGATCCTCCGGAGTATCAGTTTCTTCAAGTAAACCAGTTTCCTCATCTTCAGGTTTCACAAACTCAACTTCATAACCGAATTCATCCGCTACGATGGTCAGAGTTTCAGCATCCAGTCTTTGATTGATGGATACGAACATTCCCAGGCTCATACAAGTTGAAATAACCTGAGTAACAGGAACATCAAGCATCAGTGCCAGCTCATTTGCAGTAACAAATTCTGTTACCTTGATGGTTTTGGACTGCATTTCTGCTTCCAATGCTGCATCTTCAGCAGTCTGAGCCACATCATCACGCTTCTGACGACGCAATTTTGCACGCTGTGCAAATTTTCCTGATTTACCCGCACCACTTAAACGTGCAAGTGTTGCTTTGATCTGATCCTGAATTTCTTTATCTGTAGGTTCGGCTTTTGGAGCATCCGGGGTACGGGGCTTATTCCTGAAATCAGGTCGGGCTCCGCCTGCAGTACCTTGTCCTGGTCTTGTATTTCTGAAATCAGGACGATTACCCTGATATCCTGCACCGGGTGCAGGGCGTGGTGATCCTCCTGACTGCTGACCTTGCTGGCCTTGCTGACCAGGTTGTGCTGCCTGACCGGGTTGACCCGGGGCATTATCTTTACGCTTCCGTTTACGCTTATGATCAGCTCCTGCAGCACTCGATGAAGAAGCCACTGGTTGACCACGGCGAGCCGGTGAAGCTGGTAGCTCAATTCTACCAATCACATTAGGGCCTGTCAGACGTTCTGCTTTGGCACGAATAACTAAAGCATCAGGATTACTTTCCTGAGTATTTGGCTTATTTTCTTGTTTTTCTTCAGCTACCGGTTTAGTAGCAGGAACTTGGGGCTGTTCTTTAATAGTTTCTTTCAGACTTTCAACAGGCTCTTTAATTTCTGCTGCAGGTGCAGTTTCCACCTCAGGCTCTGCTTTTTCCTGAACGGGTTGCGGAATAACTTCCGGTTCCGGCACTTTTACAGGCTCCTCAACTTTAGCAGCCGGAGCCGGTGGAGCTGGTGGAGCAACAGGAGGTTTTTCCGGTTCGGGACTTTTTTTATCAGGACGGGTTTTGGAATTCAAGTCATCTAAATTGATCCTTCCTACCACTTTAACACCTGGCAAAGTACCTTCTTCTGCTTTAGGCTCATTAATGACAGGCTGCTGAGGTTCAGCTTTTGGCTTCTCAACTACCGGAGGAGTAAATGGATTGACATTCTTGATCAGAATTTCTTCCTGTTCAAAATCCTTTGAACGCTGTGGTTCAGTCTTTTCGTTAGTTACAGGAATATCATCGCGACGAATCTTGCCAATAACAATTTGTTTAGCTTCTTCTTTTACGATCTTATCACCCTGGAACTCCTTAAGAAGAACATCGTACATCTCATCGGTGAGTTTAGTATTGGGCCTGGCCTCAACTTTATGACCTTTTTTCCCTAAAAACTCCACCGCGGTGTTCAGGCCGATATTCAGCTCTTTCGCAGCTTTAAGTAAATTTGTGCTTTTACCTTCTGACATTTATTATTTTAACCTCGCTATTTTTGTACAAAAGTACGTTTTTTATATGTTATATGCTTTGAGGATCGGGCTTTTTCTTAAACCTGTTTTTTCTCAATAAGATACTAGCCTAAATTATTCAAATTCTGACTTCAGTATCTCAATTACATCTTTTACTGTAGTATCTTCCAGGTCAGTACGTTTAACCAAATCATCCACAGATAAGCTAAGAATCGATTTTGCTGTATCCAAACCAACACGCTTGAATTCATCAATGATCCAGCCCTCAATTTCATCTGAGAATTCCTCAATATCCACATCCTCATCATCTTCATGTGCCTCACGGTACACATCAATTTCATATCCTGTAAGCTTTCCCGCTAACTTAATATTGTGACCACCGCGGCCAATTGCCAATGAAACCTGATCAGGTTTTAAATAAACTGCCGCTCTCTTTTCTTCGTCATCAAGTTTGATGCTTGTGATTTTTGCCGGACTTAATGCCCTTTGAATATACAATGAAATATTGTTTGTAAAGTTAATTACGTCGATATTTTCATTTTTCAATTCACGAACGATTCCATGTATACGTGATCCTTTCATGCCTACACAAGCACCAACCGGGTCAATTCTGTCGTCATATGACTCTACCGCAACTTTAGCACGTTCTCCTGGTTCACGAACAATTTTCTTTATTGTAATCAGTCCGTCGAATATCTCAGGTACTTCCATCTCAAACAAACGTTGCAGAAATTCGGGTGCCGTACGGGAAATAATAATCTTTGGATTACCATTAAGCATTTCTACTTTCTCAATAATGGCACGTACAGAATCTCCTTTTTTGAAATAATCAGCAGGAATCTGCTCTGTTTTGGGCAATAAGAGCTCATTTCCTTCGTCGTCAAGTACCAAAGTCTCTTTTTTCCAAACCTGATATACTTCTCCGGTTACTATCTCCCCAACACGGTCTTTGTATTTCTTAAAAATCTCGTCCTTCTCAAGTTCCAGAATCTTTGAAACCAGGGTTTGACGTGCAGCCAGAATTGCCCTTCTACCAAAACTTTCAAGGGTAATCTGTTCGATAAAATCATCCCCAACCTCAAGATCAGGATCAATTGCTTTTGCTTCTGCAAGTTCAATCTCAAGATCATCATCTTCCGAAAAACCATCTTCCATTACCGTTCTTGTACGCCAGATCTCCAAATCCCCGTTATCCGGGTTGACGATCACATCACAATTTTCGTCTGTACCATACCTCTTACGCAACATGCTGCGGAAAACTTCTTCCAACACGCTGATAACCGTAGGCCGGTCAATATTCTTGAAGTCCTTAAACTCCTGGAATGAATCGATTAAATTAATATTGCTCATTTTTTATTGAATTTGTCCCGTAGGTACGGGACGTTATTTAAAACTCACTAAAACTATCGTTTCTGATATATCTTCAAACTTTATATAGCTCTCTAGCAAAACTGCTTTCTTAGCCTTTTCCTTAACACTCTCTTGTATCGTAATTCCTGAATCATCCGCAGCCATCAATTTACCTTCCCTGATACTACCATCTTTAAGCTTAACCTTTAATGAACGGTTAATATTTTTCTGGAACTGGCGCAATGATTTTAGTGGGGTATCTATTCCGGGAGAGGAAACTTCCAGTCTGTATGCTTGTTCAATGGCATTTTCCTCCTCAAGATGAAAACCTACATGCCGGCTTATCGCAACACAATCACTAATTGCAACACCATTATCTCCATCTACTAAAATAGACAAAATTCCGCTACTATGCATCTGAACGTCTACCAGAAACAAATCGGGACGGTCGGCAATCTTTTCTTCAACTAACTCAATGACACGCTTTTCTATATTCATTTTGACCTCTTTTTTAATCCCCTTGAAAAACAGGTTGGTAAAAAAAGAGCCCCGCAAATGTCGGGGCTCTTCTCAGATCGACGCAAATATAAAAAAAAATCCGTCAATACAAATACCTGATTTCAATACATTTATAAGATTTACCTTTTTGAAACAATGAATTTATGCTCTGTAAACCCATCTGAGAGAAACAGTTCACGCGTTTGGATCAGATCATCTGCATCCTGAAGCAATAACTTTGTGTAACAGCGGGCAAAATATAAATGGTTTTCTCTGAAATTATCTTTTGGTTTAAATCTAACCATCCCGCCTTCAATAGAATAAATGCCTTCCAAAGCCTGTTGAAAATCCCTCATTTCAGGATCCCCTGGTTCTTCGTACACTGCAAAAAAATTTGCCCATAAAGAATCAGAGAGAGAATCAGTCTTTAATTCCTCTAATACAGGAATTGCTAAACCCCTTAATTCTACCGCATTGCTGTCGGCATTAAACCTGATTATTAGTTTATTTTGTGTTTGATCCTGAGCCCTTTCCTGTTTACAGGAATTAAAGAAAATTAAAATTATTACTGAAATATGAAATAGATTCTTCATATTTATTTACATTTTAAACCAAAAATCATGAGGCTGATCATTGAAATTCTATTAATGGGTGCAGCTGTCGCTATTGCTGCTTACCTGCTGCCGGGGGTTGAAGTCGAAAATTTCTGGAGTGCCATTATTGCAGGTATACTCATTGCACTTGCAAACGCAACCATTGGCACAATTCTCCGAATTTTAACCTTTCCAATCAATTTTTTGACTCTGGGTTTGGTTTCTTTCATCATTACCGTTCTAATGGTGTTATTAGTTGACAGCCTGATGGAAACATTTAATACCAGTGGATTCCTCTCTGCAGTTTTATTTGCCATAGTTCTTGCTTTGATAAATATGATCTTTTCGGCATTCCAATCAGATAAAGCAGCCTAGCAAATAATTTCGGGTACCTGATTCCCGGGAAAACAGGAATCAGGTACCCCTATTTTTTTACAGCCGTTGTTGCCCTGATTACAATTGGAGACTTGTCTTTCGCTGTCTGATCAAATACCTCTCTGTTATCAGTCATCCTATAATATTTTCCAAGTTTTTCAACTGCTGCAGCCCTTACCTGTGAAACCTTATCTTTAGTTGCCAAATCTTGCAATGTTTGATGAACAGCCTTCCGCTCATCGTCTGACAGATTTTCAATAACAGATAAAGCCGTATGGCGAACGAACCAGTTCTTATCTTTGAATGCAGAAACCATCACCTTCCTTGCAGCAGCCTCCTCCTTCATATCTTTCAATTTCATTATTGCTTCAATCCTGTCCATAAATAATGGCGCATTCTGATATTGAAAAATATATTCCTGCATATTTTTTACTTCGTTTTTTTCAGCAAGGATATATTTTTCAGCATCAACATTTACAAGATCTGGAGGACTTAAGGAGGGGAAAATAAACGATTGGTTTTGCCTTTCAAGGATAATTTCCTTACGCTCTACCTTCGTTCCGGTGTAAATATCTATAGCCATAGGAATACGGTATAGAGGTGTTTCTGACAGATTCTGATTTTGCCTAATATTTACATTTATCTCCCGCTTTAGTGGATCATAAGAATTCTGAATACTCAAAACTGGGTGGCCGGAAGCCAGGAACCATTGATTAAAAAACCAATTTAAATCCATACCGGTAATTTCCTCAAATGCCAGCCTAAGCTCATGAATTTCGGCCGTTTTGTAAGTATGCCTGTTCAGATAAAGTTTCAGGGATTCAAAAAAAGCCTCATCCCCAACCGTCTTTCTTAGCATATGGAGTATCCTTCCTCCCTTATGATAACTTATCTCATCAAACATTTGTTCTCTATCCGAATAATCAAAACGGATTACATCCGGTTCTGGTTTTCGTTTATTACTAATATAGACCGACATATCCTCAAATCCTTTAAGATCAGCCTGATCCCTGCCGTATTTATATTCGTCCCATAGATATTCGCCATAGGTGGCAAATGATTCATTCAGAGGCAGGTTAGCCCAGGATTCGGCAGTAACCAGGTTTCCAAACCAGTGATGAAATAGTTCGTGAGCGATAATATCTTCATAATTTTCATCCAGATATTGTCCTTCTGACATATTCAAACCCTCAAAAAATACCGATGCGGTTGTATTTTCCATAGCCCCACTCACAAAATCACGGACCACAATCTGGGAGTATTTATCCCATGGATACTCAATTCCCAATTTGTTTGAGAAAAATTCCATCATTTCGGGGGTTTTTCCAAATACCAGTTTTGCTGTGGAAGCATAAGCCGGTTCGGTATAATAACTTACTTCCTTATCCCTCCAGGTATCTCTGGTAATGACGAAATCCCCGACTGCCAGCATAGTCAGATAAGTGGAATGAGGCTGCTCCTGTCGCCAGCTGTCTGTCCGCGTACCATCTCCATTCATGCTCGAAAATTCAAGTGTCCCATTCGAAAGGCTGACAAACTCATTTGGTACTGTAATATTCAGTTCCTGCGTCATTTTTTCCTGACTGCCATTAATGGTTGGGAACCAATTTGAATTACATTCAGTTTCACCCTGAGTCCAGATTTGCCTTGGTTTCCCTTTATCCTTTCCATCCCTGTTTATGAAATAAATACCACGGTCACCCGCTGATGCAATATCCTCGCCGACTTTTAATTTATTTGGCATCGCGACGTAATCAATAAATATGGTGTATTTCTGATCTCTGGTATATATCTTATCCAAACTGATAGTAAGCAATTTACCATTGTAGGTATATCTTAATGGCTTCATATCATCGCCATTAACCAATGAAACTGAGTTCAAGCGAAACCCATTGGCATTCAATACCAACTGGTCAGAAGGATAGAAATAGGGCTTTGCAAGAATTGTAGCTTTTCCAATCACGTATGCGCTATCCCAATCGAAACTAAGATCAAGTCTGGTATTAATAATATCTGTGGTTTGGGTATAGCTGCCCCTGTATACTAAAGCACCCTTTGAATTTTCAACAATAGTAATAGGGTCCAAATTAACCATCCTTGGAGCAGAACAAGCTAAAAGCAGTATTGAAGCCAGTATAGGGTAGCAGAGGATATATTTTATTTTCATCAACATTAATTTGTTATTAATAATCCCGTTTACACGGAATTTCATTTGCTTTACAGCAAAATTGAGATTCATTTTCTATTCTTCTATCAGCAGATTTTCAATTGTTTTCTCAAATTCATTTTTAAAATCCGCATAATGAACCCCGGTTCCGGGCCCACTGAAACCGGTATGGATCTTTCTGACTTTTCCCTGCTTATCAATGATTATCATAGTTGGGAAGGCTACAAATTGCTTTAACATTGGCAGACTTTTAGCTACCTCGGCTTTATCATTTATATAGCCGGTAATTAACATAACATATGGAACGTCAAACCGCTCGCGTAAGCGTAATAGGTTTCTTTTCGAACGTTCATAATCCCTGGTTCGTTCATAAGCCAGGGCAACAATTTCAAGGCCCTTTTCCTGATATTTTTTGTACAATGGAACCAGGTAAGCAGTTTCATCCATACAATTAGGACACCAGGATCCGAAAAACTGTACCAAAACAACCTTATTCTTAAATTTTGAATCCGAAAGAGAGACATTCTTTCCATTTAAATCAGGAAAAGAAAAATCTATTTTATCAAATCCATCCCTCAAGGCAGTCATCGAATAAGCATCAGGCAGGATCGCATTATCGTCTTTCCTGGCGGTCCATGTCTGTACAGAAGATAGTCCGGAATAGAAATTTCCATCCACTATTGTGTTACTATCCAGAATTTTGCCGGTAAACAGGAAAGCATGACTGCCGTCGAAACAGGAAAGATAAAGTTTATTGTCTGAGACAGTTCCCTCAAGAAAACGATAATCCCCTGTACTGGTTAAAAAAGTGCCAATAAGGCGACCATCCTGTTGGGTAAATTCACCAATGGCAGGAATCGAATTACCTGTCTTTGCATCATGAAAAGTAACGGACCAGGAGCCTGTCACAACAAGCTCAGGTTTGGTTTTGGCCTTGAAAAAACGCCATGAGTAACCTTTTTGGGCTTCGAGCATCATTACTTCGCTACTATCTGCGAAATGTTTAATCCACTGTCCGTGCAAAGAACCGTTCTTTAACTTTGCCCTGATCTCCGAATCAAAAAGAGGCATCTTAATAAAGATAGAATCTGATTCTGTATAAATTTCATTGACCCTAAACCTTTCATCCCCATTTATAATCTCTAAAAATTGCTGATCTGCAGAATCGATTACTTCAAAATTGAAAGGTATGCTGGCTCCCGAAATTGTTTTGAGGGTAGCACGCCAGATTCCTTGTTCCAGTGCATGATCTGTTTTACTTTTACAAGCAAATAAGCCGGAAAGAAGAATAGTGAAAATAATAATTTTGAAGCAATTTTTCATCGCATGGGCCCCGGCTAACTATTTTAGAATCTCACGTGCAATTACAATGCGTTGAATCTCAGAAGTCCCTTCATAAATTTGGGTAATCTTTGCATCGCGCATCAGACGTTCCACATGAAATTCCTTAACAAAACCATATCCTCCGTGTATCTGAACTGCCTCAACAGTAGTTTTCATGGCTACTTCTGACGCGAATAATTTGGCCATAGAACTTGCCTGAGCATACGGGAGGCCCTGGTCTTTCAACCAGGCAGCTTTTAAGCAGAGCATCCTTGCTGCTTCAATTTCAGTTGCCATATCTGCAAGCTTAAACTGAATTGCCTGATGCCCGGAAATCGGTTTCCCAAATGCCCTGCGTTCTTTTGAATATTGGAGAGCCAGTTCATAAGCACCTGAGGCTATCCCAAGGGCCTGTGAAGCGATCCCTATCCGTCCGCCATCCAGTGTTTTCATTGCAAATGAGAATCCAAAACCTTCATCGCCGATCCGATTCTCTTTAGGTACTTTTACGTCGGAAAACATCAGGGAATGTGTGTCTGATCCACGTATTCCCATTTTATTTTCTTTAGGGCCCTTTGTGAAACCCTCCATATCTTTCTCAACAATCAGTGCATTTATTCCCTTATGTCTTTGGGCAGGATTAGTTTGGGCTATGACCAGGTAGGTAGAGGCATTTCCCCCGTTTGTGATCCAGTTTTTAGTTCCATTAAGGAGATAATGATCGCCCATATCGATCGCGCTTGTGTGCAGAGAAGTGGCATCGGAACCGGCTTCTGGTTCAGAAAGACAAAATGCGCCTATTTTTTCACCGGCTGCAAGCGGTTTCAGATATTTTTCCTTTTGAAACTCAGAACCGTATTTCTCAAGTCCGAAACAAACCAATGAATTATTTACCGAAACCACTACAGAAGCTGATGCATCAACTTTTGAAAGCTCTTCCATGGCAAGCACATACGAAATGGTATCGAGTCCGGAGCCATTATACTTGGGATCAACCATCATCCCGAGAAAACCAAGTTCACCTAGTTTTTTTATCTGCTCATGCGGAAATTTTTGATGTTCATCCCGTTCTATTACCCCGGGTTTTAATTCATTATTGGCAAAATCCCTGGCTGCCTGCTGAATCATCAACTGCTCTTCTGTAAAATCAAAAAACATAATAATTGGTTTAGTGCCGCAAAATTAATGTTTCGGGCCTGATTAGTATTTGCTTCTATGCAAATATTAAGAAATATTTCCGTTTGTTATGTGCGGGATTATGGAATATGCCTTAAAAAAGCAAGAATTGATTGGAAATCTCAGTAATTGGATCTGATTTTTTTCTCTATAAGTGTTGTGGAATAACCGCTAAGATATTCTATAGTTTTTACCTCTCCGCCGTATTGCAATACCAGCCCGGCCCCCACAATCTGTTCAATTGAATAATCAGCCCCTTTAACCAGGAAGTCGGGTCTCACTAATTCAATCAGGTGCAGTGGGGTAGGCTCATCAAAGATTACCACTGCATCTACAAAAGAAAATGAAGCAAGCATGACAGAACGGGAAAGCTGATCATTAACAGGCCGGCCCGGGCCTTTCAATGCTGATGCAGATGAATCAGAATTTAAGCCAATCACTAATTTATCTCCCATATCAGCAGCTTTCGACAGATAATCAATATGCCCTAAATGAAGTAAATCAAAGCAACCATTGGTGAACACTAATTTTTTCCCCAGAAGTCGCCATACATTCAGGGGAGCTTTTAGTTGATCCGGAGTATAAATTTTACTCTTAATATTATCCAGTCTGCTCATTTTGATTTTTTCTAGTGTATTGCTTCAGGAACAAAATTAAACTTATTGAACCAATAAAAAGGATAATTAATGTTTGAGTTGTATGAACCAATAATGCGTAAGAAAGGCCATCACTTTTGGATATGCCATAAATAATCAAACCCTCTGAAACCATCCAGTGAAAGGCACCTATACCTCCCTGAACAGGTGCAATCATTGCAAGACTGCCAAAAACCAGGGTAGAAAGTGCTGCACCCGGGCCAAGAGTGGAAGTAGCGTTCAGAGCAAAAAAGCACAGGTAGGATGAAAGCCCGTATAGCAACCAGATGAATGCTGAGCTCAATATAAATCCGGTTTTATTGTCCAGATTTTTTACGGATAAAATTCCGGTCTTCATTCCTGAGAAAAAACGGATAATACGGTTATAAATTCCCCATCTTTTCTTTTTCATCAGGAAATAAAAGAAAATAACTATCAGAACTATGAGCAAAAATGCAAAGATCAGCAAAATGATGTCGCCGGTCCTACCACTTAATTTAGTATGAACATGCTGATATAGAAATCCGGATATCAAGTTAAATTCTAAAAGGATAGCCATCGCAAATACAATTCCCAGCATTAGCAAGTCAACAATACGCTCAGCAATTACAGTCCCCAATAGCTTAATTACGGGGATATTATCAGATTTATTTAGCACAGTACATCTCGCAAGTTCGCCCATGCGCGGGAATGCCAGATTAGCAAGATATCCCATAATTACTGCATGAAAAGTATTCATAATACCAGGGGTACCATGCCCCAGCGAGCCAATCATTAAATTCCATCGGTAGGCTCTTAATACATGTGCAAGCAAACTAAGGACGATGGATAAAAGAACCCATACATAATCAGCCTTTTTCAGATCTGAAAGCATTTTGCTAAGATCCTGCCCTTTGAAAGCTAAATACAAAAGCAAAATCCCTGTGACCAGAAATAACAGGTATCTGATGGATTTTATGAGCGAAATTCTCAATATAAATTTTCTTTATTCAGGTACATATTGTCTATAATCCTGATTTTACCAATTCTGGCAGCAACCAGAGCTATCATTGTTACCGCTCTTTTTGAAGTAATTGGCTTGAATGTGCGGGCATTATAAATTTCAAAATATTCAGTCTCAATTCCTGGGCACGATTCAAGAAAATCGTTGACCTTTTTCTTTACCTGTTTAACTGAATGCGTTTTAAATAATTCATGTGCCAGTGTGAGCGATTTGTACAAGGCAAGCGCCTGTAATCTTTCAGCTGGTAACAAATAAACATTTCGGGAGCTCATTGCGAGCCCATCATTTTCCCTGATAATCGGACAAATAACCAGTTTGACTTTAATCCTCAACTTTCTGACCATATAGGCAATCACCATTATCTGCTGATAATCTTTCTGACCAAAAAAAGCAAAGTCGGATTGCACTGTGTCAAACAGCTTTTTTACGATCTGTGTTACACCCTGATAATGTCCCGGTCTGATCCTTCCTTCAAGGATATTATCCAGATTGTCCAGTTCGATACTCCAGAATTCTGAACTGTTATACATTTCATCCACTTCAGGAAGGAACAAAACATCGCATTTAAATTCCCTTAATTTTCGGAGATCATCTTCAATGGGACGTGGATAATTCTCCAAATCCTTTTTATCATTAAATTGTGTTGGATTCACAAAAATACTGCAAACTACAAAATCTGTCTTCCTGCGGGCAGCCTCAATTAAAGATAGATGACCAGCATGCAAAGCACCCATAGTCGGGACAAATCCAATGGATTTGCCTGATGAACGTATATCATCGAGATAGTGATGAATGGCTTCTCTGTTGTTAAAGATTTTCAAATTACAATTTGCTATTAATGGGCTCAAAAATGGTTAAATACTTAAACAGAACCAAAACAACTTGCCTAATTCGTTGATATTTCATAAGATAATGATTACCTTTGCTGTTCTAAAACTTTTCTTAACCTTAAATTAATCAAACCGGAGATGGCAAAAACGAAGATTCTTTTTATTACGCATGAGATGTCGCCTTTCCTTGAACTTACCAAAATTTCTGAGATTACCCGTCACTTACCTCAGGCAATGCAGGACAAAGGATTTGAAATCCGTATTTTGATGCCGCGTTTCGGTAATATTAACGAACGCCGTAACAGATTACATGAAGTAATTCGACTATCGGGTATGAACATCATCATAAATGATAATGACAACCCATTAATCATCAAGGTCGCATCTATCCCTTCTGCACGAATGCAGGTATATTTCCTTGACAATGAAGAATATTTCCAGCGAAAGCATGTATTTACTGATAATAACAATAAATTCTATGCTGATAACGACGAGAGAACCATATTTTTCTGTAAAGGTGCTTTAGAAACCGTTAAAAAATTAGGCTGGTCTCCTGATGTTGTACACTGCCACGGATGGATGAGTGCGCTTGTTCCTGCTTATTTAAAGACTTTGTATAAAGATGACCCTACTTTTAAGAATTCAAAAGTGGTGTATTCCCTATATGATGATAATTTTGAAACCTCTCTCAGTGCTGAATTTGCATCTAAAGCGATTATGAACGGAATGAATGCCGAACACACTGAAATGTATACAGACGCTACTAATACAGCTTTGAACCTTGGAGCAATCTCCTATTCTGATGCAGTAGTTTGTGCCTGCGAAAATATCAATGAAGAAGTGTTAAAGTTTGTTAAAAAATCCAATAAACCGCTTCTGGAATTCAATTCCACTTTAGATTACGAAAATTATTACAACCTTTACGAAGAAATTGCTAGCGAAGAATTAGTGTCATTAGCCTAAGCCTAACTATGCAAACCTCCCCGAGTGAATAATGGAGGGGTACCCGATCAGATTGAAAAAAGAGCTTGTAAGCTTTTAAAAATTAATGTAATACGGATGAAATTATACAAACTGGACTTATTAACGCTGTTGATAAGTCTTTTTATTTTAAGCAGCTGTCAGAATACAGATTCTATTGGCCTTGATGTTGATCCGGCTACTGAAGTTACAGGTAGCTTTACAGATACGATTACAGTTATCTCATCCACTGTAAAAGAAGATTCACTGGTTACCAATACCTTGACAAAATACCCTCTTGGATATTTGATAGATCCCATCTTCGGGAAAACTAATGCTAATATCGCCATGTCACTGACACTTGACCCTCCCGGCCTTAATTTCGGGACATCTCCGGTTTTGGATTCAGCAGTCCTGGTACTTTATTATGCTAAGGACTTTTATGGCGATAGTACCTCAAATTTTCAGGTTGAGGTTCATCAGCTCAATAATCCGCTGAGTACCTCTGTACGATACTATAATACACAGGCTCAGAGCTATGGATCATCCGTGATTGGAAGCAAAAGACTAAGATTCAATGTCAATGATAGCGTAAGGGTTACGGAAATTGTAACAGGCAATCCCGACAAACAAGTTACCCGGGCACCTCAGATGCGAATACCGCTCAATTCAAGTTTTATCACAACTAACTTTCTGAACGCAAGCAGTACCACCTTAAGCAGCGATGATTTGTTGAATAAGGCTGTAAAAGGGTTTTACCTGACTGTTAATAAGGCACAGAGTTCCGGACCCGGAGGTATAGCATTTTTTAACCTTAGCGATTCAAGCAGGCTGGAAATTTATTATAAAAGTCAGAATGGTGCTTTAATTGATACCACTATGCATAAATTCCCTATCGTGAATGGTTCAGTGCCTGTAATTGCCGACTTCAAGCATGATTATAGCGGAACGGATATTCCAGCTAATTTGAATAATACAAGCACTCAACAAGATTTTACCTATGTTCAGGGTTTAGCAGGCCTGCGAACAAAAATCCGGTTTCCCCATATTGAAAAGTTAAAAAATCTTGGAAATATTACCATAAATAAAGCAGAACTGATAGTCTCAGTTGTAGGTGGAACAGATGCATTTAAGCCAGCTTCGCGGCTTATAATGTATCGTACGGATATTGCAAACCAAAGACAATTCATTCCCGATTTCAGCACCGACCCTGCATTCTCTTTAACAGATTTTGACTTCGGTGGTTTTTATGACTCAAGTAAAAAACATTATAAGTTTCAGATCACAAGCTATATTCAGGATATCATTAAAGGTAAACTGAGACAATACGACACCTATATTGCACCAGTCAGTACAGATTTTAATCGTTCGGCTGGTCCGTCTGTATCAGGAAGCAACGCTGGAGGAGCTGTTATTGGCAGCGGGAAATCCGGAGTTAGCTATCAAATGAAACTTAGAGTAATTTATAGTAAGATAAATTAATTTTCTACTCCCCTTTATTATATACAAGCAAATTGCTAGTTTCGGCAATTAACAATTCATAATTATGTGTGGAATAGTTGGTTATATTGGACACCGTGAGGCCTGGCCCATAATCATCAAGGGATTACAACGACTTGAATACCGGGGATATGATAGTGCCGGAGTAGCACTCATGAACAGTCATCTAAGCATTTATAAAAAGGCTGGAAAGGTAAGTGATTTAAAACAATCAGTTGAAGGGAAAAACCTGAGCGGCACAATGGGCATGGGACATACCCGCTGGGCCACGCATGGTGAACCTTCAGACCGTAATTCACATCCACATACCTCAGGTGACGGCCGTCTGGCGATTATACATAATGGCATTATTGAAAACTATTCCAGTTTGAAAGAGGCATTATTATCCAGAGGCCATGTCTTTAATAGCGATACAGATACAGAAGTCCTGATACACCTTATTGAAGATATTCAGTTTCAGACAGGCCTGGATATCAGGGAGGCCGTCAGAATTGCCCTTGATAAAGTGATCGGTGCATACGCCATAGTAATCATAGATCAGGATGAACCCAACGAATTGATTGCAGCCCGAAAAGGGAGCCCGATGGTGCTGGGAGTTGGAGATGGGGAATATTTTATCGCTTCAGATGCATCACCGATAATTGAATATACTAAAAATGTGATTTACCTCAATGATAATGAAATTGCCTTTATCAAACGGGATGAATTACTGATAAAGAATATTGATAATACAATCCAGATTCCCTACGTACAGGAGCTTGAATTAAAGCTTGAAATGCTTGAAAAGGGCGGGTTTGATCATTTCATGCTCAAAGAAATCTTTGAGCAACCGAGGTCGATAAAAGACTGTATGAGAGGACGTATCTATCCGGACGAGGGTTATGTTCAATTGGGCGGGATCAAAGAATATGCTGAAAAACTAAAGAATATTGACCGCATCGTAATTGTTGCCTGCGGAACCTCCTGGCATGCCGGACTGGTTGGGGAGTACCTGATAGAAGAATATTCCCGTATTCCGGTTGAGGTTGAATATGCATCAGAATTCAGGTATCGAAACCCGATTATCTCAGAAAAGGATATTGTAATTGCAATCTCCCAATCAGGGGAAACTGCAGACACAATGGCTGCAATCGAACTTGCAAAATCCAAAGGAGCCACTATTTTTGGAATTTGTAATGTTGTAGGAGCTTCAATACCCCGACTGAGCCATGCTGGTGTCTATACCCATGCCGGACCTGAAATTGGGGTTGCCTCAACAAAAGCATTTACAGCACAGGTCACAGTTCTTACACTAATGGCATTGTATATGGCACAACAAAGAGGTAAGATCACTCAAAGTAAAATGGTTCACCTGCTTACTGAACTTGAGAATATTCCCTTACTTGTTGAGAAATGTCTATTATCAAATGATAATATAAAAAATATCTCTGAAGCCTTTAAAGATGCGAGTAACTTTCTGTTTCTGGGCAGAGGAAGTGGATTTCCGGTAGCACTGGAAGGTGCTCTTAAGTTAAAGGAGATCTCTTATATCCATGCAGAAGGATATCCTGCTGCTGAAATGAAACATGGGCCAATTGCCTTAATCGATGAAGAAATGCCGGTGGTATTCATTGCAACAAAAAACTCATCCTACGAAAAAGTAATCAGTAACATACAAGAGGTGAAGGCCAGAAAGGGCAGGGTCATTGCAATTGTCACTGAGGGTGATGTTGTGGTTAAAAATATGGCCGATTTCGTTATAGAAATACCTGATGCTGATGAAATATTTCTTCCTCTGCTTGCTACTATCCCATTACAGCTGTTATCATACCATATTGCTGTATTAAGAGGTTGTAATGTAGATCAGCCAAGAAATCTGGCAAAATCAGTAACGGTAGAATAAGCATAATCTGGCAAATAGAACTTAAATGATAATTTTTTTCAGAAAGAAATATTGGTCCATATTTATTGCATCAATAAATTATTAACTTGTATAAAAAATCAGGTATCATGACCAGCAGAATTCCATTTGTAATAGCCATACTCACGCTCATCTGCGGAGTATTCATCTCCATTATATTTGGAGCAAATGAAGACTTTTTTAAAGATAAAATCAAGGAAGGCCTAAGCAAAAATGAAAAGATCAGCCTTATTCAGGATGTTGCAGAAAAGGATGCTGTATTGAAGGCAGAGAGTGAAAAAAACTGGCGATATTATCAAAGATTTCACTTTCATGCAACCGGGATTGGGGCAATGGTAATGGGCGTACTGCTTTTTATATCATTTTTATCAGCTCCGCAAGGACTAAAAAATATTACTTCATATGCTGTTGCCATTGGCGGATTTCTATACCCTTTCCTCTGGTTATTTGCAGCAATATACGGCCCTGAACTAGGCAGAGAGGTTGCCAAGGAAAAATATGCCGTTTTCGGCTATATGGGTGGCTTATTTTTACTGGGCTTATTCCTGAGTCTTTTTATGGCAATTAAATATTCATTCAAAAGCAGTAAATAATTTCTAAAACACAGTCCATTTTAGCTTTCAGGAAAGTACTGCATTTGCAACTCTCATGCTATTTCCTGAAAGAATTTTTTGAATATCATCATCCGAATATCCCATTTGTACCATTCCCACAGTGAATAGGGGCCAATTGGTCCAGGCCAAGCTTTGAATCATGTCTGAGCTTTCCTTGAAATCATCTGGCGGCCAAAGTGCTTCCCAGCGCGTTCTCTCAGGATTTCGTGCAGAAATCTTCTTGCTTTCCTCATTTGAAAATTGAGATCTGTAGGCAACATCAGTTCCAATAGCAACATGGTCAACTCCAAACTTTTTTACTACATAATCAATATGCTTCATCATCATTGCGATATCACCGCTACCCCCAAGAAACCTTGGTATGCAACAAATTCCAATATACCCACCAGTGTCGGCAATTGCACGAATCACATTATCCGGTTTCGAACGAATATGCTTATTGATGGAAGCCACTGTGGTATGACTGGCTACCATGGGTTTCTTTGAAACCTGAGCTGCCTCCAGGCTTGTCTGCCAGCCGGAATGAGCAATATCCACAATCACACCAACACGATTCATTTCCTTGACTACCTCCCGTCCGAAATCACTCAATCCCCCATTGGCTTTTTCTGCACAACCATCCCCAATTACATTTCTTCGATTATAGGTAAGATGCATCATTCTAATTCCCAAATGGAAGAATACGCTGATATATCTTAATTCATCTTCTACAGAAATCCAATCCTGTGGCAAAGGAACGCCATTACCAGTGAAATATAGAGCATGTCGATTTTCTTTTTTAGCCCGTAGAATGTCTTCTGGCTTTACAGCTTTACTTACAAAATCACTCATCATATCAGTAGAATAAGTAAAGTTCGCTAAGCGCTTAAGCAGTCGACTAATCCCATTCCCTTCTTCACCAGTATTCTGTACCACACAAGTTACCCCGGAAGCCTTCCAAGCATTTTCTAATTCCTCCCTTTCTCTTTTATCAATGACAAAACGAGTCATAGACTGACTTTCCATCATGTCCTGTAGTTCCAACTGAGATGCTTTGGAATCTATTGCCAAATTTATCAATGCAGCATTAGGTGCAGCCGATGGCATGAATCCATAGCAATCAATGACAAGGGAATTCATGTGTAATTCAAGGCCCCGTTCAAGCTGTTTCTGACTAGGTTTAAGGATGCTTTTAGCTATCTCAAAATTCTGTTTTATCTGTTCATTTATGGCATATCTTGAATGATCGAGGCTTAAAGATGATTGAAAATTAGGTTTAGGGAATTCATTGGCTTGAGCAAACCCTCCAAAAAAACCATCACCTGCTATAGCTAAACCGGCCATGCCTGAAAGCTTTAGGAAATCTCTGCGCTTATTTTTCATTAGATTTTGATTTAATGGCCTGGTAATTATTTACGATTAAATAGAATTTGTTATCAATTCAAAACAATTTAGGTCTTTAAAATTAAGTGGCAAAAAATAAATAGCATCCAATCTGCTATTTCCAATTTAAAATTCAATCAGGCGCTAAATTCTACTCTGAATGCAATATCCAGTATTCAATAATTCAAAATTCCTTTAAATACTTAACTTTGCCCCATGCAAATTCACATATTAAAATCAAAAATTCACAGAGTCAAAGTAACAGATGCAGATCTTAACTATGTAGGCAGTATTACTATAGATCATGACTTATTGGATGCTGCAAATATCCTGGAAGGTGAAAAAGTGCAGATCGTCAATAATAATAATGGTGAGCGCTTTGAAACATATACCATAAGCGGAAGAAGAGGAAGCGGAGATATTATTTTGAATGGTGCCGCTGCACGAAGGGTTATGAAAGGTGATGTAATTATAATCATAACCTATGCTATTATGGATGCAGAAGAAGCCAGAAACTATAAGCCTGTTGTTATATTCCCGGATGAGGAAACTAACTTATTGAAATAACATAGCATTCAGGGCTCATCAAAATGAGTTTTAGCTGAGCCTGAAATCAACCTGCTAATTTCATTCAGCTCATTATCTGACAGATATCGCCATTTTCCCAGGGGTATATCCAGTCTGATATTCATTATTCTGACTCTTTTGAGTTTAATCACCTTATAATCAAGGTATTCACACATTCTTCGGATTTGTCTGTTCAGTCCCTGAGTGAGTATTATTTTAAATCTATTCTTATCCAGTTGTTCCACTTCACATTTGCGGGTTATGGTATCCAGGATAGGAATTCCGTTGCTCATCTTTTTTAGAAATTCAGGATTTATTGGCTTGTTAACTGTGACAAGATATTCCTTTTCATGATTATTTCTGGCCCGCAAAATTTTGTTGACAATATCCCCGTCACTTGTCAGTAAAATCAGTCCTTCACTTGCTTTATCAAGCCGCCCGATCGGGAAGATACGCTTCGGATATTTGATATAATCAATGATGTTATTTTTCTCAGCCTTTGTGTCGGTTGTACATACTATTCCTACCGGCTTATTAAATGCTATATATACAGGCTTTTCTTCAGGGGTGGAAACTAGTTTCCCGTCAACTCTAACCTCGTCTTCAGGAACGATTTTAGTGCCCATTTCAGGCACCACACCATTAATAGTAACACGGTTTTCAAGAATCAGTTTATCCGCCGCCCTACGCGAACAGTAGCCTATCTCACTCAGATATTTATTTATCCGGGT
>NZ_JAUYSS010000012.1 GCF_030695525.1 Daejeonella sp. | reverse complement strand
CGCTTACTTCAGTGCTTGGGTCACCCCAAACCACCTTGCGACTTGCTAATGCTTCCGGACGTTACTCCAGTGCATAAGGGACTTGCACCCTCTGGGGATTCTTTTCTAAAAGAACTATATTTACCATTCAAGGCACACACAATGGATATAAAACGTAGGGCGGACAATGGTTTCCGAAAGTTTCGATTTCTTAGCAAACTTAGTCTCGGTTGACAAGTTCGCAGCTCCGAAATATTCTACGTTTCATACCCGATACCGTTTATGCACAAACTATGGTAAATCTTCAGCAGGAAAAACCATGAGCTGACTCAGCGCTTCATTCTCACCCATAATGATATAGTTGCCATTCTGTGAAGTTGCCATCGAAGCAATCTGGAATCCGCGCCAGTTAATCCCCTGTTCCAGTCCGGGAGTAATCATTTTGAATTCTGGATTACCGAGATCACGGAAGCCCTTTTGCGGATGATAACTAAAAAGGTGCGCATACCCGGGAGAAGCTCCGGCCACACCGTACAACATTCCATTTTTTCCCGGGGTCATAGCCATAATCCGGGGCATCATAATGGGCTTTCCCAGGTTTACAATTGTTTGTTTAAGCGGATCAAGCCGAAACAATTGCCCGTCGGCAGCATTGCTGCCATAAATAGCACCCCCAGGCATTTTAACCCAGGAGTCGATGCGCCCCATTGCTTCCCGTCCCCATACAAAGGGCAGTTCATCTTTCAGAACTGAAAACGATTGGGTGGCCGGATCGAAACAAAACAATTTATTGATAGCCCTGCTTCCATAGATGCGGCCCTGCTGGTCGATAACCAATGCACGTCCCAGGTAATCCTCAGGTTCCAATGCAAAGGAATGATAGGTGTCAAGATCCTTTTCAGATGGAACCGTTTGAACATAAACCTGGGTTTTACCTGTTTTCAGGTTAAACCTGAAGAATTTGCCGGAAGGATGTACAATTCCGTAGAATTCGTTTTTATCCGGATTGAATGTCATTGCAAAAATCCCCTCGCCGGCCACAGGTTCTCCAAGGTCTTTCAGAGCAATCTGGCCCTGAGGGTTTACCTGCAGTTCAATGATATGCCCGCCCAACCCGGTTCCTGGCTGAGGCATGGTACCGGCATAAAAAACGCTTCCGGATTTTGCAGCGGTAAAACCGGTTCCGATGCTTAACTGTCCCTTTACAACGTCCTCAAGTTGTTTGATCGCAGCGAGTTTACGCTGCGAAAGAGAACTGCTGAACAGCAGCGGTGAAAATCCTTTTTCTGCGCTTGTACCACCTAAAACAAAATCACCGGAAACAGTAAGAGAGCTCATTGCGTTCTGATACATCGGCATGCGCAGTTCATCTGTGTTTTCAAGTGAGGCTTCTACAGCAAAACTGCCTTTGGGATTAAAGAATGTATACTGTGCATTCCCAATAACAGGAACGAAGAATAATGCAATCAGGGAATAAATAATTCGATTGTACATATTATTTGACCTCCTTTTCAGGGTTAAATTTTATTAAAAAGGGTACACTGCCGTTTTCGCTTCTGTCGGGTCTTTTGCGGCCGGCAAAATACATGTTGCCATCCTTGTCGCGGATATCGGAACCTGTTACTTCTGTTAAGCGACCGATAGGAAATTCTAAAAGAATGTTCGCCTTGCGTTGTTCAGGATCGAATTCAATCAGTACCGTTTTGTCTTTCCGCACATAATTGCCATGACCGCCAATTACATAATAGAGTTTACCATTCAGACCTATATTTAAATTAGGTACATACGGCTTCCACTCTTCCCCTTTGGCCATTTCATACACACCACCTAAATCTTCCCATTTGCCGATCCCCGTTTCCTGCGGATAAAACTTAACAAGTTTAGCACCATAGGTAACCAGGTAAATGGCTTTATTGTCGGGATCTTTTGCATAAGCAGTAATTCCCGTTACTATTTTTCCTCCAGGAGTACCCGGAAAGGCTGGTAAACTTTGCTTTGCAAAAACCAGCTTGCCGGTAGATTTCTCATATTTTACCAGGCGTTGTCTCCAGTCTACATAATAACAGTTGCCCCACCAATCGGTAAACAGCACGCGGGGCACATGGGCACTGCCCAGCCGGCCTGCATCGTGCAACAGGTTTTTTTGAGGATCGTACACTAGAAAATGTGCCTGCGGGTAGCTTATGCCATAGACAAGACCCGATTGAAGGTCCACTTCTACATCCTTGATGCTTTCATATTGCATCCCCATTCCTAAATTGGTAAGTTGTTTAGTTTCAGGGTTCCACTTCATAAAAAAGCCTCCGGCATAGCCATGCGGATGGTTCATCAGATACTCTTGTCTCGACTCGCCCCCATCAGTGGAAAAATATATTTCACCCCCGGGACCGGCCACAATTTTGGAGTGCATTTTTCCCTGCCATTGAAAAGGCCTAAGGTGTCCCAGATCGCTAAGGAAGCCATGTGACTGGATTTGGTTCCGGGCGGGGTCATATTCATAAAAGCCCACTTTATCAGCATGATTCGTTACACCTACATAGACATTATTATTGGCAGGATTATACCCAATTGAACCCCATGTGGAATGAGCTTCAGGAAAATCAGGATAGTTAATAAATCTGATATTCTGTTCTGAAATGGATTTATTCAGGGAAGTATCCTGATAAGCAAACAGATTGGTAGTCTGAGCTATTAACAGCATTATGAAACAAACAATACGCATTCGTAAAAGCTTTAATAATGAAACGATTTGAAAGATAAAGAAAAATTATTTTAAAATCCTTTCAGCTTCTCGACATGTTTGTGCTGTTCAACATGATTCCGCCGGTCATGCCGAATAAACAGAAAATGTGGGTTTGAAACCTGCTGATATTTGTTCTGTGGAATTCGACTTCTATTAGGCTGATTGGCCTCTGCACTTTAAATTAAAGTAGGATTAGTGAATCACAAAATGCTAACTAGCAAGCTTTAAATACAAATTATTATCTTTGTATATAATCTTTATGGCATGACAAAGCAATTAATAATTGATCGGACTGTAAAAGCTATCAATCAGCTTCCAGATGACAAAGCAGAAGAGATTTCTGACTTTGCTGACTTTGTTATAAAACGTCATGAAGAACAAAAGCTTACTGAAGAAATTCAACATCTGGCAATGGAAAGTCAGACGTTTGATTTTTTAAATGAAGAAGAAGATTTATATTCTGAATCGGATTTAAAGGAAGTTTACAATGGTAAAGGGTGATTTAGTACTTGTTACATTCCCATTTACCGATTTAAAAGGAAGCAAGCTTAGACCAGCAGTTATTCTGGCAGTTACGAACCTTGATATTACTGTTTGCTTTATTACAACACAAATTCAATGGGAAGAGCAGACAGACATTCTTCTAATACCTAACAAAAGAAACGGACTGAAAAGACAGTCTCTTATCAGAACAAGCAAAATTGCAACTCTTGATAAAACTTTGGCCAAAGGACTTTTAGGTAAATTAAATAAATCTGAAATCGTTGACCTGAATAACAAGTTGATGTCGCTTTTGCAATTATATTAAACCAACAGTTAGACATATTTCCGTCGGTCATGCCGAATAAACAGATAATGCGGGTTTGAAGGCAGTATTGATTAAATTTCGTAATTAACGTGAATTTGCCAGAATATTAAAAACCGCATACCTTTCTACCGGCAGGCAGGGGAACATAGCAATTTTATAGCAGCCAAGCTTCATTTTAGGCACAGATCTCTTGAAGCTTCGCTTCTATCTATGTTTTCTTTAAAGCCTAATATAAGTCAATCTATGTGGTTAGACATTGATATTTAGATACTTATATATCAAACTCACGCTAATTAAAATCCCTTATAAAAGTCTGACTTATATTTGCCAGCCTCGGGTATGTCCAAAAAAGGTTTAAATTTATTTCCATGTAACATATCCTTTAGTTCAAGATTCGCTAATAAATTCCAAATGAAAAAACCTGCTTCATACATCCTGATCTTAATCCTTGGCCTTGCAGCTGGCATCTTCATCAGCCAGAACGAAACGATATGGAATACCCTGAAAAAGCCGTTCACCGATACCTTCACCCCTTTTGATGATACCCGCCAAAGTAATTGGGATACAGATTTTAAGGTTGTTGATATAAAATCCTCACTGGATAATTCATTACAGAAAGCCTATTTCTTTAAATCTAAATCTTCTTCGGCTAAACCATTAGTAGTGAGTCTGCATAGCTGGAGCGGCAATTATGAACAGAAAGATGAACTTGCCGCACTCTCCAAAACCAAAGATCTGAACTATATTCATCCCGATTTTAGAGGGGTAAACTGGACTAAAGACGCCTGCTGCAGTGACCTGGCTCTGGCCGATATTGATGATGCAATCGACTATGCAATCAAAAATTCCAATGTAGATCTGTCCAGAATATATGTAATCGGTTCAAGTGGAGGCGGTTATGCTACTTTGGCAACTTTCATGAAATCAAAACATTTAATCAGACGTTTTTCTGCCTGGGTTCCGATTTCAGATCTGCCTGCCTGGTATACTCAAAGTAAAATCATGGGGACAAAATATGCAGAAAACATACTGGATTGTACGAGCTCTAAAGACAGTCTCAACATGGATATTGCGATTAAGAAATCTCCCATCTACTGGAAAACCCCTGTTGAAAAATTGAATACCACAGAATTTCAAATCTATACCGGTATTTACGATGGAATTCAGGGTAGCGTACCCATCACTCATTCGATCAATTTTTACAATAAAATACTAAAAGACAAGTTAATAAGTGATACATCAAACTATGTAACTGATTATGAGAAATTAAGCTTACTGGAATACAGAAAGGCCCTGGGTGATTTTGGTAGTATTGCCGGCAGAAAAGTATTTCTGAATAAACAATCCGGCAATTTAGGCCTGACTATTTTTGAAGGGAATCATGAAATGCTGACTGAATATGCGTTTAATGAACTGATTAAGTAAAGTTCATTAATACTGAATGAGAAATAGCAAATCATTCGACTCATCCAACAGATGTAGAATAATGTCATATTTATGTTTTTACATATTTTACACAATTAACTCTCAATATTCCAATATCTTCGGTAATTTGACAAATTAATCTAAGCATAAAATCATGAAGAAAATATCATTCCTGTTTACTGCAGTACTTTGCAGTTTAATCACGCTGAATGCTGATGCTCAGCTCCGCATGCCTCAGGCCAGTAGTTCCCAAACCATTATCCAGGAATTCGGAATGGGCAAAGTAAGCGTAAAATATTCCCGCCCAAATATCAAGGGAAGAAATATTTCTGCTGACCTTGCACCTTATGGTGAAGTATGGCGTACAGGGGCAAATGATGCAACAGTAATAACATTTACGGATGCCGTAAGCCTTGAAGGAAATGCGGTTGCTCCGGGAGAATACGCATTGTTTACCATCCCCGGTAAAGATGAGTGGACTATAATTTTGAATAAGGAAACCAAGCAATGGGGTTCCTATAGTTACAAACAATCAGAAGATGTACTACGTTTCCGGGTAAAAACAGCAAAATTGAAGGAAAAAGCAGAAACTTTTACAATCGCTTTTAGCGATGTGATGAGTTCAACAGCAAGGCTTGATTTATTATGGGACAAAATCAGGGTTTCTGTAAATATGACTACAGATGTTGATTCTAAGGTAATGGCCGGAATTGATGAAGCCATGAAAGGAGATAAAAAACCTTATTACCCGGCTGCTGTCTATTATTTTGAAAATGGCAAAGATCTGGACAAGGCCTTGGAGTGGATTAGTATGGCAGAAGCATCAGATCAGAAAGCACCCTGGTTCAAATACCAGAAAGCTCGTATTCAGTTAAAAATGGGGGATAAGGCCGGTGCTGCACAAACTGCCAGAGCCGGAATTGAGGCTGCCAAAGCAATGAATAATGCTGAATACATCCGCCTGAACGGGAAAATTCTGGCTAATGCAGGTGGTCGTTAATTAATTATTTAAGTCTGATTTTGAATTCATTTATACTCTAAACTATGAAATGGGCTTTCGCCATACAACGCAAGATCCGGCTGGCTATCGTGCTTGCTATCACGATGCTCTTTGTCATCTTATTTAGTTTGATGGAGTCATACAATGTGACTGCAATCTCTAAATCGTTTAATTCAATTTATGAAGACAGGCTTATTCCGGCTGTTGATCTTTACGCTATTTCAGATCATATACATAGCAAACGTAATAAACTGTTAATTTTTCTGTTCACCGGCAAGATCAGCCGGGAGGAAATTAGTCTTGTTCTAAGTAATTCGAATAAACAATTGGATTCGCTGATCAGTAAGTATGAGAGGACTTATCTGGTAAAGGCAGAAACTAATCACCTTCAAAATCTGAAAAAAAATCTTAAAACTTTTGAAAGGGATGAGTTACTTCTCATCAATGCTGCTTCTGTGGATAAGGAGCTTGCAAAAACCCTATATCTGAATACTACTGTCCAACTGTATGATGAACTGGATAAAGATTTGATCGAACTGACAAAGGTCCAATCGGAAATAGGTAAAGAATTGTTGGCAGAATCAGTCAAAAGTCAGTCGAGTTCCGGCTTTATCTCAAGGCTTCAAATTATTATCGCAATAATTCTGGGGCTGATCATTATGATCCTGATCCTTACAGACAAACAAGTGCTCCTTAAACAGGAGAAGTTTAACCAAAATTGAAATACTAAGCTTATTAACTCTTTAATATCTTACCACATGTCCTGCCTCTTCAATAGCCCTGATAATCTCAACTTTTTGCAGAGTGTCGGGGCAGGTAACTTCGGCCCTTCCTCTTTCAGTTATGATGTTAATGATCCCAAGTTTTTTGATGGATTCAGAAACTGCCTGTTGTTTATGCACCCGGGTCATGGTTGGAATTTCAAATAATACCGTTTTCATTTTTTTTTAATATACTTTGACGACTTTAAGATTTAAGACGCCTGTCTTTAGGTAAATGCTACAACCCGTGTAAAATATTTTGCAGCAGTTTTTATTTCAAATCAATTAATTCATCATCAGAAATGTCTATCCTGTTCCATACCCTTGCCGGTACCGGTACAAGAGCAAACTTTGCTTTAATAAGTCCCAAATTTTCAGGAACTTCCACTAATGCAGGTTCATCCCAAACCTTAGCCAGAACAGGAACATAATGCATTCTGTAGCCTTTTGCTAATTCTGCAGGAGCTTCTGCATCAGGATTTCCCCATACAAAAGCTGCTACCGGTACTAAAGCTGATTTCGCCTTTACAAATTTTAGATTCTCAGGGACTTCATGCTCGATTGCCGACCAATTACGGGGTGATACCGGAACATAGGAATTGTTTCGTTTTATTGAATGATCAGTCGGGTATTTGACATTCGAGTACGATTCAGAATTCAGAAAAAGGATAAATAATGCAATCAGTGTGTGTACTAGTGTTTTCATAATATTTTCTTTTTTTCTTCAAATGTATAGCGGATATCAAGGCAGGCATACAGGAATTAGGCAGGCAAGGCTTAGAACTCGGTAAAAAAGGGGAAAATATCGGTGAAAACGGAAATGGAATTTTCTACCGTTTGAGGAGCCGGAGAGATATTATGGTTTTGATGAAAACATAATTTATACTTTCAACTGTATACAATCACACATTGAAGAAAGAATCAATTGGAAATGAAAAAGGGAATTAAGAGCTCAGTACTTTTTTAGGAAAGCAGTTTCTGGCGAAGTAAAAATTCAAGCTGGTCATTGGAAACGGCTAATTTACTATTCATTTCCTTAATCTCTTTATTTGACTGATAAACTTCAAAAGCTTTCTTTATAGTTTCATTTAGTTCCTGCTCGCTCCATGGCTTACTCAGGTAATGGAAAATTTTGCCTTTATTTACCGCATCAATTACAGCATTCATATCCGCATAACCGGTAAGGAGGATTCGAACAGGATCAGGGTATTTTTCAATGATCTTTTCAAGGAATTCTATACCTGTCATATTCGGCATACGCTGATCAGTGATGATAATTTCAACTGGTTTGGTCTCTAAAATTTTAATTGCAGCATCTGCACTCGAAGCAATCAATACATTATATTTAAGCCGGAAAGTCGCCTTAAAAGATACAAGGTTATTTTCTTCGTCATCAACATATAATATATCGATCTTTTTATCAGACATTTGTTACAACATTAAAATTTTAGCAAAAATAGGTATAAATAATAAAATGCTTGCCATTTATCAATTAAATTATAATTCGTAACATTTATTTAAATAAATTATCAAAAAATTATATAAGTATTATTCTGAAGGATAATGCTGAATATACCAATTAAAATGGAAATAGAATTTAACAATGGCAATCCGGTAGTCAGATTAAGAGCCTTCAGAGCAATTGACGATCGCAGATCATGTGAGTTGTTTGCGGAGGGCCATAAGCGGGTTTTAACGAACATTGGTGTTGAAAAAGTAACCTCATCCAATAATGAGTGGATGGACAATCCCGCAGCATTCGTCATGATTGTTGAATCATTGGATAGGCAAAATGTCTATGGAGGTGCCAGGATTCATGTTGCAGGGGGATCTGAGCCACTTCCAATTGAGCAGGCTACCGGATCGCTCGATCCTTCCATTTATGATTTGGTATGGCAGTATGCACAAAAAGGTACCGGAGAGGGTTGCGGTCTTTGGAACTCGCGGGAAATTGCCGGATACGGTATCGGCAGTATTTTTCTTACAAGAGTCGGGGTAGCCATGTCCAGGCAAATTGGTCTTGATTCACTGTTTGGTTTATGTGCTCCATATACTGTAAAGATGGCTCAGAGTGTAGGTTATGAAATTGAATATGGAATAGGAAACAATGGCACTTTTTATTACCCAAAACTGGATCTTGTTGCAACTGTTTTGATTTTGAGGGATTTAGAGAAACTAAGTGCAGCTGATGATGAAAATAAGGAAGCAATTATCTCATTGCGCGAAAACTTAAAATGTGTACGCATTGAAGAGCTCAGAAATAAGAAAATTGAAATTCATTACGACATCGAAATTCCAAATATGGATAAATGGGATTTAGAGGCAACTATTTCAAATGCTAAGAAACTAACCTCCACCAAGAGCATTGATGAGAAAAACATCAATTTGCTATAAATCTGATAATAATATTTGCCAATAACTGGTATTTTGGTACATTAAACAATATTACAAATCTATCTAAATATGAATACCAGGCTTTCTGAGCTGATAAAAGCATCCGGACAGATGCAGCTTGTTTACAAACCCATATTTCTCAGAATAACAGACCCTTCCGAAAAATTAGCGCTTGATCAGTTGATTGAGAATCAGGTTTCCTTTTTTCATGATGAAATTTATGGCCAGTTGCAGGAACTGGTAAAAATGAAAAATCCGGCAGTACGCATTAAACCAGAAGAATACCCTGAACTGATCCAAAAACATTTAGGAGGCCGGGACATACATTCCTATGGAGTTTGGGTTTATTATCCGTGGAGCAGGCGTTTGGTTCATATGCTGGACGAGGAAGAATTTATTAAGGTTCGCAGCAACAGGAATCAGTATAAAATAACAGAAAAAGAGCAGGAAATACTAAATACGAAGCGTATTGGTATCATTGGCTTGTCTGTAGGGCAATCCATCGCTTTAACCTTGGCCATGGAACGTGGTTTTGGGGAACTCCGTCTTACTGATTTCGACACACTTGAGTTAAGTAACCTGAACCGGATCCGATCGGGTGTTCATAATCTTGGAATACCAAAGGTGGTAATTACCGCAAGGGAAATCGCAGAAATGGACCCCTTCCTTAAAGTCATCTGCTTCTTTAACGGATTGAACGAAGAAAACATGGATAGTTTCTTCAGCGATAATGGGAAATTAGACCTTTTAGTTGATGAATGTGATGGCCTGGACATAAAAATACTCGCTCGTTTTAAGGCAAGGGAACTTCGAATTCCCGTTATTATGGATACCAGCGACCGCGGCATGCTTGATGTAGAACGCTTTGACCTTGAACCAAACCGGCCTTTACTGCATGGAACCATTGAAAATGTTGATCCACAAAACATTAAAAATTTAAGTACTGAAGATAAAATACCGGTGATGCTGCAAATGCTGGGAGTTGAAAACATCTCACTAAGGGCTAAAGCATCAATGATAGAGGTTGAACAAACAATCAATACCTGGCCTCAGCTTGCAAGTTCTGTTGCCCTTGGAGGCGCAGTAGGGGCAGATGTCAGCCGGCGTATTCTGCTGGATCAGTATCATGACTCTGGACGTTATTACATCGATCTGGAAGAACTCATTGCCGATAAAGAAAAACTTTCAGATGATAAAAAGATAACAAGGCTGAACCCTTTCAAGCCATTAACGGTTGAAGAACTGGAAGCGATTGCATCCAGAGTACTTCCAGCATTAATGCCTGATGATATTTCCCCCGATAAAGAAAGTATCAGCAGTATGGTAGCGGCAGCGGCAGCTGCCCCTTCAACAGGAAACGACCAGCCCTGGAAATGGTATTATAAAAAAGGCATATTGTTTCTATTCCACGATGAATTCAGGTCTCACTCTTTTGGGGATTTTCAGAAAACCGCCTCCTTCATTACCTTTGGAGCGGCTTATGAAAACCTGTACGTTCATGCCTTAAGCCTCGGAATTGAACCCTATTATTCATTCTTTCCTGACCAATCTTCAGAAAAATTAGTCGCCATAATAAGATTCAGGAAGCTAATTCCTAACCCGCTAAGTGATCTTTTGAAACCACTTGATCAGGCGATATTCAGGCGCCATACCAACAGGATTATAGCTCCAAAGGCTGAGATACCAGACCATATTTATAGTCGGCTGGCTACATTGGCCGAATCTGTACCTGGTGCAAATATCAGGTTCTTTAAAGAAGAAAATGATATGAGGAGTATGGCCAGGATTATCGGAGCCTGCGACCGTATGCGCTTGCTTCATCCTGAGGGTCATTACGACTTTGTTCATCGTGAAATGCGCTGGACACCAGAGGACGCAGAAAAAACACTAACCGGCATTGATATCCGGACACTGGAGCTCGGAAATTCATTGATGGCAGCGATGGGCGTTATCAAAAGTGAAAAAGTAATTGACGCGGTTAAACAGTTTGGAGGGGGCAATGCACTTGGCATGCTCGCAATGCGCACGGTATCAACAGCTTCAGCACTATGCATGATCAGCATCCCGGGATATGAACTGAAAAATTTCTTTGAGGGAGGCCGTTCGATGGAAAGATTCTGGCTTGAGGCTACTAACCTCAACCTGGCTATTCATCCTCTGATTTCTCCCCTCTATCTTTTTTCCCGTATTTTGCATGGAAATGGTGAGGGTCTTGATGATAAAAATATTAAAGAGCTTCAATATTTAAGGGAAGCTTTCAATAAAATTGCAGGTACCGGGAATAACGATGCGGAAGTATTTCTTACTAAGATAGCTATAGCGAAAGAGCCTGTTTTAAAAGCTCACCGTTTGCCTGTTAAAGATATTCTGAATTTTGAAGAATAGCTCAATGAAGCAAGAATTATTCAGCTTTGAAATATTAAGAATGAAGCAATATTACTGGATCCTAATTATTTTACCCCTGCTTTGTTCACTGAAGGCTTCTGCTCAGGAACCGGTTATTTTCAAGGGCGATAATGTGGTTATTGGCAATCATGTATCCATTTTAGAAGACCAGACAAATAACTTAAGTATTAAAGAGGTTGTCAGTTCAGATGCTTTTATACCCACTGACGTGCCTATTCCAAATCTTCAGTTAAGCCGGTCAGATTTCTGGATCAAATTCAGCATAAAAAATGAAAGCGATCAGGAGCAAATCTTACTAGCGCTCGAATACCCTATGCTTAGTACCTGCGAGTTCTATTCAATGGCAGATGGACGTGTTCAGAAATTAAGCTATGATGAGGCATTTTCCAAAAGAAAATATAAACACCAGAATTTCATTTTCGACATTAATCTTGCTAAAGGAACTACTTCTGTTTATTACCTGAGAGTAAAAAGTTCAGAACAGATGGTACTTCCGATGATCATTGGTTCGGAAAAAACCATAATGGAAAAACTCGTTACGAATGATCTGGCCTGGGGAATTTTCATTGGTCTGATTTTGGTCATGGTTGTCTATAATTTCTTTATCTGGCTTTCGGTTAGAGACTCCAGTTATTTTTATTATGTTTTTTACAGTTTGTTTGTCGGGCTCACACAGGTTACGCTTAGTGGATACACTTATCGCTTCATTCTATCTGATTCTCCCGGATTAAACCATCTCAGCATTATTCTTTTTGCCGGACTTGCCGGAGTGACGGGAAACCTGTTTATGATGCACTTCCTGCAAACCAGGGAGAATACACCTAAACTTCATAAAGCAACTTATGTTTCCATATTTATTTACAGTTCGGCAATTGTTCTACGATTGCTTGGTTATGATCAGGCAAGCTACAGGGCAATTGATATTGCTGCGGTAACCACTGTATTACTTACTTTCACTGTAACTATTTCCTTATCTTTAAAAGGGTATCGTCCGGCAATTCTATTCCTGCTTGCCTTTAGTATATTTTTTACCGGCTTATTATTGTTTGTACTTAGAAATATTGGAGTGGTACCTTATAACGACTTCAGTAATTATACCAAAGAAGGCGGTATTGCCTTAAATGTTGTTGTACTGGCATTTGCTCTTGCCGACAAGATCAATACCTTTAAACGCGAAAAAGAAAGATCACAGGAAGAAACATTAAAGGCTTTAAAGGAGAATGAACGCATTATCCGGGAGCAGAACGTAATCCTTGAAACCAAAGTAAACGAACGTACCCAGGAACTCAGCCAGGCAAATTCAGACCTGAGCCAGACACTCATTGACCTGAAAGAAGCAGAAGGACAATTGGTTGAGGCAGAAAAAATGGCATCACTTGGACAGCTTACAGCGGGTATTGCTCATGAAATCAATAATCCAATTAACTTCGTTACATCCAATATTACCCCTCTTAACCGGGATGTTGATATATTAATTGGCTTTATTGAGGAAATTGAAAAGATAGGTTTATCTGATCTGCCTGTCGAAGAAAAGAAAAAGCAAATTGAGGAGCAAAAAGAGGAACTTGATTATGATTATTTAAAACTGGAAATATCACAACTGCTTAAAGGGATTCATGAAGGGGCCTCCAGAACTTCTGAAATTGTAAAAGGCTTGAGGGTTTTCTCCCGTTTGGACGAGGACGATTTGAAAAAAGCCAATATAAATGACGGGCTTGACTCAACCTTAATTGTGATAAATAACTTATTGAGTAACAAAATTAAGCTGGAAAAAGTATACAGTGATATTCCAATGATTGAATGTTACCCCGGTAAACTCAATCAGGTTTTTCTTAATATAATTTCAAATGCGATATATGCAATTGATAAGAAGTTTGGTGAGGAAGAGGGTGGAATCTTAAAGATAAGTACCAGCAATAATGAGAAAAGTGTATTCGTTAAAATAGAAGATAATGGTATTGGAATGGATGAGATTACTAAGAAAAAGATCTTTGAGCCATTTTTTACTACAAAAGATGTAGGAGAAGGAACGGGTCTGGGTATGTCAATTGCTTATAATACTATTAAAAGGCATCAGGGCGAAATACAGGTTAACAGTACACCGGGTCTGGGAACAGAATTTATTCTGGAATTGCCAATAATTCTCGATCTTACAGAAGAAATTTAAGTGGAAAAACAGGAAAAAATAAAAATTCTTTATGTTGATGATGAAATCAACAACCTGACTGGCTTTAAAGCATCATTCAGGATGAATTATAATATCATGATTGCCGTGAATGCGACTGATGCAATGCAGCATCTAAGCTCTCATCCGGATATCAGGGTAATATTTTGCGATCAAAGAATGCCCGGAAAAACCGGAGTTCAGTTTTTTGAGGAGATCAGAAGCCGTTATCCCAAACCGATCAGGATACTTCTTACAGGTTATACCGATATCGATTCGGTTATCGATTCCATTAACCTTGGTCATGTATTCAGGTACATAAAAAAACCCTGGGCCGATGATGATATTCTGGGTGCAATCAACGAAGCCAATAAATTTTATGTCTCCAATTCACTGCTCGCAGTAAAGAATGAAGAACTGCAACGGGCTTATAATGAGCTTGATAAGTTTTCATATAGCGTGACTCATGATATGAGGGGACCGCTATTAAGTATTCTTGGTGCCATAGAAGCAGCCCAGCATATGGATGATATTAATGAGATCCGAAAAATGCTGATGATGATGAAAGATTCGGTCAGGAATCTGGATGACTTTATTCAAAGTATTCACGATTATTACAATCTGAACAGGGGCGAGCTTGAAATTAAAGAGATCAATTTCAATGAACTGGTTAAGGAGCAAATCGAAATCTTTAATTTTACTTACCTGATGAGTGACGTCACTTTTAATACAAATATTATACAAAAAGAAACTTTCAGGGCTGATGTTTTATCCGTTAAACTTATACTTAATAATCTTTTGTCTAACGCTTTTAAATATCAGAAAAAAGATAATAAGAATAAAGCCGTTGATCTGAATATACTGGTTGAAAATGGTTATGCTGTAATTGATGTCATAGATAATGGTGTAGGTATTGCCGAAAATTATCTTGGAGACATCTTTAATATGTTCTTTAGGGCAAGCACACAAGATGTTGGTTCGGGATTTGGATTGTATAATGTAAAAGCAGCGGTAACCAAATTAAATGGAAAAATTACCGTAGATTCAGAAATAAACAAGGGAACACATTTTAAGGTTCTGATTCAAAATAAATAAGATGTCTGCTCAGTTTCCAAATTTTATTATAATTGATGATAGCCGGCTGGATTGTTTCATAGCCGAAAAAATCATACAGAATTCGGGAACTTACTCCAGTATAAAAACTTACATGGATGCTTCCCAGGCCTATGAAGATATAAAAAATGGAGATATTGGTGATGATTCCATCATCACTATAATTATTCTGGATATTCAGATGCCTGTGATGAATGGCTTTCAATTCGTCGAAGTATTCGAAATGCTCCCTAAAGAGATTCAATCAAAATTTGTCATTTTCTTATTCAGTTCCTCAATCAATGAAAATGATAAGAACAGACTTGGCAATTATCCTTCTATAATTCGTTTCTATAGTAAACCCATTTCAAAAGATACTATTGCCCAGATAATTGAACAGATCTGAAATATTTCTGTTTTATTCAGCATCATTCTAAACCAAGTACGCTAAGCCCCTGCTCAAACATTACATCCACAGGTATACCCTTTTTAATTAGTCGATCGAGGTCTGATTGGAGTTCATCCGGCACATGAGCCATCTCCTTCTGAATCTTTTCAACAGCAGCTTTATCCCCGTTTCCCTGAAGTGTCAGTATTTTCCTGCTAAGATCATTCATTGCCTGTTCAAACTTCAGATAATTTACTTTATACCTGCCTGCTGCGGTTCTTTCAAAAGCACCGTTTTTTTGGAAAAAATTAAAACATAGCATATTGGCCTTTCCATGTGCTTGACCCGCACCAAATCGAACCGAACGTAAAATCCCGGCCATGAAGGTGGTATAATAATCTTTGATATCCCCTTCAAGTTCACCCTTCTTCAGCAAACTACTTACCATATAAAGTCCAAGTATATCCGCTTTCCCTTCTTCGAGCCATGAATACTGCTCCTGCAGTGTTTCCCTTACAAAGCCTTTACCATTTATTGTAGATTTTATCCCTAATCCATGAGCAACCTCATGAAACATTACATTGGCAAAAAAAAGCATCAAAACTAAGGTGACTTTGCTGACTTTCATCAATCAGTTCAGCCGATATAGGTAGCATGATCTTATCGAACTTTGCCCGCATTGCATTTTTTAATTGTGAACGCCTGGTCCCTTTTTTTTGCTGGATCGTTTCATCATTAGGAAGGTTAACTGCAATGGTCTTTCCGCCCGAATTTCCATCGCCGGCATAATACACCACATCAAATGCTGCAAGTTGAGATGAAGTTCCCGGTAATTCCTTTTTATATGCATCATCTACCGGAAGTCCTTTCTGAAGTTCAGGCAACATGGCTACATATTTTTCCAGACGTTTGCTCCATTCCTTGTCTTTTACAAGTACATAGCTTTCAAAAGCTGCACGTGCATTGAATAGTCCATCTTCATAATTCTCAATCGGACCAATGATGATATCCAGTCCGCTATTCGTCATATCCATCCAGGCAATGTCGCTGGGAATATAGTTATCAGTAAGAAAAGCCTCTGCTCTAAGAGTTAAATATTTTTTAAGCTGGATTTCGTCTGTAATCTGAGCCGCCTGCAAAAGAAAATCTGCTGCCTTTTTAAGTTCATCCTTAAAATAAATATGGTATGGAATGGATATCAATTTCCCTGACTCCTGCCTGCGTATCATTGAATACAAGCCGTTTTTATCCGAAACATCAGATTTTTCTAACTCTTCGCGAGTCATATCCACAGGATAAAAACCTGAACCTAATGGTTTATCCCCTATACCTTTTACAAAAGGTTTATTGTCATTCAAACGATCCCAGGGACCATAATTGATCTTAATAAATTCCCTGGTTTTCTCATCTTCCACAGCCGACAACAAACTATCCCGTTGCGGATAAGTCTGCATCCAAAAAAGTTCATCCATTATTTCAGCTGCCCGGATTAGCAGGGGTAGAACCTTACGCTCATTTTCGCTAAGCTTTTCAATATCTGTAGTTAGCCTTACCTTGGCATAAACCGGAAGCCTTTCTGCCACATAAGCCATTAAACTGTCCGTTTCCTTAGAACTCTGCTTGTCTGAATTGTTTGAACAGGAAGAAATAAATATTAAAGCTATTGACCCCAAAATCAGGGTTTCTTTTAGATTAAATTTCATTTTCGGATAAGATTAATGAATAATAAATATAGTAAAATAAGTTTTGAGCTTTGAAAATCGAATTCTATGCAGAGTGCTAACTATGCGTCAAAATTTATTGAAAAAGTCTTTAAATTGAACTTTTCAGCGGATCAATTCAAAGATCAGTTAATCCGGCTCCAAACTCAATCCTTAAAATTCCGATTATCTTACTTTCGGCTTACAATCCGCTAATAATTAGACCAATAAAGTGATTAGATTTGCCGAAATATCGTACTTATCTAATATTGTTTTTTATCCTATATATTTGATTGATGCCATTCTCAAAAAATGTGTTGCTGTTTGGTTTTCTGCTTTTCTTCTGTTCGTTCAGTGTAAATGCTCAGGAGAACTATACTATAAACGGGGTTGTGAAAGATTCCCTTTCAGGTGAGACCCTGATCGGGGTAACCCTCAAATTTAGCGCAATAAGCCAATCCGGCACAAGCACCAATGCCTACGGCTTCTACTCCTATAAACTAAGTCCGGGTGAGTATAATCTTAGCGTGAGTTATATTGGCTATCGATCCATAAACCGGAAGGTCAGTATCAACTCTGATATCCGGCTCGACCTGAATATGCTCCCGGATAACACTCTGGAAGAGATTGTGATCAGTTCAGAAAAAAGGAATGATAATGTGGTCAATGCTCAAATGGGTGTTGCCAAGATTAATCTAAGTGAAATCAGGAATGTTCCGGTTCTTTTCGGAGAACGCGACGTTCTCAAAACCCTGCAGCTGCTTCCGGGAATAAAATCGGCAGGAGAAGGAAACAGTGGTTTTTATGTTCGGGGGGGGTCAACCGATCAGAATCTGATTTTGCTTGATGAAGCGCCTGTTTACAATGCTTCCCACCTGCTTGGCTTCTTTTCTACTTTCAACTCCGATGCAATTAAGGATGTCAGTGTTTTTAAAGGTGGGATGCCTGCGCAATATGGCGGAAGGCTTTCTTCAGTACTGGACATCAGAATGAACGATGGAAATAAAAAAGAATTCACGGCCGAAGGTGGTATAGGACTTATATCCTCCAGATTAAAAGTGGAGGGTCCGATTATTAAAGACAAAAGCTCATTCATGATTAGTGGCCGCAGAACTTATGCCGATGCTTTTCTGGCGCTTTCAAAAGATAGTTCAATCAATAAAAATACCCTTTACTTTTATGATCTTAATGCAAAGGTTAATTACCAGATAGACGATAAAAATACACTTTACCTTTCGGGATATTTTGGTCGTGACGAACTGGGCCTAAGTGAAACTTTTGGCTTCGACTGGGGCAATGCTACTTCAACACTTCGTTGGAATCATTTATTCAGCAACCGCTTATTTTCAAATACTTCCCTGATCTACAGTAATTACAATTATGTGATCGAGAACTTTCTGGAGGAAAATAATTTCAGGGTTAATTCCTCTATCAGGGATATGAATTTAAAACAGGACTTTCAGCTGGCTTTAAATAATAGCCACAATATCCGTTTTGGACTCGACTTAATCCACCATACGATTGCACCCGGAAATATTACTGCAAGCGCTACCTCCAGCGTAAACGAAATTACGATAGAAAAGCGTAAGGGAAGTGAAATTGCAGCCTATATCTCTGATGAATGGGAAGTGAACGATAAGTTAAATTTGGTTTATGGATTAAGAGCAAGCTCATTTTATCTGTTCGGACCAGGTGTTTTTCCTACTTTTGACAAGGATGGAAATATAACTTCATCCAAGACATATGATGCGGGTAAGTTAGTAAAATCTTATTTTAATCTTGAACCCCGAGTTTCGGCAAGCTTACAATTGAATGAATTTTCCTCATTAAAAAGTTCCTATACCCGAAATACTCAGAATCTGCATTTGATGTCAAATTCAACAGCCAGTTCTCCAACTGATTTGTACATCATGAATAGTAATAATGTCAAACCGGAAATTGCCGATCAGATTGCCCTCGGATATTTCAGAAATTTCAATAATGATAATTATGAATTTTCTACAGAGTTGTATTTCAAACAGTTGCAGAATCAGATTGATTATAGGAGCGGTACTGACCTGAGAGGCAATACTAATGTTGAGGCTGATCTCCTTTTTGGCGACGGAAGGGCATTTGGTATCGAGTTGTTTTTAAAAAAACGCTTTGGAAAGCTAAATGGTTGGGTAGGATATACACTCTCTAAAACTGAGCGCAAGTTCAATGATATTGATCAGGGGAGATGGTTCAATGCCAAGCAGGATCGTACCCACGACCTTTCTTTGGTCGGAATTTATAAAGCCGCTGAAAGATGGACCTTTTCATCAACTTTTGTCTTCAATACCGGGAATGCGGTTACTTTTCCTGCCGGTAAATATCAATTAAACAATAAAACAGTTTATTATTATCCGGAACGTAATTCTAACAGAATGCCTAACTATCATCGTCTGGATCTGTCGGCTACTCTCGAGGGTAAACCCGGCAAAAAATTACAGTCGAGCTGGTCATTTGGCATTTATAATATGTACAACCGAAAAAATGCTTATTCTATCGATTTCCGGGACGATCCTGATAACCCGACCAGAACGCAGGCTGTACGTACTACTTTATTCGGAATTATTCCCTCAATTACCTGGAATTTCAAATTTTAATCATGAAAAAGTATATTCAGAATTTAAAACTAAGCCTTTCCCTGATTTTCGGTGTGATAGTCCTGTCATCTTGTGAAAAAGTAATCGATCTTGAGTTAAAAAATGCAGATCCTTTGATTGTTATTGAAGGAACAGTCAGCAATCAAAGTGAAAACCATTTTGTAAGGATATCGAAAACGATTCCATTTGATCAAACAACAAGCTTTAATGGGGTAAAAGGGGCTCAGGTAACATTAAAATCCTCCGCAGGCCTCTCAGTAGCATTTACTGAGATTAGCAACGGTATTTATAGAAGCCCGCGTTTCAGGGGGACACCGGGTCTCACTTATACTTTGGATGTTCTTGCTGATGGGAAAATTTATTCTGCTGAATCAACCATGCCCTCTCCCGTAATTCCGGATTCAATTGGATTCAAAACACTCTCATTCTTTGGAAATTCAAATATCTATCCAACAGTTTATTATAGAGACCCTCCAAAAATTCAGAACCAGTATCGCTATATTTTAAAAATCAATGGAAAACTACAGGGCGATCTTGTTTTTGAAGATCGTTTTAATGATGGAAACGCAGTTTCTGATGTAATTATCTATGATGGAGAAGACGATATTAAGTCAGGAGATATTGTTGAAATAGAAATGCAATCAATTGACCGCAATGTATTCAAATATTTTTTTGCCCTTAGCCAGATAGGTGGAAATGGTGGACCGCCGGTGGCTCCTGCAAATCCGGAATCTAATTTCAGTAATGGGGCATTGGGTATTTTTAATGCATGTACAAAATCAACTAAATCTGTCATGCTAAAGTAGAGATCTCAAAGTTATCACATTAAAGCAATTGTCACATTTGAAAGCCTGTCGTCAACCGGAATCTGACAGGCCAGCCGTATATCTTCGATCCCAGGAGCTATTCTCTGCAAGGTAGTCCCTTCATTCCTTATAAATCCGGAACCCTCTTTCATCCCGCAAATCCTCACGATACAGGTTCCACATCTGCCCATCCCTCCGCATTGCCCAAAATCATCTGTAAATAACCTGTCCTGTATCAGGCATTTCAAGTCCCTGTACTCTCCGGCAAAAGTCTGTATTTGATACTCCTCTGATGAATATAAAATAGTCAGACATATTTTTTTATTGACTGCGGAATAATATTTCATGAGCAAAAATTATCTTCAAAGGTAAATAAATTTTAATAAAGGACATTTTTATCCTTTATTAAAATATCTTATATTTGTGTTCTATTAAAGATTTTATGAGCACAAAGACAGATATTCAGGGAATAAATGAAATCAAAATTATGGTTGATGTTTTTTACCAGAAGGTACGTGAAGACGAACTACTGGCACCTATATTTAATTTCAGGCTTTCAGCACATTGGGAGCCACATCTGGAAAAAATGTATACTTTCTGGAATGCGGCATTATTCGGTGTAAAAGGTTATAATGGCAATCCATTCATGAAACATGCAACAATGGAACTGGAAGATGAACATTTCGAACGATGGATGAATCTATTCAGCGAAACAGTCAATGCGCATTTCGAAGGGCCGGTGGCTGAAGACGCTAAGACCAGGGCAGGAATAATGGCAAGTATGTTTATGCAAAAACTCGGTCAGATTAAACAAAGTTCCAACAGACCAATATTCTGATAATTAATGATCTCAAAAGCTTGTCAATACGGAATACGTGCAACCATTTTTATCGTATCCAGACATCACGATGGTGTCAAACTAAATATCAGCGAAATAGCGCGGGAAGTTGATGCACCCGAGGCCTTTATGGCAAAAATATTGCAGGTACTTAGCAAGCATCGCATCATTACCTCATTAAAAGGGCCTTATGGTGGTTTCTTCATTGAGGATTTTCAACTGGAACAACCTGTAATAAAAATTGTGAATGCGATAGATGGTATGTCGGTATTCGAAGAATGCGGCCTGGGCCTGAAACAATGTTCAGCATCACACCCATGCCCCATGCATGATCAGTACAAAATAGCAAGAGATGCCCTTCAAAATGCATTTCTGCATACAAGCCTTCGCAAGCTGGCACAAGAAGTAAATGAGGGCGACTCATTCATCAAAAACCTGGCCTTAAAAAAATCAGAGTCCTGTTAAGCTGATAAAATGAGTTATTCCCGAGATATTATTTTGTAAATTGCCTTACTGTTAAATTCCGATATTAATGCTACAAAAATCCATATTGTTATTTTTCGGCGGACTGACTCTGATTGTTGTATCCTGCTCTTCGGGACCATACGGACCGACTAACAAGTCTTATAAAATTCAAACAAAAGAATTAAGTAAAACAATCAGGGCAACACCGGTCAATCCTACAGGTCAGGGCTTTGTGGGAACTACCAATTTTGGCCTCCGAAAACCAAATTATGTGATCATCCACCATACTGCTCAAAATTCTACCGCCCAGACCTTAAAAACGTTCACTACACCAAAAACTCAGGTTAGTGCACATTATGTGATTGGAAGGGATGGAGAAATTTATCAAATGCTGAATGATTATTTGAGGGCATGGCATGGAGGAGCTGCAAAATGGGGAAATCTTACAGATATTAACTCTTCATCGATAGGAATGGAGCTCGATAATAATGGCTTTGAACCATTTTCAGAAGTTCAGATTAACAGTCTTTTAACTGTTCTGTCCAACCTTAAGAAAACACATACAATTCCTGCAGCAAATTTCATCGGACATTCAGACATAGCTCCAGGCAGGAAAGTGGATCCCAATATTACCTTTCCCTGGAAAAAACTTGCCGAAAATGGCTACGGGCTTTGGCAGGATGAGATGCTGACAGATTCCGTTCCAGAATCGTTTAACCCAATTGAAGCACTCAGGATTATTGGATATGACATCAAAAATCCCGAATACGCTATAAAATCATTCCAGCTTCACTTTGTGCAGAAAGAATTGACAGGTATTCTGAACGATGAGGAAAAACAAATTCTCTTCAATCTGTACAAAAAATACTTATAGCAATACCGATTATTTTTGAGATTCTTTTGCCCAGGTATCTTTTAATGTAACTGTCCGGTTAAATACCGGTTTACCCGGTTTTGAATCACTATCAAGGCTGAAGTAACCTTTGCGAATGAACTGGTAAGCCCGGCCCGATTCAGCATTCAACAGATCAGGCTCAATAAAGGCCTTGCTGATCACTGTTAAACTATCCGGATTGATATAGTCTTTAAAATCACCATCCTCGCTGCCAGGATCCTCAACCCTAAACAATCGATCATACAATCTTATTTCTGCTTTTTGAGCTGCCTGGGCACTAACCCAATGAATTGTTCCCTTTACATGAATTCCACTGCTATCAGTCCCGCTTCTTGATTCAGGGATATAAGTACAATGAACTTCTGAAACATTGCCGCTTGCATCCTTCACAAAACTATCACAGCGAACAATATAGGCATGCTTAAGACGCACCATGAGACCGGGACCTAGCCGAAAGTATTTTTTGGAAGGCTCCTCCATAAAGTCATCCCGTTCAATCCAGAGCTCCGAACTAAACGGAATATTACGGAAACCATCACCCTTCTCCATCTCAGGATTATTTTCACCCTCCATTAATTCGGTCTGTCCTTCAGGATAATTACTGATGATAAGTTTTAATGGGTCAAGTACAACCATCCTTCGCCATGCGTTTTTATTAAGATCCTCACGGATACAGAACTCCAGCAGACTCAGATCTATGAGATTTTCACGCCGGGCAATACCTATTCGTTCGCTGAAGTTCCGGATGGAAAGTGGAGTATAACCACGACGGCGCAAGCCACTGATTGTTGGCATTCTGGGATCATCCCAACCACTAACATAATTTTCATTTACCAGTTGAAGCAATTTTCTTTTGCTCATCACTGTATAATTCATATTCAGACGGGCAAACTCATATTGCTTGGAAGGAAAATTATTTAACTTTTGTATAAACCATTCATAAAGCGGGCGATGCGGAACAAATTCAAGAGTACAAATGGAATGAGTAATTTCTTCAATCGAATCAGACTGTCCGTGAGCAAAATCATACATCGGGTAAATGCACCATTGATCACCTGTACGGTGATGATAGGCATGCTTGATACGATACATCAGCGGATCGCGCAAATGCATATTGGGTGAAGCAAGATCAATTTTAGCACGTAATACCCTGGCTCCGTCCGGATATTTCCCCTCCTTCATCTCTTTGAAAAGCTGCAAATTTTCTTCAGCGCTCCTGCTGCGGGATGGTGTAGGCTTTCCGGGTTCAGTTGGAGTACCTTTTGCAAAAGCAATTTCCTCGGCTGATCCGTCTTCCACATAAGCTAATCCATGTTTGATCAGTTCAACTGCAAAATCATAAAGCTGAGCAAAGTAATCTGATGAGTACAGCTCTTTATCCCATACAAAACCTAACCATTGAATGTCCTTTTTTATGCTGTCGACATATTCAACATCCTCTGTAGTTGGATTGGTATCATCAAACCTGAGATTGGTTTTACCATTATATTTAGCGGCGATACCGAAATTCAGGCAAATTGATTTAGCATGTCCAATATGCAAATAACCATTAGGCTCGGGAGGAAACCGTGTCAGAACACGCCCGCCATTTTTACCATTCCGAATATCATCTTCAATGATCTCTTCTAAAAAATTTAATGATCTTTCTTCACTCATATACAGATTTCGAGGATGCAAAAATAAGAAAATTTATTGGGGTCGACAGTTTAATCGTATTCAGGCCGGTTCCATTCTGTTCCATAAATGAAATGGGTTCTACAATTCATTTTTCTTCTTACTTTTACATATTATCAATTATGACAGAAAGCCTAAATCGCCCCATTCGGGTACTGGTTGCCAAGGTCGGACTGGATGGTCATGACCGTGGTGCAAAAATTATCGCAAGCTCCTTGCGGGATGCGGGAATGGAAGTGATATATACCGGACTTCGGCAGACTCCTGAAATGGTTGTAAACACAGCCCTACAGGAAGATGTTGATGCAATCGGCGTTTCTATTCTATCGGGTGCCCATATGACCGTTTTTCCAAAAATCATTCAGTTTATGAAAGAAAAAGGTCTGACAGACGTTCTTGTTACCGGTGGAGGAATAATTCCAGATGATGACATGAATACACTCCATGATCTGGGCGTTGGTAAACTTTTTCAACCCGGAACAAATACCGGTGAAATTGTAGCATATATCAAAAAATGGGTGTCTGAGAACAGGAAATTCTGATCTCAGATTCATAATCCAACAATCGGGCTAAATTTCAAAAATAATGAACTACTCTAACCTGCTAATTGAAAATCGCGAGCGTATTTTATACATAACGATTAACCGGGAAAATAAACTGAATGCATTGAATAAAGCTACTTTGGCCGAACTTCATGATGTAATTACAGGTTCAGCTCATGATGAGGAAGTTGGGGGACTGATTATAAGCGGTGCCGGACAAAAAGCCTTTGTTGCAGGAGCAGATATCTCTGAATTCGCAGACTTTAATGCCGACGAAGGAAGAGAACTTGCGCGCGAAGGACAAATTAAAGTCTTTGATGTCATACAAAACCATTCCAAGCCAATTATTGCAGCCATAAATGGTTTCGCTTTGGGCGGCGGACTTGAACTTGCATTGGCATGTCATATCCGAGTTGCAGCATCAGGGGCCAAAATGGGACTTCCTGAAGTAAGTTTAGGACTTATCCCGGGATATGGTGGAACACAAAGGCTAACAGAACTTATTGGTAAGGGAAGAGCCATGGAAATGATTCTGACAGGGGATATGGTCAATGCGGATGATGCTTACAGAACCGGACTGATAAACCATGTATATGAGCCGGAGAATCTTCTCAATATGGCGGCTGAATTAATGAAAAAGATATTGACACGCTCTCCATTTGCAGTAAGTTGTGCGATCAGGGCAATTAATGCAGCTTCGGCCGAAGGTATTAATGGCTACGAAACTGAGATATCTGAATTTTCCAATTGTTTCGGTTCAGATGATTTCAGGGAAGGGGTTAGCGCATTTTTGGCTAAAAGAAAGGCAGAATTTAGGGGGAAGTAAAAACCAACTCAAAAACTGTAGAAAATATTTCCCAATTTTGAATAAAATGCATAAATTGCCGACATAATCATCTAGCTATCAGCCTCCCGCTTTGCCTCTATACTATGAATAAAATATTAATAATCGATGACGAAATTAACATTGGTTTACTTTTATCGAAATTTCTGACCAGAAATGGATTCGAAGTAAAAACCAGTACCAACGGAATTAGTGCGTTGGACCTAATGACAAAGGAAGAATTTGATCTGGTTCTTTGTGATTTTCGACTCGAGGACACTGATGGAAGGGAGATGTTAAAAAAGATTAAGACTTCCTATCCAAATACCGGAGTAATCATTATTACAGGATATTCTGATATAAAACTAGCCGTTGAACTGATTAAGATGGGGGCATTTGATTATATCTCTAAGCCCTTATACCCTGATGAGATACTCAATACTATCAATAAAGCCCTGGAGGCACAAAAAATAATAAATCAAACTGATACGAAAGATTCTGAGTCAGAAAAAGGCAGGGAAAATATTGGAAGTGTTATTCCTGAAGAATTTGTCACTGGAAAAAGTCCGGCTTCTCTTGAACTTCTGAAACAAATCAAGCTTGTAGCCCCAACCAATTATAGTGTTATACTTAATGGTGAGAGTGGTACCGGTAAGGAATCGGTTGCAAAAAGTATTCATTTTAACAGCCCCAGAAAAGATAAACCATTTATTGCAATGGACTGTGGTTCCCTGACAAAGGATCTTGCTGGAAGTGAGTTTTTTGGTCATGAGAAAGGTTCATTTACAGGAGCATTATATACCAAAATTGGTCATTTTGAAATGGCGAACGGTGGAACACTCTTTCTGGATGAAGTTGGAAATCTTTCTTATGAAATCCAGGCTGCATTATTAAGAACTGTTCAGGAACGAAAAGTAAAACGGATAGGAAGTACCAAAGAAATCGATCTTGACGTACGTATCCTTGTCGCAACGAATGAAAATCTGAGTGATGCGATTCAAAAAGGCCGCTTCAGAGAAGATTTATTTCATCGCTTTAATGAATTCAATATTACCATACCCCCCTTGCGCGATCGTGGAAAAGACATCCAGCTTTTTGCCGAACATTTCCTCAAAGAGGCAAATGCTGAATTAAACAGAAACGTCACAGGCTTCTCATCAGAAGTAATAGAATGTTTGATGACCTATAACTGGCCCGGTAATGTACGTGAATTAAAGAATGTGATTCGACGTGCAACCCTGATTACTGAAGGTAACGAAATACAACTCAAAGCTTTACCGCTTGAAATCTCAACATTTGCAAAAGCTTCTGCACTTGAAAGTAGTTTTGGTGCAAATGTTTCTGTTAATCCAAACAAGCATGACCTTAAAAATGCAGCCATGGAAGCCGAATATGAAACCATACTGAATGTATTAAAAGAAGTGAATTTCAATAAAACAAAGGCTGCTAAAATTTTGAATATAGACCGAAAGACGCTTTACAACAAAATGAAGGCGATCAATCTTGATTAATATCATATAAAAAAGAGTAATCAGATAAACCCGCTTGAGGATTAGGCGGGTTTTAATATTTTAAAGACCCGATCTTTAGGGACATTCAGCAGAAAACGAATATGTCGATATATAGCTACAAGCAAAGAAATGACATAGTCCTCGCCATCCTGGTTATTCTAGGATGCTTCATATTATATAGTTTAAGAACTATAGCCGGAACATTACTCAGCACCATTGTACTTTATACCATCCTGCTTCCGGTATATTGTTTACTGGTTGATAAATATAAGGTAAGAGACTGGGTAGCTGCCGGCCTGATGATCTTGCTATCCCTCCTGGTAATTGTACTTCCGTTCTTAATGCTCAGCCTGATGGTTATCGATAAGATTACAGAATTTCAGGATGATCCGATGCGAATGATGGTCATTATGCAAAGAATTGACGAGTTTTTAGGATCTAAATTAGACCAGCCTCAACTCCTTGATAAAGTAATGGCGAAACTTGGTCAATTTGCCTCAGAATTATTCCCATCCCTGATCAGTGGTGCTTTTAACATTATTCTCGGACTGGTAATCATGTATTTCCTTCTGTACTTTATGATGGTCCAAAAAAAGGAATTTGAAGCAGGCTTGCTAAAATATGCGCCTTTCCGTGAACAGAATGCTTTGAAATTCGCAGAAGAATTAAAGAACAACACGTATTCAAATGTTCTCGGACAGGGTTATATTGCCATAGTACAGGGTTCTCTTCTTAGTATATCTTTCTTCATGTTTGGAATCAGCGATCCAATATTTTGGGGGGTTATAGCGACATTTCTTTGTTTTCTACCGGCAATAGGAGCCCCACTTATATTTGTTCCGGCGGCGTTAATTGAATTAGCGAATGGAAATGATACCGCCGGTTGGGGAGTCCTGCTTTTTGGATTTATTGTGATAACTAATATTGATAATGTATTACGTTTAATCATTGCAAAAGGGGTTTCAAATACACATCCAATCATAACCATAGTTGGCATAATTATTGGTATACCTATCTTTGGTATACTAGGACTGGTATTCGGACCGTTATTACTTTCATACTTTATCCTCACAATCCGGATTTATGAAACAAGTAAACTGGCAACAGAACGGCTTGAAAAACTGAAATCCGGAGGTAATGAATGAAATTTTGCCGGTATATTGATTAAACTATAAAAACAACTCATTTATACTATAATTTTAAACAATCAACCATGAGAGATAACTCGAAAATTTTATTTGCACTGCTTGCCGGGATGGCTGCAGGAGCAGCATTAGGATTATTATTCGCACCTGAAAAAGGATCTGAAACCCGCGATAAACTAAGTGATTCTCTGAAAAATCTTGGAGATAGCATTAAAGACAGGGCAGCTGAAGAGATAGAAAACCTGACGGAGTTCAAAGAGAAAGTTGTTGAGAATATCCGTTCAAAAATAAGATCGGCAGAAGATGATTTTACTCAGGTTAAATCAACCGTCAGCAATGCAGCAGATGATGCAGAACGCCATTATAATAAAGTTAAAAATTCTTAAATTTTTTCACGGTCATGGAAGAACAGGAGGTTGATCCACAAAATATCATTGAGAAAATAAAAGAATATATCCATGTTAGAACAGAATTATCTGTTCTAAGTGCCGTGGATAAGGGATCACAATTGTTTGCCAATTTGCTTACTGACGGTCTGGTTCTGGTATTTACAATTCTCGCTGGCTTATTTGGGAGCTTTGCCCTTGGATTTTATTTATCCGAAGTTTTAAATAATACTTATGGCGGTTTTTTAATCGTAGCAGGAATTTATTTAATCGGAGCTGTGCTGTTAAATTCTATCAAAGACAGATTTTTGGAGAAACGGATCATTAATTTAATGATTAAAAAATTTTTCAAGGTAAGAAACGTAGAACAACATGAGAACAAAGATTCATAATAGTGATGATCTGCGGATGGAAATTCTTCGCTTAAGGGTTGTACGTTCTGCGATAGAGGCTGAATTGAAAGTCGAAACGAACAAATTCACCAGTAAGTTTCGGGTACCACTAATGCTTTTGGGCAAAGTGAACAATTGGGTTAGCCCGATATTTAGATCAGGCAGAAATGAGCCGGGCAGCATCAATCAGGATTGGGTTACCAGTATATTTAAGGTTGGATTACCAGTGGTGATGAATAAATTTTTATTCCCTAGATCAGGCTTCCTCTTAAAATCTGTAGTTGAATTGCTTTCCCAAAATACTGCAAAAACAGTAAATAAAGATGTTGTGACTGATTTGATAAATAAAGTTTCAGATTGGATAAAATCAACCAAACGAAAAAAAAAACAGGACCAGGCGATCAGTGATTATGGTATTCCGCCGGATAGTGAAACCTATTAAAAAAACCTCCCAACTCATATTGGGAAGTTTTTTTATGCATAATTCTTCAGGAAATCATTGTATACGATACGGATACCCTGTTTCAGATCAACCTGATGCTTCCAACCCATGCTCTGAAGCTTTGAAACATCTAGAAGCTTTCGGGGAGTACCATCAGGCTGGGAAAGATCAAAGGCCAAATCACCTTCAAAACCAATTATTTTTTGAATCATTAAGGCCAGGTCTTTAATAGTGATATCCTCACCGGTCCCAACGTTAATCATTTCTGGTTTCTCATAATTTTGCATCAGATAATAACAGGCATTTGCCAGATCATCAGAAAATAGAAACTCGCGTCGTGGACAACCGGTTCCCAAAATAGTCACTTGAGCAGCAGAATTTAGTTTTGCCTCATGAAATTTTCGTATCAGAGCCGGCAGAACATGTGAATGTTGTGGGTGGTAATTATCATTCAAACCGTATAGATTGGTGGGCATCACAGAGATAAAGTTACATCCATACTGAGAACGATAGGCTTCACACATCTTAATGCCGGCAATTTTTGCAATGGCGTACGGCTCATTTGTAGTTTCAAGTAAACCAGTTAATAAATATTCTTCCCTGAGTGGCTGAGGGGCATGTTTGGGATAAATACAGCTTGAGCCCAGAAACAACAGCTTTTTTACCCCATTAAGATAGGAATGGTGGATTACATTATTCTGAATAGAAAGATTCTCAAATAAGAAATCGGCCCTGAATTTACTATTTGCAATTATTCCCCCTACCTTGGCTGCCGCAAGAAATACATATTCCGGCTTTTCCTGAACAAAAAAATCAGTAACTGCCAACTGATCTCTTAAATCCAGTTCAGAAGAAGTGCGCAGCAAAAGATTTGTATAACCTTCATTTTCAAGTTTTCTGTAAATAGCAGAACCTACCATCCCACGATGCCCCGCAATATATATTTTAGCTGCTTTTTCCATAATTATAGAGTATGCAAAGATAAAACTATTTTTACTGGCATTTTAAATTAGTAATGGGTAAGGATAAACTTCGTCGCTTTGCAGAAATCACAGCTTTTGAAAATGTCATAGAGCTTGAAGATGGAAAAGTATTAAAAGGCCAATGGGCTGAACATCATTTTAAAAATAATAATCCTCTGATTCTAGAACTGGGATGTGGCAAAGGTGAGTACACTGTGAACCTTGCCCGTCTTTATCCGGAAATCAATTTTATAGGAATTGATTATAAAGGAAACCGCATCTGGAGGGGTGCAAAAACCGCTATCGAAGAAGATATTTCAAATGTGGCCTTCCTCAGGATTCAGATCGAAAACCTGTTAGACTATTTCTCTGAAAATGAAGTCGCTGAGATCTGGATCACTTTCCCTGATCCCCAGCCCCAGATAAGCCGGGAGAAAAAACGACTAACGTCCGGACGCTTCCTGGATATGTACAGAATTGTTCTTCAAAAAGGCGGTCCTGTTCATTTGAAAACAGATAGTGACCTTTTATATATCTTTACAGTTTCGAAAATAAAAGAACTAGGTATGAATACACTTATCAATACTGACGACCTTTACAAATCTCCCTTTGCTGATCACATACTTTCAATCAAAACCTATTATGAGAAAAAGTATCTTGCCAATGATAAGAATATAAATTACCTGAAGTTTAGTTTTGAGTAAATGGACAAGCTTAGTTTCTATGATCAGGTATATCAGGTAGTAAGACTCATACCTAAAGGAAGGGTAAGTTCGTACGGTGCCATAGCCTCCTATCTTGGAACAAAGGGTTCATCAAGAATGGTTGGTTATGCAATGAATGCTGCTCATACTACCTTTCCTCCTGTACCTGCCCAGCGGGTAGTCAACAGAAATGGTTTACTTACCGGTAAATTCCATTTCGGATCAGCAGACCTGATGCAACAATTACTTGAAAATGAAGGTATTAAAGTAGAGAATGATAAGGTTATTGATTTCAAGAATATATTCTGGGATCCTTCGATTGAGCTTGAACTCTAAAATTCGACTAAGCTTACAAAATATAATTTCATTAAAATATGGGAAAATGATCGATGAATTCAACAGCTACCGTACCAGGATGAATGAACGGATTATGATCGCAAATCTTGCTGGAGTTTCTATTGTTGTTCCCCAAACCGAAGAGCCCTGGAATATTGGGGAGAACTTAACAGCAATTAATCATGAACTAAGTTCGTATTTTATTTAAATTAAGTGCCTTCTGATTATATTTAAATAATTTAAAAATTGAACCAAGATCAAAATATTATCCGGTGTGCCTGGTGTGGTACTGACCCCCTTTATGTCAAGTATCATGATGAAGAATGGGGCAAACCTGTTTATGATGATCAGAAATTGTTTGAATTTTTAATTCTTGAGAGTGCACAGGCAGGTCTAAGCTGGATCACTATCCTGCGGAAGCGCGAAAATTACCGCAAAGCTTTTGCAAATTTTGATGTCCTGCAAGTTGCCGCTTTCAGCCAGGAGGATGTCGAACGCTTATTGCTGGATGATGGAATCATTCGAAACCGCTTGAAAGTTAATGCAGCTATAAGCAATGCCAAACTCTTTCTGGGGATTCAGAAGGAATTCGGATCGTTTTCCAATTATTTTTGGGGATTTTTACCGGATAAAAAACCAATTATAAATAAACTAAGTAGCCACAAGGACCTGCAGCCCAGAACTGAGCTTTCAGACCTCATCAGTGCGGATATGAAAAAACGAGGCTTCAAATTTTTTGGTACAACCATTTGTTACGCTCATATGCAGGCAACCGGGATGGTGAATGATCATATTGAAGGCTGCATAGCCAGATAATTTTAGAGGGATTATTCCCGAAAATCAATAATAAAATGAAAAAACTATTTCTCTTAGATGCATTTGCCCTGATATACAGAGCCCATTTCGCATTGAGTAAAAATCCTAGGTTTACATCTGGTGGTATGAATACATCGGCCATTATGGGATTCACTAATACTTTATTGGAAGTTCTTAAGAAAGAAAATCCGAGTCATATGGCTGTGGTTTTTGATACCGATGCACCTACTGAAAGACATACTGATTTTACGGCTTATAAAGCTCATCGTCAGGCTATGCCAGAGGATCTTTCGACAGCAATTCCATATATAATCCGCCTGATCGAAGGATTTAATATCCCGGTTATTTTTTCTGATGGATACGAGGCCGACGACTTGATAGGCACTCTAGCCAAAAAAGCAGAACTCGAAGGATTTACGGTTTACTGCATGACTCCTGATAAAGATTTTGGGCAACTTGTTTCCGAAAATATCTTCATTTACAAACCTGCCAGAATGGGAAATGGAATGGAAATTTTGGGAGTAAAAGAAATCCTTGAAAAATGGGAAATTGACCATGTTGATCAGGTAATTGATATTTTGGGATTATGGGGCGATGCGGTGGATAATATCCCTGGCATTCCCGGAATCGGCGAAAAAACCGCAAAACAACTGATCAAACAATATGGTTCAATCGAAAATATTATCAGCAATAGTCATGAACTGAAGGGAAAACTTCGCGAAAATGTTGAAAATTTCGCTGAACAGGGTCTGATCTCAAAAAAACTGGCAACCATCATGCTGAATGCTCCTGTAGATCTCGATGTAGATGCTTTGCACGTTGATGAGCCGAACCGGGATGTACTTGAACCCCTTTTCGCAGAACTGGAATTTCGTACACTCGGCAAAAGGGTTTTTGGCGATGAATTCAGTATTACTGATGTAAAATCCAACCCAGCTTACGGACAAATGGATCTGTTTGGAAATAATGATGGGCAGGAACCTCTCAATTCAAGTGAAGGGGCAGAAACTAGCGCTTCACAAATGCCACTGAGTTTCAAAAACATTAATAATACCAACCATAATTATCAATTGGTGAATGATACAGAAAAACGAAAAAATCTCATTCATTTACTTAATGACCACAGCTTCTTCTGTTTTGATACCGAAACTACCGGACTAGATGCCAACAATTGCGAACTTGTTGGTCTTTCTTTCAGTGTGAAACAAGGTGAAGCCTGGTATGTGCCACTTCCGGCAGACCAGAATGAATGCAGAATTATTGTTAATGAGTTTAAACCCATTTTGGAGAACCCGCTTATTTCTAAGATCGGGCAAAATATTAAATATGATATTCTTGTTCTTAAATGGTATGATATCCATATACAGGGTAAACTCTTCGACACTATGATTGCACATTATCTGATTGACCCTGATTCGCGTCATAATATGGATATGCTGGCTGAAAATTACCTGAATTATAGTCCTGTGAGCATTAGTTCACTGATTGGGGTTAAAGGTAAGAATCAGGGTAACATGAGGGATGCAGACCTGGAAAAAGTGAAAGAATATGCAGCAGAAGATGCTGATATCACGCTTCAGTTAAAGACAGTATTCGAACCAATTCTGAAATCTGTCAATGCCTTGAATCTCGCAGAAGATATTGAACATCCCCTGATCTATGTTCTTGCCGATATTGAACATGAGGGAGTAAAAATTGATCAGGAAGCCCTGCTGGAATTTTCCAAAACTCTCGAAATTGATATCAGGGCTTTCGAGAAAACAATATATGAAAAGGCAGGTGTCAAATTTAATATAGCCTCACCAAAACAACTAGGAGAAGTACTTTTTGATAAACTTCAGCTTGATCCTCAGGCAAAGAAAACCAAGACCGGACAATATCAGACCGGGGAGGATGTTCTTCTTAGACTCGCTAATAAGAGTGATATTGTAGCTGACATTCTTGATTTCAGACAGCTGCAGAAGCTGAAATCTACCTATGTAGACGCTTTGCCTCAAATGATCAATCCCAAAACAGGTCGTATACATACTTCTTATAATCAGGCAGTTGCATCAACGGGTCGTTTGAGTTCAAACAATCCCAATCTTCAGAATATTCCCATCCGTACAGAGCGCGGCAGGGAGGTCAGAAAGGCATTTATTCCGAGAGATAATGAACATGTTTTGTTATCAGCAGATTATTCCCAGATCGAACTGAGGATTATTGCCGAGATCAGTAAGGATGAGAACATGATGGAAGCTTTTGTTAAGGGACTGGATATTCATACTGCTACAGCTGCAAAAGTGTATGGAATTGCGCTTGAAGAAGTAAATTCAACCCAAAGAAGGAACGCAAAAGCTGTAAATTTTGGTATTATCTATGGACAGTCAGCTTTCGGACTCTCACAAAATCTGGGTATTCCCAGAAAAGAAGCGGCAGAAATTATTGAAAATTATTTCAATACTTACCCCAATATTAAGAAGTATATGAATGATACCATGAACTTTGCACGTGAAAATGGGTACGTGGAAACTATTATGGGCAGAAGACGTTACCTGAGGGATATTAATTCGGCCAATCAGACCGTTCGGGGCTTTGCAGAGCGAAATGCGATCAATGCACCAATACAGGGATCGGCGGCAGACATGATCAAGATTGCTATGATCAGGATTCATCAGGATATAAAAGATCACAAGCTTGGTTCCAAAATGACAATGCAGGTTCATGATGAATTGGTATTTGATGTACTGATCAATGAAACCGGGATTATGAAAGAGATCATTACAGAACGAATGAAAAATGCAATTAAAATGGAGGTGCCAATTCTGGTTGAGGTTGGCGAGGGCCGGAACTGGCTTGAAGCCCATTAGTAAAATTACAGAGACACTGAATTTGAATAATGGCTGGATTATGTAATATTATTTGAATAAGTATATAATATTCAGTTTTGTAGTTTACATTTCTTATTTTCCGTTTTCAATTTCGTTCATGAATGTCATGCACCTCAGCGCAGAATGTTACCCGGTTGCCAAAGTTGGCGGACTAGGAGATGTGGTTGGTGCGCTACCAAAATACCTTTGTGAATCCGGATTAAATGCCTCAGTGGTATTGCCCTATTACGACCGGAAATTCGTTCATGAAAACACTTTTGATCTTATATTCAAGTCAGCTGGAATAATGGGATCTAAAACTTTTGAATACAATATCCTCAAAGAAAGGAACAAAATTCTGGGTTTTGATTTGTACCTGATTCATATCCCAGGGCTTCTAGATCGCCCGGAAATATATTGCTACCCTGATGAAATTGAGCAATTTATTAGTTTTCAACTCTCATTTCTGGATTGGATCAGCAAATCTGATCAAAAGCCTGATATTATACATTGCCATGATCACCATACCGGACTAATTCCTTTTTTGGTTTCTCATTCCATTTCCTATAGAAATCTGGCCTCTATTCCAACCATCTGTACAATACATAACGGACACTATCAGGGATGGTTTGGTTGGGATAAAATCTCTTACCTGCCCGCTTTCAACCTGGGTAAAGCCGGACTTCTGGACTGGGGAAACTGTATTAATTCCCTGGCAGCTTCAGTAAAATGCTGCTGGAAATATACTACAGTTTCACCAAGCTACCTGAAGGAACTATCAATCAATTCGAACGGACTTGAGAAGCTTTTTCAGATGGAAGAAGCTAAGGGAACAGGTATAATTAACGGAATAGATACGCAGGTTTGGAATCCGGAGACTGATTCAATGATCTTCAAAACCTATTCGATTGACAGTGTAAATGCCGGAAAGAGAGAAAATAAAAAACTGCTCTGCAAAGAGTTTGGACTGAGCAGCACAAAACCATTGATTGTCTTTATCGGAAGGCTGGTCGGTGAAAAAGGAGCAGATCTGCTTCCGGAAGTTATACAATCCTGTCTGGATAACTATAAAGGACAACTAAATTTTCTTATTTTAGGTTCAGGAGATCCAAAAACTGAAATGGAGTTAAAAAATCTCTCTTTAAAATATAAAAAACACTACGGGGTTTATATCGGATATGATGAAATGCTTTCACATCGAATCTATGCTGGTGCTGATTTTCTAATCATGCCATCAAGGGTAGAGCCCTGCGGTTTAAACCAGTTATATGCGATGCGATATGGCACCATACCTGTTGTTCATAAAACGGGAGGTCTGAAAGATACGGTGATCGATTTAAAGGAGCCAGGAGGTTACGGACTCAGTTTTGATGGGCTGAGTATACAAAGCATAAAAACTGTTATCGGAAGAGCTTGTGAGGTTTATGAAGATCCTGAACGTATAACCACAATAAGAAAAAAACTGATGTCACTTGATTTTTCCTGGGACAAATCAGCAAAAGAATATATTAACCTGTATAAAAGTTTGAGCAATGATTGAAATGAATTCTAAAGTATTATCTGTTATTCTGGGTGGTGGACAAGGCTCCCGTTTGTATCCCCTCACAGATACCCGTTCCAAACCAGCAGTACCAATCGCAGGTAAATACCGCCTGGTAGATATTCCAATCTCAAATTGCCTGAATTCGGGAATTGAGCGAATTTTTGTTGTAACTCAGTTTAATTCTGCTTCCTTAAATAAGCATATCAAAAACACGTATCATTTTAGCTTCTTTAGTGAAGCGTTTGTAGATATCCTGGCTGCTGAGCAAACACCTGGAAACAGTACCTGGTTTCAGGGTACTGCTGATGCAGTCAGGCAGAGTCTGGGTCATTTGGTACAACACCAATGCGATTATATCCTGATTCTTTCAGGAGATCAGCTATATCAGATGGATTTTGGGGATATGGTAAGAAGTCACGAAGAGAGTGGAGCTGAGATTAGTATTGCTACTATCCCAGTAAATGCCCGGGATGCAAGTGATTTTGGTATCCTTAAGGCTGATGAAAATAACCTGATTACTTCCTTTATTGAAAAACCCAAAAAGGATCTATTACCTGAATGGAAGTCGGAAGTGGGTGATATCCTTAAATCAAAGGGTAAAGAATACCTGGCATCAATGGGTATTTACCTGTTCAACAAAAAATTGCTGTTAGAATTGCTGGAAAATAATACAAGAACTGATTTCGGGAAAGAAATCATCCCGCAATCCCTCGAAGATCATAAGGTAATTAGCTATAAGTTTGAGGGTTACTGGACGGATATAGGAAATATTCATTCCTTTTTTGAAGCCAATATTGGATTGACTGAAGATATCCCGGAGTTTAACCTTTTCGACAAAAAATCTATCTATACCAGGGCAAGATTGCTGCCGCCATCTAAAATATCCGGTACCACATTAGAAAAAACAATCATCTCTGAAGGTTGTATCATTAATGCGAGTAGAATAGAACGTTCTGTTATTGGAATCAGGACACGCATTGGAATAGGTACAACAATCGTAAACAGCTATGTAATGGGTGGAGACCGATATCAGACACTAAATGAGCTGAACGACGCGATAAAAAATAAACAACCTGTTATGGGTATTGGTGAAAGATGCTATATTAAAAATGCAATTATAGATAAAAACTGTTTCATTGGGAATGATGTACGAATTAATGGAGGCGATCATCTGGAAAACGGGGACTTTAAAACACATACCATCAAAGATGGTATAGTTGTCGTCAAAAAATTAGCGGTAATTCCAAATGGAACAGTAATCTAAAAAAAGGCTTTACAAATAGTATTACTTACCGAATAAATTTCCGAGGCCTCCCATCATGTCACGGGTAACTGCCTGCATTTCTGTTTGGTTAACGTTATCTGCCTGTGCTAAGGCCTTGTTTACTGCTGCTGCAAGTAATTCTTCTAATTCTTCAAGGTCTACTGATTGCATAAACCCAGGATCAATTGAAATTGCTGTTATATGCTTATTGGCAGTAGAAGTAATTCTTATTTTACCCCCTTCAACTTCAGCCGTAACAGAAATCAAATCTAATCGCTTCTTTATTTCTTCAGCCATTTGCTGAGCCTGTACTAATTTATCAAACATAAATTAAATTTAATAATCATCTCTTGTTGAGCGGATTATATCCGGTGAAAGAGGCTTGGAAATAAAACCTTTAACTCCCTCAAATAGTTTTGAGCGTAGCACATCTTTTTCATCTACCGAAGAAGAAACAATAAAAACCCGGATGTTTTTTTTGAGCTCTTTATTAAGTTTTTCAAAAACCTCAAGAAAATCCCAGCCATCCATAACAGGCATATTCAGGTCAAGAAGAATGACGTCAGGGAGCATTTCCTCATTTTTTGTGTTCTCCTCTAAGAAAGTAAGTGCCTTTTGAGCCTCGGTATAACTAAAATATTCATCAAACAGATTATGCTTCGATATCATGATCTGAGCTATGCGCTGATGTATCGGGTCATCATCAATAATAAAGACTCTGTTCTTTAAATCCATTGCGGCAAGTTAACTATATTTACAGGCAAAAAAAATGATCTTCTAAATTCCTTGATTAAAAGAAATTTCTTCAAAGCTCTTTGCCATTTAATCTTCCTCATCAGAAACTGAACTTTGTCCGTTTCCTGAATAGGCACTTCTTCTCACAATGGGCATACCCGCAACCTTATAAAGTTCATCCAATTTAAGCAGACTTCCGTTTGTTAGATTAGTTAATAAGATGATGGTTATATCTTTATTCACCTGCCTCAAATATATATTCCTGAAACCATGCCACCAGCCGGTATGATAAACCACCTTATTTTTACCCTTTTCAAAAGTACGCCAGCCATAACCATAATTAAAATGCCCCCTCTGCATCAAATTATGAGGTGCATAAACAGAATCCATCGTCTCCGGTTTTAATAATTTACCTTTTCTCATAGCCCTGTCAAATAAGTAGAGATCATGGATAGTGCTGTATACTCCTTTATCACCAACAGGCCCGTCAAGAAAATTTTGGGCCACCGACCTGCGCCATGTTCGGTCATGACCAACCACATCCACAGGTATTTTTTCAAATTCAGCCTTAGAGTATACAGCAGTATTCTTCATTCCAAGTGGTTTAAAAATATTCTCAGCCATAAATTGAGAAAATTTTTGGCCGCTTACCTTTTCAATGATCGCTGCCAAAACCATGTAATTGGAATTATTGTAATGAAACCTTTTGTTTGGCTTGGAATATGGATTTGGCCTGTGTTCTGCAATTAACTTCATTACATCCTGGTTTGTAATACCCGGACGCTCATCTTTCTTTTGTGCTTTCCAAAGATCATCTACAAAATAAACATAATTCATCATACCCGACTTATGGGTTAAAAGTAACTCAACTGTAATGCTATCGTATGGAAAATCAGGGTAAAACTCCCTGACATTCTGGTTTAGCCTCAACTTACCATCTTCAACAAGCATCATAATTGCAGTGGAAGTAAATGGTTTGGAAACCGAGGCAAGCTCAAAAACTGAATTAATCTTCAAACTATCGCGATGAAGATGATCTGCCCAGCCAATAGCTCTTTCATAAATAATCTTTCCATTCTTAGCTACCAAAACATTGCCGTTAAATCCGGATTTCCGGTGAAGGTTCATAATAATTTCATCTATACGTTCATCTGCTTTAGTGGGGTCATAATAGAGCAAAACACTATCCGGAACTTCTTTATTAGGAATTTCACTCTTCCTTTTTTTTGAAGAATCTGAGCTACAGGCCTGTACTAAAATTAGAAAGGCAAACAATACTAAGCTATTACGGAGAAGATTGATCATGAATCGTATTTGGTATAGATTAAATGCTGAAAATTATAAAATATTATAAAAAGGCTAATATAAGAGTTATAAACAACGGGTTAAAAATTGTTCAGATTGTTACAATTATGATCGTAAAATCTAAATTTTTGCCCCAGAATCAGGGTAAAAAAATCTAAATTTGCAGCATAACAAAAAACCTGTTTCAATGACTTACAGATTAGAACACGATACAATGGGCGAAGTTAAAGTGCCCGCTGATAAATACTGGGGTGCGCAAACCGAACGTTCAAGGAATAATTTTAAGATCGGGCCCGAAGCCTCAATGCCAAAGGAAATAATTGATGCTTTTGCCTATCTGAAAAAAGCAGCTGCTTATACGAATACCGACAGTGGTATTTTACCCATTGAGAAACGCGATCTGATCGCAAAGGTTTGCGATGAAATATTGGAAGGTAAACTCTCTTCAGAATTCCCCCTGGTAATCTGGCAGACAGGCTCCGGTACCCAGTCGAATATGAATGTGAATGAGGTTATTGCTAACCGGGCCCACGTTCTTCAGGGAAACAAACTCGGTGAAGGGAAAACCTTTGTACACCCAAATGACGATGTGAATAAATCACAGTCTTCAAATGATACCTATCCAACGGCTATGCATATTGCAGCCTATAAAATGGTAATCGAAACCACCATTCCCGGCATCGAAAAACTTCGTGATGCACTCCACCTTAAAGCAGAAAAATTTAAAGAGGTAGTTAAGATCGGCCGTACTCACCTGATGGATGCTACACCTTTAACTTTGGGACAAGAGTTTTCGGGTTATGTTTCTCAACTAAATCACGGACTAAAAGCCCTGAGAAATACTTTAGATCACCTGTCAGAATTAGCACTTGGTGGAACTGCCGTTGGTACAGGCATTAATACCCCAAAAGGGTATGATGTTAGCGTTGCAGCTTACATTGCTCAATTTACGGGCTTGCCATTTATCACAGCAGAGAATAAATTTGAAGCTTTGGCAGCACATGATGCAATAGTCGAAACTCATGGGGCATTAAAGCAAATTGCTGTGTCACTTATGAAAATTGCAAACGATATCCGGATGCTGGCTTCAGGACCACGCTCAGGAATTGGAGAGATTCATATTCCTGATAATGAGCCCGGCTCTTCCATCATGCCCGGAAAAGTAAACCCAACTCAAAATGAAGCAGTAACTATGGTTGCAGCACAGGTTATGGGTAATGATGTAACAATCAGTATCGGTGGTTCAAATGGCCATTATGAGCTGAATGTATTCAAGCCGGTAATGGCTTCTAATTTCCTTCAGTCAGCACGCTTAATTGGTGATGCCTGCGTATCTTTCACCAATAATTGTGTGGCCGGAATTGAGCCGAATTATGAAGGTATCAAGAAACATCTTGAAAACTCCCTGATGCTTGTTACAGCACTTAATCCCCATATTGGTTATGAAAATGCTGCTAAGATTGCTAAAACAGCACTCAAGGAGAATAAGTCGCTACGCGAGGCTGCGATTGGCCTTGGTTTATTGACTAACGAGCAATTTGACCAGTGGGTCCGCCCGGAAGATATGATTGGTGGATTAAAATAATGTATATACCTCTCCTGCACTTCTGGTCCGTGAGGGGTATTTTAAAATTCAAAATGGTTAAAAACGCCGGTATTTTCTTTTTTGCCTTGTTTCTACTGGCTTCAGGTTCCTGCAAATTTAATCCTAATCTGCAGGGTAAAGGCACAGAAAGTATTCAGGGAATATGGGAAGAGGATAGCGTTGAGTATCAGAATGAACGCTTACAATATTCCCGGCATCAATTCCGCTTTTCATGTGATTCTGTGTATCTCACGATTAAAACTTTCGCTAAAGTAAATACCTATCCCGATTCCTGTTTTAATAATGGAAGCTGGACTGAATACGCTAAAGGAACTTACCTCAGCAAAGGGGATACCCTGATGCTGACAACAACATTTACAAAATCGAATTTTAAGCAGAAAATCTCCGGTTGTTACCGTAATGGTCAATATCTTCCGGCATTTATTATCCGAAAAAATACAGGCGATAGTTTATTCCTTGAAAGTTTAAAACAGCATTTGAATATTAAGCTATCCATCATAGAAAGAACAACATGTATTCAGAAACCGCTTAACTAAACCATTATGGAGTTTAATCCCTTAAAGAAAATATTTCTGGCATTTGTAATCCTTTATTTGCCTGTTCATGCTATGGCCTGGGGGCTACTTGGACACCGGGTGGTAGGTCAGATCGCAGAGAGTTATCTTAACAAGAAAGCAAGTCGGGAAATAAAACTAATTCTGGGTAATGAAAATCTGGCAATGGCGAGTAACTGGGCGGATTTTGTAAAGTCCGAACCTTCTTATAATTACCTCAATAACTGGCATTACATTAATCTGCCTGCCGGATTGAACGAAGAGCAACTTGATTTTGCACTAAAACGCGATACCGTAACAGATATCTATACCAAAATTCTTTTCTTGAGTGCGGAATTAAAAAATAAGAACCTTGAACAGGAGAAAAAGGTAATGTACCTTCGTTTACTGATTCATTTTGTAGGCGATATCCATCAGCCTATGCATACAGGCCGTGTTGAAGATCTTGGAGGGAATAGAATTCAGTTAACCTGGTTCGGACAAAACACTAATCTGCACCGTGTATGGGATTCAGACCTAATTGAATCACAACAACTTAGTTATACTGAATATTCAAAATCCATTAATTTCATTGGTAAAAATCAGCTGCATTCATTACAGTCGCAGGATATAGCCCAATGGGTAAAAGATTCCTATAGTATTAGTAATAAACTTTATGCAAATGTGAAAATTGGCGATAAGTTGAGTTACAGGTATATTTATGATAACATCGAAATTGCTAACCAGCAAATGCTCAAAGGCGGAATACACCTTGCAGCATTATTAAATAGTATTTTTTCAGCTTAAGCAGCAATTTATGAAGATTTTAATGGTATGTCTAGGCAACATTTGCCGTTCTCCATTAGCACATGGTATTATGGAACACCTGGTTCAGCAAAAAGGTTTGAGCTGGGAAATTGATTCTGCGGGGACCGGAGGATGGCATATTGGGAAGCAACCAGATGTCCGCTCTATTGCCATCGCAAAAAAATATGGGCTGGATATAAGCGGGCAGAGCTGCAGAATGTTTAATACGAAGGATTTTGAAAAATTTGATCACATTCTTGTAATGGATTACAACAACCTGAACGATGTGAAGGCCCAGGCCCGAAGCGAAGAGGAGCTAAGCAAAATCAGTCTCTTTCTGAAGGATAACATTGTTCCCGACCCTTATTATGATGATGATCAGTTTGACCCGGTTTATCAATTGATAGAGAAACGCTGCAAGGAATTAATCGGGGAATTCGCTTCATCTCTTTAAGCTTAAGGTCTTTTATTACCTTTACATCATGGCAGTCATTAAACCATCTATCCCAAAAGGAACCCGCGATTTTTCAGCAAGTGAAATGGTGAAACGAAATCATATTTTCAATACCATCAGTTCGGTATTTAAAAAATATGGTTATCAGGAGATCCAGACCCCAACAATGGAAAATCTATCTACCCTTACCGGGAAATATGGCGATGAAGGAGATAAACTAATTTTTAAGGTTCTGAATTCAGGGGATTTTTTATCCAATGTACCCGCAGATAAACTCGCAAATCATAACTCACATCTCATAACTTCTCATATAAGTGAAAAAGCCCTCCGTTACGACCTAACCGTTCCTTTCGCACGTTATGTGGTTATGCACCGCAATGAGATTTCTTTCCCCTTTAAACGCTTCCAAATTCAGCCCGTATGGCGTGCCGACAGGCCACAGAAAGGAAGATATCGCGAATTTTACCAGTGTGATGCGGATGTAGTTGGCTCTGATAGTCTGATCAATGAAGCAGAATTCGTACTGATCTACCACGAGGCATTAAGTAAATTGGGCCTGAAAGATTTCACTGTAAAAATCAATAACCGTAAAATATTGTCCGGTATAACCGAAATTATTGGAAAGCCTGAGCTAATCATTGATATGACGGTAGCAATCGATAAACTCGACAAGATCGGCTTTGAGGGAGTGACCAAGGAACTGATTGAACGCGGATTTACCGAATCGGATATCGAAAAACTTAAACCAATTATTGCCTTAAAGGGAACTAATGAAGAAAAATTGAACAGCCTTCGTTCAATCCTTGCAGGATCTGAAACCGGTTTAAAAGGAATTTCCGAAATTGAAACCATCTTTTCATATCTGGCCCGGCTCTCAATACTCAATACTCAACCCGATAGCTATCGGGTCTCAATACTCAACCTGGAACTTGACATTACCCTCGCCCGCGGCTTAAACTACTACACCGGTGCCATATTCGAGGTAAAAACTAATGAAGTGGCGATGGGCAGTATCGGTGGGGGGGGACGATATGACGACCTGACAGGAATGTTCGGACTCAGTGACCTCACCGGCGTAGGAATCTCATTTGGTGCCGATCGAATTTATGATGTACTCGAAGAATTAAACCTTTTTCCTGAAAGCACTTCTGAAAGCACCAAGGTACTCATCAGTAATTTTGATCCTGTAGCCGAATCCTATGCATTACCCTTACTTCAGCAATTAAGAAATGCAGGAATCAGTGCTGAGATATATCCTTCTTCGGCCAAACTGAAAAAACAGATGAGCTATGCAGACGATAAAAAAATTCCTTTTGTTATCCTGATTGGGAGCGAAGAAATGGAAAGCGGGCTACTCAGTTTGAAAAACATGAGAAGCGGTGAACAACAAAAAATCACTGCCGAACAAATAATCGCTTCTTTATCCTAAGACTTACAGGTCGGGAAATTCAGACCCGATAGCTATCGGGTTACGAATTTACCTGAGCGCCATGAAAGACAAAATCGTCAGTCACCTGGAACAGTCTGCTAAGACGAAATCTACTTTCCGCTTGTCCTGGTGATTTCTCAAGTCGGAGCTATTTTATATTCTCTCCCAAAGCCCTCAAAAACTCTTCAGGTATCTCCAGATGCGGAATATGCCCTGAATTACTAAACTCGATTAAGACAGATCCCGGAATTTTAGCTGCAGTTTCTTTTCCCAACTGATTATAAAGACCATATTTCTTTTGATCTTCAGGCTTCAATCTCGCTTTACCGACAATAGTTTTATCCTGGGTGCCAATCAAAAGCAAGACCGGAACCCTGAGCAATGGAAATTCATATACTACCGGCTGTTCATAAATCATCTGAGCTGTTAAAGCCGATACCTTTGCATACCGGGGAAACTCAGAACTACCATTCACCCCCGAAGCTATAAAAACCAGCTCATCATACTCCGGCTTCCATTGTACGAAGTAGGAAGTTTGATAATAACGCTTCACACTTTCGGGCGTGGTCCTTAATTCTGCCTGATACATAGCTTCCGGACTTGCGCTAGGCACAAACCGACGGTAATCCTCCAATCCAATCGGGTTCTCAAGAATCAGTTGTGCTGTTCTTTCCGGATAAAGCAATGCGAAACGGCTGGCAAGCATTCCGCCCATAGAATGACCCATTAAAACAGTCTTCTGGATTCCCAAACTGTCTAGAAGCTGTTTGTTCAAGGCAGCAAGCCTGTGAAAACTGTAATTGATAAATGGCTTGGATGATTTTCCAAAACCTATCTGATCAGGAACAAGTACCCGGTACCCTTTTGCACTAAGCACCTTGATCACATTTGTCCAGTAATACCCTCCAAAATTCTTCCCATGAAAAAGCATTAAGGATTTTCCGTTTGGATTATCCGGCTTAATATCCATATAAGCCATCCGTACATCCTGGCCTTCAATATTCAACGGTAAAAACTTTACCGGAAATGGATATTCCACATTTTCAAGCGTAATAGACAGACTTTGAATCTGTTGGGCATAAGCATAAGTTGAGGCCAGCAAAAGAATAAAAAAGGATAATCGTTTCATAATCAGATATTTAAAAATGTGAATAAACTAAATGATGTTATAAAATTTACCCCCGACAAACCAATCGGATTTTTCTGCCGTATATGCTGTAAATCATTTCTATTCGAAATTTAGACAATTAGAAACCTATAAAAAAAATTATTATGGAACGTAAAGACTTTCTTACAGCACTGGGCCTAAGTGCAGGCTCAATAGTAATCAGCTCTTGTCTTGGTGCCTGCGGAAAAAGTGATACTGGAAGCCCGGATTCGTCTAACCCTAGCCCAACACCCGGCAGCAAGATCGATTTTACATTAGATGTAAGTTCTAATGCAGATATAAATTCAAAAGGCTGGACGATTATGAATGGCGTTATCATTGCTAAAAGTGGTTCCAGTTATATTGCACTATCCTCTGCCTGTACCCATCAGGGAAATCCAGTGACATATAATTCAGGAAGCAATAATTTTCCTTGTTCATTAACTGATGCAGCTCATGGATCTGTATTTGATTCTAACGGTGCGAGAATTCAGGGTCCCGCAACTTCCGCTCTTAAAAAATACAGTACCACCTTAAGCGGAAGCTCCTTAAGGGTTTTTGAGGCCTGATCCGGATATTAATTCAATATTATGAGAAAGATTTTCCTCTTATTAAATTTACTACTTCCACTTACTGCCTTCGCCCAGGAAGATCTTATGAAACTTGTTTCAGATAGCAATGAAGTATTTGTCAGGACGGCAACCTTCAAGGCTACCCGAATTATAAACGGACATTCGGTTGAAACTGTCGGCAAGAACAATATGGATTTCATTATATCTCATCGTTTTGATCGTATTAACCGGGGATTTGAAGAATTCTTCGGACTTGATGCTGCAACAAATCGTCTGGGATTGGAATACGGCCTGAATGATCGCTTTATGGTCGGACTAGGAAGAAGCTCATTTCAAAAAACATTTGACTATTTCGCCAAGTATAAACTGATTAGACAAACTACTGGTTCAGGAAGTACCCCGATTTCTGTCACACTATTTGGAGGATATGCAATACGCAGTCAAAAAACCACTCCCCAACTTTCTGGCTATGACAGGAGCAGCTATACCGCACAGTTCCTGATCGCCAGGAAATTCAGCGAGGCATTCTCATTACAGCTTAGTCCGACACTCATTCATAGAAACAGGGCAGATGTTTTCACAGACAATAAAACTGTTATAGCAACAGGAATTGGTGGCAGAATGAAATTGACGAAACGAACTTCAATCAACGGAGAATATAATTATGTACTTCCAAACCAGATCGATGATAACTATAATAATAACCTTTCCTTTAGTTTTGATCTGGAAACAGGTGGACATGTATTTCAATTACTTTTTACTAATTCATTCGGAATGACTGAAAGACAGTTCGTTACAGAAACTGATGGGAGTTGGGGAAGCGGGGATATCCACTTCGGTTTTAACATTTCAAGAACATTTTCATTTGAGAAAAAAAGCAGGCTGAAACCATGAAGCACTATTTGATACTACCAGCCTTTATTCTGATTTTTAATTTTGCTTCAGCACAAAACAAACTTTATAGCAGCAATAAATCTGAGTTTAGCTTCTTCTCCAAAGCTCCGCTTGAAGATATTGAAGCAAAAAATACACGTGCGAATTCGATTATTAATCTATCAAACGGGGAGATTGTTGTCCGCATTCCTATATCACAATTTCAATTTAACAATAAGCTGATGCAGCAGCATTTTAATGAAAACTATATGGAAAGTGAAAAGTATCCTTATGCCTCCTTCAAAGGTAGGATCATTGAGGAGCTTGATTGGAGCAAACCGGGTGTCTATTCCGTTAATGCGAACGGAACATTAAATATTCACGGTGTTGATCAATACAGAAAACTGAGTGGTAAGTTAACTGTTGGGGAAAAGTCCATGTTACTTGAAACCATGTTTGAAGTGATTTTAATAGACCATAAAATTGATATCCCTAAACTGGTATTTAAAAAGATAGCAGAAAAAATAGAAGTAAAAGCCAATATCAGTTATGCACCATATTTAAAATAGTTATCATGCTTAAAGAGTCTTTACTAACCAATTTCAATCAAAAAAGCCAGACAAATTGCCTGGCTTTTTTGATATAATATCTATGGGAAACCTAGTTATCGAGCGGGCGAACAGTTGGAAGCACAATACTGCTTAAACGTGCACCACCATGATGAATGGTTTGCTGAGCTACACGAATGCGATCGCTGCTACCAAATGGATCACCGGTGTTTGGGTTTCTGTCAAACTGAGGGAAATTACTTGAAGTAATATCTACACGAATACGATGACCCGGCAGAAATACATTTGCAGTACCTGTCATTTCAATTTCGTACTCATACACCTGATTAGGTGTAAGTAATTTAATCTTATCCAATCCTTCACGGAATCTTGCTCTCAATATACCTTCAGAGATAGGCATTGCCCTGCCATCAGGATAAACATCAACCAGTTTGATCATCCAGTCGGTATCCGGTCCGTCAGTTGCGGCAAACAACTTCATTTTCATCGGACCTGCAATTGTTACCGGGCTTTTCAGAAATTCTGAAGTATAGACCAGCACATCTTCCCTGCGCTCAAGGGGACGCTGATCATAAGGGCCGGCCTGTGTTGGGGTTCCGCAACAGTTATTACCACCTAAAGTCATGATTGGTGTTTTTGGATCATAAGTATATTGATCACTTGCCGCCTTTTTAGGAGCCTCAAAACTTAATACTCCATCCCCACGCACAGAATTTGCGTTTCCATTACTACTCAGATACAGGTTTTTGTATTGGGTTCCCGGAATTGGATAATCCTTTTCACTACGCCATTTATTAATCCCCATGTAGAATAACTGCACAGGATCTTCAAGATCTAAGCCATTTTTGATCCCTTTCAGGTGAAAATCATAAAATTGTAATTCCCTGTTGAACATCTTCATATTAGCAGTAGCACCAAAGTCGACAGTTCCAAACGATTGAGAGGGGCCATGTCCCCATGGACCAATAATCATCCGGGCTCCGGCACGGGCCGCAGGAGTTGCTGCTTTGTTCCTCATACCGATATAACCATTAATGGTCCCCATCAAGAAAATATCAAACCAACCCCCATAGGTATGAGCCGGAACATTCATTTTAGAAAAATTCTCTTCATCACTAATCGACTTCCAGTAATCATCATAACTCTCATGATTTATCCAGTCGCGATAATGCTTAACCGCATAACCGGCACTTTTCAAGTCACCATCCTTTAATGGCAAATGCCATAAAATATTTTCATATTTCAATTCCTCAGGAGTATAGGCTTCAGTATGCCAGTATTGGGGTAACATAATCCGGTTAGGCATACGAACAACACCCCAGCCATAGTTAAAACTTAAACGGAAAGCTCCGCCCATAGTTAACCAGTTAGCATAGATATTGGTTGAGGCTACCCCTGGAAATGCTGCTACCAGATGCGGAGGAGTTGCACTCATTGCCGCCCATTGGTTATGGCCCAGGTAACTTCCACCCTGCGTAGCAACCTTACCATTAGAGAAAGGCTGAGCTGCTGCCCACTCGATCACATCATAGCCATCTTTAGATTCATCACGGAAAGGATCCCAGTTGCCCTCACTTTCATAACGACCCCTGATATCGGCAAAAACTACAGCATAACCTTCCTGAGCAAACCGGATCTTATCCTGATGGCCACCATCTCGCTGCACACCATAGCAGGTACGAATAACAATGGTTGGGTATTTGCCAGGTGCAGCCGGCAGGTAAACATCAGCATATAATTTTACTCCATCACGCATCGTAATGGTCTTGTAACGTTCTATTTTTATTTCGTTATTAAGTGGTTTGCGTAGTAACTCAGGAATATTATTTCTTATTGCCGGCTCGGAATTATTAAGCCGTTCGGAAAAAACCGCATCACTTGCATACATGTAGTTTTGATTGTTGGTAGCACCTGAATAGCTATTAAATTCATTTCTGGTGCCCAATGTCTTGCCAGTCTGTCCCTGAGTGCTGATAGCCCCCGAGAGAAATATGGCCAGAAGTAAAAACTTTAACTTGTTCATGTTTTTTATCTTTAATTACCTTGGATAAATATGGAAAAATAACTTCAGGATTCCAACCCAAAAATACTGAAAATGAACTTTTTATCTATTTAAACACAAAAGGCAGGTAAAGTCCAATAGATATATTACGTCCCTGATTATAATAACCGGCACTCAGGTCGGATTCATCCAAACGGCCGGGTTTGAACCTGCTCAAATGATCGTAATAGGCTTTATTGAATAAATTATTTGCTGAAACATTTATTCTCAATGGTTGTTTATTAAGCATGAATGTTGTTCCCATCGCAAGATTAACCAATGAATATGCACCTGTTGGTGTTTCAAAATTATCCACTCTGCTTTGTTTAAAAACGTTATCAAAAGCAATTGAAAAGTATGAACTTTTCAAACCACCCTTAAAATCAGGCTCCAGTCTGATCTCATTCCTTAAGACTGCTGCAGGAATAAATGGAAGCGCCTTATCGGTTGCCCTGTTCACTCCGCGGGTATATGAGAAGCTGTTTTCAAAATGGATCAGCTCGGCCGGATGAAGGGTAAGACTGGCTTCAATTCCTGATAAATTTGCATTATCCTGAACAAAGCGATAAACCGGAAGGGTTTCAGTATCAACCACTATGGTTTCGTTTCCAATTTGCCTGTTGTAGATATAATTATCAATATGATTGTTGAAAGCTCCTAAACTTGCACTGATCACATTATTATTAAATTCAAAAGCGAAGTCACCATAATAACTATTCTCCGGACTAAGATCATTGTTTCCAACCTCATACCTGAAAGTTCCTTCATGAACCCCATCTGAACTCAGTTCAGCTATATTTGGTGAGCGAAATGCTGATCCAAGGTTAGCTTTAAAATTAAAATACTCATTGAACTCTTTCGTAAAACCTAAAGCCCCGCTAACGTTGGAAAAACTATTAGTGAAATTATTGAATTTAGGATTACCATCTTCCTCCATTCGATCACCTGTGATCTTACGATAATCAAATCGGGCACCCAAATTAAATGTGCTGCTTTCCCATGATTTCTTGGCAAAGGCAAAAAGACCCAATTCTCCGGATCTATAATCAGGGATAAGTAATTCTTCTGCTCTGTTTTCATTATTCTGTGCTGAAGCAGACAATCCAATTACCGGCTCCCATCCATTGTCCTCGTTAAAATAATATTTAAAATCAGAGCTGTAGGTTTTGAGGTCAAAAAAGAGGGATGGGTTTATCCGGTTATCTTCAAGTTCCCTTCTCTGGTTATTCTGATATGCCAAAATGGTACGTAACCTCCCGTTTCCGAGCAAAACATGACTGTTCATCGCAACCTTATAATGTCTTATATCCTGAAAAGGAAGAAACAAAGTGCGGTCCTTTAATTGTTTATCAGTTAAAACTGAACCATTCTCATCTTCGAACATGCCATCTGAATTCCTCGAAAAGTCAGGCAAGCCAATATTGTTTTGGAAACTGGATAAATTTAAATGTGCATAACCCCATTTCTTATTGAAACCGAGCTGACCACTGAAATTTGTTTCATTAAAACCTGTATTGGCAATTCTTCCATCGGGGGCATTATAACTATAGGCACTTTTTAAGGAAGTCCTGGCACGCCAGACAAATCCATTACTATTGCCTTGCAGCATTGCTGAACTTCCACTGAGTCCGTTGTTGCTTTGGTAGCTAGTCAATAATTCACCTCTTACCTGTCCTTCAGGAGAAGGTAAGGGCTCCAGGACATTAATTACCCCGCCAAGTGCATCCGAACCGTATAACAAACTGGCTGCCCCACGCAATACTTCAACACGCTCAGCACTGTACTGATCTACTTCCATTCCATGCTCATCTCCCCATTGCTGCCCTTCCTGCTTTGCTCCATCAACCAGTGTAACAACACGGTTATAACTCAAACCCCGGATCACCGGTTTAGAAATACCTCCTCCTGTGGTGACCTGTGAAACTCCGGGGACTTTCGCGATCGCATCGATCAGGTTACCGGATGGTCGGTTAATCAGCTGATCTTTCGTAACCGCAGATACTGCTGTGCTGTTTTTCCGGTTGTCGGTACTGAAAGCTGTTCCGGTAATTACTACCTCTTTCGCCTCGATCACGCTAGGGAACAACACAAATTCAAGATTGGCCTTAAGCGAAAAATCTATGGTCTCAATAAGAGTGCTATAACCGATGTAACGAACTTCAACAAGAAAGCGTCCCCTTTCGGGTATATTATTGAATTTGAACTGACCCGAAGCATCTGTTACTACAGAGATCTTAAGATCCGGAATTGTAACGAGTGCTCCGGGAAGGGTTTCTTTAGATTGCCCATCAATTACCCGTCCTTCGATTGAGGCTAGATTTGCGTAAGAATTTGAAAAAGTGAATAACAATAAAATATATAAAATAACAGATTTCATTTCTAGGGAATTAGAATATTAAATAGATGGTATAAAACTGCAAGCCTAAAAACGCTGCAATACAATTAAAAAAGGAGAGAAAATTATTCCGCAGGAGGACCTCTTAAAGTAGAAAGGAGTTGTTCAACAAAATAGGAGGAAACTTCATTATTCAGAAAAACAGACATCATAGGAGATAATCTGATCTTTTCATTAAAGGAAGTCTTGGTGAAGGTTTTATCAATATGAACGGCACAAACCCAGCAATAATCGGCTTTATTCTGAATATTTACTTTTTGAGTACTGCTGGAATTAAGCTGTTCTGATCCTTTAGAAACCGGGATCGGGCCGTGGTTATGGAAGAAATCCAATGGAAGAAGTACATTGGAAAAACTCAGTAATAATAGTACTGAAAAGCTTAATCCAAATGTCTTTTTAAATGCAGTCATTACAGTCTTCAATTCAAATTTACGAAAAAAAGAAGTTATTTCAAAATCCGGGCTTTCAGCCAAAATATAATTCAGCTTTTCGATTTAAATGGTAAATTCATTTATGATATCATTCATACTACTTGTAGTCAGTGTTATATTACTAATATTGTTGACCACCAAGTGGCACTTACATCCATTTTTAGCCTTATTATTTGTCGCTTTGTTCTTTGGACTTGTCTCAGGAATGGATCTGGACACCATTATTAAATCTATTAATGATGGGTTTGGAAACACTCTGGGTAAAATAGGAATCGTTATCGCACTCGGCGTCATTATCGGAACATTTTTAGAATACTCGGGCGGTGCCTATAAATTGGCAGAAATTGTAATCAATATCATTGGTAAAAAAAGGGTACATGAAGCCATGGGTATTGTCGGATTTTTCGTTTCCATTCCGGTTTTTGCCGATAGTGGCTTCATCATTCTTAACCCATTGAATAAAAGTTTGACTAAGAAAGCAGGCCTTTCGATTGTTGGAACTGCGGTGGCTCTTATTCTGGGTTTAATGATATCCCATGTATTGATTCCTCCCACACCCGGACCGATTGCAGCAGCAGGGATTATTGGTGCTGATGTGGGACTAGTAATGCTCGTCGGACTGATTATCGGGATGTTTTCACTGATTGTGGCTATTCTTTATTCAAAGTATTATGCATCAAGAACCTATATCGATCCTAATCCTGAATTATCTGAAGAGACCATTAATGAGAAAATAAAAAATGCACCTTCTGCAATCAAATCATTTTTGCCAATAGTTACCCCAATTATTCTGATTATAAGCAAATCTATTATGGAATTTACTGTAACTGGGGGCGAGAAGGCGACCTGGTGGTTTAAAACAATTGGATTTATAGGTTCACCTGTAATTGCTTTACTAATCGGGATGCTTTTTGTTTTTTTAATCCCAAAAAAGCTGGATAAAGAAATACTTTCTACTACCGGTTGGGTAGGAAAAGCTATCAGCGATGCTTCCACAATCATCATTATTTCTGGTGCCGGCGGCATTTTTGGGGCAATCCTTCAAAACAGTGGAATTGCAACTACCATGGCAAATGGCTTATCTGGTGCAAACCTCGGGATATGGCTTCCCTTTTTACTTTGTGCTGCAATCAAAACCGCACAAGGTTCTTCTACCGTGGCGCTCATCACTACCGCATCCATCGTTGCCCCAATGTTGCCCGGTATGGGTTTCGATTCTGAAATTGAAAAAGCACTCATTGTTGCTGCAATAGGAGCCGGAGCAATGGTAGTATCGCATGCCAACGACAGCGGGTTCTGGATCACCACTCAATTTTCAGGAATTGATGTGAAAACGGGTTATCGTACCTATACCCTGGGAACACTAGTGGTAGGAGTTTCTACGGCAATATTTGTTTATATCGCAACTTTTATTGTTTAATTCAAGGCAAATTATCAATCCCGATTAAGCTTGATTCATATTAAAAAAAACCACTGATAACCATGTACCAGTTCGAAATTAGAAAAGACTGTATTAAAGAAGTTAGAATATCCATTCTTAAAAAAGTAATCCTTGGTTCATTGATTATATTGGGTTTTCTTTCCTACAAATACTTTAAAGATCCTAACATTTATGTACTCCTTTTAGCAACTACAACTATGGTTGGCGCGATAATTTGGGGATATTATAAAGCTGTAGAACGGCAAATGTTACTTTATGACAGCTATGTTCTAACCATTGATAGTCAAACGATTAAACGAGAGCAGTATGACACACCTGATATTATTATAAAAACCGCAGATATCAGCAGAATTATTAAAAATCGAGATGGGAGTTTCAGCATAAAAGGAAATTCACCGGCAACTACTCTGGAGGTTCCATCCCAATTAGAAGAATACGAAAGGTTTGAAAATGTACTGTCTGGGATAAAACCAATTTCAAAAAAGACAGGCATTCAATTTGAAGACCTGGTAATTATTTTGTTTTTAGGTTCTTTTGTTACGGTATTGATTTCCAATGACAAAATAATTATTGCTGCCTGTGCGGCTATTGTTGTTATAGGCTGGAGTTATTCTGTATTCAAAAATCAACAGAATCAAAATATCGACAGTAAATCGAAAAGTAATTGGTGGATAGGGATTATATTTATTATCTACTTTATCAAATCTGTATATGAAAAACTAAGCGGACTATAATAGGCCTAAGCAATCCTCCTAAACTTTATCCGGTTCACTTTCCAGTATTCCGATCTGTATCATCACCTCCGATTCTTTAACCGGAAATTCAGCATTGTTTCTAATAGTCTGAACTACTGCTTCGAAGAGATCCATATAATTTCCAACAGCTGAAGGAACCAATTCAATGGTTTTTTCACCCTGTTCGCTTATCAAAGTCAGACGACCTTCTTTACCGGCATCCTCCTTCCCAAATCCTGGCTCACCGGGCTTCATTCCTGCAATGAGTTGATCTTCCTGCTTGTCGCAGAATGCCTTTACAAATGAACCTTTAGTACCATGAATGATAATACCCGGCTGGGGGTCGGCAACGAGGAGACTTGTGGTTATAAATACATTCAGTTGGTTCGGATAAGTTAAGTGGATATGTCCGTAATCATCCACCAATGAATTCTTACGGTAAACACCGGTTACTTTACGGTATGAAAGAGGCTCGCCGAGTATACAAATTGCCTGATCAAGCAAATGTGCAGCCAGATCATATACAATGCCTGCTGCAGGAATTGGAGTTTCTTTAAAAACTTTAGGGCCGATTTCAGCCCTGTAGCGATCATAACGCAGATGCACCTCAATGATCTGTCCGAGTTTTCCACTGTTTATGGTATCACGGGTAACCTCAAAATCACTCGAAAATCTTCGGTTCTGATAAACCATCACCTTTCGGTTCAGTTTTCTACCCAGATCAAAAATTTCTTTTGCCTCAGCTTGCGTCGGAGCGAATGGCTTTTCAACCAAAATATCCTTTCCAGCCATCAATGCTCTTCTGGAATAATCTACGTGGGTATTACTTGGGGTATTGACAATAAGCAGTTCAATTTCTGGATCATTCAATACCTCATCAAGGGAATCATAACTTTTAACACCCGGATAATCGGCATTTACCTTTTTAGTATTGTGCTCCAGCACACCTTTGAAATGGAAGCCCGGGTGAACATGAACAAATGGTCCGTGAAATAGCTTTCCCGACATTCCGTAAGACAGTAAAGCAGTAACGATTGGTTTTTGCATGAACAAATATAGTATTTGAGGTGAAATTTCAGAGTGGGAGGATTTTCCCTATGGTCGGTGTTATCACCGTACCATAAGCAAACACAACACGTGATCGGTGATAACACCGACCATAGGAAGCAGCATAGTCAGATCACGTGGTCGGTGAAAACACCGACCACAGGGTAATCCCATAATCAGATAATTTCTCATTCAGAAATTCCATTTTTTTGCAGACTTTTGTACATGACCCCAGCAGAAATAAACGCCAAATGGAAAGTACTACAAGAGCAGATAGCGAAAGATTTTGATACCGATCTTCCTGATATGAAGGTTATGTTGTTTCTGATTGGTGTTCAGGAACTAGGCAAAGGTCCGGCAAAATTCAGTAAACGTCAGAAAGAAGAATTAATGCATATTGCCAACTGCCGTTTATTCAGTGAACTGGGTTTTTATGAACTCGAAGGCCTCGATCAGGATGGTTGGCCCCATTGGAAACTAATTAAACCCATCCCTGCCTATACCCTTCTGGAACAGGAAATGATTATGCGATCATTGATCATCACCTATTTTGATAGTATATAATCCCTGAAAAATGAAAAAACTATCTGTTTTCTTACTGATATTTTGCGTGAGCTCAGTTTTCGCTAAACCCAAACATGATTTTGTAAAGATCAAAACCAGTAAAGGCGAATGCATCATCATGTTATACAACCAAACTCCTAAGCACCGGGATAATTTTCTGAAACTGAGCAAAGAGGGTTTTTACAACAGTACCCTTTTCCATCGGGTAATCAAAGAATTTATGATTCAGGGTGGTGACCCGGATTCAAAAACAGCTAAACCGGGTCAGGTATTGGGTGAAGGTGATTTAAAATACCGCATTGATGCGGAGTTTAGAGACAGTCTTTTCCATAAAAAAGGTGTCCTGGCTGCGGCCCGCGATAATAATCCGCAAAAAGAATCCAGTGCAAGCCAGTTTTATATTGTTCAGGGTAAAAAATGGACTGATGCTACACTTGACGATTTGCAACTAAAAAGAATGAATGGCCGTATCATTCCCGAATCACAGCGCAGGGTTTATAAAGAACTCGGAGGAACGCCGCATCTTGACCAGAACTACACCGTTTACGGTGAGGTAGTCAGCGGGATCGAAATGGTCGATGCAATCGCTGAGGTTAAAACTGGTACATCCGATCGCCCTGTTGAAGATATTTCGATGATGGTAAGTGTCCTAAAAAAAAGAGAGGCCAGAAAAATCGATAGGAAACAGAATTTAAGACACAATACACTTTAATTTCTATGAAGATTATCACTTATAATGTCAATGGGATTCGTTCAGCATTAAGCAAGAACTGGCTGGAATGGTTAAAGGCCGCAAATCCGGATGTGGTTTGTTTACAGGAAATTAAAGCCACCCCCGATCAGCTCACAGACTTACTACTGCTTGAGCAAATGGGCTATGAACATTACTGGAACCCGGCAGAAAAAAAAGGGTATAGCGGCACAGCTATTTTTACTAAAATTAGTCCGAAACACGTAGAATACAGCTCAGGCATGGACGATTACGATCGTGAAGGCCGTATTCTACGTGCAGATTTTGAAGGCATTTCTATAATGAGCACCTATTTTCCATCTGGCTCGAGCAGTGAAGAACGCCAGGATTTCAAATACCGTTTTCTGGAAGATTTCAGGGATTATTCCGATAAGATTAAACTTGAAATCCCAAATCTGGTGATATCTGGTGATTATAATATTTGCCATAGACCAATTGATATCCATAATCCAAAATCCAATGCAAATTCTTCGGGTTTTTTGCCGGCAGAGCGCGAATGGATGGAAGATTTTATCAATTCAGGCTATATTGACTCATTCAGACACTTCAACGAAGAACCACATAACTATACCTGGTGGAGTTTCAGAGCAAATGCCAGGGCTAAAAATCTGGGCTGGCGAATCGATTATAATCTGGTTTCTGAAAAATTAAGGGATAAACTGAAACGGGCAGCCATTCTTCCTGAAGCCAGACATTCTGACCATTGTCCGGTGCTTTTGGAGTTGGATATATAATGTTTAACAAGAGTAATATAATGGGATGTGAATCAAAGTTTAAGAATTCTGTCTGATGTACATAAACCCGATTGAAGCGGATACCGGCCTGTGATTAAGGCCTGTGGAGTATAAGCGAAAAGCGGGGTTTGCTTTAAAAAGCTCCACATCAGCACATTTCCAAAGAAAGAACCCTCAATACCCTCAAAGAAGCATAATAAACCCTACCATTAAATGTAATAATATCAAAATCAGGCATTTATCGAATTAAAACTCCCAAATCTTATCCGGACAAATACAGGCGTTCATTTTAATATCAAACTCATTCAGATCATAAATCTCATCAACAGGGTTGAAGTAAGATAAACCGATTTTCTTTACATCGGGTCTGCAGGTCATGAGAAAACGGTCATAAAAACCTTTTCCATATCCCGCACGGTTGCCTAGTTTATCGAATGCCAGAAGAGGAATAAATACCAGATCGATCTGATGGGCTGGAATAATCTTTCCATGGATTGGTTCTGGGATATCAAATTTGTTTCTGCCTAAAATGGTGTATTCATGGTCATAAAGCACGTTTTCCATCAGTAGGTTTAAAAAATCGGTTCTGGGTATGACAATATTTAAATCGGGGATGTTCTCTTTAAAATAATTCAAAATAGAGAAAGTATCAACCTCGTTCCTCTTACTAATAGGCAGAAAAACATGAACCATACGGTAATCCAACCAGTTAAAGAGCTTAACCTGCTCCATAAGTCCATCAGTCAGCATCCAGTATTCTGAACGCGAAAGGTTCTGACGCTTTTCCAGATATAATTTCCGCAATGTTGCTTTATCCACAATACGAATGTAAAAACAATTCCGGCGAAACTTGGCTCAAAAAAAAAGTCCTTCCATAAAGAAAAGACCTTTCCAAAAATATCTAAAATCTATTTAACTCTTTCGATGTACTCTCCTGTACGCGTATCTACTCTTACCTTATCTCCCTGATTAACAAAAAGAGGAACTCGAATCTCGATTCCGGTTTCAACAGTAGCACTTTTTAAGGCATTTGTAGAGGTATCTCCTTTTACAGCAGGCTCAGTATAAGTAATTTCAAGCTCAACACTGGTAGGTGCTTGTGCCATTATTGGCTCTTCGCTTTCGAAAGAAACAATCACATTCATTCCTTCTTTCAGGAATTTGGCAGCGTTTCCAAATAAGGTTTTTTCAATACTGAATTGCTCGAAAGTAGTATTGTCCATTACTACAAAATAATCTCCCTCTTCATAGAGGTACTGATAATCACTGGTTTCAACCCGGCAAATTTCTACCTGCTCATCTGTTCCCATTCTGGCTTCAACAATTTTACCCGATTTGATATTCCTTAACTTTCCGATGTAGAAAGCCCCGCCTTTACCTGGCGTACGGTGAATGATTTCATCCACAGTTACCAATTCGCCATTATAACGTAATATATTCCCGGATTTAATTTCTGAAGCCTTTGCCATATAATTTTACTGATTTCGAGCCGCAAAGATAGCGGCATTTTATTAATTTTCCAATATTTGCCTAGAGGGTAATGCGGGTATTTTATTTGTAATCTGCTACATTCAGTTGAGTCTTACAAAAACTATACTCCTGCAATTGATTAGAACAAATGATGAGAATACGATCAGAAGAGTAAGTTTCAATCAGGGAAAGATACCATTCCAAACCTTGTTGGTCCAGATTTGAGGCTGGCTCATCCAGGAGAATCATTTCAGTATCAGAACAAAAAGCCAGCGCGAGTTTTACACGCTGTTTCATTCCTGAAGAAAAATGCTTTATCGCTTTATGCTCCGAATGTTTGAGACCCAGAAGTTCGATTAATAGCGCACGGTTAAGGCCAGATCGGTATTTCTTAAACTGGAAATGAAAATCAATGAGTTCTCCTAAGGTAAATTCCTCTATGAGCTCAAGATAGGGTGCAGCCATTGATATATGTTCAAAAATTTTCTCATGATTCAGCAAAACATCATCCTTTGTATATAAGATTGTTCCCTCTGAACTGCTCAGACTTCCTGAAATAACTTGTAAGATTGTAGATTTTCCGGCACCATTGGCACCCAGAATGGCATAGGAACTGCCGCTTTCAAAAACATAATTTACATCCCTGAAGATCCATTCGCGATTAAACCGGCGGCCAATGTGTTCAAGGTTTATTTTCATTATTTAGCAAATTCCCGGGAATCTCAAGGTCTAAGAATTACCAAAACCCTTCATAACACCGCGGTTAGAGTTTCGGATAAAATCTACGATCTCATCCCTGATCTCAGTAGCTTCGCGTTCGGTTTCTATAATATCCAGAGCTCTAGAAATATTAAATTTTTTGAGGAATATGGTTCTGTAAATGTCCTGGATCTCATTAATTTGTTCGGAAGTAAAACCTCTGCGACGTAAACCGACCGAGTTAATTCCAACATAGGCAAGTGGCTCACGTCCGGCCTTAGTATAGGGAGGTACATCTTTACGCACAAGCGAGCCTCCGGATATAATCGAATGTGCGCCTATCGAAACAAACTGGTGAACGGCTGAGGCTCCGCCTATAAAAGCATAATCCTGCACTTCAATATGTCCAGCCAGTTGCACAGAATTTGCGATGATAACATTGTTTCCTATAACACAGTCGTGGGCAATGTGGACATAAGCCATCAACAAACAGTTTGACCCGATGGTGGTTGTATTCCTGTCGAGTGCGGTACCCCTGTTCAGTGTTACACATTCCCTGATTATCGTATTATCTCCAATTGTTACTGTTGAAGCTTCCCCTTTATATTTCATATCCTGAGGCGGTGCCGAAACAACAGCTCCCGGAAATATACGGCAGTTCTTCCCGATTCGGGCACCATCCATGATGGTAACATTTGATCCGATCCAGGTACCTTCACCTATAACTACATCCTTGTAGATGGTAACAAAGGGTTCTATAACAACGGTTTCGGCAATTTTGGCCTGTGGATGGATGTATGCTAGGGGCTGAATCATACGCTTGCTTCGCTTTCTTTAACTCTGATTATTTGTGCCATCATTTCTGCCTCTACCACAATCTTTTCACCTACCATTCCAACACCTTTCATTTGACAAATACCTCTTCTGATTGGTTCCATTAAATCGCAGCGGAATACAATAGTATCTCCGGGTAATACCTGAGCACGAAATCTGACCCGATCAATCTTTAGGAAATAGGTGAGGTAATTACGCGGATCGGGCACAGTACTCAATACTAAAATCCCCCCTGTTTGAGCCATTGCTTCAATCTGAATCACGCCCGGAAGCACCGGTGCACCCGGAAAATGCCCTTTGAAGAATTCTTCATTCATGGTAACATTTTTTACTCCAACCACATGTGTTTTTGAAAGCTCGAGAATTTTGTCAATAAAAAGAAAGGGCTGTCTGTGTGGCAAAATGTTCATGATCTGAACCACATCATACAATGGAGGAACGCTCGGATCATATACCTGTACATTCTTTTTTGATCTGTCCTTTTTGATCTGGGATTTAATCTTCTTGGCAAATGCAATATTGGCGGCATGTCCGGGTCTTGCCGCCATGATATGTCCCTTCAGCGGGACACCAACCAATGCCAGATCACCAATCATATCCAAAAGTTTGTGACGGGCCGGTTCATTCTGATAACGTAATTCAATATTATTCAGAATTCCTTCTCTAGCCACATCAATATCGTCACGGTTAAAAAGTTTGGCAAGGTTCTTTAACTCATCCTTACTAACCTGCTTATCAACAACCACAATCGCATTATTCAAATCACCACCCTTAATCAGATCATGTTTCAATAACATTTCAAGTTCATGGAGGAAACAAAATGTGCGACAGGATGCTATTTCTTTTTTAAATTCTGAAAGTGTTGTTATTGCTGCATGCTGACTACCCAATACCGGTGAGTTATAATCAATCATACAGGTAAAGCGATAATCATCAAGAGGCATCGCAACCATCTCAACTTTACGGTCGGGTTCAGAATAATGAATATTATGCGGGATGCTGTAATACTCGCGGTCTGCCTCCTGATTCACAAATCCCACACTTTCCAGTGCATCTACGAATTGTATTGAACTTCCATCCATAATAGGAATCTCAGGGCCGTCCAGCTCCATCAGTACATTATCTACCTCTGTACCTACCAGACTAGCTAAAACGTGTTCAACCGTATTCACGCTGGCTCCATTCTGGGTCAGGGTGGTTCCCCTTGAAGTATCGGTCACATTGTCCACATCGGCATCGATGATTGGCGTTTCCGGAAGGTCAATCCGCTTAAATTTATATCCATGATTTTCGGGAGCGGGCTTAAATGTCATCCTTGCTACCTTGCCGGTATGTAAACCGACTCCTGTCACAGAAACTTCTGATTTAATAGTTCTTTGCTTTACATTCATCGTATTAATCTTCTTCAGTCCGGATACTGATTACTTTAAACTGTCTTTTATAATTTTTTCAAGATCTTGAATTCGCTTTTCCAGCTCAGGTAATCGTTTTACAATGACCTGCGATTTCAATGAGTCCCGGTAACCCATCATCGGGAATCCGTTCCAGCTCATATTCTCCTCCTTTATTGAATTATTAACCGCTGATTTTGCGCCGATATTACTACCATTGGCAATGCTTATATGTCCCACCATTCCCACCTGTCCGCCAATAACGCAGTTTTCACCAATTTTGGTACTTCCAGAGATTCCGGTTTGTGCTGCAATCACCGTATTTGCACCAATCTCTACATTATGTGCAATCTGAATCAAATTATCAAGTTTTACCCCTTTCCGGATAACCGTTGATCCCATAGTTGCCCGGTCAATCGTTGTATTTGATCCTATTTCTACGTTTTCTTCAATTATAACGTTACCGATCTGGCTTACTTTTCGGTACATACCCTCGCCTCCATTAGCAAAGCCAAATCCGTCACTCCCAATTATAGCACCTGAGTGGATAATGGAATTATCCCCAATGATGCAATTAAAATACACTTTTACACCGGCATACAAAGTTACATTCTTACCAACAATTACATTGTCAGCCAGGTAAGTATTCGGATAGATCTTACTGCCATCTCCAATTTTAACATTCGGTCCAATATATGCAAGTGCGGCAATGTAAACATCTTTGCCTATTTCAGCACTTGGATGAATAAAACTGGGTTCTTCGATTCCTGTTTTAGTTGATTTTAATAGTTCATCATATTTCTCCAGTAAAACTGAAAATGCGCTGTATGCATTTTTTACCCTGATTAATGTTGCATTAATAGGCTGGGTAGGTTCAAACTCCTCGTTTACAATAATGATGGATGCTTTAGAGCCATAAACAAATTGCTCATATTTAGAGTTTGCAAGAAAAGACAGGGACCCTTGCTTTGCTTCTTCTATTTTCGCAAGCTGATTTACTGTCACCTCAGGATTACCTTCTACAGTTCCTTGAAGTAAAATTCCAATCTGATGAGCAGTTAATTGCATCGGGCAAATTTATAGCTTATATGTTAACGAACAAATTTTGAACTTATTCGCAAATTATTCGATATCTCTAATTTCCTTAACATAACAAAGAATATACTTCTGTACTGTTTTTGCCAGGGCCTCCAGATTAGAATTGTCTGATGCTTTGGTAATATCCAGTATAGACCCATTTTTCATCAAAATGTTAATACTTCCGTCGCCAACACTATAGGCATTATTCCTTATTGTATCAGTAAATACGAAATAAGAGGTGTCATCGTCAGAAACCTCGAATTCAACCGTTACCCTCTCAGCCAAGTCATTTATCCATTCAACGGGTGGTGGTTCATTACTAATCTCCACCTTATAAAGATTTCGGCTAATCAGATGCTTACAAAGTGTAGAAAGGATGAGGTCTTCATCATCAGCCCAAACCTTTATCGATGTAAATATATCATTATCATCCAGTTTGGTAAATCTTTCTAAATTTCGGGGATCATTTCTAAATTCTTCCCGGCTTACAGAATTCTTCAAAAAATAGGAAAAACAGGGACTTGCAAACAAATTCCTTCCCTCAAAGGATAGTTCTTTTGCCCTTTCCAGTATCTTCACCAGCATTTGCTCTGCAGCAATGACTGTTTTATGTAGATATACCTGCCAGTACATCAGTCTGCGGGCAATCAAAAATTTCTCAATAGAATAAATACCCTTTTCTTCAACAACTAACTGATCATCATAGACATCCAGCATTTTAATGATTCTGTCGAAGCTAATTACTCCTTCCGAAACTCCGGTAAAGAAACTATCCCTGTTCAGATAATCCAGACGGTCGATATCAAGCTGCCCGGAAACCAGTTGGTGTAAAAAAGTTTTGGAATAACGGTTGTTGAATATTTCAAGAGCCATGCTAAGTTTTCCATCAAACTCCCGATTCAAATTATTCATCAGCAGTGCTGTAATATGCTCATGAGATACTCCGTCTACAATGGTGTGCTCCAGGGCATGAGAATAGGGGCCATGGCCAATATCGTGAAGTAAAATGGCAATCATCACCGCTTCTTCTTCTTCATAAGAAATCGCCTGACCTTTACTTTTTATTGTTTCAACCGCTAAACTCATCAGATGCATTGCACCTAGGGCATGATGAAAGCGTGTATGAAGAGCACCGGGGTAAACCAAATGGGTCATTCCCAATTGTTTAATATAGCGTAGACGCTGAACATAAGGGTGCTGAATCAAATCATACACCAATTCTGATGGAATGGTGATGAATCCATATACCGGATCATTAATTATTTTCTTCTTGTTCAAGATCGAGAATCTTACGGCACAAAAATTGTTATTTTAAATGACAATTGAACGTATTAATAAGTTCAATAAACTATTAATTATTAATTTTACATTGAAATGCAGGAAACAAACATATTATGGGCCGACGATGAGATCGACCTGTTAAAACCGCACATACTATTTCTCAATGAAAAAGGTTACAGGATTAAAACTGTAACCAATGGTAATGATGCACTGGATTGTTTCAAAAATGAAAATTTCGATCTGGTCTTCCTCGATGAAAATATGCCGGGTCTGACCGGGCTTGAGACTCTCGCCAGAATTAAAACCATTGATCCCGATATTCCGATCGTACTCATCACTAAAAACGAAGAGGAATACATGATGGAAGATGCAATTGGATTTAAAATAGATGATTATCTCATCAAGCCGGTAAATCCTAAACAAATCCTGCTTACCATAAAAAAACTGATTGACAATAAACGCCTGATTAGTGAGAAAACATCTATGGCCTATCGTCAGGATTTTAGAACTCTTGGGATGACCCTAAACGAAAACCTGAGTTTTTCAGAATGGGTGGATGTTTATAAAAAATTAGTTTACTGGGAACTTTCTCTCGAGAAACTTGAAGATGAAGGCATGCATGAGATTCTGACTGTGCAAAAGTCAGAAGCCAATGTTCAGTTTTCAAAATTTATTGAAAAGAACTATTTGAAATGGCTTAAAAATCCGGAGGATGGGCCAATTACTTCGAATCAACTTTTTGTTAAAAAAGTTTTTCCTTCGTTGGAACCTAAAATACCGACTTTCTTCATACTCATCGATAATTTGAGATACGATCAGTGGAAAATGATCAATTCTTTATTGATGGATTATTATCGCATCGATGAAGAAGATAGTTACTATTGTATTTTACCCACAGCCACTCAATATGCCAGGAATGCAATTTTTTCTGGATACATGCCGATTGAAATGGAGCGACACTTTCCAAAAATGTGGCAGAATGATGAAGATGAAGGTGGCAAAAACCTATTCGAAGAAAAATTTCTTGCTGATCAGATCCAGCGAGTCATGCGTAAGGAATGCAAATACTCATATAATAAGATTCTCACCTTTGAACAAGGAAAAAACATCAGTGAAAACATGCATAATTTAATGGGGAATGACTTGAATGTTATTGTCTATAATTTTGTTGATATGCTTTCTCATGCACGTACCGATATGGCGATGATAAGGGAACTTGCAAATGACGAAGCAGCATACCGCTCTTTAACCCTCTCATGGTTTGAGCACTCGCCTCTCCTGGATGCGTTAAAAAAGCTCTCCCAGAAAAAAATAAAACTGATTATTACTACTGATCACGGAACAATCCGGGTAAAACATCCGAGTAAAGTGATTGGCGACCGGAATACCAACTCAAATTTAAGGTATAAACAGGGTAAAAATCTGGATTTCAATTCCAAAGATGTGTTTCATGTCAAAAATCCGCATGATGCAATGCTTCCAAAACTGCATATGAGTTCGAGCTTCATATTTGCTAAAGAGGATAGTTTTTTTGTTTACCCGAATAATTACAATCATTTTGTTAACTATTTTAACGAAACGTTCCAGCATGGGGGCATTTCCATGGAAGAAATGATTGTACCATACGTTACATACAGTCCGAAATAAACCAGTCTGACACATTTTTAAATTTAATGCGATCTAATGAATATCCGGGTTAATAGTGAAAGGGAACTGCATGAAGTAGCATCTGAACTATTAAAATTTGCAGAAAAAGAAAAAGTCTTTCTATTCGAAGGCGATATGGGTGCGGGCAAAACAACCCTGATCAAATCATTATGTTATGCCCTTGGAATGATAGAAATGGCAAGCAGCCCTACCTATTCTATTGTAAATGAATATGCATACCCCCGGGGGAAAATTTATCATTTTGATTTCTTCCGTATCAAATCGCAGAATGAAGCTTTTGACATCGGATTTGAAGAATATCTGGCTTCAGGAGAATACTGTTTTATCGAATGGCCGCAAAATATAGCCGACCTTTGGCCCCATCATTACATCAAAATAACAATATCTGAAGGCGAAAACGGACTACGCAATATTGAAGCGAACAGGGTTTAAACTGAATTATTCTAAATAAAGCCCTTCCTGTTTTAAAAATTTCGTACCTTCAAATGCCCTATTAGAACCCACATGATGAGTGAATTATCTGACATTGCAAAACAAGCCATGATGCAACCTCAGGAGGCGATGTTGGAGCTTAAAACCAAGAAAAACAACCTTTACATTGGGATCCCGAAAGAGACCTCTTTCCAAGAAAACAGAATCGCTTTAACTCCTTTATCCGTTGGCTTATTGGTTCAGCATGGACATGAAGTTGTGATTGAGGCCGGTGCCGGACTTGCTGCCAACTTTAAGGATAATCATTATAGTGAACAGGGTGCTCAGATTGTATATGATAAAAAGGAAATTTATAAAGCCGATCTGATCATCAAAATAGCACCCCCTACAGAGGATGAAGTCGAAATGATGAAGATGGGACAGGTTCTGTTCTCTGCCCTTCAGATGTCGACCATGAAGGCCGATTTCCTCAAGTCTCTGATGAAAAAGAATATTACAGCACTCTCATTTGAATACCTTCGAGATGAAGGAAATGTACTTAGTGTGGTCAGGGCAATGAGTGAAATTGTGGGTGCTACTTCAGTACTTATAGCAGCAGAATACCTGAGCAACGTGTTTGAGGGTAAAGGCTTGATGCTTGGCGGAATAACAGGTGTGCCACCAACTGAAATTGTTATTTTAGGCGCCGGAACAGTTGGGGAATATGCTGCCCGGACCGCTATTGCTCTTGGTGCCGAGGTGAAGGTATTTGACAGCTCCATTTTTAGGTTACGCCGTTTGCAAAACAATATTGGAAGCCGGGTTTTTACATCAGTCATCCAGCCTGTAGTATTAGAAAAGGCAATTTGCAGTTGCGACGTTGCTATCGGAGCCATTCGTGCAAATCACGGTAGAAGCCCATGCATTGTATCGGAGGAAACCGTCAGTAAAATGAAGCCTAACTCCGTGATAATTGATGTCAGTATTGATCAGGGGGGCTGTTTTGAAACATCAAGTGTGACTAATCATACTGTGCCAACTTTCAGAAAATACGATGTGATACATTACTGTGTTCCAAACATAGCATCCAGGGTATCACGTACTGCAACCTATGCTTTGACTAATATTTTCACACCAATCATACTGGATATAGGGGAAATGGGAGGAATAATGAACCTGATTTGGGAAAGACCCGGTATACGGAATGCAATCTATCTTTATCAGGGTAAGCTTACCAATAAAGATCTGTCAGACCGCTTTAATATCCCCATGAAAGATTTGGATCTGCTGGTTATTTCAAACCGCTGATGAAAAAACTGCTATTATTTATCCTGCTCTCTGGATTTGCCCCAACTTATGCCCAGCTTATTAACCCCTACGGTTTACTGGTCATCAATGAGCGTACTGCATATAATAAATCAGTTGAGCAGGATAAAAACAAACAGTTAATTGAAATCAAAAAACGGATACCAGACATTATACTGGATATCCGGTACGCCGGAAAAAATAATTTTACCAAACAGGCAGTATACAAACAGGCAAGGGCATTTGCCAGACTTCCAGTGGTCGAAGCCCTTAAAAATGTTCAAAATGAGCTCAAAAAATCGGGACTCGGACTAAAAATATTTGATGGATACCGCCCCTACAGTGTAACGGTTAAGTTTTTTGCAATTGCCAGCGATAAGAGTTTTGTTGCGAATCCAAAGGATGGATCACGACATAACAGAGGTTGTGCAATTGATCTCACCCTAATCGATTTGAAAACCGGAAAGGAACTGGAAATGCCCACTCCCTACGACAGCTTCGCTCCAGAAGCTGCATCCGATTATACTGACCTTCCTTCGAATGTCATTAAGAACCGTGAATTACTTCGAAGCGCAATGGAAAAGCAGGGATTCAGAGTGCTTAAAAATGAATGGTGGCATTTTGATTTTATTGGCTGGAAAAGCTATGAATTGATGGATATTCCATTTGAAGATTTGTAAAACCCCAAAGCCAATACCTAATTGAAATAATCTATTGAGATCAATAATTCCTGTCTATCGCCTTTGCCAGAATTTCAAGTTCCTCTATCTCATGTATACTAGTAATCACAATCCTGTGAATTGCTTTAGCATTTGGATCAGGATAAGGAAAGGATGAAATATTGATACCGTTTTTTAACAGATTTATAGCAATTTCATCATCTAACAATAGAAAAACCGGAAAATCATTGATAAAAAAAAGCTTTTTTGTAGATTCCAGCAGATCCGTAAATAGCCTTAAATTTCTGTGCAAATTATTAAGCTCATGTTTATAAATAGACTCTGCATGAACAAAAGCATAAAGCATCCCGGGTGATGGAGGTGAACTGCCCACATAAACAGGTGAATTTCTCAGGTTCATAATACCTTCAGTATTTCCCAGAATCATGCCTGCATCAAAACCCAGTGCCTTTGCCATCGACGCAATCACAAAGGTTTCAATATTCGGTAATTGAGGCAGGCTGCTGTAAATACCTTCTCCCTGATTACCAGTAATTCCAATTCCATGCGAATCATCTATCAGCAGTACAATTTTTTTAAGGGGGTCAATACAATTTAACCAATCGAAATTATAGATTTCGGGAATTAGGTTATTCAGCGAGTTGCTGATAAGCATTACCGGCTGATCTGATTCATTGATCTGTTTGACCGTATTCTCTGCCCATTCCTCAAATTTTATCCGTGGTGCTGCAGGTTTTCCAATCCAAAGTGCCGGATGAGTATCGGGAGCATAAATTAACAGATGAGTTTCATAATATTGCTGAACAAGTAATTGGGCAGCCAGATATCCACTCGACAAAAAAATGGAATCTTCGGCTCCGAACCTGCTGGCCGCTTCATTTTCGGCAATAGAAAAAATATCCAGCGTAATATTATTGTTTCTGGATGCTCCGTAGTTTATTCCATAAATCTCAATACCTTCAAAAACAAGTTTTTTGAAGGCCTCATTATGGGGCATACCCAAATATGCTGTGCCGCCAAAAAATAGGTTTAGTCCCGTTCCTTTCTTCATTCTGCTTTCTATATTTTTAGTGGGTATACCTATTTTATTGTGCTGCTATGATGTGCTTTTCCGTATTGCTGTGATATTAGTTTAGCTTTTCCATGAGGATCTATTTTTAGCTCAAAGAAAAAATCATAATCTTCATCGGTCAGTGCAGTAAGTGGCCGGGAGGCACCAAAAGACTCAAGCAATTCAAGTACAGTATTGGAATGCCCCACTATTAAAACTCTTTGCCCACTATGTTTTGATTTTACAAGCTCAGCAATACCAGTAAAATCATGTCCATCATAAGTCTGAATCTGAATATTGCTGTTTTTTGCAGCATAGTAAGCTGTCTGAGTTGTTCTTTTGTATTTGGTGGCAAAAGCTGCATCAAGTTTAATTTCATTCAATTTGCCGGCTAATGCCTCAGCTCTTTCCCTGCCTTCCACACTAAGTTCAGGATCCTCATTCTTAGGGTCGGAAACATCCTTTTCGGCATGTCTGACAATAAAAATAGTAGTAATACCCGGTGCATCAGTGCTGCATCCTGCAGCAACTATTGCCAGAAATACAATAAGCCCGATCTTGAATTTTTTCATAATTTTGATTCTGTTTTGGCATATTAATATGCATTGAAATCTGAATTAACGGCTAAATCTATTAAAACAGATCAATAATTTTTATAGATCTGGGTGATCAGCTTTTCCATCTCAGAACGTACTTCTGCCGTCGGCCTTGTAAAATTATTATTCATGAATGAAAAAATCAGCTTTTTACCAGATGCTGTGATCAGATATCCGCTCAAATTATGATTGTTAGAGAGGCTACCTGTTTTTGCAAAAATAAAAGGCTCATCTGCTTTGAAAAGATTTTTCAAGGTTCCTGTTTTTCCTCCCTGCGCTAAAAGGTCAAAAAGTCGATCCTGATCCCCGACCTCATCATAAATTTTTTCACATAGTCTTACCATACTCCGAGGGGTAAATAAATTTTGTCGCGATAATCCAGACCCATCGACCCAAACAGCCTTATCCGGAAGATCAGTAAGAAAGTTCTTTTTTACATAATCGATCACTACAGCAGTATTCATTTCCATTCCCCTGCTAGCAGCAATATTAAGTAGAATCTGTTCAGCGATAAAATTATCACTTGCTGATAACATTTTTTTATAAAGTGTGTCTGCAGCTATACTGTACCAAACTTTTGTTTGCGCAGGTTTGGGGTAGTTAATATTTCCTGAAAAGTTCGCAATACTTTGTTTTAGCAAATCTGCAATTAAGTCATCCGACACTTTGAATGGAACCAATTGATTAAATCCTGTTGGAGCACTTGAACTGGGCTGATGAAATATATTGCTAAAAATCTCTCGTTTAATACGGAACCTTTCCGGATTTCCCAAGCGGTCTGTCTGTAATATCAGTTTTCCTCCTATATTGAATACGGGATAAGTTTGCAATCCAATTGGATTTCTGCTAAAACGAACAACATTGCCATAGATTGGAAAATCAGACATCTCAGGCTGATAGTACTCGTTATAATCATCATAAGTCCAGCCCGTACCGTAGAAATCACCAGAAAATATGCCTTTTGCCCGGTATATCTGCTTTCTGGCAGAATTTAGATTTTGCAAAACCCGCTGCTCTTTAAATTGAGGGTCCAGAAATACAGGATCAGCTGTGCCCCAGAAAATTAATGAATCCCCGCGTTCAACATATTGTAATCCGGCTATAGAATCTTTTAAAAGCTTCAGGCCGGCATAAAAAGTAAATAATTTAGTGTTTGAGGCTGGGGTAAAATATTTATCATCATGCTGCCCGGAAATCATTTTCCTCTTAGTAAGGTCATATAGTGCAAAGCCAGTAAAATGATCATTTAGAATCGCCGAACTCTTTAGCATCTTAATAATTTTTCGGGATGGTATCGATTTGGAAAAAGCAGATTCTATGCTAAATACAGACAGAAGAATGAATACTAAATGCTTTGTTTTCATTGGTATAATTAAAATCAGGATTGGAACCGGAGATAGAATGGGTTAAGTTTTTAAAAATATAAAAGAATAATGGAAAGCTAAGCAGTAATTCGATATAAGATCTTTAAAAATAGAACCTTTGATATTATTTTATGACGTAACTTGTTATAGACTCTTGAGTCTCAAAAACAATTTGATTTCAAAGAAAGGATTTTTCATTGATCAGGATCATCTATATACTAGCCATTCTTATTCTTGTTTCCCGGGATTCATATGCCCAAAAATTCGAATTAAGCGGAAAGAGAAAAAGAGAAATTCTGCCGTTCAAGATGATAAAAAATCAAATGGTTATCCAGCTTCATATTAACGGAAAGGGACCCTTCAACTTCATTTTGGATACAGGGGTAGGTTTAGTTCTGATATCTGATCCCAAATTGGTTGATTCAGTATCTTTTCAAAATCTTAGAAGTATTTATATAACAGGCTTTGGAGAAGGAGAAAAATTAAGCGCACTGATTGCCCCATCAATTGACATTCGCATAGGAAACACATTTGCAACAAATATTTCCGCAGCTATTCTTAAAAAGGATATTTTCGAATTATCAAATTATGTCGGAATTCCGATACATGGACTGATTGGTTATGAGTTTTTCCATAGTTTTGTCGTCAGACTGAATTTTTCAAGCAGTACTATCACTGTCTTTCAACCCCAAAAGACTTATATCCCAAAAAGGGGTAGTCGTATTCCGCTCAGCATAGAGGAGCGAAAGCCATACATTACTACTAATATCCAACTGAAATCAGGCAAAAAACTCCCTGTAAAACTCGTTATTGATACGGGTGCGGGTCATGCTATTTCTCTGGAAACAATAGATGGAGTTCCATTTGAATTGCCGGATGAACGAATACGTGGTAACCTTGGGGTAGGTTTAACCGGGCCTATTGATGGTTATATTGGAAGAATAGCATCACTCCAATTAGGAAAATATACTCTTAATAATGTTATTGCCGCATTCCCGGATCATGAGGATGCTGCTTCCAGGATCTTTTCCATAAACAGAAACGGAAATATGGGCATCACAATCATAAACAGATTTAATATTGTTTTTGATTACAACAGAGCTGCCATGTACATTAAACCACTTCCAACATTCAAGGAAGCTTTTGAGCATGATATGGCCGGAATGGAAATTGGTTCTGCAGGTGAAAATTATAAGCGCCTTATTATTACCAGGGTTGAGCCCTCCTCTGCGGCAGAGCAAGCAGGACTTATGAGAGGCGATGAAATTCTGGCTATTAATTTTAGAGCGGTTTCTGAAATGTCATTATCTGAAATAGATGCTATGTTCAGATCGCGAAACGGACGTAGTTTTGTAATTGACATTTTATCAAATGAAACTAAAATTAAGGAGAGGCTGATATTAACCCTTATTAAAAGAATTTAAATTATTTGATCAAAACGACTGATCATTTGTTTAGATTAATTTATTGTTTGGAGCCATACTGTTTTTGATTACAAAAAAACCATGCTCATTAAATTTGTTATTAAAATGTATAAAAAAATTATACATATTCACTTCAATCAATAGATTTGTAAATTCCTTATAACCTAACCATTATAAAATTTTTATGACAATAAACTTTCGCAATTGGCAGTTTGCCGCATTATCGGCTCTGATCTTTATTTCAGGTCTGGATAATGTTCAGTCACAGGATCGAAACAAACCTGCTGTACCTGCTACTGAACCTGCTAAGCCAGCAGCACCAGCAGCCGCAACACCTCCAAAGACCGGAATAAAACCCTATAAAGAGGTCATTACAGTTAAAGCAAAAACAGACAATGGATTATTTAAAGTACACCGTCTGGATGGAAAATATTTTTATGAGATTCCGGACTCCTTATTCAACCGTGAAATGCTTGTTGTTACCCGCTATGCAAAAACCCCTACAATAGATGGAACATATGGCGGTGAGGAACTTAACGAACAGATTTGGAAATGGCAAAGAAGGGATAAACAGGTAATGATCCGGATTCCTTCTTACCGTAATATCGCAGATAAAAAAACAGAAATGTTTGAGGCTGTTAAGAATTCGAACCTGGATGCTGTTTTATCTTCATTTGAAATTAAGGCTATTAACAAAGATTCCAATTCAGTAGTGATTGATGTAACTGATCTATATGCAAAGGATGTTCAATCCCTTGGTTTGCCTCAGTCGATACGAACTCAATATAAAATAACTACCATGGATGAAACCCGTACCTTTATAGATACGATCAAATCTTTCCCAATTAATATTGAGGTTCGTTCACTAAAAACTTACCGGGCAACAGATCCTCCGGGAGATAAATCAATCGGTTCAATGACCGTTGAGATTCACAATTCAATGCTTTTATTACCCAAGGTGCCTTATAAACCTCGTTTTTCAGATGACAGGGTCGGATTTTTTGGCCAAAGCCAGACAGATTACGGGCTGGACGAGCAAAAAGCACAGGTTACACGCTATATTCATCGCTGGAAGCTGGAACCAAAAGATCCGGCTGCCTACAAACGTGGTGAATTAGTAGAACCTAAAAAACAAATTGTTTATTATATCGATCCGGCAACACCTGCTAAATGGAGACCTTATCTGATTGAGGGAGTAAAAGACTGGAATGCAGCATTTGAAGAGGCCGGATTTAAGAATGCGATCACGGCATTGGAAGCTCCTTTAAATGATCCTGACTGGTCACCTGAAGATGCACGCTATTCAGTGATCCGTTATTTTGCATCGAATATCGCAAATGCCTATGGTCCGCATATTTCTGATCCTCGTTCAGGAGAGATCATGGAATCGGATATAGGCTGGTATCATAACGTCATGAACCTGGTTCGGAACTGGTTCTTTGTTCAAACTGCGGCCATCAATCCTGAGGCCAGGAGTCCCAAATTCAAGGATGAGGTTATGGGACAGCTCATCCGCTTTGTATCCTCCCATGAAGTTGGACACACTCTCGGACTCCCCCATAACTTCGGATCAAGCGTGGCATATCCCGTTGATTCCCTTCGTTCTCCGTCCTTTACCAAAAGAAAGGGTGGAACCGCGCCATCAATCATGGATTATGCCCGCTTTAATTATATTGCCCAGCCCGGAGATGAAGGGGTTGTGTTATATCCCGGAATAGGAGACTACGATAAATGGACTATTAAATGGGGTTATACCTGGTTTGATAACCAAACCCCGGAAGAAGAAGCAAAAACATTAAATAAATGGACCATAGAGCGGGCTGGAAATCCGGTATATTTCTACGGTCAGCAAACTGGAAATCCGATCGACCCACGTGCGCAATCCGAAGATCTGGGTGATGATGCTATGAAAGCTTCCAAATATGGAATTGCCAATCTGAAACGTATTGTACCGAATATTGAAAAATGGACTTATGAGGAAGGTAAACCATACGATAACCTCAAAGAGCTTTATGGGGAAGTTCTAATCCAATGGAATCGTTATATGGGCCATGTACGATCAAATATTGGTGGCATCTATAAAGATGATAAAACTTATGAACAAAAAGGACCGGTATACACACATGTGCCTAAATCAAAACAAAAGGAAGCTGTTAATTTCATCAACGAACATGCCTTTGTTACACCACACTGGATGCTTGATAAGAATGTATTGAACAAATTTGACAATGCGGGAATTGTTGATCGTTTAAGGAGAACGCAGATGGGTATCCTGAACGGAATTCTTGATTTTGGACGCCTGAATAGGGTGATTGATAATTCTGTGAAAAATGGGATTAATGCATACCATATGAATGAATTACTTGCGGATCTGCGTAATGGCATTTGGTCAGAATTAAAAACCGGAGCTAATTTAGATACCTATCGCCGAAACTTGCAACGTGCTTATATCGAGAGGATGTCATACCTTTTGAATGAAAATGAAGTTCCGGTACCGCCGCAATTTGCAGCATTAGCCGGACCACAGATCGATGTGTCTCAATCAGATATCCGTCCAATGGCCAGACATGAACTTAAATTGTTGTCAGTGCAAGTTAAATCAGCTTTGCCAAAGTACTCCAACCCGGTATTAAGAGCACATCTAGATGATGTTCTGGTTCGTATCGCTGAGGCTTTAGATCCTAAAAAATAACAATCACTGTGAATATAAAAGCTCTGGCATTTAATTGACCAGAGCTTTTATATTTATTGATTTTTAATAAATTAAGAGCAATATTTTATTCCCATGAAAGTCTTTCCAATAACAGCATTACTGGTGTTTTTCATCACTGGTAGAATATTTGCTCAATTTGATTCTCTGGCCGTGTTAAAAGCCGATTGGAAAAAAGAGAAATTAGCATCAGGAGTTCATTTAAAGACTTTCTGGTTTAATAAATCACTCTTTAATTCTAATCAGAATGTAAGTATAGTGGAGATTAAACAAAAGAGAGGCCTCTTTTTTGATCTGGGTTATGATCCCAAAATACTGTTAAAGACAAGTGATTTTGGTAAACAAAATAATGCTCTGGCAGCATTAAACGGAACTTTCTTTGATATTGCAAATGGCGGATCTGTAGATTATATCCGCGCAGATGGTCAGGTAATCAATGAAAACCGTCTCGGAAGGATCGGCAACAGAGCAGGACATCAGGAATCTGCCCTGGTGTTCAATAAAGGAAAATTGAGCATTTTAAAATGGAATGGGCAACAAAATTGGGAACAATCAATTGAAGCTGAGGATATTATGGTAAGTGGTCCGCTTCTCATTTTGAACCAGATTGTTGAAAAATTGGATACCGCTAATTCCTTCAATAAAACCAGGCATCCCAGAACAGTTGTAGCCATCACAAAAAATAATCGGGTTCTGTTGATTTCAGTAGATGGCAGAAATGAAAATTCTGCAGGAATGAACCTTTTCGAATTAACAAAACTGATGCGATGGTTAAATGCCCGTGATGCGATTAATTTAGACGGTGGCGGTTCCACAACCTTATGGCTAAATAATTATGGGGAAAATGGTGTTGTAAATTTCCCAAGTGACAATAGAAAGTGGGATCATGAAGGCCAGCGAAAAGTTGCAAATGTGGTACTTTTATTGAAAAGGTAATCAATAACTATGCATTTGTTTTAAATTATGTACAAAGCCCGGGGAATTACACCAATTGTTAGGAAATATTCGTTAAATTCATACAAACTATCAAGGTGAAATATTACGATGAACAGGTCTGAAGATAATTATGCCTACCTTATCAATAAAATTGATGGTTTTATACGAAAGTATTACCTGAATAAGGTCGTTAGAGGCTCCATCTTTTTGGTTGCTTCCTTCCTTGCTGCGTACTTAGTTTTCATATTTGCAGAGTATTGGGGGCATTTTGATCCTTTAGTAAGAAGTATTCTTTTTTATACATTCATAACGGGCAATACATTTGTTCTTGGTACCTATATTATTCTTCCGCTATTAGCTTATTTCAGGCTTGGAAATACAATCAGCCACGAACAGGCCTCAGCTATAATTGGAAAGCACTTCACGCCTGTAAAAGAGAAATTGTTAAATACCTTACAGTTAAAAAAGCTTTCTGAACTTAACCCGGAACAGCGCAGCCTTATTGATGCCAGTATCAATCAAAAGATCGCCGAACTCAAACCCGTTCCATTTACTTCGGCCATTCATATTAATGAAAACCGAAAATACCTGAAATACGTTCTGGCGCCTTTAGCAATCTTCGTTTTTGTATTTTTTTCAGCACCCTCTATTCTGAGCGAGAGCACAGAGCGTTTGATTAATCATAATAAGCACTTTGTAAAAAAAGCACCGTTTAGATTTGAAATACTTAATGAGCAACTCTCTGTAGTTCAGGGTAGCGATTTTACATTGATGGTTAAACTTACAGGCACTGAAATCCCCTCAGAAATTTACCTTGAAGATGGCCTTAATACCTTTAAACTCGATAAAGAAAATATCATCCGTTATAAATATACTTTCAGAAATCTGCAGAAAAACAAAAAAATAATTCTAAAGGCCGGTGAGTTCCGCTCAGTAGATTATGAACTTGTAGTAAAGGCCCGGCCTACCCTTCTGAACTTTGATGTAATGATAGAATATCCTGCTTATATCAATAAGAGAAATGAAAAGCTCGAAAATACCGGAGACCTGACTGTTCCGGAAGGGTCACGGATTACGTGGAAATTCAGGGCCCAAAATTCTGATCAGATTGATATGGTTTTGGACAAAAAAAGCTTTTTGATAAAAGAATCTAAAGAAAACCTGTTTAATTTCAGTTATAAGGCTATCAAAAACCTGACTTACAGCATAAGGCCCCTTAATTCACAAGTACCGGCATCAGAATTTGTTTCGTATGATTTAAGGGTAATACCCGATCTTCTTCCTCTAATTGATGTTAACGAGCGCCAGGATTCGGTTAATTCAAGGGTACTTTATTTTGTAGGGCAAGCCAGTGATGATTATGGTATTTCAAAACTGAATTTTAATTACAGGGTGCTTTCAGAAAAAGTTGAAAAGGATGAAAAAACCGAAATCAGATCTGTCAAGCTAGATAGAAATGCACTGCAGAGTAATTTCTTCTATATATGGGATGCAAATGAGGTTGCAGCAAAACCAGGAGAGCAGATTGAATATTATTTTGAACTATTTGATAATGATGGGGTAAATGGTCCAAAGTCAGTTAAATCAACAATTAAAACTCTGAAATTGCCCTCTGAAGCAGAGCTAAAGAAAAAATTGGAAGCCAATACCGAGCAGATTAAGAATAAGATGGAGCAGGCAATTAAAAAATCTGCACAGTTGGAGAAAGAAACTAAAAAATTGAATCAGGAACTTTTGAATAAAAAAAGTTTGTCTTTTGAAGAAAGAAAGCAAATCGAAAATCTTCTTCAGAAACAAAAGGAGATTGATGAATTAGTTAAAGAGATCCAAAAGGATAACAAACAAAATTTGGCAGAACAGCAGGAGGAAAATGAACAGATTCTTGAAAAACAAAAACAAATTGAGGAACTTTTCAATAATGTTCTGGATGAAAAGACACGCGAAATTTTGAAAAATATCGAAAAGCTTCTTGAAAAAAACAATAAAAACCTAACCCAGGAGGAGCTATCTAAAATGCAGATGGATAATAAATCACTGCAAAAAGAACTTGATCGTATTTTGGAACTTTATAAACAGCTAGAATTTGATCAAAAGCTTAGCAAGACCATAGAAAAATTAAATGAACTGGCAAAGGATCAAGAAGAGCTGAGTGAGAAAACTCTGGATAATAAGACTGATCTTGAAGAACTGAAAGATGAACAAAAGCAACTTCAGGATGATTTTAAAGAACTGAAAGATGAACTCAGTGAACTGGAGCAAAAAAACGAGGAGCTGGAACAAAAAAATGATTTCGAAAATCAGGAAAAGACCCAGGAGGAAATAGATAAGGAGCAGCAAAAAAGTTCTGACAATCTGGAGAAAAAAGATCAGAAAAAGGCTGCAGAAAGCCAAAAGAAGGCTGCAGCAGAAATAAAAAAACTGACGAAAGATTTACAGAGCATGCAACAGGAATCAGAAGAAAAAGAAAATGAAGTTAATGCAAAAAGCCTCCGGGAAATCCTTGATAACCTCCTAACCAGCTCCTTTGATCAGGAAAAAACGATGCAAACGGTCAGGCAAATCAATTCCAGCGATCCAAACTATATCATTCAGAGCCAAAAGCAGAAAGACATTCAGGTCAATCTCAAAATGATCGAAGATAGCCTGTATTCACTGAGTAAAAAGGTTCCTCAAATTCAATCCGTCGTGAATAAGGAAATTCAGGCAATAAATTTTAATGTTGGAAAAGCTATAGAAAGTCTTGGGGAGCGTCGCACAGCCGAAGCCAACCGAAACCAGCAATTTGCTATGACCTCTATAAATAATCTGGCTTTAATGTTAAGCGAAGCCCTGGAGCAATTACAACAAGCGCAGCAGAATGGCAAACCCGGAGGAAAGGGTAAACAAAAGCAAAATCTTTCCCAGCTCAGTAAAATGCAGGAACAATTGAATAAGAACATGCAAAAAGCAAGGGAAGATATGCAAAAGCAAAGGCAGCAGAAAAGCGGACAACAGGGTAAAAGCAGTCGGGAAATGAGCGAACAGCTGGCAAAAATGGCTCGGGAACAGCAGATGATAAGACAGGCCATGCAAGAGATCAATAAAATGGAAAACAAGGATGGGAAAGGAACATTGGGAAATCTTGATAAATTAATGAAAGAGATGGAACAAACAGAAACGGATCTCGTAAACAAAAAAATACAACAGGAAACGATAAACAGGCAACAGGAAATTCTTAGTAAGTTGCTTGACGCAGAAAAAGCAGATCGGGAGCGCGAACAGGATCAGAAAAGAGAAAGCAAAGAGGGAATTACACCTCCACCTTCTAATTCTTTAATCTTGCAGGAGTTCCAAAAAATCAAGCAAAAAGAGGTTGATTTGTTAAAAACCGTGACCCCTTCATTAAATTCATTTTATAAAATAAAAGTAGGGGACTATTTTAAATATTTAAATTCGGGGGATAAATGAGTAAGCAGACAGAATTTTCAGATAATACATCATTGTATACACTGCAGTTACCTTCCAGAATTGATAGTATAACCATCGTGGAGAATTTCATTGATGAGCTGAGTACAAAATATAGTTTTAGTGATGAGCTTTATGCTAACGTCCTGACCTGTCTCAGTGAGGCTGTAATCAATGCAATTGTTCATGGAAACCGTGAAAATTTGGATAAAAAGGTATACATCAACCTGGAAGTAATCGAAGAAAAGCGTCTTATTTTCACAATTTCTGATGAAGGTGAGGGTTTTGATTTTAATAATATACCCGATCCTACTGCTCCCGATAATATCGAAAAACTAAGCGGAAGGGGGGTTTTTATAATCAAAAAGCTTGCTGATCAGTGTATTTTTAATTCAAAAGGAAACGAGCTGGAACTCCATTTTAAAATTTAATGGGCCAAATACCTATTAATTTCTTTACTGAAGACATTTCTTTTACATTAAAACAAAAAGGGCTTGTCAGAACCTGGATTAGGAATACAATTTTTGCCGAAAAAAAGCGGCTCCGACTTTTAAATTATATTTTTTGCAGTGATCCCTATTTGTTAACTATCAACCAGCAATATCTAAATCACGATACGTATACTGATATCATTACTTTCGACAACAGCGAAAATATAGGCGAGATTGTCGGAGATATTTTTATCAGCCTGGATAGAATAAGGGAAAACGCCAAAGAACTGGATTTAAATGTAATAGATGAGTTACACCGAGTGATGATTCATGGTACACTCCACTTGCTTGGGTATCCGGATAAAGGAAAGTCTGCAAAAGCCCTAATGACAGAAAAGGAAGATTTTTATCTGTCACACAGAGCCTTTTAAAATTATTGCATTGGAACTTCTATAATCAATACCCTGGAATCTTCACTGAATTTGAACTCTAAATTTTCGGTGTCGTAAATACCCATAGCATCCCGAGTTTTTAAAACTGTACCTTCCAGTTCTGTCTTACCGTCAATTATAAAGACATACGCACCGTTTCCGGGATGCTGAATTGTGTAACTTACCTTTTTACCGCCATCAAATGTTCCCAGACTGAAAAATGCGTCCTGATTAATCCACAATACATTCTCACCTTCATTCGGGGACACAATTGTAAGAAATGAATTATTTACTTTCTCAAGATCATACACCATCTGATCATATCGCGGCTGAATATTGCGTTCCTTTGGAAAAACCCATATCTGAAGTAAATTTACCTCTTCGTTAGAAGAATCGTTATACTCTGAATGACGGATTCCACTTCCAGCAGACATAACCTGAACTTCTCCATAACTTATATTACCCTCAGATCCCAAACTATCCTTATGGGCCAGTACCCCCTTTAAAGGAATGGTCACAATTTCCATATTGTCATGACCGTGAGTGCCAAATCCCATACCCGGGGCAATAATATCGTCGTTCAATACTCTTAATAAGCCAAAATGAACCTTTGATGGATCATGATATTGGCCAAAACTAAAGGAATGAGCTGCTTTTAACCAGCCGTGATCTTGAATTCCACGATCAGCTGCGAGATGAATAGTGTTTTTCATATGCTTTACTTTTAATTACATGTTTAAACATACAATATTAATTCCAAACTTTCTAATGTGTACCTTTGCAGATTAATAAGACAAATTAATGCCACATCAAGTCATTTTAGTTGGAGCAAGCGGACTTATTGGCAGTCACTTACTCACACAGCTAATCGAGTCCGTTGAAATATCGCGGATTTTATTGTTGCTTAGAAAGCCACTTCATATTTCTGCACATAAAGTTCAGGAATTGATTGTTAATTTTGATGAACTGGAGCACTATTCTTCTGACATCAAAGGGGATGTAATTTTTAGCTGTCTGGGTACTACCAAGGCTGCGACGCCTGATTCTGATTTATATAGAAAAATTGATCTTGAATATCCACTAAAACTGGCAGAAATTGGCACCAGAAACGGAGTTTCACAATTTCATTTGGTATCATCATTGGGTGCAAATGCTTTAGCATCTAACGCTTACCTGAAACTTAAGGGGGAACTGGAAAATGAACTAAAGAATTTATCCATCTCATCTTTACATATCTACCAGCCTTCCTTATTAACCGGAAATCGGAAAGAGTCGCGTTTGGGCGAGAAGTTTGCAATCTCTGTTTTTAAGCTAATTAATCCGCTTCTAATAGGTCCATTTAAAAAATATCGCAGCATCGAGGCAGAAACAGTTGCCCGGGTTATGCTTAATCAATCGTTAAAAGATCTTAAAGGAACTTTTATCTATCCTTCCATTAAAATACAAAAATTAGCGTGAGCATTTTATCTACAGAACAATTAGGGCATTCATTTAACGATAACTGGTTATTTAAGGATCTCTATCTCGGTCTTAACAAGGGCGACCGGGTAGCATTGGTTGGAATCAACGGAACCGGAAAATCAACATTGCTCAGAATTCTTTCGGGTATTTTACAACCAAGTCTTGGCAAAGTTGTAACCGAACGGGATCTGAGGGTGGGCTACCTCGAACAGGATCCTCAATTTAGCAATCAGGAAACAATCAGTGACTTCATTTACTCCATTGGAAATGAACGTCAGCAACTGATACGGAAGTACGAAGAGGCTGTAAATCAGGAAGTTCATGATGAAAAGCTCCTGAACAGACTAATGGATGACTTAAGTAATGCAAATGCCTGGGAATATGAATATGAGATAAAAACAATCCTTGGAAGGATGGGAATACAACATCTCGAGCAGAAAATTGTTACTCTTTCGGGCGGACAGAGAAAGCGTCTGGCACTTGCCAAGCTACTCATCGACGATCCTGATGTTTATATTTTAGATGAACCTACTAACCATCTGGATATTGAAACGATTGAATGGCTCGAAAGCTATATGAGCAGTGGACAGAAAACAATTTTGCTGGTTACACACGACAGATACTTTCTGGATAACGTTTCAACCCGAATTATCGAACTCGACCGGGGTAAAATTCAAAACTTTAACGGGAATTACAGTTATTATCTGGAAAAGAAAGCAGAACAAAATGCAGCAGAAGATGCTACATTCAGCAAAAACACCAATCTGCTGAAAAAAGAACTGGAATGGATGCGTAGACAGCCAAAGGCAAGAACAACTAAATCAAAATCCAGGATCGACTCTTTTTATGATCTTGAAGAAAAAACCAAAGGCAGGAATGTAAAATCATCGCTTGAGTTAAGTGTCAACGTTTCGAGACAGGGAAATAAGATTTTGGAACTGGAGCATGTGGCTAAGTCGTTTAACGGCAAACCGATAATTAATGATTTCAGCTATACATTCAAAAAAGGCGATAGAATTGGAGTAGCCGGAAAGAATGGAACAGGAAAATCTACACTTCTTAATATTATTACAGGAGACATAAAGCCGGATAGTGGTAAAGTTATTGTGGGTGAAACAACCGTTTATGGATATTACAGACAGGGGGGGCTTGAGTTTAAGGATGATGAGCGGGTGATAGATGTAGTCAAAAATGTGGCAGAGTATATCACCATGGCTGATGGAAAGACCCTGACTGCAAGCCAGGTTTTAACCCATTTTCTGTTCCCACCGGCGAAACAGTATGGAATGGTCAGCAAATTAAGCGGGGGCGAAAAGAAACGACTTCAGCTTATGCGGGTTTTGATGAAGAACCCTAATTACCTTATACTGGATGAGCCCACTAACGATCTGGATATTGATACACTAAATGTTTTAGAAGACTTTCTGCTTAATTTCCCAGGAATTCTAATGTTAGTTTCACACGACCGCTATCTAATTGATCGTCTAACCGACCAGCTCTTTATTTTTGAAGGAGATGGGAATGTACATATCTACTCAGGTAATTATACGGATTACAGGCTGGAACAAGAAGAGCCTAAAAAGCCGGCAAAGCCTGAAACCAATACTGCAATAATATCCAAGAGTACTGATTCGACAAAAAGAAAACTAAGTTTTAAGGAAGAGAAAGAACGTTCTGAACTTGAATTATGTATTAAAAAACATGAGGAACAAATAGAAGTCCTCACATTAGAATTAAATTCAGGAATAACAGATCACCATAAATTAATTGACATGGCTACCAAAATAAAGGATCTTAAAGACAAAATCGATGAGCAAACCTTTCGTTGGCTAGAGTTGTCGGAATAATATTTAATATGAGCATATCAGATCTATTGGCATCGGCAGGAGTTAGCTTGTTGCTCATTGCATTTTATCTCAATTTAAGGAAATTGATGCCGACGGAAAGCAAGTGGTATAGCGCCATGAATTTATTAGGGTCAGCCCTATGTGGGTATTCTTCCTTTCTGATACAATTCTATCCTTTTGTTTTTCTTAATGCCGTTTGGGGAACAGCAGCTCTCATCTCTCTTTTTAAGCATGTTCCACGTGGAACAATTATTAAATAGTAATGATTATTTTTACAAAACAATTGTTCCACGTGGAACATCATAAAAATGTTTGATAAATACGATATAATAGTGGTAGGCGCCGGACATGCCGGATGCGAGGCAGCAGCTGCGGCCGCTAACCTGGGTTCTAAAGTTTTATTAATAACCATGAACATGGAAACGATTGCCCAAATGAGCTGTAATCCGGCAATGGGTGGTGTGGCAAAAGGCCAAATTGTTCGTGAAATAGATGCAATGGGTGGGTATTCCGGAATAATAACAGATAAAACAACATTACAATTCCGCATGTTGAACAGTTCTAAAGGACCTGCCATGTGGAGCCCCAGAGCACAGAATGATAGAAAAAGATTTGCTGAAGAGTGGAGATTAGCACTAGAACGAACGCCAAATGTAGATTTCTGGCAGGATACAGCAACTTCCTTATTAATAGAAAATAACAAGGTATGTGGGGTAAGAACTTCATTAGGATTAAAAATTAGAGCAGAGGCGGTGGTATTAACAAATGGCACCTTCCTTAATGGAATAATTCATGTTGGTGAAAAGAAATTTGGAGGGGGCAGAACAGGTGAAAAATCCTCAACAGGTATAACCGAACAATTGGTGGAGCTAGGATTTGAAGCGGGTAGAATGAAAACGGGAACACCACCACGTGTAGATGGAAGGTCACTGGATTACTCCAGGATGGAAGAACAATGGGGTGACCCAGGCAAGGGGAGGTTCTCCTACACAAACGTAGTTTTACCTACAAAACAAAAATGCTGCTGGATAACCTATACAAATTCGGAGGTACATGAGACTCTGAAGGAAGGTTTTGAAAAATCTCCAATGTTTACAGGACGAATTAAAGGACTGGGACCCCGTTATTGTCCATCAATAGAAGACAAAATTAATCGTTTTGCAGAACGTGACAGGCACCAGATTTTTGTTGAACCAGAAGGATGGAATACTGTAGAGATCTATGTCAATGGATTTTCAACATCACTACCAGAAGACGTTCAATACAGGGCACTAACAAAAATACCCGGGTTCGAAAAAGTAAAAATGTTCAGACCCGGTTATGCCATAGAATATGATTTCTTCCCTCCAACCCAGCTGGGTCTTAGCCTTGAGACAAAGCTAATCAGTAATTTATATTTTGCGGGACAAATCAATGGTACAACGGGATATGAGGAAGCCGCATGCCAAGGTTTTATGGCTGGAATCAACGCACACCTCAAAATAAACAAGAAAGCTGAACTAATTTTAAAACGGGCTGAATCCTATATTGGGGTTTTAATAGATGATCTGGTAACAAAAGGGACTGAAGAACCCTATCGGATGTTTACATCACGAGCAGAACATAGATTATTATTAAGACAAGACAATGCAGATATCCGATTGAGCCCTATAGGACATCAGTTAGGTTTAATATCTGATGAAAGACTAAATAAGGTAAATAAGAAAATAGAAAATGCCGATCATTTAGTCAGCTATTTAAAAACAACTTCAATTGGACCCGATGCCGTAAATACGATCCTTGAAGAAAAAGGTACACCGGGAATAACCCAAAACGTAAAAATGTTCCAACTTATAACAAGGCCTCAGATTGGGTTTCAAGATATTAAAAAAGCAGATCCGGCGTTCAATGATTTAATAGAAAAGTACGATAGAGAGACTGTCGAACAAGCAGAAATAAAAGTGAAATACGAAAGCTATTTTGAAAAGGAACTCGAGATAGTTGATAAAATGAAACGGATGGAAGATCATACAATTAACCCTGAATTCAATTATCGTGACCTTGTATCATTATCAAAAGAGGCAAGGGAAAAATTGATGAAAATAAAACCGAGGACTTTGGGACAAGCATCCAGAATTTCTGGGGTTTCACCATCAGATATATCAGTTTTAATGGTTCATATGGCCAGATAAAATATAAGTATCTGACTATCAGTACATTAGACATGATAATAAACTGGCTTTAAATAATAAGAATTAAACCACTTTTTTGGTTTAGTTAATAATATTGGTCCAAAAATAAAAAAAATCGCCCATAAGGCTTATAAATGGCAAAAAATAAAAAGAGGCTATTTTTATATACCTCATTCGCACTCTTTTGGTTGACAATTTTCGTAACAGGTTGTGCAAGTATGCAATCACCAACTGGCGGTCCAAAAGATACTATACCACCAGAAATTATTACTGAAGTTCCAAAAAACTTTACAAAAAACTTTAACGCTAAAAAAGTTGAAATAGAATTTAATGAATTTATAAAGCTAAGTAATGAATATACAGAAATAAGCATTTCCCCGGCACTGGACATTTCACCTGGTTATAGAGTAAAAAAAGAAAATCTTGTAATCGAATTTAAACAGGAACTTGAAGAAAACACAACTTATTCAATAAATTTCGGTAAAGCTATTGCAGATGTAAACGAGAGTAATATCCTAAAAAATTACTCATACGTTTTCTCCACAGGAAATGAAATAGATTCCTTATCTATTTCAGGAAGAGTGATCAATTCACTGACAAAAGAAAAATTAAAAGACGTTGTAGTATTCATCCTTCCTTTAAGCCAGGATTCACTTTTCGGTAAAAAGAAGGCCAGCATCTTCAATATCACTGATACGGCAGGTGTTTTCAAAATATCGAACCTCAAAGAAGATACTTATAAAATCTATGCATTACTTGAACAGGGTGGAGATAGAATATACAATGCACAAAATGAAGAAATTGGTTTCCTGTCGAATCCACTTAAACTAAGCAAAGATACAAGTGGAATTATTTTAGAGGTATTCAAGGAATATCCTACAGTTTTCATGGTTAAAGAGCGTCGAATTGAAGCTGATGGAAGAATAAGTTTAACTTTTAACAGACCTGTAATTGATGCGTCAATAAGCATCATTGAACCAGCAAGCATCAATCAAAATAAAACGGTTGAATTCAGCTTAACAAGGGATTCCGCAACAGTATGGTTACCAGAGCTAAGTTTTGATTCAGTCGATGTAGTTGTCAATTCAGCGGGGAAAGCACTTGACACTGTAACACTTAGAAGGAATAAAAGAGATACTTATGTGAAATCACTTATTGCAACTGACAATCTATCAGGAAACAAAATAAGACCTGGTTCAGAATTAATAATAAAATTATCGTCCCCAATTAAATCCTATCAACAAGAACTAATTACACTCCTCGAAGATTCAATACCAACAAAAAATTATCAATTTGAAAGGGATACAAGCTCTCTAAGAACATACAGGTTAAAATATCCTTGGAAGACCAAAAAACAATATAGTTTAAAACTTGCAGAGAATGCATTTACTGATGTTCTTGAGACTAAATCAAAGGTTTATACCAAAAATTTTGAATTGGATATTGACGACAACTATGGAAGTATATCAATCAATATCAGTGTGCCTGACACAGCAAGAACCTACCTTATACAATGGTTGAATGAACGGAAAGATATTCTAAAGCAAAATTCGATTAAAAAAAATACCCTCCTTAACTATATAAGATACCCCACAGGGAAGTATTTAATCCGTGTTATATATGATGATAATGCCAATGGAGAATGGGACACAGGTAATGTTAAGGAAGGAAAACAACCTGAAAAAACATGGAACTTTAACAAAACAATATCTCTAAGACCCAACTGGGATTTGGAAGAAAATATAATTATTCCGGATCCGGAATGAACCAGGTTGAATATAATTTATAGTTTTCTGGAAGCTTATTCAACATGTCAATTTGTTGTTCTGTTAATGGTTTAATCTTTCTGGCGGGAATACCAGCATATAAATGCCCAGCTTCGCAAACGGTATTCTCAAGAACAATAGCACCTGCCGCAATAATACAATACTCATTCACAATAACATGATCCATCACAATGGCACCCATTCCAATGAGAACGTGATCATAAAGGGTACAACCATGAACAAGTGCATTATGACCAATTGATACATCGTTACCAATTTCTGTAGCCGCCTTCTGATAGGTACAGTGTATAATGGCTCCATCCTGAATATTAGTATTATCACCAATCCTGATGTAATTTACGTCACCCCTGATAACTGCATTAAACCAAACAGAACAATTATTACCGATAACAACATCACCAACTATTGTGCTGTTCTCAGCTAGAAAACAATTAGTCCCAATTTCAGGAAAAACATTCTTAACCGATAAAATAAGTGCCATAAATAAAACATTTTAAAAAACTGTATCGTGCGGATCAAGTGCATGAGGCTTGTAATCAGTTGTATAATGAAGACCCCTGCTCTCTTTACGTAATGTGGCGGATTTTATAACGATGTAAGCATTTTGAATTACATTTCGAAGCTCACATAATTTAACAGACAATGTGGTCTTCTTGTAAAAGCTTTCCGTTTCTTCATACAGCAGGCCTAAACGTCGCATTGCTCTCTCCAGTCTGAAATCTGATCTTACAATACCAACATAATCACTCATAACTTTTTGTGTTTCACGAAGATTATGAGTTACCAGAATGTCCTCATTTGAAAGTTTAGTGTCAGTTTCATCCCATTCAGGTATATTATCAGGAATTTCATATTTACTAAAGACTTTAATAGCATCTTCAAAAATCCTGTGAGCAAATACAGGAGCCTCAAGCAAGGAATTAGAAGCCAGTCTATTCGCTCCATGCAAACCAGTTGAAGTGCACTCCCCACAAGCATATAGTCGATGAATAGAGGATTTTCCATCTTCATCAACCAGAATACCACCACACATATAGTGAGCCGCGGGAGTAACAGGAATCAGGTCACGTGTCATGTCCAAACCAATGCTTAAACATTTCGCGTAAATATTGGGGAAATGTGAAAGAATATCAGCTTTATCACGGTGCCTGATATCCAAATAAACAAAATCATCACCTGATTTCTTCATTTCAGCGTCAATGGCCCTTGCCACTATATCACGAGGAGCCAGAGAACCACGCTCATCATAATTCTGCATAAACTCTTCCCCATCTCTGGTTTTGAGCACACCACCAAAACCTCTAACAGCTTCAGATATTAAAAATGAGGGATACTCTCCTGGATTATACAATGCGGTTGGATGAAATTGAATAAATTCCATATTCCTTACTTTTGCTTTTGCACGATAAGCCATCGCAATTCCATCACCAGTGGCTATAACAGGATTTGTAGTTGTCGAATAAATATGCCCGGCACCACCAGATGCCATTAATGTAACCCTGGATAAAAACTTTTCTACTTTATTCGTTGCAGTGTCAAGGGCATATATCCCATAACATTCAATATTTGCTGATTTCCTGTCAACAAAAGCCCCTATATGATGCTGAGTTATTAATTCAACGGCAAAAAAATGAGTTAAAATTTCAATATTAGGATCACTATGTATTTGAGAAAGTAAAGCTCTTTCAATTTCAAAACCGGTAATATCCTTATAATGAAGTACTCTGCTTTCGGAATGACCACCTTCCTTAGCCAGGTCGAATATTCCTTTGTTAGTCTTATCAAAATGGGTACCGTATTTAATAATCTCTTCAATTCGGGCTGGTCCCTCTTTAACAACAATCTCAACAATGTTCTGATCACAAAGTCCGTCGCCGGCAATTAATGTGTCTTCAATATGCTTTTCAAATGAATCTTCCACTTTATCAACAACAACAGCAACCCCTCCTTGTGCATATTTAGTATTAGATTCATCCTCATTAGCCTTTGTAACTATCAGAACCTTACCATATTTGGCAGCTTTTAAAGCAAAACTTAATCCTGCAATCCCGGATCCAATTACTAAAAAATCAACATTTTTCATGCAAGAAAAATTATATAAAATTGATTATGAATAAATATGTTAACAATATCATCAAAGATGTTAATTAAGAATTAATACTGGTTGATAATATTACAAACTGACTTATAAATACTTCTGTTAAGCCGAATTTAGCTTATTTTTGAAAAAGTTTTAAGCAAAATATACAGAGTATTCCACTTTTTATCAATATAAAAAACTACACAAATAAGAATTAAAAAAAATACTTGGATTATTGAAAGTATTAATAATCAAAGATTTAGAATTTAAATATTGTTGATAATTTGTTTATAATAAATTAAAAACAATAAAAAAGACAAAATATTATGTTTATTATTAACAGTACCAACACCATAATAAACAATAAGATTATTATATATAATATAAATTATAATTATTGAATAGTTGATAAATGAATACCTTAGAAGAATTAAATATTAGAGGATTTATTGATGAGCCAATAGATCCGACTCTTGATCTTTTTGCTGAAATAAATAGATTAAAAAAAGAAAAAAATGCGGTCATTTTAGCACATTATTATCAGGAGCCTGATATACAGGATATTGCAGATTTTATTGGAGATAGTCTGGGTTTATCACAACAGGCAGCTAAAACGGATGCTGATGTAATTGTATTTGCCGGGGTTCATTTTATGGCAGAAACCGCAAAAATTTTATCTCCTTCAAAAAAAGTATTATTGCCTGATTTAAAAGCAGGTTGTTCATTATCAGATAGTTGTCCGCCAAAATTATTTGCAAAGTTTAAGGAAAAATACCCTGATCATTTGGTAATAACCTATGTTAATTGTACTGCTGAGTTAAAAGCAATGAGTGATATTGTTTGTACTTCAACAAATGCAGTACAGATTGTAGAAAGCTTACCAAAAGATCAGAAAATAATTTTTGGTCCGGACAAAAATTTAGGTGCCTGGGTAGCAAAGAAGACTGGTAGGGATTTGGTTTTATGGAATGGGGCCTGCATGGTTCACGAAATTTTTTCACAGCAAAGGATATTAAAATTAAAAAACAGACATCCGGAAGCTAAATTCATTGCGCATCCTGAATGTGAAGAGGCTATCTTAAAAATGGCCGATTACATTGGATCTACTACCGGATTATTGAAATACACCATAAATAATCCGGCGAAGGAATTTATTGTGGCAACTGAAAGTGGTATTATCCATCAAATGGAAAAAGCTAGTCCGGATAAAGTATTTATTCCGGCTCCACCGGATAATTCATGTGCATGCAATGATTGTCCGCACATGAAGAGAAATACTCTCGAGAAACTATATCTATGCATAAAGAATGGTATGCCAGAAGTTACTGTTCCTGCGGATATAATTAAAAGGGCTCAATTACCTATTGAACGAATGTTAGAAATATCTGCCAAACTAGGTTTATAAAATGAATGAAGGTTCATCCGGTTTTTTAAAGAATTATGCCAGTATTATAAGGTTACTTCTTGGAATAACTATTGGAACCTTTTTAGGTCTATTTTTAGGCAAGAAGGTTGAAGTTATTAAACCCATAGGAGATATTTTTCTGAATCTCCTTTTTACCGCTGTAATACCCCTTATTTTTTTCGCAATAGCATCTTCAATTGCCAATATTGACCGTACAAAAAAAATGGGTAAGGTTATGCTGGTTATGATCATTGTCTTTTTAGTGACAGTGCTTATTTCGGCTATTCTTACAATTTTTACAGTATGGATATTTCCTCTTCCACAGAATATTGACACAGCAGCAAATGTAATTGAAGAGGTACATACGGCAAGTTTTGGGGAGCAGGCAACCAGTTTGTTGACAGTCAATGAATTTTCGGAATTATTATCGCGAAAAAGTATGCTTGCTTTCATTATTTTTTCCCTTTTTATTGGTTTTGCAACGTTAAAATCTGGGGAAGTGGCAGATCCTTTCAGGAAGTTTCTGATTGCCGGAGATGAGGTGATGAAGCAATTCCTTATTATGATTATGAAACTTGCCCCTATTGGATTAGGGGCTTATTTTGCATATCAGGTAGGGGTTTTTGGTCCGCAGCTCTTTGGAACTTACGGTCATTCAATGGCTATTTATTATGGTTTTTGCACCTTTTATTTTATAGTATTCTTTACACTTTATGCATTCATCGCCGGAGGAATTCCGGGAGTTAAAATATTTTGGAAAAACAATATCGTTCCTACATTTACAGCTGTAAGTACCTGCAGTAGTGTAGCAACAATTCCGGCTAATCTGGCAGCTGCCAGAGCCATGAAAATACCAGAGCATATTTATAACCTGGTTATTCCTCTAGGAGCTCCGCTTCATAAAGATGGGTCAAGTGTTTCTTCTATTATAAAAATTGCAGCTGTATTTGCTATTATGGGTAAGGATTTGATGGATCCTGGCACTATTTTGATGGCACTGGGTATAACTATCATTGTCAGTATAGTAGAAGGCGGAATTCCAAATGGTGGTTATATAGGAGAAATTCTGGTTATGACTGTTTATGGCTTTCCTGTAGAAATGTTGCCGGTAGTGATGATTATTGGTACACTTGTTGACCCTATGGCTACTGTTTTAAATGCCACTGGTGATACCGTTTCGGCTATGCTGGTAACCAGGTTTACTGAAGGCAAAAACTGGCTTAAAACCGCTATTTAAATGGCCATGAATTTTATTATTTCATTATACCTTTTCATTTTATATTCTTTTAACCAGCAGCCTATAGATCTGAATGTCAAATTTAATACCAGTCAGCTAATTGTGGTAACCACAGACTCCTGGAATAAGATTAATGGTAAAATGTCTGTTTATGAATATAAGGGAAATTGCTGGGTGCCTGTTTTTAAAGAAATCCCAATTGTTACAGGCAGAAGTGGCATGGCCTGGGGAAAAGGATTACACAAAGCAGAACTGAACAAAGGAAAATTAAAAAGGGAGGGTGATGGAAACTCACCTGCCGGTATTTTTCAGCTTAGCGGTTTGTTTGGCTATGAGGATATTCGTTCTGAAATGAATTCCTTGAAAGTTGACAACAAAACTTTTTGTGTAGACGATTCAAAATCAGTATATTATAATCAAATAGTTAAGTCAGATACGGTTAAAAAGGACTGGAACTCGGCAGAAACCATGCGTATGAAAAGCGATGTTTATAAATACGGAATTTTTGTTGATTATAATGTGAAGCCCGCTATCCCCAATATGGGCTCTTGTATTTTTATGCATATATGGAGTGGCAGCAATAAGCCAACGGCTGGTTGTACCGCCATGAAAGAGTCTGATATTTTAAAATTGATTGATTTTCTGGATAATAAAAAGAACCCTGTGCTGGTTCAGATGCCACAATCTGAGTACAGCAAATTAAAGGGCATGTATAAATTACCATAATCCCAAAACTACGCTTCCTTAAAAAATTAGCACCTTTGTATTTTTAAAAGCGAAATATGTTTGAAAATAAAGGACGTACAGAGATTGAACAATTGGGTGAATTTGGCCTGATTGATCATTTGACAAAGAATTTTGAGATAAAAAACAAAAGTACAATAAAGGCTATCGGGGATGATGCTGCCGTACTTAGTTTTGAAGGGAAGAAAACCCTGATATCTACAGATCTTTTACTCGAGGGAATCCACTTCGATCTATCCTATACTCCTTTAAAGCATTTAGGATATAAGGCAATCCAGGTCAACCTAAGCGATATCTATGCGATGAATGGAAACGCAACCCAGGTAACGGTTTCTATCGGTTTATCGAGTAAATTTCCACTTGAAGCTGTCGAAGAATTGTATCAGGGAATCAGTATTGCCTGTGAAAAATTTGGGGTTGATCTTGCAGGAGGCGACACCACTTCCTCAAAGCAGGGCCTTGTGATTAGTGTAACCAGTATTGGTTATGCGGACGAAAAGGATATTTGCTATAGAAGCGGTGCAAATGAAGGCGATCTTTTATGTGTTTCGGGGGATCTGGGTGGTGCTTATATCGGCCTGCAATTATTAGAACGGGAAAAGGGTATTTTTCTTGAGAATCCCAATATACAACCCGATCTGGAAGGAAAGGATTATATTGTTGAACGGCAGCTAAAGCCTGAAGCCCGTAAAGATATTGTGGAGGCTTTGAAACTGATGAAGATCAAACCAACAGCCATGATTGATATTTCGGATGGCCTTGCTTCTGAGATCCTGCACATCTGCAAGCAATCGGATAAGGGTTGTAATTTATATGAAGAAAAGATTCCGATTGACCCAATGACCTATGATACAGCCCGTGATTTTGGAATAGATCCAACTGTTTGTGCCTTAAATGGAGGGGAAGATTATGAGTTGCTATTTACCATCAAACAATCGGATTTTGAAAAGATCAGGAATAATCCTGATATTTCAATTATTGGCCATATGACTGAAGCTTCTGCAGGTTGTAACCTCATTTCAAAATCAGAAAAGGTCCATCCGATCAAAGCACAGGGCTGGAATTCTTTAAAGGGAGAGCAAACCTGATTTGCCAAATAGAAGGCCTGGAAACTTAATATATAGAATAACTGCTTTAAAGAAATGAAAATAAAATTGCTTCTTCTGTTAGCCTGCTTCGTATTCGGTTCGGTGAATGCACAAAAAAACATATCCCGAAACAACACTACCAAAGAAAAGGTTGTTCAAATCGCGGAAGCCTCCTGCGGACAATGTCAGTTTAAGATGGCAGGAAAAGGATGTGATCTAGCTGTGCGCATTAATGGAAAATCCTATTTTGTGGATGGTACTAAAATTGATGACCATGGGGATGCTCATGCGAAGGACGGTTTTTGCGAAAAAATCAGAAAAGCCGGGATAAAGGGAAGTATTGTTAATAACCGATTTGTGGCCACCTATTTTAAGCTCTTACCCGAAACATAAAAAACAATTAATCGTCGTCTTCGCTAATGAATTTCTGATCTAGCTGCTTGCCGGTTCTGGCACCCAGTTTTTTAATCTTCTCTGCCGTAGTACTCAGGTTTCCCCTACCGCTGGATAATTTATTGATGGCTTTGTCATAAGCATCCTGACTTTGTTTGATGTTTTTGCCGATACCTTCCATATCAGCCATAAACCCAATGAACTTATCGTACATTTCACCGCTCAGGCGGGCTATTTCCATAACATTTCGGTTTTGCCGCTCCTGTTTCCACATGCTGGCAATGGTGCGTAATGTAGCAAGAAGAGTAGATGGACTGACGATGACCACATGTTTATCCCAGGCAAAATTAAACAGTTCTGCATCATTCTGTACAGCGATACTAAAACTGGATTCAATTGGAATGAATAGCATCACAAAATCAGGAGAATTAATCTTATACAATTCGCTGTAATTTTTGGAGGAAAGCTCAAATATATGAGTCCGAATTGAACTAATATGCTGTTTGGTGAACAAATTGCGTTCTTCATCCATTTCACAATTTACCAAGCGCTCATAAGCAGTAAGGGAAACCTTTGCATCGATAATCAGGTGTTTATCATCAGGCAGATCGATCACCACATCGGGCTGGAAGCGGTTACCATCTGATGATTGATGTGTTGCCTGTATACGATATTCCTGATTTTTTAAAAGCCCCGAACGCTCTAGAACCCTTTCCAGAATTAGCTCACCCCAGTTTCCCTGCTTTTTGCTGTCTCCTTTAAGGGCTTTGGTAAGATTTTTCGTTTCCTGATTCATCAGGTTAGATTGCTCGATGAGTTGATTGATATGTCCACGAAGGATATTACGCTCATCTGATTCGGCCTTATAAACCTTCTCAACCTTATCTTCAAAGGTTTTGAGATTCTCACGTAGAGGTTTGATGATGAGATCAAGATTGGCGCGGCTATGCTCAGTGAATTTAACACTTTTTTCTTCCAGGATACGGGAAGCAATTAGTTCAAAATCCTTGTTGAATTTTTCCTGATTGTTTTTAATCTCCGACTTTTGCTCTTCTATTTTTTCCTGTTGAGCCTTCAAATAAGCGCGTGAACTTTCCATTGAGCGCAGGGCTTCAGAAAGTTTTTCGCGCTCTGCATTCAACTCTTTTTTTAAATTTTCCTGCTCAGTTCTCAGATTTTCAGCCCGCTCTTCTGCTTTAGCCAGACTGATTTTTAATTGTTCATTCTCGGTTTTGAGTCGGTCGATTTCCTCCATACCGGCCCAATCGGATTTTGGTCTTGCACGAAAGAGAATAAATATAACAACAACAATTATGGCCGCTGCCGGCAGAATGTAGATTTCCATTTTTATAATTTATCAAAGGTACGAAAGAGAGCCCTGTCAAATTTGAATAAGATCTGCGACCTGCTCACCCAAAAGACTTCCCATTGCCAGGCCCATACCATTGCAGCGTACGGCGCAATACAGTCCGGGTGAAACTTCTTTTACTATAGGTTTTAGTTCCTTACCAAAACCCATTACCCCACTCCAACGGTATTCAATTTTTGGTTTTTGTCCGGGAAGAAGGGTCTCATACAATAGTTTTTCCAGCTCATTCTGAATGATCACAGTAACACCGGGTTCTGTGGTTTCTTCTCCAATGAAATCCAGGTCCCTTCCTCCGCCCAATAGTATCCTATCATCGATATTTCTGAAATAGGTATAGCCCTTATTGTAATGAAAGGTGCCTTTTATTTTCAAATCTTTAATGGGCTCTGTAATAAGTACCTGCCCCCTTCCCGGAATAACATCAAGCTCTGGAATCAGATTTTTGATGAAGGCATTGGTCGCCAGAATGACAGATTTTGAGTTAAAACTGCCCTGACTACTATGGATAATCTTATTACCGGAACTTTCTTCAATATTCTGAACGGGACAATTATTAAAGACAGTTACTCCAAGGCTCTGGACCTTTGAAAGCAATGCCTTCATCATTTTGCCTGTATCTATTTGTCCTTCATATTTGTTTTTTATGATGTTTCTTATACCTCTCATTCCAAAACCTGCAATTTTATCACCAAAATCTGCATAAATGTCATGTTTCCCAATGACAGGTTTTAAGAAGGTATTAAACCAGGATATCTTTTCAATACAGAGATTGGCCTGATTAGCTTCGCTTTCTTTGAATACTTCATAACCCCCATTTTGTTCAAAACAAATGGCAGAATCTCCAAGATTATTTCTAAGTTTTTTCAGACCCCTCCAGCGCATACTGATCATTTCAAGAAGCTCAGACTCAGACCGGGATTCCATCTCATTTATAAGCTCAGAAATGCTTCCAAAGCATGCAAAACCGGCGTTTTTTGTGCTTGCACCGGCCGGCAAAAAACCTGATTCCAGAACACCAATTTTTAATGAAGGCCGCCCTGATTTTAGATGCAATGCAGCGTTCAAACCAACTATTCCGCTACCAATAATGATCACATCAAAACCTGATAAGAATGATTTTTGTTCCCAGTAAGAAAATAAATTGGACATATAATCTAAAGGTAAATTATTTGTGATTATTTTTATTCGGAATGGTTATTGAATATGTTTACATAAAATACAAACTATGGGATTAATTTTAATGATTGTCATTGCGGTGGTTAGTTTTGCTGTCCAATGGCGTTTTAAAAGCAAATTTAAACAGTACTCCGAAATGCCTCTAGGTTCTGCAATGAGTGGAAAAGATATTGCAGATAAGATGTTAAAGGACAACGGAATATATAATGTTCAAATTATTTCTGCAGAGGGTCAGTTATCTGATCATTATAATCCGGCAGACCGGACTGTAAACCTGAGTCCTGAAGTATATCATGGCCGCAGTGTCGCTGCAGCAGCGGTTGCAGCACACGAATGTGGTCATGCTGTGCAGCACGCAAAGGCATACAATTGGCTAAAATTCAGGTCCGCTGTAGTTCCTGCAGTTAATGTGGCATCAAAGATTACTCAATGGGCATTGATGATTGGCGTGATGCTACTTATTTTTTCAGGTGATATTACAGTTCTTGCAATAGGTGTAGTGGCTCTTGCCGTAGTTACCTTATTTGCTTTCATTACTCTTCCGGTTGAGTTTGATGCAAGCAACAGGGCTTTGGCCTGGCTGCAAAGTAATCGTGGCATTATGCAAACCAGCCTTGAGAATGATCAGGCTAAAGATGCTTTATGGTGGGCAGCTATGACTTATGTGGTTGCTGCATTAGGTTCCCTTGCAACATTGGTGTATTATGCCAGCATGTTAATGGGAAGAAGAGAATAGTATTTCTTCAAATAAAAAAGCCCCTTTATGATTTCGTAAAGGGGTTTTTTTATATTATGTGATTTTTTTCAGTTCATTTTATAGGGTGCAATCAGGTAAAATTCAGGAATATTGACACGGAATTTACGTCCGTCAACAATTCTTTTCATTTCATAAAAACCTTTCATACTGCCCATGTCGGTCTTTAAATTACAACCGGATACGTATTCATGATTGTCGCCCGGCTCGATTATTGGCTGCAAGCCAACCACACCCTCTCCTTCCACCTCTCTTTTGGTGCCGTTTGAATCAAAAATATGCCAGTGACGGTTCAATAACTGAACACTATTTTCGGTCATATTTTCAATATTTACCCGGTATGCGAACATAAAATGTTCATTTGCAGGATTCGAATATTCGGGTTGGTAAATGGTTTCTACCGATATTTTGACCCCATCAGTAATTTTAGTTACCATAATTAATAGTTTTAATAATAGGCAATATAAAGATAAACGCTAAAATCAAGCCAATTCTGTCTGAAATCGTTCATTAATTTCCTTCAGAACTCCATAAATATGGTCTATATTTTCAAGTGAGACCAGTTTCATTCGATATTCCTTAAAATCAGGGATACCTTTAAAATAGTTAGAATAATGCCTTCTCATTTCAAAAATACCAACCCGGGGTCCTTTCCAGGAGATGGATTTATCAAGATGTGTTTTACAAACATCCACTCTTTCAGAAATTGTTGGTTCAGGTAAAAGTTCTCCGGTCTTAAAAAAGTGTTTAATTTCTCTGAAAATCCAGGGATAACCAATTGCTGCCCTGCCAATCATAATTCCATCAACTTCATATTCCATCCGCCAGCTTGCTGCTTTTTCAATGGAATTGACATCTCCGTTTCCAAATATCGGTATTTTGATTCTAGGGTTTCTTTTTATCTCCCGAATCAGTGACCAGTCGGCTTCACCTTTATACATTTGGGCACGGGTGCGGCCATGAATGGTCAGTGCCTGAATACCTATGTCCTGAAGACGTTCAGCAACCTCGTAAACATTTTTGGTATTATCATCCCATCCAAGTCGTGTTTTAACAGTTACCGGAAGATGGGTGGCATTGACAACAGCTTTTGTCATTTCCACCATCCGGTCTATGTCCTGCAATAAACTCGCTCCGGCCCCCCGGCAAGCTACATTTTTTACCGGACAGCCATAATTTATATCGATTAAATCCGGATTGGCCAGTGTTGCAATACGGGTTGCTTCAGCCATGCTCTCAATCTCACTACCAAAAATCTGTATCCCAATTGGCCGTTCATATTCAAAAATGTCGAGTTTTGCCCTGCTTTTGGCTGCATCGCGTATCAAACCCTCTGATGAAATAAATTCAGTGTACATCATGTCTACCCCATTTTGCTTACAAACGAAACGGAATGGAGGATCACTCACATCTTCCATAGGTGCCAGTAAAAGCGGGAATTCCCCTAAATCTATATTTCCAATCTTAACAGACATTAGCTATCTTTCAACCTTGTATTTTTATTTACTAAAATGCAAAATTACGAATAATATATAAGCATGTTCAAATCCGCGTCAGTAGAACGTAATCCTTTCAGCTCATTGATCCTTTTACTCCTGCTTATTTTTGCAGGCGCTGTGATTTTTACCAGCATTGCTTTTGTGATAGGCTTTTCTATCTATGGCATGGAATCCATGCTACAGCTTTCCTCAGGAGAGATTGTAAACCTGGATCTAATCAAGCTGGTTCAGATTGTTTCATCCATTGGGATGTTTGTTGTACCGGCCTTAGTGTATGCGAAACTACAGAACAAGGATTGGTTAGGGTATCTTAAAATCATACCTGTTCCGGGCTATCTGGCTTTAATTACCATTGTAATCATGTTTTCTTCAAGTCCTGCACTTGAATATATTATGCAGCTTAATAAAGGGATGAAGCTTCCTTATTTTCTTAAAGAAGTTGAAGCATGGATGCTTCAGCAGGAATTGAAGATGGAGGAGATGACGAAACAGCTCATTATAATGAATTCTGTACCTGAGCTTCTCGTGAATTTAATCATGCTTGCCCTTATCCCTGCTTTTGGCGAGGAACTGATCTTCAGAGCCGGGTTTCAGGGAATTTTTGCACGATGGTTTGGAAACTATCATGTCGCGATCTGGTTAACCGCAATTATTTTTAGTTCGATACATTTTCAATTCTATGGATTTTTTCCACGAATGTTCCTGGGGGCACTCTTCGGTTACCTGCTTGTTTGGAGTGGCAGTCTCTGGCTTCCCATTTTAGGACATTTTCTGAATAATGCGATTGCGGTAATTACTGCATACTGGTATCAGAAGCAGGGGCTTTCAATCGATAAAATGTTTGAATCAGAACCCTCAAGCCCTGTGCTGATCAGCATCAGTTTCATTTTATTTATTGTATCAATGCGATACTTTTATAGGTATACCCGAAAATTACACGAAATTAATAGAGGAAGTTTGGATGGAAGCAGGATGGGTTAAAATATATACTTCAGCTGATTTTTTTAAATCAGAACTTGTAAGGCAGGTCTTGATTGACCAGGAGATGGAGGCCATTATCATAAATAAGCAAGGTTTTCCCTACCGTATTGGGGAGGTTGAAGTTTATATTCATGAAGATGATTTTCAGAAAGCGATTGAAATAATAGTAAAAAATGAGTTGTAAATGAAAACAAGAGCAATAACAGCATTTTTCTTTGTTGCAGTAATGCTTGCTTCACTTCTTCTGGGGGCCTATGCTTTTACTGTCTTTTTCCTGTTGCTTAGTTTATTCAGTACCGAGGAGTTTTACAAACTGGTGCGTGCTGATGGTCTGAAACCCCAGAGCTTATTGGGTTGGATCCTTGTAATCAGTATTTATGCACCACTCAGTTTGTATTTTCTGTATGATGCACCTTTAACGGTTCTTCTCATTTGTGTTCCATTTTTTGTATTAATTATAATTGCTGAGCTTTACCGTGATCTGAAGAATCCCTTTCACAATATTGCATACACCATATTCGGAGTAGTATTTGCAGCACTTCCTTTTTGCTTTTTCTATGCACTGGGTTTTATGGAAGGTGAGTATTCCTGGCATTTACCCTTTGCTTTTCTGATCTTGCTCTGGGCGAGTGATACCGGAGCCTATTTGTTTGGTATCAGTCTGGGTAAGAATAGATTGTTTGAAAGGCATTCTCCCAAAAAGAGCTGGGAAGGCTTCGCAGGAGGTTTATTGTGCAGCTTGCTTTCGGGTTATATAATCAGTATAAATTTTACGGAGCTATCCTTAATTCACTGGCTTATAGTTTCATTAATCATTGTTGGTTCAGGCACTTTGGGTGATCTATCTGAGTCAATGTTGAAAAGAAGCCTTTCGACAAAGGATTCCGGATCTTTTTTACCCGGACACGGTGGTCTGCTCGACCGGTTTGATGGTTTACTTCTTGCTGCTCCTCTCGTATTTGTATATTTGTCTTTGGTAAAAATTTTCTGATCCTGTTTATAATACCTGCTCAGTTCAGCGGTACATAAAATTATTGGAACGATTTTTATTATTATAAGTATAAATACTAATAATTGGAAAGAGAGAATATAACACAGCATGACGCCATGCCTGAGAATGAAGTAATAAAAGACCGCTCATTGAGATTCATGGCCATTGGGCTTGGGACATTAATTCTTGTTATGGGTTATCTTACGCTCTATGTAGATGACGTCAGTTCTTTATTTTCAGATAAAAAAGAAGAAGTTGTGTCTGTTATAGATGACAATAATTCTGATGTTCTGGTCGAGAATTCAAATATGAGTGATGAAGAGGTCCGGAGATCGCTCATTAAGTTTATTGAAGCATTTTATAACGATCAAAGGAAGGGATATTTTGATCCTCCGAGCTATTTTTCATCCATTACCAGAACCTATTTTAATTATCATAATCTTACTTATAAGCGTCTGAAAGACGTTCATGCTAAGCGAATGGCCGATCTTCAGAACTACAATCTTACCTGGATTGTTTCCAGCCTTGAATACAATCGCAATAGCAATGAATTGCTTGCAACTTACTGGGCAAAAGTTAGTTATCGGCAGCCTTCCCGAAATGCTGACGTGTCCGGAGATATAAAATTTGAATTAAGGGTGAATGAGGAAGGAAAGATCACGTCGCTCAGGGAAGCTGAAATTAAAAATCTGGTTGTAACAACACTTAATTATGTTCCCGACAGTATAATTTACAGTGAAGTTGACTATAGTCAGGCATCAACCGTTCCGGAAATGGTTACAGAACCTTTACCGGTACCCATAGAAAGTTCTAATCCGGAAGCGCGTTATGAGGGAAAATTATATGACCTTGCCAGTGTAGAGCTTGCGCCTGAGTTTCAGGGAGGGCAGCTGGCTTTGGGTAAGTATCTTGGATCCCGGTTACGTTATCCTGTTGAGGCACGTCAAAACAAAATTCAAGGAAAGGTCTATATTGGCTTTGTTGTAGACAAGAACGGAAATCTTGGTGATTTTAAGGTAGTAAGAGGTATAGGAGGAGGATGTGATGAGGAAGCAATCCGTGTACTAAGGTCTTCACCGGCATGGAGGCCAGGCATGGCTAACGGAAAACCCGTAAGAACATCTTATGTTCTGCCAATAACCTTTCAGCTTGGGAATTAAACTGCCGCAGGTTCTCCTGCCAGCTCCTGTAGTATTTCTATTGCCATATCCAATGTCTGAACATGTTCAATTGCCAGCCTTAGGGTGTTTTTAACCTCTTTCAGGTTACTTATTCTGGGGTGAGCCTGTAAAAATTCGAGGACACGTCCAAACTGTGTCGTTTCGAAGTAGGGTGACTGTTTGTTCGCAATAAAATACCCCCGAAGTACCCCTTTTTTAAAAGTGATTTTTTCAAAACCGATCATTTTTCCCAGATATTGCAGGCGCCAGGTATTAATTAACTCATTTACCTGATGAGGAACGGGTCCAAAGCGATCAGTAAGTTTTTGCCGGTAATCATCGAGCGCCAGTTCGTTCTCTATGTTTGAAAGTTCGGTATATAAACTATATCGTTCAGCGATATTGGTCACATATTCATCGGGGATCATCACCTCCAGATCGGTATCTACATGGGTAAATGAAATGAATGGTCTTGGTTTTTCATCACTGAACAGATTTTTGAACTCATCGTCCTTTAATTCCTGAATAGCCTCATCCAGAATTTTATGGTACATCTCAAATCCGATTTCTGCAATGAATCCACTTTGTTCGGCACCCAGGAGGTTTCCGCTTCCGCGGATATCCAGATCGCGCATTGCTACATTAAAGCCGCTTCCGAGGTCAGAGAATTCTTCGATCGCACTGAGGCGTTTTCGGGCTTCATTGGTCAGGGTGGAAAGCGGCGGACTTAATAAATAACAGAATGCATTTTTATTGGATCGGCCTACACGTCCGCGCATCTGATGCAGGTCACTCAATCCGAACATATGTGCATGATTGATCAGTATGGTATTGGCGTTTGCAATATCAAGACCGGCCTCAATGATTGTTGTAGCAACAAGAACGTCATAATCACCCCCTACGAATTTTAACATCACATCTTCAAGTGCATCGCCTTCCAGCTGCCCATGGGCAATACCAATTCTGGCTTTTGGAACCAGGGTATTGATCAAGCCCCCCAGCTGCATCAAATCCTGCACACGGTTGTGAATAAAGAATACCTGTCCGCCCCGGTCTATTTCATACTCCACCGCTTCCTTGATCAGTTTTTCATTGAATACATGCAGTTCTGTTTGTACAGGCTGGCGGTTTGGTGGCGGGGTGCTGATAATACTCAGATCCCGGGCGCCCATCAGTGAAAAATGCAGGGTTCTTGGAATAGGAGTGGCAGTTAGTGTTAGAGTATCTACATTTGCCCTGAACTGCTTAAGCTTTTCCTTCACACTGACCCCAAACTTTTGTTCTTCATCAATAATCAGCAGACCCAGATCTTTAAATTTTACATCCTTACTTACAATACGGTGGGTACCAATGATGATATCAATCTTACCGTCAGCAAGGTTTTGAAGGGAATCTTTAATCTGTTTTGCTGATTTAAACCGGTTGATATAATCGATTGTGCATGGAAAATCAACCAGGCGGGATTGGAAAGTTTTAAAATGCTGCAATGCCAGAATGGTAGTTGGCACCAAAATAGCCACTTGTTTGCTATCGGTAACCGCTTTAAATGCAGCACGGATAGCTATTTCTGTTTTACCAAAACCCACATCCCCACAAACAAGTCTGTCCATTGGATGTGCCGATTCCATGTCTTTTTTAACATCAGCCGTGGCTTTTACCTGATCAGGGGTATCTTCATAAATAAATGAAGCCTCAAGCTCAGTTTGTAAATAGGTGTCGGGTGAAAATGCAGTTCCGGTTTGTGCCTTTCTGATTGCATAAAGCTTAATCAGGTCACGGGCAATATCTTTAACTTTTTTTTTAGTTGTTTTTTTCAGCTTCTCCCAGGTATCGGTGCCGAGCTTATTCATTTTCGGTACGGTACCTTCCTTACCTGAGTACCTGGAAATGCGATTCAGGGAGTTGATATTGACATAAAGCAGGTCATTGTCCGCATAGACCAATCGGATCATTTCTTGTGACCGGCCATTTACATCCACTTTTTCAAGACCAGCATATTTGCCGATCCCGTGATCAATATGGGTAATGAAATCTCCGGGCTTTAACTCGCGCAATTCTTTAAGGGTGATTGCCTGGTTGCGGATATAGCCTTTTTTAAGCTTGTATTTATAATAACGGTCAAAAATCTGATGATCGGTATAGCAAACCAGTTTTTGCGCGTGGTCTATAAATCCCTCTCTCAGAGAAAGGTGAACCGGACTAAATTTTACACCTGCATTCAGATCCTCAAAAATGCTGTAGAGACGTTCGATCTGTTTTGTAGAATCTGTAAATATTAGATTTTCGAGGCCTGATTTCTCGTTTTCTTTAAAATTATGAATCAGCAGGTTAAAATCCTTATTAAAGGATGGCTGGGGTTTAATATCAAAATGTATCGTCTCATCAGCCCGGTAATAGAACTGTTTACCAAATTCCAGGATATCAAAATCCCGTAGCTGATCAGCAAGCATTTTTTCATCTGTGAAATTAAATTTTGGGTCGATCCAATGCGGGTTTTGCTGTTTATCCTCAGATGAAAGTGCCTTCCAGTATTCTACTGCCTTTTTATATCCGCCTTTTATTACATCAAAGGTAAACTCCACGTCTTTAAACCAGATAATGCTGTCCTGATCAATATATTCAAGAAGGGAAATATTATGGTCGGTAAGGAATTTCGATTGAACATTCGGCACCACAGTGATGCTTTTAACCTGTTGAACGGATAGCTGATCTTCAATTTCAAAGGTCCGGATACTTTCAATATAATCAGCGAAGAACTCAATCCGATAGGGAAGGTCATGAGAGAAAGAGAAAATATCCACAATTCCGCCCCGGATAGAAAATTGTCCCGGTTCATAAACAAAGTCTACCCGCTCAAAATCATATTCAATTAGAAATTCATTGATGAAATCAATACTTAGCTTATTTCCTACAGCAATTTCGAGCGTATTTTTTTCGAGTGCAGAACGATCAATTACCTTTTCAGCCAATGCTTCAGGATAGGTTACAATAATTTTTCCATATTCAGACGAATGGTTGAGTTCGTTTAATACCTCTGCCCGTTGTAAAACATTATTGCTATCGACCAGGGTAAATTCAAATGATTTTCTGAAGGAGGATGGAAAAAAAAGAACTTCCTTTTCGAGCAGATTCTCGAGATCACTAAGAAAATAGGCGGCTTCTTCGCGTTCGGGAAGCACAAAGACCATGTGCCGGTGTAACAAAAAATGCAAAGCTAGCGCAATGACTGAATCGCTTGATCCGACCAAACCTCTTAAATGAACACGCCCTTTTCCCCCTTTATTGAGGGTTTCTGCCAGAATTGCAATCCGGGGGTCCGATTTATACTGCTTTAAAATATCCCGAATGTTCACAATCTGATTTTCATCGCAAATATACGTTTTGGTGCGGCAAAAATCGATTGTGGCAGTAAAAGGGGTATAATTCCTAGGTAGAAATCAGAATTTAAACTATATTTATTTAACCCAAATTAGAATTCTTAGGGTATCATTGAGCAGATTAATGAATAAAAACCAGTTTTATAGCTTGTTAATGAGACTGCCATTGGAGTTATTGGCCTGGGCAGCTGCCATTTTATTTTTGGCTTTTACGGCAGCCGGATCTGCGCATTCCAGTTTATGCCCTTTGGAGAACCTGGGTTTCAGTTGGTGTCCTGGATGCGGATTAGGCCGTTCAATCCGGTTTTTATTACACGGAGAATTTCGCTTATCGATCGAACATCATTGGTTTGGAATACCGGCTTTTCTGATTCTGAATTACCGGATGTTGCAATTATTGAAAATATTCCCGATAAATTTAAGATTACAAACCCTAATTAATTATGGAAAATGATCCGCTTATTAACCTTAAAGGCATGGGCCTTGAGGAGTATTCATACCTGAAACAGGTGGTTGCAGGAATGAACCCGGGCCAAACTCAAAATTTTGCAATGTTCTACTCGGAAAGGCGAAAGGACCCTCAGGAAATACTTCTGTTTACCCTGCTTGGCTTTCTTGGCGTTGCGGGTATTCAGCGGTTTATTACGGGTCAAATGGGAATGGGTATTCTTTATTTTCTAACAGTAGGTTTATGTTTTATTGGCACCATAGTAGATGTTATTAATCATAAATCCATCACTCTTGAGTTTAATCGAAAAGCGGCTTATGAAAGTGCTCAGCTTGTAAAAATAATGAGCAACCAGGGTACTGAGAACTCATTGTAAACACTGCTATTTTTTAGGTAATAGTTAAAGCTTATAGGCTTCCTGGCCCGGGATCTAAGCCGTGGAATGATTTGGCAATACATTATGCTCCGAATTTCCTCACTAAAAACATATGGGTATCTTTGTTTATGAAATTAAGAGAGATTACATCTTTTCTCGAATCACTGGCTCCGCTTGCCTACCAGGAAGATTATGATAATTCAGGCCTGATCGTGGGTCATCCGGATAAGGAAATAACAGGTGCCCTTATTTCCTTAGATTGTACAGAATCTGTTGTTGATGAAGCGATTCAGCAAGGTTTGAGCCTGATTATTTCACATCATCCTATTGTATTTAAGGGTTTAAAGAAGTTTAATGGTAAATCTTATGTGGAACGGGTGGTGATGAAAGCCATTAAGCATGATATTGCTTTGTATGCAATCCATACAAATCTGGATCATGTATCCATTGGCGTAAATAAGAAGATATGTGATAAGCTAGGAATAAAGAATTCTGCCATTTTAAAGCCAAGGGAGGCTTCTTTCAGGAAGCTGGTTACATTTTGTCCAGAAGCTCATGCAGAAGCGCTAAGAGCAGCTATGTTCAGGGCAGGAGCCGGCAATATTGGCAATTATTCTGAATGCAGTTATAATGCAAGCGGCCTGGGCACTTTCAAAGGTGGCGAAGGCAGCAATCCATTTGTTGGAGAGCCTTGCAAGCAGCATCATGAATCGGAAATCAGGATTGAAACTATTTATCCGGTATATCTGGAACAGAAAATTCTCGCTGCAATCTATGAAGCACATCCTTATGAGGAGCCCGCCTATGATCTATATCCCATAAATAATAGCCATCCACAGGTGGGATCAGGTATGATAGGTAATCTGGAGAGCGACTCGGATGAATTGGATTTTTTAAATTTTGTGAAAGAAAGACTGGGTGCCAAAGTTATCAGGCACACCGCATTGAGGTCAAAAAAGATACGCAGAGTGGCTGTTTGTGGTGGTTCAGGAAGTTTTCTTCTTCCTCAGGCACTGAGCGCCGGAGCTGATATATTTATAACCGGCGACTTTAAATACCATGAGTTTTTTGATGCTGAAGGAAAACTGATTATTGCAGATGTTGGACATTTTGAGAGTGAGCAGTTTACGCAGGAATTATTGTTGGAATTAATTACAGAAAAATTTAGTAACTTTGCACTCCGTTTAACAGTACAGAACACAAACCCCATAAATTATTTGATTTAATGGAAAAATCAGTAGAAGAGAAATTAAAAGCATTATTCGAACTTCAGACTTTGCATACACAGATCGACAAGATCCGTCAAACAAGAGGTGAACTCCCGATGGAAGTTGCTGACCTTGAGGATGAGGTTGCAGGTTTGGAAACCCGTATACAAAAAATTAAAGCTGATCTTGATGAATTGGAAGATTCAATCGTAACCCGTAAGAATCTGATCAAGGAGGCTTTAGCCGCTACCAAAAAATACGAAACTCAGCTTAACGATGTTAAAAACAATCGTGAATATGATGCAATCTCTAAGGAAATTGAGATTCAGGGCTTAGAGATTCAGGTATCGGAGAAAAAGATCAAGGAATATTCTTTTGAGATTCAGAATAAAACTGAAGTTTATGAGAGTGCTTTGGCTAATATCTCTGAGCGTAAAAAAGATCTTGAACTTAAAAAAGCTGAATTAGATACAATTACTGCTGAAACTGAAAAAGATGAAGCAAGTATTCTTTTAAAGGCTCAGGAAGCTGAAAAACATATTGATGAGCGTTTATTGATCGCTTATAACCGTTTAAGAAGCAATGCAAAGAATGGTCTTGCAGTTGTAACCATTCAGCGCGATTCATGCTCCGGATGTTTTAATCAGATTCCGCCGCAGAGACAATTGGATATCCGTCAGCGTAAGCGTATTATTGTTTGCGAGCATTGCGGACGTATCCTGGTTGATGAAGGGTTTGCTTTGGAAGAAAATCCGGTAGCTTAATATTTTAATTTAAAAAATAAAAAAAAGCGAGCAGTATCCACTGCTCGCTTTTTTTATTCTTAATTTTTTATCTTTTCTTTTGATCGCTCGCCCTGTTACTGCACTCAGAGAGCTGGTTTTTTTTGGAAAAGAGCGAAAACTGGATTTTAAAACGTGAATAATTAAAAATTATAAACCATTGCGTTAATATTCATTCCTGATCCTACAGAAGCGAAAACAACGCGGTCGCCTTTTTTGACTTGATGACCTTCAAGCTTGTTTTTTAATAACATATCCAGCAGCGTAGGCACCGTAGCTACCGAACTGTTCCCAAATTTTGAAATGGTCATTGGCATAACATCCATCGGAGCCTCCCTGATTCCATAAAGTTTAAAGAGTCTTTTAAGAATAGCCTCATCCATTTTGCCATTTGCCTGATGAACCAGAACCTTCTTTATGTCATTAATGTCTGTTCCAGACTTTTCAAGGGTTTGTTGTATTACCAATGGTACATTTTTCAAGGCATATTCATAAATCTTCCTGCCATCCATTTTTATAAACTGATCATCTGATATAAGGTCGGGATTGCTGGATTTGTCGGAATACAAATAATAAGCCTCATCAGAAGTATGGGTTTGTGTTTTATGCGCCAAAATACCCTCTTCAACACCTTCTCTTCCTTCCAATATCGTTGCTCCAGCACCATCTGCATAAATCATACTATCACGATCGTGCGGATCAGTAACTCTCGATAGAGTTTCTGTGCCAATGATCAGAACCCGTTTTGCATCTCCCGACCGAATATAATAATCTGCCTGTATCATTCCCTGCAGCCATCCCGGGCAACCGAAAGGCAGGTCATATGCTACACAATCCGGATTTTTTATCCCCAGTCTATGCTTAATTCTGGATGCCAGGGTAGGCAAAACATCAACCCTTGTGCTGCCGGGAGCAATGTCTCCAAAATTATGTGCGACAATGATATAATCCAGAGTTTCAGGATCTGTTCCAGAGCTTTCGATTGCGTTTGAAGCTGCAAAATATCCCAGATCGGAAGCCATATGATCTTTATTGGCATAGCGGCGCTCCTCAATTTCTGTGATGTCCTGAAACTTTTGTATGACTTCTTCATTATCCCGTAAAATGGGTTCTCCATTTTTTTCGAAAAAGCGATGTTCTGAAAAGTCTTTGTTTGGTATGATGTTGGAGGGTACGAAACTACCGGTCCCAATGATAACAGACTTGATATTAGTGCTCATTAAAAGAAATTATACTGAATACTATATTGGTTTACTGTATTAAAGGTACGTATTCTTTTTAAAATAAAAATTTGCTTAAAATAAATTAAGCTGTTTCCCATTAACCGGACTAAAATGCTCGAAATTATAGGGTCTCATGCTTCTGCCACTCATGTATTTATTTAAAGATAGTTGAGGGTACATATCCCTTCCTGTTCAGAAAGGTTTCCAATAATTCTGCAGCGTTTCGTTTGACAATTATTTTCCGTTCAAAGTCTAATCCGGCACTAAATCCGTAATATTCGTGGGAATTCCGTGCATAACAATAGAGACAGCCGTGTTCACATCCCTGATATGGATTCATAGATTGTGAAAAAGGCAAGTCCGGACTTTTTGAATTGCTTACGATATTTTTGGGATGCTCTTCAAATAATTGTGTGACGCTGTTTTCCAGCATAAACTCGTCTATACCTTCTTCATGTTCAGTAACATAGCTAGTTTTTAAAAACCTATTATGGGTATTTACCTGAGCTCCTCTCCCTTTAAAATATGCATTGTTTTTAATATGTGTCACGAATCGAAGATACAAAAACACTAATAATATTAGTAAATCAATGATTTGATCAATGGAATTTTTTCAGCGCAATAATCAATGATTTGATCAAAAAAATGTAACAGAATTGTAACATAGAATAGAATACGTATATTTATATATCTAGAACAACCTATGAGGAATTTAATGTTGTTTTTAATTAATGCAATTAATAAAAATGCAAAAGATTCATCACGATTCCGATATCTTGATAGAGCAGGAACTACCAACACCTTCCAACTCTGTTCTGGTATCATTTAAGAACCTAAACGTTGCAGCAAACAGGTTTCAATCCGATCTAAACCTATATGTTACTTCAGATAGTGGTAAGCCTTTAAATAAGGCATTAATAAGTATTGATTCGGCAAGTTTAACGGCTGTTTCTGATCAATCAGGAAAGGTTTGCATCAAATCCCTTCCTGCAGGAAGATATCATTTGGATATCATTTGTCCGGGATTTATTGCCAAAAGCATTCTGATTTACATCGACGAGTCAGGATCTCAGGAAATATTTGCTCAATTAACGAGCAATATTGGGTAGAATCAATCTCTGAAAGGAAAATGAAATTACCCTCTGCTTAACCTTCCATTAAAAACACATAAAGTTCTTTTGGACCATGTGCTCCAAGTACAAGGGTTTTCTCAATGTCTGCTGTTCGGCTGGGGCCGGTAATATTGGATATCATACTTGGCAGATTCTCCGGATAATTCGCCTTTAAAAGTTTAAAAGCATCTTTCAGGTCGAGTACCAGTTGAGAGGTATAGGCAATAACAATATGTACATGCGGGTAAATGCTTAATCTTCTTCCGGCAGCGTTCCCGTTAGAAACCATGATGCTTCCGTTGCGGGCAATAAGTGACTCACATGCTGTGATCCCTACATCGGCATTTAAAAAATCAGTGTCGGTACTATAGAACGGAAACTCGTAGGTACTTAATAGTTTTTGTAATTTGGGTTCCCAGCAATACATCTTTCGCCAGTTTTTCGCTTCTGAGAGGTGTAAAAGATTTTCGATAAGTTCAATTTCGTCTTCGCAGAACACAAAATTTCCTGAAACAGCAGTTAATTGTTCAGCAAAAAGTGAATCCAGATGGCCGGTGTACTCTTCATAAAGAGCCGTTTCTTCTAAATTGGGATACGGGTTGTCGCGCTTCTCGAGAAGAGCCCTTCGGATCTTCTTAAGCATTTTTTCTTTAGAAGTTGTCTCGTTCATGAACAACGCTTTTTAAACCGAAAGAAAGAAATCTTAAAGTTCATTCTTTCGGAAAAGGAATTTTATGAATTGATAATTTAGTCCTGTGATGATCTGTTTTCAGGAAGATCCATATTATGATCAACCACACCTTCGTGCTCCAGATTTTCTTTTGGTTGTTCTTCTACAGTAATTTCTGTTTTGGTACCATTTACGAACTCATCATAAGTAGTGCGGTTGTCAAATGGACGCTTACCCAAAATTTCTTCAAGATCCGATTGAAACAGGATTTCTTTCTCGAGTAATTTTTCAGCCAGTTTCTCTAAGCCCTCACGTTTATCGGTCAATAATTGTTTGGTCCGCTGATAAGCCCGGTCAATCTGATTGCGAACTTCGATATCAATAATTTCGGAGGTCTTTTCTGAATATGGTTTGTTGAACTGGTATTCACCCTGAGTATCATTGAACGAAACATTACCTACTTTGTCGTTCATACCATAGATTGTTACCATGGCATAAGATAATTTGGTAATTCGTTCCAGGTCATTCTGTGCACCAGTTGATATTTTATTAAATACAATGTCCTCAGCAACTCGTCCTCCGAGGGTCATACACATTCCGTCAAGCAATTGTTCTGTTGTATATAAAAACTGCTCTTTTGGAAGGTATTGTGCATAACCAAGCGCTGCCACACCTCGGGGCACGATTGAAACCTTAACCAATGGATCTGCATGTTCAAGGAACCAACCTGCAATCGCGTGTCCTGCTTCATGATAAGCAACAATTCGTTTCTCTTCAGGAGAGATAATTTTGTTCTTTTTCTCTAAACCACCGATTACACGATCCACAGCATCCTGGAAGTCCTGCATGTCTACAGCTTCTTTATTCCTTCGCGCAGCAATCAGGGCAGCTTCATTACATACGTTTGCGATTTCTGCACCCGCAAATCCGGGAGTTTGTGCTGATAGTTTCTTGGCATCAACACCTTCAGCAAGTTTTAATGGCTTCAGGTGAACTTTAAAGATCTGCTCACGTCCAACCAAATCCGGTTTATCAATGGAGATCTGACGGTCAAAACGACCCGGTCGTAATAATGCAGTATCCAGAACATCCGGCCTGTTGGTTGCGGCAAGAATAATAATTCCGCTATCAGTACCAAAACCATCCATCTCAACCAGTAACTGGTTCAGGGTGTTTTCGCGTTCATCATTTCCGCCAACAATATTGTTTTTACCGCGGGCACGACCGATTGCATCGATCTCATCAATAAAAATAATACATGGAGCTTTCTCTTTCGCCTGCTTAAACAGGTCACGTACCCTGGAGGCACCTACCCCGACAAACATTTCTACAAAGTCTGAACCTGAGAGCGAGAAGAAAGGAACCTGAGCCTCACCTGCAACAGCTTTGGCCATCAGGGTTTTACCGGTACCCGGAGCACCTATCAGTAATGCCCCTTTTGGAATTTTACCTCCCAGATTAGTGTACTTTTTGGGATTTTTTAGGAAATCAACGATCTCCATAACCTCTTGTTTGGCTTCTTCAAGTCCGGCAACATCATTAAAAGTAATGGTAACCTGAGATTCTTTATCAAAAAGTGTTGCCTTAGATTTACCGATATTAAAGATCTGACCCCCGGCACCCCCGCCTGCACCTCCGCCCATTCTTTTCATAATAAATACCCAGAAACCTACCAATAGAAGTACGGGCAGAATAAATGACATGAACCATCCTGCCCATGGACTTTCCCTGGATTCTGAAATAATCGGGGTACGCTGATTTGGAGGAAGATCCTTTTCTGCAGCAATCACTTTTGATTCAAAACTCTCATAGGTTGCCGAAGTGAATATGTATTGCGGACCAGTGGTAGTCGCATTGAAGCTGCTCTTATTACGGACATCATCATATTTCTTCTGATCTAAACGATCTTTCTTTATGTAAACATCGACATTATAAAGGTCACCATTTTTGTAAGCGACCAGCTTTTCAACATCTCCGGGTTTGAGCATCTCATTCTCAAACTTCTGATAATTAATTATTTTGGCATTGTTTCCACTGAACATGTACTGAACCACAAATAGGCCCAGAATGATGACAGCATATAGCCACATGATATTGAACTTAGGTGCTTTGGGAACGATTTTTTTGCCTGGAATCTTTTTTATGGGAGATTTTTTATCCGTTTTATTATCTTTCATTTTAAGTATTTGTATGTAGGAATTTTCTTAGTTAAAATACTGAATATCAGGCACTTTTGAATGATTTCATGTCGGCATCACCCCAAAGATCCTCTATTCCGTAAAATTCTCTTTTGTCTGTTTTAAAAATGTGAACAACTACATCGATATAGTCAAGAATTATCCAGTCAGACTGTTGTAAACCTTCCTTTCTCCAGGGTTCGAGTTTCAAAGCCTTAAAAACCTCATCTTCCACACTTTGGGCAATTGCTTTTACCTGAGTTGAGGATTCGGCATGGCAAACAACAAAATAATCGGCAACTGAACTATGGATGTTTCTCAGATCCAGACGGACTATTTCATTTCCTTTTTTCTCTTGTATTCCAAAAACAACTATTTCTGAGATTGAAGTAGATTCTTGTACAGTTTTATTTTTTACCATTAAAAAAAATTAGTTTTGTTGAATCATATTAACGCATCTTAATTGCAAAATAATACTTTTTCAGGACTATTTATCGGTCGAAATTTAATTACTCTAAAAGAGGTAGACTCAACGAATACCTTTCTCAAGGATGCTTTGTCAAAATCTAAGCCATTTTTGGATGGTACTGTTATAATGGCAGACAGGCAGTATTCGGGAAGAGGGCAGGCAAGTAATTCTTGGCTAAGTGAAGCAGGGAAAAATCTGACTTTCAGCGTCCTTTTAAATCCCGGATTCCTACCAATTGAACGGCAATTTGACTTGAATATGGCCATCAGCCTTGCCTTAAACGATTTTTTAAATAAATACACCTCCGGAGCCGCATCCATAAAATGGCCGAATGACAGCTATGTTGGCAAAAAAAAGATAGGCGGAATACTGATTGAAAATATTGTTCATGGCAATACCATCAAACATGCCATAATTGGGATAGGTTTAAATGTAAATCAGGAGAATTTCCCTGCAGATTTAATGAATGTAACTTCTTTGAAGCAAGCTTTACATCAGGATTACAACTTAATGGATTTATTGGGCGAAATTTGCAGCATCATAGAATCCAGGTATTTACAACTGAAAGCCGGGAAGACTGTAAAGCTTAGAGATGAGTACCTTAGCCAATTATATTTAAAAGATACATGGGCTCTGTTTAGGTTTGACAACGAGATCCAGAACGGTAAAATTCAGGGTTTAAGCTCTATAGGGCAACTTATTCTTGAAACAGCCAATGGATTACGATACTTTAATAACAAAGAAATAGAATTTATTAATTAAGGGCATATGAAAAAACTATTGGGGCTAATTTTTCTGTTTTTGGCTGTTGTATCTTATGCACAGTTCCCTGATCCTAATGCGAAGATTTATGATCCGGTAAAATGGAGCTTCTCTTCCGAGAAATTAAATGATAAGGAATACAATCTGATCATTACTGCCAAAATTGAGAAAGGTTGGCATGTGTATTCTCAATTCATCGAAGAAGGGGGGCCGATTCCGACATCCTTTAAATTTAAACCTTCTTCAGACTATAAATTAGTAGATAAGGTGACTGAAAGCCCCAAAGCTGTCACCGCATTCGATAAAAATTTCAACATGCAAATTGCATGGCATAAAGATGAGGTAATATTTAAACAGAAGGTCAGTTTGCTTGTTCCAAAAACAAGTATTGCCGGAACACTCGAATTTATGGTTTGTAATGATGAGCGTTGCTTACCCCCTTCAGAAGTTGAATTCACTATCACATTAGAGGCCGGTAAGGCACCAGGCGGAACAATAGCTGCCATGCCGGAATCAGATAGTATTTCAACTGCAAATTCATCTGATTCAACATCCACAAGCGTGCTGACACCCGGAATTGCTCCAATACAGCCTGTTTCTAACTCTTCCGGCGGCTCATTATGGGGCATATTTATAGCTGGGTTTATTGGCGGACTTGCAGCATTTTTTATGCCATGCATTTACCCGATGATTCCGCTGACAGTTTCTTTTTTTACCAAGAAATCAGGCTCAAGGGCTAAGGGAATTCAAAGTGCAATAATTTACGGGCTATCCATTATAATCATATATGTAGCACTTGGCATGCTTATCACATTGATTTTCGGGGCCTCTGCCTTGAATGAAGCTGCCAGCAGTGCCACATTCAACTTACTTTTCTTTGTGGTCCTAATCATCTTTGGAATCTCCTTTCTAGGTGCTTTTGAAATTACACTTCCATCTTCTTTGGTGAATAAGATGGATGAAAAATCGAATCAGAGCGGATTCGTTGGCCTTTTCTTTATGGCCTTTACGCTGGCTTTGGTTTCTTTTTCATGTACCGGACCGATAATTGGAACTCTACTGGTTGATGCAGTTTCAAAAGGCTCTTATCTTGGCCCGGCGATTGGTATGCTTGGATTTTCTTCCGCATTAGCTATACCCTTTACACTTTTTGCAATATTTCCGTCTTGGCTCAAAGAAATGCCAAAATCAGGTGGCTGGCTCAATACGGTAAAGGTTTCATTAGGTTTCCTGGAGATAGCGCTCGCATTTAAATTCCTGTCTAATGTAGATTTAGCATATCATTGGGGTATTCTGAACCGGGATGTTTTTCTGATTATCTGGATCGTTGTTTTTGGATTATGGGCATTGTATCTTCTCGGAAAGATTCGTTTGTCGCATGATCATGAGATTAATTTTCTCTCATTACCAAGACTGTTTTTCTCGATGCTGATTCTTGGTTTTACTTTATACATGGTTCCCGGACTATGGGGGGCACCTTTGAAAGCGATCAGTGCCTGGCTACCACCACAGGTAACCCAGGAATTTGATTTGTACTCAAACAGGAGCATCAGCCCGGCGACAGAAGCGGGTGCATCAGGAAAGAAGTATGCCGGACTGTTTCATGCTCCTCATGGTCTTGATGCATTCTATGATTACGAAGAGGGTCTTGCATACGCTAAAAGTGTGAATAAACCAATCCTGATAGATTTCACAGGATGGAGTTGTACCAACTGCCGTAAAATGGAGGCAAGTGTATGGCCTGATAAGGAAGTTCTCCGTCGGCTTAGAGAAGATTATGTTTTAATATCTTTGTATGTAGATGATAAGACCGAACTTTCAGCAAATGAAAAGTATGTTTCAAGTTTTAGCGGCAAAAAAGTAAATACTATCGGACAAAAGTGGAGCGATTTTCAGGCATCCAGATTTGGAACCAACTCTCAGCCATATTATGTTATAGCAGATCATGAAGGCAAAGTCCTGGTTCAGCCTCAGGCATACAATCTGGATATCAGTAATTACGTTAATTTTTTAGACAGTGGTAAAATCGCTTTCGGGCAAAAATGATAGAAATGAATAAAGCGAACATAAAAAATATTGGGGTTTTTACATCCGGAGGTGATTCACCCGGGATGAATGCAGCGATTCGTGCGGTAGTGCGTACCGGCTTGTTTTATGACATTAAAGTAACGGGTATTCTGCGTGGTTTTGATGGGATGATTAGCGGTGAATATAAAACCATGGAGCGTAAATCAGTAGCGAATATTATACAACGTGGAGGGACAATACTCAAAACTGCAAGAAGTGAAGAATTTCGCACTTCAGAGGGTAGAAAAAAAGCATATGAACAATTAAAAAAGCATAATATTGATGCCATTGTTGCGATTGGAGGCGATGGAACCTTTACTGGTGCGAACATATTTTATGATGAGTATAAAATACCAGTAATCGGGCTTCCCGGAACGATCGATAATGACCTTATCGGGACAGATTTTACTATCGGTTATGATACAGCGATTAATACAGTTATTGATGCGGTTGATAAGATCCGGGATACTGCAGAGTCGCATGATCGATTATTTATTGTGGAAGTTATGGGTCGCGACTCCGGATTGATTGCTCTTAGAAGTGGTATTGGAACGGGTGCAGAAGCTATTTTGATTCCCGAGACAAAAACAGATATTAATGCCTTGCTTCACCGTCTGGAAACAAGCCGTAAAGATAAATCTTCCAAGATAATCATTGTAGCAGAAGGAGATGATGCCGGAGGTGCATTTGAAATAGCCAAGGTGGTGAAAAAAAAGTTTCCCGGAACTGATACAAGGGTTTCTATCCTTGGTCATATTCAGCGGGGTGGTCCGCCATCCTGTATGGATAGGGTATTAGCCAGCAGACTGGGTGTGGCTGCCGTAGAATCACTCATGGCAGGCAGAAACCGGGAAATGATCGGGATTGTAAATGGTAAAATTCATTTTACGCCATTTAGCAATGCGATAAAACATAATCCGGAGGTGAATCCTGAACTTTTAAAGATTGTTGAAATCCTCTCCCTATAAAACTAAATTGTAAGACATGAAAAATTCAGCATTTTTCTTCTTTGCATGGATTGCTTTTCTGGCAGCCTGTAGTGAGCCGGTAAAAAAAAGTACCACTGAAAAGAGTTTAGCGCCACACATTTCCCTAAAACTTGAAAAAATAGCCGAAGGCTTACACTCTCCGGTTGCCGCGGCTTTTAGTCCGGAAGGTTTAATGCTGGTATGCGAGCAAACCGGGCAAGTCAGGGTTCTGGAGAATAATAAACTGGTTGAAAAACCCTTTTTGAATCTGGAAAGTAAGCTTATTAAATTGAGTGGCGCTTATGATGAACGGGGTTTACTCGGAATCGCCCTTCATCCTGACTATGCGAGCAATAAAAAATTCTATGTTTATTACAGTGCCCCTTCCACAGAGAAGGGCAGCGATCATATGTCTGTTATTGCTGAATATAGGGTTTCATCGAATCCGATGCTTGCCGATGCGGCCAGTGAGAGAATCTTATTAAGCATCCAACAGCCCGAGAGTAATCATAATGGAGGTGATCTGAAGTTTGGGCCCGATGGTTATTTATATATTGGAGTTGGGGATGGTGGTGGCGCCGGGGATAGGCATGGAGAAACAGGTAACGGACAAAATTTGAATAACCTTCTTGGGAAAATTCTACGAATTGATGTAAATGCTGAACAAAACTATCGAATTCCGGATGATAACCCATTTGTCGGCAAGGAAGCAAAGCCGGAAATATGGGCCTATGGTTTGCGCAATCCATGGCGGTTTTCATTCGATAAAAATTCCGGGCAACTCTTTGCAGCAGATGTAGGTCAGAATAAATTTGAGGAGGTCAATATCATCCAAAAAGGTGGAAACTATGGCTGGAAGATTATGGAGGCAAGTCATTGTTTTGATCCGGAGGAGAATTGTAAGACCGAAGGATTAATCTTACCAATAGCCGAGTATGAACATGAAGAGGGGATTAGTATAACCGGTGGATTTGTGTATCATGGAAAAGAACTGGCCGCACTCTCTGATAAGTATATTTTTGCCGACTGGACAGGGCCGGTATTTTACCTTGAAAAGAATGGCGAATCCTGGAATCGTGGAACGGTCAATCTTGTAGCTAAACCGTCGGGAGATTTGAAAATACTCAGTTTCGCTGAAGATAATAATGCAGAGCTGTATGTCCTTACTAACCAGGACGTTGGCCCGAAGGATACCAAAGGAGCCATTTATAAACTGATAAATCCCTGATGGAAAATATAAAGAGCCACTTTATTGAAGCAAAGGAAGTTCTCGACCGCTTTATTTCAGATCCTCAGAATTTCCTCAATATTGAAAAAGCAGGCGAAATTCTTGTAAATGCGATTAAAAGTGGTGGCAAGGTGATTTCATGTGGAAATGGGGGTTCGATGAGTGATGCAATGCATTTTGCTGAGGAACTTTCGGGAAGATACCGCAACGACCGCCCTGCTTACCCTGCTCTTGCAATTTCAGACCCTGGTCATTTGTCTTGTGTAGCCAATGATTATGGTTATGCCTTTGTGTTTTCGAGGATGCTTGAAGCCATTGGAAAAGAGGGAGATGTACTTTTTGCAATCAGTACCAGCGGAAATTCTGAAAATATTTTGAACGCAATAGAAGCTGCCCGAAAGAAAGGAATGAAGGTTATTGGTTTGACGGGTAAGAATGGGGGTAAAATGGCAGGTTTATGTGATGTTGAAATCCGTGCTCCCCGTTCAGAATATGCCGACCGGGCGCAGGAAATTCATATTAAGGTGATACATTCACTGATTGATTATGTAGAAGTAAGCCTGTCAGTGTAACCCTGTCAGCGTTTTAAACGCTGACAGGGTTGACAATTAAATTTTATCCTCTACTACTACGGCCGTTCCCGAAGAACTAACCATAAGCATACTTCCATTACTTCCCAGAGTTTCATAGTCAAGGTCAACACCTAAAACCGCATTTGCGCCTAAGCGGGATGCCTGTTCCTGCATTTCACGCAAAGCGATATCCTTTGCTTCACGAAGCCCTTCTTCATATGATCCTGATCTTCCGCCGACGATATCCCTGATTCCTGCGAAGAAATCTTTGACAATGTTTGCACCAATAATGGCTTCGCCAGTTACAATACCAATATATTTTACGACACGTTTTCCTTCGAGTTCATTTGTGGTTACTACTATCATGCTAAGTTTTTTGTGATTAGATTGTTAGTGAAACAAAAAGTTACAGGTAAAAGTTTGAAATAGATTTGATATTCAAAATCCGAAGTTGTCGTATTTGTGTTTGAGACAAGGGCCTGGAGGATTCGTTTGGTGTAAATAAGATCCTTCACATGATAAGTTTATATAGGATGTTAATTTGGAAAGCAAAGCCTATGCTTGTCGGGATCTTCAGTCGGGCTCTGCGCTGTAGCTTTTGCCATGGGAATTTGGATTATAAAATAAATTAGATTTGGGCAAAAGGCTGCCGCTTCGATCCCGTTTAGATTGCTGGGATTATGCTGCTATTCATGTTTGCCATATTGCTGAATAGCCCGGTGCTTTAACTCCAGGTCAGGATCCTGCTTTTGTTAAAAAACATTCGAAGATTTAATGTTCTGTCCATCGGGCTGAAGCCCAATCTATTTGTCCTTACCTATTGCTGAATTTTGGGCTGAAGCCCGAAACCGGACAAACTCCTTAACCCCAGCTAAAGCTGGGGCCTATTGAGCGACCGTAATGATGTTATGATTGAAAAAAAAATAATGAACCTTAGTATGGTCATATCGCCGAATAGCCCGGTGCTTTAGCTCCGGGTAAAGATCCGGTTTTATTCCGGGCTTCAGCCCAAAACTTCAGCTTCCAAAACGGAACAAATACCGGTGCTTTAGCGCCTAAATGCTGAATAATTATGAATTTGTTAAAGGACATTGATGATGAGAATAATAAAATGCTATTTTAATCTTCAGGAAAGCAGAGCCATTGATGATTGGTATCTTCAGCCGGGCGGGCGCTGTAGCTTTTGGCAGAATGAATATGATCTTATTCAACAATTTATTGCCAAAACTATTGCGAAGCACGCGACTGAAACAGCCGAAGAGCAACAGGCCTAGCTTTTCAAATCATTAAAATCCCCTTAAAACAAAACAATAAAAAAAGCCCGGTTAATTTTATCAACAAGCGTTATTTAACAAACTCTCTCCCTACAACAATTTTTCTCCTACTTCCTTCCAATTATTAACCCTTTCATAATCAGTTAACAACAGATTATGCGGGGAAGAGAACAATAGTTTTCTGCCCTCAAAATCTTTGAAGTTCTTGATGCGGTCGTCGATGAGGATGTCCACATTAACGATCTTATGTCCGCAGAAAATAATATTTTGCCATCCGATAAATGGAAAATATTCTGCCAGCCATTCTAATTTATCCTGCAGTGAATTAGGAAATTCCATCGCAGCAGAAACTATGAAAATATCGTATTTATCCTGAAGTTGTTTCAGCACTTCAACACTATCTGGTAACACGGCAAGATCACGAAAAAAGCCCTTTTCATTGATGTATTCGTACAATTTCATTTTGGCATGTTCGGGAACATGATGATAAACTTCGTTTCCGGGGAGTATTTGAAGATCGAGAGGGACACCGTAATCACGGTTATAAAGTTTTATAAATTTGGATAGCGGATCGGCAATAACTTCGTCCATATCCACTGCAATTCGGGGTTTTCTTTCAGACATGCTTCAAAAATAGGGATTTCCATTTTTTAAATGTTATTTTTTTAATATCTTTGCAACCCCGCAGAATAGACTCCGGGAATATGTTGAATACATAAATATTGAAAAATGGCAACTAAAATCAGATTGCAAAGATTCGGTAAAAAGGGAAAACCTTTTTATCACGTAGTGGTAGCAGACGCTCGTGCTCCAAGAGATGGTAAATTCATCGAAAGATTAGGTTCTTACAATCCAAACACAAATCCTGCTACTATCGAGATCAATTTCGAAAAAGCATTGGATTGGGTAAACAAAGGAGCTCAGCCTACAGATACTTGTCGTGCAATCCTTTCATACAAAGGAGTTATGTACAAGAAACATCTTGAAGGTGGTGTTAAAAAAGGCGCATTAACTGCAGAACAGGCAGAAACAAAATTTGCTGAGTGGTTACAAGGCAAAGAAGGCAAGATTGAGGGTAAGAAAGAAAGCCTGACTAAATCGAAAGATGAAGTTAAGAAAGCAGCATTAGCAGCCGAGGCTAAGAAGAAGGAAGAAATTGCCGCTGCAATTACTGCAAAAAATACACCTGCTCCTGAAGTAGTTGAAGAAGAAGTTTCTGAAGAAACTGCAGAAGCTACGGAAGTTGAAGCAGCAGTAGAAGAAGTTGAAGAAGCACCGGTTGCTGAAGCAGCTCCTGCAGCAGAAGTAGTTGAAGAAGCACCTGTTGCTGAAGAGGCTTCTGCAACAGAAGTAGTTGAAGAAGCTTCAGTTGCTGAGGAAGCACCTGCAGCAGAAGAAGTTGCTGAAACTCCTGCTCCTGAAGCAGCAGAAGAAGCTCCTGAATCTGAAGAAAAAGCATAATCAGCTTTTTAGGCTTTAAATTTAATTAACGTCATTGCAAATGTTTAATCGGCATGGACTCATTTATGAGCAAACCGAAGACATATTCGCAATGACGTTTTTATTTTCACAGCAATGAAGATCGAAGACTGTTTTTATATCGGCTATATCACCAAAACCAAAGGTTTAAAGGGTGAGGTGCAGATCTATTTTGAGTATGAAGATCCCAGCGAACTGCCGCTCGACTCTGTTTTTGCAGAGATTAATGGTAAACTGGTTCCCTTTTTCATTTCTACCTTTAAGCTTCAGAACAACCAGACCGGAAATTTTTATTTTGATGATATTGATACGATCGAAAAGGCAGAGGCCCTGGTTCGAAAAAAACTCTATCTGCCAAATAATTTAAAACCGGAGCGGGAAGATGATGAATTTCTGATCACCGACCTTAAGGGATTTATTGTGCATGATGAAACCGCAGGAGAATTAGGTGAGATTATTGAAATTCATGAATATCCGCAACAATTCGTTGCCGTTGTTCCTTATAAATTCAAAGAGATCATGTTTCCACTGAATGATGATCTGATTGTGGAGATTGATGAGGAGAATGGAGTTCTGAAGGTAGATCTTCCTGAAGGATTGATTGATCTGTATTTGAACGCATAAATATCACTTCCTTACTTCTATCTTTTTTCTCCCCATTCCTATTCCCCCATTCATGTCTGTTCCTTCCAGAACAATTGAATAATATCCGGGTAAATCCGCGGCATAAAAGGAAATCGTTGCTTTTCCTTCAACATCTGTGATGATATTTGGTTCCCAGTGAATGGCTGAGCGAAGGTCGGCAATGCTTTCAATCTTTTTCAGCGGATATTTTGGCTGGTAAAACTCTGCAGGAAAACTGTAAGGAATAGGTTTATATAAATATACGCCGGGTGTTTTTTTCAAAAATGCTCCATTACCTGAACGGGTGGTTATTTCAAGAAATATTGGTGGCGGGGGACATCTCATGCAGCCTATCATTTTTCTTGCGATTAATGGATCATAGACCGAAGCATATTTTGGTGTTTTTAAGATTTCTATACCGGTTATATCTTCTGCGGTCAGATAATCCATATAAATCTCCTCGGTTGCTCCTATGGAGCTGATATTTACCCCATCAATAACAAGATTTACATAAGATTGCATCAGGACATATCTCATCGTGTCTGTTGAGTTAAAATCTTTAACAGACATACCCTTGCCACTTCTGAACCCTGGGAAACGTTCTTCCAGCATCTCATACAAGGTTTTCTTCTTTGCTTTCAGCATATCCTGCTCATCCAGAATGTAATCGGCATTCCCCGGGCCATTTCTGTTCCTGGAATCTTTGATGAACTTCTTTGCGGTAACCACCACCTCTTCGAGTACATTTATTCCTGCCGGAGCATCCCAGCGGTGTTGTTCATGAATGGTATTCCGGGTACTCTTTATTAAAAGCGTATCAGTATTGATATACCATGGTATATAAGGTTCATTTGAAGCCGTGAAGACAGGGGGTATAAACTCGTCGACTTCAATACCTACGTTGAAACTTTTACCTCTTTTGTTTCTCGACTGTATCATGTAAACCGCAGTATCCGCCAGCGGGAAATTCCTGAATGTAAACCTCCCTTCTTTATTGCTGAGGGTGTCCATAAACAGAAAAGGCTTTTTTGAAAGCAGCAGGACTTCGCTGTTTGCAACAGGTTTGTTAAAAATATTTGTTACTGTACCACTGATACTGAATTCACTTTCAGCAGGAAACAGCAATGGTTTTTGCTGGTTAAGTGTCTCAGGCCAGCTAAAGCCTGTCCAACCCTGGGTTAGAAGGAGATTATCCAGATCAGCCCATGCTTTATCCTTCTGGTCTGATAGAAAATAATATCCGGGAGCCTCAATATTCCCATTGAGGTCCGCATCGAGGAGCAAAGTATTCAATATATTCTTTTCGTTTATGCTATCACGTTTTACATGGTTATCATCCGTCACCGAAAGTGAAAAGCTACCTTGAACGGGCCTGCCTTGTTTATCCTGAACGAGTATTGCCAATGAAATACTGTCTCTTGGTTTATAAGAAGTTTTATCGCTGATTAGTTTTATTCTGAGTTCCTCCTGATGATCAATAAAAACCAGGCGCTCGTTTAATGGATTGCGTTTGCCATTTAATAAAGAGATCCGGCAAATGCCGGAAGGGAAATGATTTTTATCAATAATGATGCGGTTCAAGCCCTGTTTCAGTACCACAGCAGCTCCATAATATGGCAGCCCGTTTGTCTGTGCAGTAATAAAGAAATGGTCTTCACTCAGTTGCGGATCTGAGCTGTATAAAATCTGAACTTCCAGCGAATCACTTTCTCTGCGATTGATCACTTTTAATGTTGTGCCGCTATCTTTTATAAGAGGTAAGGGATAGTCTTTCGTATTACCATCGGGAAGTTTGATTCTTGCCGTGTAGGATTCTCCCTGTCGGGGCATTAGGCGAAACTTTCCCATTCCTCTATATGAGGAACTAAAGGAAGTTAGTTCTTTTTGATTTTGGTCGAGTATCAGTCCGGAAACTGCTGTTCCTTTTCCATCTTCAGCAATCGCTTTGAATGCAATATTTGCCAAATGTCCTGGCACAAGATGCCCTCCTTCGGGCATAAATTGAAGATCTGTATTTTCGGGACGCCTGATTGGAAGTGGAATAAGAAGTTTTGTACTAATTTCATTTTTACGCCGATTTTCAGCGATAAGTCGTATGCTCTCTGCACCAGCCTTTTCGGGAAGTTCAAAACTTAGCTCCACTTCACCATAAAGGGAACTTTCCTTTTCCTCTTTGAACAAGGTTCTTTTTCCATTAGTTAATCTGAACTGCATATTGCGCAAGCCCATCGCCGTGCCTTTCAGATCCTGGAATTGCATAAATATATTTATGTTGTCTTTTCCGTTCACTTTAGAAATTTGCATGTTCGAATTAACCAGCCAACTTTGGTTTGTTGCAGAACTTACCTTGAAGTGCTGGAGGTATACATGTTCTTCTCCAAAGTTTCTCATCCAGTTTGTATAAGCTCTCAACGTATAGGATCCTTCCGGAAATTCTTTGGCATTCAATGCAATATTGCCCCAGCTAATACCATTCACAAGCGGGACCATGATGCGGCTGACTACTTTATTGCTGTCTGAAGCGATCTCAATGTACATTAAACCACTTTTTTGAGCGTTTTTAAGTAGTATAGCATCAAGAAGATAAGCCTTGAACCAGATCGTATCATTACTAACATATTCTGGTTTGTTGAGCTGCAGGTAGAGTTTTTCAATGGAACGGCTTTCGTAAAAGGTTTTTACTGAATCAACCAACCTGCTTAATTCAGTATGCGAGGAGTTTTGAGCCTGACCTGGTCCGCTAAGGAAAAGCAGGCTGAGAATGATCAATAGCCCGGCTTGTTTCCTAAGCCCTAAGTAATGATTTTTATAGTTATTGATTCTTTGCATGAAAGATTACATCAAGAAAGATTTTAATGAGTGCTGAGCATAAGTTCCCCAATTTTTCATAACCTTCATCAGAGTGTCAAGTAAACCTTTATTGTCTGTGGCTTTCCCCTTTTTGGGCGCTACCAAAGTTCCTGAGGGCAGGGACTTATCTGTTACCAGTTTCGCAAACCAGCTCATATTCTCATGAGGCAAGGCAACTCCCAGGATCATTCCCGGTAAGCCAGTAAAAGATTCTGGACCTCCTGATACAGGAATTTCATCAGTATAAAATGCAACCACATAAATCGAATCCATGATGATGGCATTCGCCCTTCGGCATAAATAGCCCGCAATGTCGCGTGTTTCTGAGGTTATCTTCCAGTTGATCTTGCGGGTACTGTCTCTGACCAGAAAGGTTTCTTCAAAGACAGTCTTTTGGACAATACTGGTATTAGCCGAAAGATCTGTATAAATAATATTATTCTGGGTTGTTGCAGGAATATCACTGAACCAGCCACGGTCGGATTCATCTGCAGGGGCCGGACTGAATAAGGTTTTATCTTTGCTGAATGTTAAAGTACTTTTTAATACCCTGAACTGAGGTTTTGTCTTTTTGTATTGATCAAATGCCGGGATATAATAGGCTTCATTATCCTTATTAATATACTTTTTGATCTGGGCATGCATATTCACGCTTTTTTCAAATTCAATAATTCCTTCTGTCGCAAAGCGGGCATGCTGGGCAAAAGCGGGTTTAATTGATAAAATGAGCAGCAATAATGCTGAAAGCAGTATAATTCGTTTCATAAGCTTATTTTTTTGGAGGGCCTCCACCCATATGATTCAGGTCGTATGAAAGAGAAAACATAAAATATCTTTTAATCGTTGTAAAGCTATTCTGGCTAATCATATTACTTGTTGCCATTCTGTTAAAACCAGTGTTTTGGTTTAACAGGTCATTTCCCGTAAGTGAGAATTTAAGGCTCTCTTCTTTCATGAAGCTTTTGGTAAGGGTGGTATTCCAGATCAGACGGTTAAAGTCTTCAGCAAAGCTCTGGATCTTTTCCTGATACCTGTAATTTGCATGGGATTGAATCTTAACTTTATTAGGCAGATAAATCGAGAATTCGAACCAGGAATTGGCTCCCCAACCATTATTATTGATTTGTTTTTGTAAAGATGATTGATTGGTTATGTATTCCGGACCAATAGCCCAGTAAAACTCAATTTTCTTCTGCTTATGCCTTGAAACAGACAATTGAGTGTTGTAGCTGTTGGAACGTGTTTCATTGAGCACACTATTAATCATGTTGAAATAGGTATTGGCATTGGTATTTATATTAATTCCAAGTCTGAGCTCTGTACCTGGTAACTTCTGGCCATAACCACTATAGATAGTTAAGTTTAACGGATTTTTATCCGTCAGATTAATAGATTGGAAGGTGCTCTTTCCTGCTGCATCAGTAATGGTATTGTGCACAATGGCATTATGCGTAGTGGAATAGTTTCCTCTGAAATAGATTGATTTGTCAGTCAGAACTTTGTATGAATTGTAGAACAAAGTAAAATTACTACGGAAGGAAGGTTTCAGATCCGGGTTGCCTAAAATAATATTTAGCGGATCGGTATTGACTTTAACCGGTTGAATCTGGTTAAGAGTAGGCTGGGTCGTGTTACCATTGTAGCGAATCTCAAAAAGTTTCCATTGTGAAAAATTATGCCGGAAAGAGGCCTGAGGTAACCAGTTAAGAAAATCTCTTTTGTAAACATTACCGGTATATCGGTCGGTTTGTTTAAAATCAACCGCGTTTATGCGGGTTCCAAAATTGATGACATTTTTATCTTTCCTGTAATTGAAAATAGCTCCAGCCTGATTAGAGGTTTGATCGAGTTCAAAGTCATTGCTGAATTCATTATCAAACAGATCATATTTTCCGGTTCCTGATTTATTGTAGGACTCACGTTCTGCGATACTATTGCTCAGGTTTAAACCATAATTGAGAATGACTGAAAAGGTCTTGGAGAGAGGCTCGGTATAGGCCAGATTCGAATTAAGGCCTGAGCTTCTAATCAGGTTGGTCTTATACTGGTCAATGATGCGGATGCTGTCAATTACTCCCTGGTTATTATAAAAACTATTCTCCGAATTCAGAAAGCCGGTTGCATCATCCTCATCAAATTGATGTGCAAGGGTTAGTGATAATGTGCGGCCTTTTTTCTTTAGTTTTTTAGTCCATAAAGCACTTGCGTTAAAAGTCTTCTGATCTCCATTATTGCTTAGATTCCGTGAACTGCCGTTAAGTGAAACACCAGTGCCTCTTAAACTTGAAGTCAGAAAATTGCTATTGCTTTCACTGTTTTTCAATGTTCCATCAAGCATAATTTTCAAGTCGGAGGTGGTGTCTAGTTTAACCAGGAATGTCCCATCGACTTTTTGTCTGAACATAAAATTATCGAAGATCTGATCAGTATTGGTGTTGATAAAGCCATTTGGTAAGTTGTTCTGATTCAAAGAGTTTTTATTTCCTGTAACGTTAATAGAACCTACCTTATAGTTAAGGTTTATCGAATATTTATCATCCTTCCATTTATTATCATAATGAACACCGCCACTTCGTGTAAACGGTATTCCCTCTCCGTTAAACCTCCCATCGTAAGAATCCAGATCACTACCTCCCCCTCCCGAGATCATTATACCTCCTTCAATAATCTGGATGTTCGAAGTACCAAACTTGTTGTTATCTTCCCAACCCAAACCCGTTTTAGCTGTATTTGCAATTGTGCCATAAGCAGAAAACTTCTTTTTTCCTTTAAAGAGATTAAACATCCCCTGCCCCTGGTAAAAATCATCATTGCCTGCTCCGGCGTCAAGTTTTCCAAAATAACCCTGCTTTTTATCTTCCTTTAATTTAATATTGATTGTTTTAGTCCGTTCTCCATCATCAATACCGGTAAAAGTAGCCTGATCGCTTTTCTTATCATAGAGTTGCACTTTGTCTACCATATCACCCCTTATATTCTTGGTAACCAGAGTTGGGTCATCCCCAAAGAATTCTTCACCATCTACCAGAACCTTGTTTACCGCCTGCCCATGTGCAGTTATCTTCCCGTCTTGATCCACCTGTATGCCAGGCAGTTGTTTGAGGAGATCTTCAACCTTTGAATTTGCCTCTATATTAAAGGCAGCGGCATTAAATTCAGTTGTATCGCCTTTTATGGTCATTTGCGCTGCGGTACCTTTTACGATTACCTCTTCAAGCAGACGCGCTTTGAGTATCATTTTTAACTTCCCAAAATCTTTTGATGGTTTGTCTGGATTTAGTGAAAATCTTTCAACATAATCAGCAAAATCAGGATAAGTCAGCAGTAAGATGAAATTTCCTTCCCTCAGATTATTCAATGAAAAGTTTCCGTTTGCATCGGCCCGGGTAAATCTGACCAGGGTTGAATCTTTAGAATTCAGCACAGTGATACTTGCATTTTGCAGGCCAGTACCCGATGCGGTATCAAGAACGCTTCCTTTTATGGAATAATTATTTTGAGAGAAAAGGGGCTTACAACTTAGGAGAAGTATGACTGAGGCAAGAACCACTAGCTTCATATTGGATCGGAATTAATTTTAAAAGTTTACAATTAAGCCCCCATGAAACGCTTCAGGAGTACTCATTTGCTTATCATCCCCTTGTATTTGATCCGTAATTTAACTGCTTGATAAGCAAATTACTATACCCGAAAATGGATATTTTTTATTATAAATGTTCAGGGTAAAATGTTAAATCTTGTTATATTATACCAACAGACTTTTTCGATAGATGAATATGGTTTTGATCAGGCTAAAATTATATTGTGCAAAATTTCCAAGATTATTTCTGTTTTTTCCACCCTTTGTTCTTGCACAAGGTTTCCATGAGGATATTTTTATTCGCTAGTGTCCAGTTAGATTTGTCTGTTCAGCCCTTCTGATCATGTTCGTGCAAATATCCCTTTATACCGCTCATGGCCGCGGAGGCCTATTCACTTTTTCCTTGATGAAAAAGTGAACAAAAAATCAAGACAAAACGAAGCTCCCACCACTAGATGCCATACTCCCTGCCCGCCGTTTTGTCCTCCCGACGCTTGGGAAAGCCTTATTCAATCATATTAATTCCCTTTATTGAAATTTGAAGGGTACTTAGATTTACGTTGGAGCGTTAGGGCTGTCCTTACATCAACGGCTGCGTACAGGGCTATGAAAGCCTATGCTATGGCATCTGTTGTATTTACCGCCCTGTCCAATGCCGCAAAAAAACACATATTAAAGTTCTTGCAATTGCGTCATGCCTAAGATCCAGCTACATGCGATACATTTTGTATCGTAATTACCAGCATCATATGATATTATTATACATTTCCGGGCTAATGAAGCCAACAGACAAAATCTTTTACCTGGTGCTATGATTTTTTAATAGTTAGATTTAAGCATGTATTTTTATAATACGTTAGGTGGTTTACCCGATAGCTTTTAATTTGCATGAATAGTAATATTGAGTCACTATATAAAATTGCCAATAAACCGGTCCGGAAAATTATTGGCCTGATGTCCGGAACTTCATTTGATGGTCTGGATATCGCTTTGTGCGAGTTTTGTGGAAGTGGGTTAGAGACCAAAGCTAAGCTCATAAATTTTGTAAGTAAAGCCTATTTGCCTGCATTTAAAGAGGATCTTAAATCTGTTTTTGCGAAGCGGACTGTTGATCTTGAGAAGCTAACCCTTTTAAACGCTTTTATAGGTAACTATTATGCCGAACTTATTCTCGAAAGTTTAAAAGAATGGGATATATCTCCAGCGGATATTGACCTGATTGCCAGTCATGGGCAGACAATTTATCATGCCCCAAAACAACAAAGGAAAGCAGATCTTTATTCCAACGCCACACTTCAGATTGGGGATGGGGATCATCTCGCCATGAGGTCCGGTATTATCACCATCAGTGATTTCAGACAGAAACATGTCGCAGCAGGTTGTGAAGGAGCTCCTTTATCAGTTTATGGTGATTATTTGCTTTTTTCGAATCCCAATGAAAACAGGATTATGCTCAATATCGGAGGCATCTCCAATTTCACTTTCCTGCCATCTGCCTATTCAACAGAATTTTTCTCTTCAGATGTTGGTCCGGGTAATACCCTGATGGATCAGTTTGTACAGCGCTACTATCCCGGAAAGTATTTCGATCAGGATGCATCGATTGCATCATCCGGAAAAGTTAATCATCAATTATTGGATGCTTTGTTTGATCATGATTTTTTCAGATCGGCTTACCTTAAAACTACGGGTCCCGAACTTTTTAGTTTGTCTTATTTGAATGATACTATTCAAAAGTCGGATCTTCAAGGACTCTCAAATGAAGACATTATGGCTACTCTGGCTGCATTTACGGCCAAAGCGATAGTAAAGGCAGTTAATTTTTGTGTTGAAGGCAAAGGAGCTTATGAAATTTATATCAGCGGAGGCGGGATGCATAATCCTCAGCTAACTGGTATTATTGAGGAGATGCTTGGTAAAAAACTTAAATTCACTTCTGATCTTGGTATTGAGCCCGATGCAAAGGAAGCCGTTCTGTTTGCTTTGCTCGCCAATGAAGCGGTATCTGGCGGAAAAACTGACTTTGGTAAACATCCCGGGGTGCCTTCCATTTCAATGGGGAAGATCAGTTTTCCAAATTGATAAATAAGTTCTAATAACTAAAGAGTAAACCAGCTATATAATGGTATTATATTACTGTAACGGTTGTTAACATTATATTCTATTAAGCTGGAGTAAAACCTGGCTAAATAATCTCAATCTCGTAACGCCCTGTAGAAACTAGATAGTAATGTGGTATGAGCATTCTTCAAATTATGAACGGCTGAAGAAATCGTCTGTAAATTTGTAGAAGCTTTAATAAGTAAAATTTTTAGTGGTGTTTCTAACAGCCCTGTTTCCAACCCCAAAACGGGTAACAATAGGTTATTGATGCCCATAAAAACCTTGAATGTATATTGGCCTGTATCAAAATAATTGTACACTCAGAGAAATAAAATATTTGCCAGTTTATTACACCAACTCTAAAATCCTCTATATTGAATCCGGTTTCACCTATACTAATGTCGATATTGTAATTTGTAACTAATTGTAAATCATGTAATTATGTCATAAAATATTTGTTTACTATTATTCTTCTATCTAGGTTTAGCTAAATAAACAACAATAATGCAATAGTATTATGACAGTAAACTAAATTTTTCTTAGTGGTAACACCAAGATAGACAGATGAATGATTTATGAAATTAAAATTGACAAACCTGTTATTTCCATTGATTCTAATTGTATTAATACAATGCAAATCCAAAGTAGATAAATTAAAACATTTGTACGGTCAGCAAAATGCTGTCTGGACCGAGAGTATTTATTTAAGAGGATATAAGCCTAGTACAGAGGAAAAATTAAGTAATAGACATATTAGAGAATATGCAGAAACACTGAAGAAGAATAAGATCAAATATGCATATCTATTTGCCGGACCTTATGGTGAAGATGGTCACCTCCCCGATTATGCTTTTTCTGAAACTGCCATCAATTCTGTAAAAACCCTGAAGGCTTATTATCCCGAAATTGTCATTTTACCATGGGTTGGAGGTGTGCAAAATAAGACAGTGTATCTTAATGACTCTTTATGGGTTAATAATGCTTTAGTTGATACTAAAAAATTATTCAATACACTCAATGTACCCGGAGTACATGTAGATCTGGAGTTTATACTTCCGGGTGACCCTTTTTTGGATACTGAGATAAATAAGACCAGACCGGGCGATTATGAGATCTATGCAGATAATGTTAATTCATTTCACAAAAAACTTCGGCAGATAATTCCTGACGCATTTATTTCATCAGTAGTAGTAGCAACCTCAAAGGATACCAAGCCATGGAAAAGAAAAACAAGTATGTCTGAATTGAATGAGTTAGTCAAACATATTGATCAGTTGTCTTTTCTATACTATGATACCCAAATTAATGACAAAAAGATTTTTGAAGATAACTGTGCTGAACTGATTCAGGACATTCGAATGTTAAAAAATTCAAGAGATATTCAATACCTTATAGCAATCGGTACTTTTATAAATAGGCCTGAACTTCATAAATATAGAAATCTTGAAATTGAAAATATTCCTAGTTCCTTACAGACTATTAAAAATAAAGCTTCTCTCGTAGATTCCACAAAGCAAATAGTAAATGGAATATCCCTTTTTTGCGATTGGGAAACAGATGAGCTTGAATGGGATCAGTTTTATGATAATTGGGTTAAATAATGATAATTGTATTTCGTCATGCAGCTAAAACGGTATAGGTATACCTTCTTAATTTTGTCTTTTGTTCTGGTTATATTAGCTATATCTGGTTATTTTTATTTCTATCTGAGTACTCAAAATAAAAAATGTGTCGCCGAGACCATATCGTTTATTGAGTCAGGCATGGAAGTTGAACCTTCATTTTTAATACATCCTAATGGTGAAATAATCATTTCAGGAAACAAATCAGATTTATTTTCACTTTATAAATATAAAAATAGCAAGCTTAGTGTATATGACTCGATTCCAAACGTTATGTATCCTTTTCTTTTTAAAGGAAGAGTTGCAGGTTTAACAGATCAGGACGGTAACGAAAAATTTCGATCTACTGATTCGAATTTTAATAGCTATTTCGGAAGCAATTACATCAGGTCAGTTTTTTCCTTTAAAAAAGGGTTGCTATTAATTGTTCAATTAATAGATGATAATGACATATATATTGTTGATGTATTGAAACAGACAAAAAGAATACTGATTAGCAATGTAAAAAACCTTCATAATGTGCAGTACTCTGAAGAATATAATTTTATGGTAGCAAATTATGACAATAAGTTATTATGTATAAAGCTAAATGATAATAAGCAAAGGATTGAGATTTCCTCAAATTCAGAAGGAGAGAAAATGAATCCATTTATTTACGGTAAGGAGATTTATTTTTCAAATAATATTGATTCTGAATATTACAGTATTTATCGGGTAAATATTGAAGATAAACCCGGGGTTCCAGAACAACTTTTACAATCTGCACACGATGTAAAAATGCCTAAATATAATGGTGAGAGCTTATTTTACATTGAAGTTATAAACAGTGAATATCTATTAAGAAAGATGGACCTCAATTCAGGGACTATTTATAAAATTACAAATAATGGGGTTATCTATAATTATGAATTCTATGATACTAAGGATATTATTTTCACTTTCACAGATTTTGATACCCCTAAATCAATAATCAGTTATAATATATCAGACAACTCATTCAATAATCTTACAGGAAATAGCCTTAAGCTTAATATTTCATATAAATTCATAGAACAAACTACTGAAAGATCACCAGCTTATCTATATTCTCCACCTAATGAAGTAAAGATAAAGGGGGTTATATTGTTTTTTCATCCAGGATTGCATTCAGATTTTTCGCCAAGATGGGATCCCTTATTGAGCAACTTATGTAATAACGGTTATGTGATCTTAGCTCCCAATTATCCGATGTCTGCCGGTTTTGGGAAATCATTTTATAATGCTAATTTTTCTGATGCAGTTACAGATATAGCGAAATGGAAGAATTTTATAAGAGATTATTATAAGGAGCATCCTATTTATTATTTGTCCACCAGTTCAGGAAATATTCTTATGGAACATACCTTAATAGAAGATAATAAAAATATCCTTGCTTCAGCTTCTTTTTTCGGCATATCCTCATCTTCTGAATATAATTCATCAATTCCAACTATATATTTTCTTGGCAGGAATGACCCTATAGTAGGATATTCGGATCTATTGAATAAGTTGAGAAAAGAACAAATAAACAATGACAATATTAAAATTGTAAGTTATGATGCTGAAGGACATTGGTTCAGGAAGTCGAATAATCTCAAGAATGCAATGCAATATTTAGCTAACTTCTTCTGTCAGCATTATTAAACTAGAAACTGAGAAGCTAAACTGCTTCATTAATTTCTTTGTGTATCATTATGACTTTTCAAATTTACATCGAGTTAAGGCTTGAATTATAATTGGCGTTATTTCTTTGCGAGTGTCTTCTTATCTTGTTTGGGTTTAACTATAAACGTTGTAAAATCAAATGTTTCATCTGAATTATTTCTGTTTTGAATATTGAACCCATCTTCGGATACAAATGCACTAAACATAAGATACTTATTCGGCTCTAATTTCTGTTCTCCAAGATAATTAAAGTCCTTATCGAATACAATCACTGAGATTTGTTTTAACGGTGAGTCCTTTTCTTCATAGTTTAAATTTCTTTGTTCTATCGGCAATAAAGCCAGTCTATAATACAGATCCCTGAATTTATCATAATATACTCCCCCGTACAAAGGGGAAGTCATGAAATATTCTAAAGTAGGACTGGAGATTGCGTCAGAATAATCACTTTTATTATACTCTGTAAAATAGGAAATATACTTACTCTGTGCAGATTTTTCGTAAACTTTGTTACCGTTTAATTGGTTTATGATAACTTTTTCATAGCCTGGAAAACTATATACCAACATGTTTTTGCTTGAATTGACACAGTTAGAATAGATATCATAATTAATATCACCGAAATTATATTTTTCATATTGTTCAGGAAACAAAGTATTGCTTAATCTGGTTTGTCCTGTATTGACATTTAATAGGATTTGTACTTTTCTATTGGCTCTGTTACCACCAACAATTACAGAATTAATATACAACGTATCACTATATAGATGTGATGAAGGTGTTGTTGTAGAGGACCAAATCCCCAAATATGATTGCCTTTCATTTTTATCACTGCTGTTGCTAGTTAGTATATACTCTTGTTTAACTTCTCCCATTTCGTTGATGAGTGTTACCTTGGGTTTAAATGAGTACATAAAAATAGAATCCTTATTATGATAATAAAAGCCCTGGTAGGTTTTATTGTGATGCTCTGCACCATCCATCACATTAATTGATTTGATAACTTTTTTAGTGACTATATCATTTATGTATAGCGCGCCGGTTTCTTCATTTAAATAAATTAAAAAGCTATCGTCTCCGTTATTATACGACTGAAGAGCCTGGATATGAGGTGATGTGATCGAATCAAGTTCAAACCTGGCAATACCCGACTTAATAACAGTAATACTATCGTTGAATGTCTGTTTAGTTTGAATTTCAATTTTTTTGTTTGCGGAATTGCATGAGGCGAACACGCTTACGATAACTATAACAAGTAAGGAGAAGTGGATATGTTTCATGAGTTGGATATATTAATTGGTTTCTTTATTAAGTAAGCTTCGCATTTTCGATTTCATCTCCATAGTTGCATCCGATTCTACTTTTACGGGCATTGTCAAAATTTCTTTGGCCATTGCAATTGCCTTATCTCTAAAGCCACTTTCATTATACATATTTGCCAATAAGAATCTGGAGTACATCCTGTTGGGCAACATATATATTGCCCTTAAAAAAGCAATTTCAGCCTTATCATATTCTTTAATATTACTATAAGCCAAGCCTAAGTTGCATGACAAAAATGGATCTGAAAGATGCTTATTTGCATATGAAAGAATGGCAGCACTTTTATGATATTCTTTGAGCATCAGTAAAGTCATACCATAAGCAGGTAAAACACTGATTTGACTTGGGGTATATTTTAGAGCAGTTTGATAATGAAATCTTGCATTCTCAAAGCCGCCGTCATAAACACTATTCTGAGCGATTATTAAGTGTTTCTTTGATGAAAACACATTGTATTGTTGCCATAGAATATATGTGCATAGACCGGTTATAAGTATGGTAGCTAATAAAGTAAATGAATAGTTTAATTTATATGAATTGTTGTTTACACAAATAGAACTCATTATAATAATAAGAAAGAAAAAAAACAGGAAACGTATAGAAATCATTTCGAAAGGATAAGAAAACAGACTGCTTATTAAAATGAAAACAGAACCGCTAATTGCACCTGCCAAATAAGAATTGGTATTCTTTTGTTTGAGTACTTCCTTATAAATAATGTATAAGAATAATAAAAAAAGAAGTAACCCAATCAAACCGTTTTCAACAAAAATGTGTAGAAAGTCATTAAATGCATATTCAATTTTATCAGAAAATTTGACTCCATCATCTGGGTTTTTATTAAAATAGAGTGTTTGATAATCTCCAAATTTGTGTTGAATCTCATCAAACCCTAATCCTGTCAAGAAATTTCCCTGAATAGCGATCAAACTTGTTTTCCATATCACTATGCGACCATCTGCCGAATCTTTTTTATAATAGTATAACATAACAAATGCCATACTTGCGATACTTATAAGGGATATTATGAATGAATGTTTATACCTATTCAACCTATCAGGGAGTGTCCATATTTTGTATCTAATAGCAAAAAAAGCTGATGAGGTTAATAATATCCCCATCCAGCTCGATCTCGAATGAGTAGCAGGTAAAGCGATTATGGCTAATAAGATATTGGTCAAACAAAGAAATTCAATTATCCGATTCTTCGTACCAGATTCATCAATGCTAAAGTAGTATGCTATTGAAAACATCAAAGTTGATGCCGTATAAATCGCAAAAATTCCTGAATTATAAAACGACCCGTTTATGTATTGTTCGGTTTTAGCTGTAAAATTAAATAGTTGGGATAAGCCTATCAAAGTCTCTATAATGCCTACAAGTAAAAATGAAGTAGTGAATATTAAATAGAATGGAAAGGAATTCCGGTAGATTATTATAACTCGTTTAATCAATAGAGCAGATAAGGCTGACAGAACTACTGCATAAAGAGAATTATTAAATGAATTTACCTTGAAAAGATAGTTTGCAACTAAATAACTGACAAAGATTAATAGTAGGATATCAATTTTATCAACTTCCAGGCGGTTAATTTGTAAGGCTAAGACGGATAAAACAACACTAATACAAGCTATTGTATTAAAATAAAGTACTTTATAATCAAAGGAAATCGAGCCAGTGAAAATATCCCTAAACAGAACATTTACAAAAAGAAGACTAAAGATGAAGATACAGAAAGATACTAGTAAACGAATTTTTTGAGGTAATTTAGCGGTCATATTACCGTTATTTTAAAACAAGCTTATTATTTGAATATATAGCTATATCGGCTATACCATCCTTGCCAGGGGACACTTCACTAACCTGGATTAATCTTGAACTTTTGTCAAAGAAGTAGATAGTAGGATAGAGAGATTTCAAGCTTTTATTTGATTTAAAGATATTCTCAGGGTCAATAATGAGTTGCTCACTTTTAAATAGGTTCCCAAACCTAGCTCTTAGCATTTTTTGCGAATCAAAATCTGTCAGAATGAACTTAACAGACGGATTTTTTATCGGGTTTTTAAGTTTGTCCATCATATACTTTTCTGCTGTTGATATACAGGCACTACAGCCTGCTCTGGGAATAACCATATATATATCTGAATTAATATTTTGACTATTTGTCAAAGCTTTTAAACTTAGTTTAAATTGTTCTTCTATTTTACCCATTGCTGATTCTGTATTATTAGTACAGCTCATAAGGAAAATAGCAGATAGAAAGAAGAAAATACGTCTGCCCATGGTTTAATTATTAGGGGTTAATGTTTTTAAAAAAATCTTAATTTTCGAAGAATCTAATAAATGCAAAAGCCTCTATCAATCACAAACAGTTATTTGATGAGAGGCTTTTGACTTGAATGTTATTTTTAATTTAGGCTTAGAAGTAACAGTTGCCTGGTCCCATAGTATAAGCACATCTGTCAAAATTATTACAATAACCAATTCCCCAACCCTCCCATACTTCTGTACATGCTTTAGCTTGTGTGCTGAGAGAAATCATAGTTACAGTTGTTTCTACCCCGGCAATTCGTTCCGTTGCATTTGAGAAAGTAAAACCTACATAGGATAATCCGAACACAGCTGCTATAGCCAATGTTTTAAATGCATTTTTTGTTTTCATAATGTGAAAAATTAAATGGTTTGAAATTTTTATATGAATATCCGCATTTGAATTATTAGAAACACGCTGCAAATGAATTCATTAAGAATATTAAGGCAACTGTTCAGGATCTGATAAGTCTATCTATGAATTTTATTGTTATCACCTATCGAAAGAGTAATAAAGGATAGAAATATATGTAATGATTAACTTGAATAGTACCAATTATCGAATAACTTTTGAAAATTAATCCTATCTATATGGGGTTATTGTCCTATGAGTGGAATTTAAGATCAATTGAGTTACAAATATGTTCGACTAGGTCATCGCCGGTAGTAAAAAAGGAATACTATCACTTAACAATAAAATAGCTTTCTCCAAATACCGTATCAGTGATACCAGCACCCTGAACAATTATTCTGAATTTACCGGTGATATCGCTGGTTATAAAGCTGAACTCTGCCTCCCCTTTCTTATTAGTCATTAAGCCCGGTTGCCAGAAAAGAGTGGAAAGGAACTGTGGTTCAAGTAAACTAACCGGATCTGTATTTACTCCGTAAAACTCTCTTGAAGTGAAAACAGGATTAAATTTAAAAATTGTCCTATTTTCATTTGATGATTCCTCCAAAATACAGCCTGGATATACGAAATTTCCATATCTTACACCTTTTATAGGTGCCCTACCGCCAACATGGTTAGAACAATTCAGAATACCAAAGCTACACACATAATCTCCACAAGCATTTGGACCTGCCCCTTTCATACCGTACAAAGAGTTGTCATTTTCATTTTTATTTCCATCAACCACTACTTCCTGCAAAGCGATCATTCTTTCCATTCCTTTTAGTTGTTGATCAGAACTATTTTGAATAAGCAGAGCTACTTGAGAATTTTGTATCTCAAACTGATCAGCAAGTCCCTGATTTATCTCCATAAACGGGTTGTCTGTCTCAATAGTGTACCCGATCTTGTTTTTCTGATTTACGGATGCAAGCACATTCCGGCCTTCTGCAGTTAGTAATTGGGTCTCATTTATAATGAAAGCACCATTATCATCAGTAGTTAACAATTCAAATATAGTATCTCTAATCACACTGAATTGTACTGGTTTTTTTAAAAGCTTATTATTATATTTAACTCTTCCACTCATTTGTAGGGTTTGTATAGCAAGAGTGTCTTGTTTTGTTGTCTGAATCAGGTTTTGCCAGGTGAACCTTCTCCATCCTTTTACCAACATAATAGCTTCCAGATAATCTTTGTTATCGTAACCTCTTCCCGCCGGATCTCTTGGTAAGTTTCCCAGATCATGAATTAAATAGACATAACTTTCAATATCCTGCTGTTTGCTGCTTTCAATTCGGTTATCCTGAACGGCTGCAACAGACATAAAGCCTTGTTCAGGTTTGCCGGTTTGGTCGGTTAGTTTTATTTTCACACTGACCATCTCTTTCCTGTTATAAGTGGTCTTATCGGTTCGTATTGCTGCTATTATTTTCTGATGATAGTGTGCAAAAAATAAGCGTTCGGCTAGGGGTCTTCCAGTTTCGTCTAGTACAGTTACTGTAGAAACACCTTTTGGTAAGGCAGGGAGTGCAATGCTCAATTTAATCCCTGATGGATTAGTTGGTATCATAACCGAGACGAAGGCTTTTTGGTAGTTATGGATTAGTACCTGAACATTTCTTGGATATTTGCTATGCAGGCTGATTTCCAAGGTGTCATTTACAACGGCATTAGTGAGGTGTAATATAATTCCTTCCTTTATGGCTTGGGGTAAGGTGTATATTGTGTCTTTTTCGAGGTATGTGTTTGCAGATACTTTTAAAGTATAGATGCTTCCTGAATCAGGCTTTAGCTTAAATGAGCCAATACCACAGTTGCTGGTGCTGATGGTATCAAGCGGGAGATTATCACGGTAGAGAATACCCAGTAATGCAATGGGTACATCCTGACTGTTTTTTGCCTCCCACCCAATAAGAGCCGAAATTCCATTTACAAGGTTTCCACCTTCGGGGAAAAAGCGAACATTTATTCCCCCTACAATTACTTCCGGAAGCTTTACACTCAGGTACTGCACTTCTTTATTATAACTCACAGCAATGAGCAGAACCGGGTTAGCCTGACTTAATTGTGCGGCCGGAATCGTCATCGTGTAACTGCTCTCATTTTGTTTTAATATCAACGTTTTCTTCTCCCCCTTCGCTACGCTATAGCTAATACCCAGTCTTATTTTCGACTTGGGGTCAGGATCTTTCAGGGTTACCGTAATATTTGCACGGACAGCACCATCAGTCACTGCACTATCCAATAAACTTAAGGTTGCATTGAAGGTATTCAAGGTAATACTTTTGATAGTCAACGCTTGGGTAAAAACAGTCAGAGGCTGTCCCTTATTGTCCAATACATTGGTAGAGGCAATGAACCGGTAATTGCCCGGAGGAATGGAATCGGGTAGTGTCATGCTCCCAAAGCTCAGCCCATCCTTCAATAGGTATTGATTCTCCAAAAGAACCTTCCTGCTATCTTCCCTGACCAGCGCAACTGATAAGATAGTATGTGCTTTGGAATAAAAAACGCCACTTTTCATCAGATAAGCACTGAACCAAATAGTTTCGTTATTAGTATATAGCGTCTTATCCGTATGAACGAACAGAATGTTAGAAGGATTTGACCTGGAATGATATTCAAACTTCTCGACGATTAAAGAATCCGTTAAAGAGGTTTGTGCATTGACAGTTTTAAATAGTACAAAACCAAGTAAGCATGCTAAAGCAATTCGCATCGTGGTTAAATTTCTAAATGTGTGTTTAAAAGTAATTTATGGCCAGACAATTATATAATATTAGGTACGTAATAACACTGGCAACTCGCTCAAGTCTTGTAAGGAGGTCTTTCAATGTGCTTGTAAACGGTATTTGAGACATGTTAGTCAAATACAAAAGCTTCTTTTTTTTATCAATGGACCTTATATATTGTTTATTAACTAAGTAAGATTGATTAACCCGTATAAAATTATTCTCGTTTAATTCCTTCGAAAATTTTGACAATGATTTAGAAATCAATAATTCTTCAGAAGTACAAAGAATAATATAAGTATAGCAATTGTCAGATTTACAGAATAGGATATCATCCTCGCTAATAAAACGCAGATGATCCTGAGAATGTATTACTATTTTATTGATCATTTGTTGATGGATTTGAAGACCAGGCTGCTTTAACTGGATATATTGTTTTGATGTGTAGAAAGTGCAGTTTAAAATGATGAATTATAGTATCTGAAGAATACATCACTAATTCTCTTAGAATTAGAAAAATATCATTTTCAGCCGGTTTCGATAAATGTCGTCCGGAACATAGAAGACTGAAAATATAATAAGAATTGAAATTGATAAAGGCAGAAAGGTTTTTCATAAGCTTAGGTCTTTTGAAAAAATAAGAAAAGAACATCATCTCATCCGAAACAAAGTTTCCATGATTGAACTTAGCAAAAGTTGAACGTTTATGAAAGCCTGGCAATGGTTTATTACACCAACACTGCTATTCCTATTACATACATATAGATTGTATGTACAAGTAACAATTTATAATTTTTGTAGACACGATATAAATTCAGGAATTATTAAGTTCATTTTTTTAGAGGATAAGCCTCCGGGTAGCTTTCAAATATGCAGTTCAAATAAAACACTCTATTTAAGCTTTAAACCCATCAAACCGAAGTTCAAGCCCCCTATCGCAAATATTTTTTTAGGATCAGTATAGGTGGATGTATTTCCGTCAAAGCCGGTTCCGAAATTAAATTTGAAAGTGAGTAAATCTGAAATCTTGTAATCAATACCGCTTGTCAGTCTGTAGGTATAGTTTTTATTCACGTTAGGGGGTGTTTCAGATGCATGGCGGTAAACAAATTCTAAGCTCCCGGTCCATTTATTCTGAGTGAAAGCCATTTTGGTGCCTGTATCAAGATAATTCCCTAAATCAACACCTGCTTCCGAATTATTAGAGGTATAGCGAATTACTGCCATCAGATCCAGCAAGGAGATCGACTGACTATTTTCACTAGAAACATCCCAGCGATACGAGGGAGTTAACCAGAAAGCTGATTTTGCAAGTGATAACTCACTGAAATTATTATCCTCGAATACATAAGCCTGTCCTGCAGAAAACTCAATCATAAAACCTTGTTTGCTTAAAGGATTACTTTGTTTGTTTAATAGGTCCAGTTCAATGCTCTCCACTTTTAAGGCATCGGTAGCTAAATTATCAAGAAATTTAACCGTCGCATCTTTATCTTTTTCGATCCCCGCTGCTTTTAAATCATATAGCACTGTTTTACTGACTGTTTCGATAAAATTTTTCAGTTCTTTTTGAGATAATGTATTGAATTCCTCTGCCGGTAATATGTCGTTTTCCAGTGTATAAAATGCCTGGTTCATAATCAGGCTGATATCAAAATCTTTGCCGGCATATACTCTGGCCATAGCAGCAAATTTGTCGTAGAAGGCTTGTTTGATGTAAGCATCATTCCACTTTTTTAGCTGAGGAGATGGTTTCCCGTCGAGAAGAAGAAAGTTTAAACCCAAACCGATTCCTGTACCAGGTTTCAGATTTCCGAATACCTGCTTATCTGTAGAAGAGGTCCCCATCGAAACGGAGAATGTGCGCTTCATCGTTTTAATCAAGTTTTGCTTATCGAGGAGGTAATATGAAGGATTAAATTGCTTGGAATCCTTTTTAGGATTTGCCAGGTAATAAGGACTGAACTCAAAAGCCACATTCGGTTGAAGTTTTCCGTCAACCATCGCATTATTCATTCCAGCAACAAATTGTGTTGGAGTAGATGGTCGTTGTATATTATCCGGCTCTGTACCCAGCATAACAAAAGCAGGTGATGAATTAAGCTTTAGACTTTCGAATTTTGGTGGTACTGATTGCGCTCTGAGGTATTGCCATTGCAACAGGTAAATCAGAGCGAGGGTAAATAGCTTGGTTTTCATCTGTTTCTTGTTTTTATCCAGCACTTGTTGGATGGAGCCTTGATGATTATTTTAATCTTGGCGGGTTCATAATTGTTTAAATAGAAGAGTTGCATTAAATACAGAAGGGTTTTCCTTGCTGCTTTCTTTTTCGAATGAAGAAAGTTCCTCAGTTCCTGTTCCAATTCTTATTATATATTTCACCATGGGTACCTCATTACTAGTTCCACTTTGAGTTTTTATACGGGATACTTTGGTCCTGATGAGAAGCGATTGATCCGACAGACTTTCACCTGAGCCAAGTTCCAATTTATTGGGTAAGGGCTTCCCTGCCGGTAAAAGATCTTTTGCATTCAAAAAGACCTGGCTGTTTGCCCGGTATGCCCATCCCTCCTGGGTCAGTATAATTTCAATGCTTAAGCTTAGCAAGCTTTCTCTATGTTCGGCAGATATTTCATAGACAAATTGCACTGCCTGAGAATTTAAGTGTATGGGACTAACAGTTGCCATAGATTAGAAGTTTTTATGTTTTATGATCAAAAGAAAGATCAGGGTTATTCCTAATATGTTGATCTGATTCTATTTTCGGAATTTTAAAACGAACTCTTAAGGTCATTATGAATTTACCCAAGATTTACAGCAGAAAAAACTCTTTTTTCATTTATTACACTAACCATCTTATGCTATAGTTGAATAGTAGTATTTTATATATAAACAAGCTTTTTGTGTATACTTAATGTATTGAAAATCAATATATTATGAAATTTATTTTTTGGATGGGATAATTATTTTCTTTAAGTTTAATAACCTAATCCCCAGTTATGAACAAATTAGTGATCCTCGTGCTTACGGGTCTTGCCCTGTTTGGCAGCCCCCCCAGCTCTTAAAAGCTTCCGAAATCACAGCCTTATCATTTCCGGCAGGATGTAACCGTGTATGTCACTAAAACAGGAGAAAAGTACCATCGTGGTGATTGCAGTTATCTCAGCCGAAGCAAGATCAGTATTTCGAAAAAGAAAGCTGCTGCGGCAGGTTATGGTGCTTGCTCAAGGTGTAAACCCTAAAGAAAAGAATAACCAATTAATAAACTAAAGAATGGGCTGCCTGTGGATAACCTGAACAAAGGGAGAGATCAACTGATCTCTCTTTTTAGGGAATCTGATTTTGAAACCTATTAAATTTTTAAATATGAGCTTATACTATTTGAATAATAGGGCACAGACTAATGGTGACCATGAAGTACATGAAGCGGGATGTTATTATATGCCCATCGATAAGAAATAGCTTGGTGATTTTTCAAATTGTAAAGATGCTGTGAATGAGGCAAAGAAAACCTATAAGCAATCAAACGGATGCTACTGGTGCAGTAATAAATGCCATACCGCTTAGGCTATGAAGAAGTTTATCTTACTCTTAGTCGTATTAAGTCTTACTATGGCATGTCAAAAGATGAATTAACAGTTAATCAAGAAACGGCTATATACTGTGCCTGAGGAACGTTCTGAATTACGGTAGACATAGGACTTTATAGTTGAACACATTTACTAAGTTATTGTTGAAATTATGATAATGATTTTACTAGACATAAATAATCAAGCAAAATTATGGAATATAAAGTAGTACCATTTGTAGCATCTATCAACCCTAAAACTGGAAGCGCAAGCCAGGTTGCAGAGCAATTACAGAATAAAATTGACAAGTATACTGAACAAGGTTGGATCTATTTACGATTGGAAGGAGTAACAACCTTTGTGCAGCCTGATAATGGTTGTTTCGGCTTTGGAGCCAGACCCGGGTACACTACTACAAATCAGGTGATCGTATTCAGAAAATGAGATGGTTGATTTTATTGATCATCAGAATGTACTGGAGCATAATCTCCTCAAATAGGCGAAGGCAGTGCATTTTTAAAACAAGCTGTTCTCATTATGTATATGATCAGACACTTGAATTAGGTTTTATAGCTGGTTTAAAGGCAATTCAGTATCGTTACAGAAATTGCCGTGGGGGATATATGTGCTATTTGAATCCAATTACACAAAGACCCGAAATGGTGCTGATATCTGGTGAAGTAATACATGAAGAATATATTGCAAAACGGCTTATAAAAGAATTTTCCGATTAAACGTATGGTTTTTAAAGGTTTAGTATTACAATTCTCGTCTAGAGTAGAAAAGCCGACAAAAGCAGATGTGAAATGGATTTTCCTGTGTGATGCCCGGTCTTACTGTGCTATTCTAGTGGATGAAAATAATCGTAAACCCTGTGTCGACTTTTTTTAGCGGCAAGAAAAAATTCGCAGAAATTCCTGATGCGGATAAAAAGTTTATTCAAAGAGAAATTGAGGAGTGTAGAAAAAAAAATAAAAATTTAATAAAACAAGTATGGCAAGCAGACATGAAATTAAATGTATTAACAAAACTAACAGGAGCAGTGCGTACGAAAGAATCGAAAGAATAGGTGGTATAAATGGTAATGGAACAAAGTGGCATCTTACACAGCAAGAGGCAATATCGGGTATTGAATCCGGCAAATGGTCATTTTATGTCAGCAAGAATGGCCATGTGGTTAATGTAATCGTAGCCAAAAGTGCTCAGGGTAATAAATATATTAAAACAGAGAATGATGGTGATCAGCCTGATAATTTATTGAGTTTGCCTGAATGTATTTGATCGCAAATAAGAAAGATGTAACTAACACGATTTCCTTGGAATAATTGTATATGCTTGACTATAGAATTACAAATTGGCTGTGCAGCGTCCTTTTTATTTTCGTTTCATTGGCCTTTCCATTTTTAATTGCGGTTTTATACAAAGAGCCAGTACCGATTAAAACAGTAAATATGGCTTTTGGTATGTTCGTTCTAACAATAGCTACCAATACCAGAAATTTATTCTTTTTCTTTAGTTTACTTGTTTTTGCAACCTATCTGTTCGCCTCATATGGGGCATATAAGGCTGATGAATATTATAATATTTCTGCAGAGAGGTTTACACTTCAAAGTATATTGGTTTATATTTCAATTTTTGTTGCTGTTTTAGAGAAATGGCATTATCATGTTGTTCAGGATCAGCCGTTTCTGCCTTTTCATAAGAATATTAAAAAGAGATTTTAGGTAACTGTATTCTGTTTGGAATATTAATCTACCTATTTTATGTTACTGATATAAGCCGGTTTAAACCCGCATCATCTGAAATTCGACATCCTTTGAAGAGCAAGCCGAAATTCAGGATAATGCCATTTATCTAAAATTTAAAAAAACATGAAATCAGCTTTAAATTTAGTTGTTCTGGTAATCTTATTTTCGCTGAGCACTAAAATACATGCGCAGGACTACAAAACGTCACTGGGATTGGGAATCGACTTTGGTACCGGCCCCGCCTGGGTCGGACCTTCAGTAAAGCACTTTTTTAATAAGAATGCGGCAATTCAGGGCGATGTATTATTCGGAGGGAATTCAACTCTCATTCAGGCATTCTATCAGCATCATTTCCCTGTAAAAGAAGCTTCAAACTTAAACTTTTATGTGGGGGGCGGACCAGGGATTGAATTGTATGGGTACGGATCCACAGTTTTGCTCAGGCCAATGACTGGTTTAGAACACAAGCTTAAAGAAACTTCCCTTACATTTAATTTTGACTGGCGGCCAACACTGTTTTTATATGACGGCGTGAACGAGATCGAGCCTGCCAGATTTGGCATAGGGATTAGATATAGCTTCTGATACGATGCAGCAGTGGAGTATAATCTTTTGGAAGGTCCAATAACACCAAAATTAATTATTGAGATTTAAGGTTGGATTTTTTTTGGTGGCGGCAGGCTTGTTGGAAATAATGGAAGCGGGAGCAGAGGTGGGTCAGAAGACTCTTAATCTAATAATCAGGTAGAAAGGCTTCGCTTAAAGTTTACAACAGCTAATAAAGTTGTGCTTATAAATCATTTTGGTAATCGATGGAAACCCTACAGAGGGATGCCGGTTAAGACGGTGTAGGTAGTTTAAAGGAATTTTTATTTGCAATAAACCATGGATAGTGATAATTCTCCCGAATATTCTGATATAATTTTCTACAGTTTCCCTGGAGGAGATGTAAAAGAAGAAGTCATTTTTAAAGACGAGACTTTTTGGCTTATACAAAAGCGAATTGGTGAGCTTTGGGTGTAGAAAGTGATACCATTACTTTCCATATTAAAGAAATTTTTCAAAGTGGTGAACTACAGCAGAGGAATGAACTACTCGAATTTTTCGAGTAGTTCAACGGGAAGGTGGATTTATATCGCTGTAGAGCTTGTCTTGGAATAGCTCTTATTTTAACTGCGTTAAATTTCATTCAAACAGTGTCACAATACATACAATTATGAACTTACCAGACGAAGACGAAGCACCAGAACAACCTCAAGTTCCTCAGTTCCCTACGGATAGAGTTGAAAAAGGTGAATCCTCTGATCAAATCAGGAATGATGAGTAAAAGCTATCATTTCTTTCATTTGTCGGTGATTATGTAAAATACTGATTGTGGCCTTCCCAAGCCTTGGGAAGGTCACATTTTTAAACATAAGTAGGCGGTGGAGAAAAGAGGCGATATTCCACAATTAGAAATGTGGGGATCTAAAAGACTACGAACAGTGGGTCTTCGCTTTTACACTAAATATATTAATACCTAACTAGCAACTTGAGTTAATTAATTTTAAGAAGAACTAATTTTCTTTTAGAAAGGTTGCAGAATTCTTTGAACTCTATTTGAAAACTCCTTCAGACGGTATAAAAAACTAAATTTGAGTCAACTCAAAAGCATATTCATAACTAATTGCATTTTTATCTTTTTCATTTTTTTTCCAGGCTTCTTCCAGATGGCTCAATTCGACCATGGCATTAGTTTTTGTAGATTTAAATACTTTTGCAACTTTATTTAAAACTTCCAACTCTGCTTCTGAAAATAAACTTGCATTAAACGGCCTGTCTTTCCTTACTTTAAATTGCTCGCCTATATATCCCTTGGGAAACGATGTAAAAAATATATCTATTATATTATTGGTGGCTAAATTTTCAAATATACTTTGAAAATTATTGGGAACTGGACCCATATCAATTGCCTTGTACCTCATTCCGCTAATTGAAAAGCAGCTCTGTTTGAACATTAAGAAATCAGCATAAAATAACAGCTTGTTCATTTTGGTTTTGTAAGGCTGAACTTGTGTTGAAAAGTATACTACCATTTCGCTAAACTTATCAAGGTTCGGGTTTCTGTATCCTGAATAAATATCTGCAAGATGATTACCCAGTAAATAATATTTTAAATTGAAATTGAACATACTGCGGTTCTTTTCTTCCATCAATTCGCGAGCCCTCAGAATGTATTTTGCTCTGGTTTTATCATCCAGACAATCACATAATTCTACCATTTCAATAAATTTCGCAGGATCGTCTATCATTTGAATTAAACGCGCATTTGAAACACTAGGCATTTCTCCTGATTCATATTGACGATAACTATTGGTGCCAAATCCCAGTATGGACGACATTTTGCTTGCTGGCAATCCATATTTCTCGCGGATTTTAAAGATTTCATCCGGGAAAGGGATATTGAGTTTATCCCGATATTGGTTATATACCTGATTCATATTCACTTCATCCAATGTTGTGGTGGTGAATTGTTCTTTGCTATCCTGGCATTTGTAATAATGGTATACAATGTCAAATGTTTCCTTCCTGAAATCAAATGATCTTTTCTCCTTGATCAAAATCATTTCTTTTCCTGTAATTGGACTTTTCATATGGTTTTATTTTAAAGGATAACGCATTTTGTGTTCTGCAAGATGAAATGAAATACAGATCACGCTGTTATTGGCCATACCCATTGCGATCTTAATGTAGACTTCTTTATTCTTAACGGTTTTGCCAAATACCCACATGTCAGAACCTCCGTATAATTTTTCTTTCAGAGGCCCTTCGCTGTAATCTTTTGTTTCGAGGGTTTCCAGAACTACTTTTCGTTCGATTGGGCGAAGCTCTAAATCTATCAGCGTTTGTGAATTTTTACCTCTATCATCGCGAAAGAGCACATCCCAGAACTTCATCTTTTCTTTGAAGTCTTGTAAGAATAATGCCACTTGCGTTTCTATGTCTTGCATTGGTGGTACAAAGGTAATAAATTATTTAGTTTAAACCTTAAAGTTGGATACTTTTAAATTTATTCAATATAATAAACTTATAAGTTGTATTAATGATATTCGATGTTTATGTGTCTGTTCGAAAGTGGGAGAGTTACATGTATATTATGCGGCCTTAGATGATAAGGGCAAAGAACAAATGCTTGATTTTTTTAGATACCCTCGAAGAATTACTTCAATCTATATATGAACTTCATGCAAAACATAAATAAATTGCTTCTTGGAGATTCCGGAGATACTGAAACCCTCTTTCTGACATATTACCAATTTTGCCTGTATCCCTCTTTTGAACCAAATCGTTTGATCGCAAGGAATATACCGGGTAATATGAATTATTTGAATCATTCTTAGCAAACGGTCTTAGCGGACGGATTACCGGTATTATTTTAACGAGTCTGAAGACTCTTTTCCATTGAATAATCCGTAGAGCGCTGCGCTAACTCTATCGGACAGTGGTTAAAATATAATCGTGATCAACTGCTAATAGCCATTCCGGATCGAATTTAGTATAGTCAAAAACAATCGGATTTAATGCCCACTCTAATTAACATTTATTGTACGGCATTTTCACAGGTAGTAACAATTTCCCCAAACAGTAGCTCCTGGTTTTTTTAGTATCTTAGGTTATTGCTTATACATGTTAAGTAATAACCAAATATTTTTTATGGATAACGCTCCACAACCTATATCACCTGAAGTAGAATCTGTACCAAATACTACATCTGTTGAAGGTGAAAGTTTCGCAACAGAGACAGCCAATACTAAGGCCGACACAAGCGAAGGAATCAGCTCACTGGCTGGAAATACCGGTGAAACTGACCACCCTAAACCGGAGCAAACTGACCACCTAAAAGGCTGGCGTAGACTTCCCAATTTTGCTGGCGAAGATTTTCAGTTCAGTGCTGATCTTGTGTGATAAAAATAGATTTATTTGTTCAGTTCAGCAACGACTTTCTTTTCCTCATGGATTCTCCGATCAAATCCACCCGGTGAGATCCGTGTACAATGCGATCAAGGATCGCATCAGCGATAGTCCGTTCCCCAATTATCTCGTGCCACATCGTTACAGGTACCTGTGCAGTGATGATCAGAGAGGCTTTAGCATGCCTGTCCTCGATAATTTCCATGAGCGCTGAGCGGTTATGACCATCAAGGGGCTGTATTCCAAAGTCATCAATGATCAGAAGATGCTGCCTTTCAATTTTAGCAATCTCCTTGTTATAAGACCCATCACCTTTGGCCATCTTTAAGTGAGAAAAGAGTTTAGTCGCATTGCAGTACATCGTCCGGTAACCCATCAGACAGGCCTGATGTCCCAGAGCTGAGGCAAGGAATGACTTTCCGATACCGGTACTGCCGGTGATCAGAACATTCTCCTTCCGATTAATAAAATCGCATTCAGCAAGCCTCATCACTTGATTCTGATCTAGCGTTCGTTCTCCGTCATAAACGATCTGCTCCACAGCAGCTTTATACCTGAAGCGGGCATTACTGATGTGCCGTTCAATACTCCGATTATGCCGGTCGTCCCATTCTGCATCAATGAGATGAGATACGAGTTCGTCTGCCGTGAACGGTTCATCTTTACCGGCTTCCAGACTCATCTTCATGGCTCTTGCCATTCCATAAAACTTCATTTTACGCATTTTTTCTAACGTTTCTGTATTCATTTGTTTTAGTGTTAAGGTTTAGTTGTAATAATGTTCTCCGCGAATATTTTTATGCAGGGGCATCAGAGGAAGAGTTTCCTGTTCTTCGGGGTGATCCAGTCCGCGTTTAAGGATCATCTCGATACTTTTGTAGTTGTACATGTCGTACTCTATTCCGCGTTTACAGGCATTGATCAGTCGCTGACTCCCGTATTTCTTGTTCAGGGCCAGTATGCCCACACATGATTTATAAGCCTGCTCTACGTGCTGTTTCTTGTTTAGAATGACATAGATGTACTGCCTGACTGTCGTATCAATAGATTCAGCCCAGGACAGGAACTTTTCCGGAGTCCATCCACCAACGAACTGATGGGTAGAGGCCAGATGCTCGGTCAGGGTGGTATATCCGTAAGGACTACGCATACGGTCGTGAGACGCAATACGCTCATAATTGTAGTACACTTCCACCCGATGATTGGTATACAGGAGCTTTACCTTCTTTCCGATGTTCTGGTAGGGAACGCTGTAATAGTGTTTATCCGGGCCAAGGCAGACATGCCCATTCTTCATAACGGTTGCGAATACCTGCTTCTTATGTTCATATTTAAGCGGAGGCAGCGCATTCAGCACGGGCATTTCAACTTCGGTAAACTGCATTCTGCGGCTATAATGCCTTCCACGCAACAAGGTGTTGTTATGCTCCTCCAGAGCCGCCCAGATGGCCTGATTCAGATCAGTTAAGGTGTGGAAGGTTCTGCCACGGAGCTTAGCGTATATGCGGGTGTAGATAATCTTGACAGCACCCTCAACCAATGACTTATCCCTGGGCTTATATGCTCTTGTCGGAAGTACGCTTATACTGTAATGGTCAGCAAAATCAGCGAAGTACTCATTAATAACTGGTTCGTATTTACTGGACTTGGTTACCGCAGACTTCAGGTTATCCGTCACTAAGGCATTAGGGACACCGCCAATGTAATGAAGCGTGCGTTCACAGCTATCGATCAAATCTTCCTTTTGCTGGCTATAACTTGCCTCTACATAAGTCAGCTGGCTACATCCCAGAATAGCTACAAAAACCTCCACCGCCTGCAGTTCTCCGGTATCAGGATCCACAAGATGAAGCTTCTCCCCGGCATAATCCACATAGAGCTTATCACCTGCTTTATGGTCCATGTGCATCGTAGGACTCACCTGCTGTTTCCACAAGGCATAGTGATAACCAAACTGGCTAAGCTTAAGTCCGTCTGGATGACGGGCATAATACTCTTCCCACATCAGTTGCTGGGTAATCCCTTTACGCTTTAGCTGCTTGTCAATCTCAGGGAACAAGGCATACAGATCCTGAGCCTTATCGCTTCGCTTCTGCTGATGGGGCTTGAACTGGGTAAAGAGTTCTTCCAGATCGTGGTCTGAGAGATCCTCTATCTCAATCATGTTTAGATTGAGGGTATTGTAGTCTCTAATGTACTTTTTAAGCGTATTGCGGGAAACACCCGTCAACCGGTAAATAGCCAGGTTGCTCTCGCCCTGACTGTGTAACCGTAGAATCTGTCTGATCTTACTCATGCTTATTGATTTATTGGCCATCGGGAGTAGTGGATTTAATCCGCAAAACTCCTTTTTGAAACCATTAAATCAGCACGAACTATCTATCTTCTGGGGTGGTCAATTTGCTCCGGTTTACCCTGGTCAATTTGCTCCGGGATGGGGTGGTCAATTTCAACCGGGGAAGGTGGTCAGTTTACTCCGGTTTAGGTGGTCAGTTTACTCCGTTTTTTCCAGTCAATCAGTATAATTCAACACTTTAATCAAACCTTTTAACTTCATTAGAATCTCATCAAAAGTTACGATTTCTATGTTTTTCTGGCTCGATCTTAATAATTCAAAACAATGCTTCTGCTCAATGTTTAGTGAACTTTTCATTCCTATAATTAAAATACACTTGGGATCAAACGACGGATTCTCCTTGCCATAATGTTTTAAGAAAGTGTCTTTTTGATCTAAGCACTGACTAATCCCTCCAGACAATTCATCAGACATCGAAAATACAGATGGTTTCCGATATACCTGTTTCTTCAGAAGCTCTTTTTTATGCGTTTTAGTTTCTAGCAATGCGTAGTTATCATTGAACCCATTTTGAAATAGAAAATCAATTATTCTCCCATTATCATTGCCAATAGTCTTGCCTCCAACGTACGCTTCTTTTTCTCTTAAGATTACTTCATAAGGGAATAGATGTGAGAGTATCCATGAGTTTTTTTCAAAGAAAACTTGCCATTGTTTTTCATTGTCTTTAGACGAAGAGATAAGCTTTTCAAATTTGAGAATTATATCTTCGATGTAAACTTTATTTATCTGCTCTTTACTGTTTATAAAGTTTGAAGTGGTGTTTATTATACTTGGTGGGATCACTTCAAGTACTCCTGAAAGAGCATCTAAATCGTCGGAATTCACCTTTTCGTAAGAGCTATATTTGTGGAGGAATCTTTGCAAATCTCCTCCAGGAAGGTACCTCAATGGTCTAGGTATCGAACTATTAATAACTGACAAATTTTTTGCAATCAAAATCGCCTTCTCTCTATCATAAAAATTCTTTTCACGATATATGTCATTAAGGATGACTTTTAAGTCGGACCAGTTCAGGGTGATGTGATCAGATTGGAAGCTATTTTTCAGATTAATGCCAACAGTGTAGTGATAGACGCTCTTGAACTTATTATATAAAGCATTAAAGAAGGCCTTCGCACGTAGTGTTTTTAAACCATATCTGTTATTTACTTTAAAATCCTTAGGTACTTCCTCTAGATCGTTCCACCCTACTAATTCAATTTTATGGATTCTTTTAGGTTTAACAGACCCGTCGGTTGGGTTAACTGAATAAGGGTAAAATATAAATTTTTTATCCTTTTTGTAAATTTCTTTAGCTAAGAATACAGGAATGCCACTCTCGTCGCAATAGGAATACCTTTCTACCTCTAAAGCATCACCTATCCTGTTTTCTTGATTCGGCGAGAATTTTTGATTGTTAGGGTTCATAATGTGTTACTATTGTATGGGTGAGCATGTGGGTTACTAAATACTGCCTATTAATTCTGACATTATCTCTGTTAACGTTGTTTAATCTGGATTGATAATATTTTACTCTTAGTCAAGTTTGGAGATTTATATTTTTAAATCTAGGAATAAAAATTTCCTGCAAAGAAAAAAATTTTGTAGTAAATATTTGATAAATAGCAGATTAACATCCGGATGAATATTTCGTACAAGGAAAACTGCTGTTCATCTATACTATATGCTACTTCGTCATTTAAAAGGATAATATGCTCAACTAAAAAGTGAATTTCATCATCCGGTTGATTATCAAAATAAAATGGTATAAAAATTAACCTACCGTTCCCTCATTCTTTTATCCTCCTTTCCTTTCCAATGTTTATAATTGAATAAGCTATGAATTCAAATACCTAAAACCATGAAAAATGAACAAGCCACTCGCCACCTAAATAACTTTCTGTCATCCTATACTCTCCCAGAAAGTTCACAACTACTCAATCAGATATCTGACCATGTAACCAAGGGGATTCATTATGCTGCTCTGGACAAGAGCCATAAAGAGGAATTGTTGGATTTTTTAGAAGGGCTTGATGAATTGCTGCCAGCAGTTTATGAACTTCACGAAAAGCGATCAAAGCCTGAAAGTGGAGAGAGGTAGAATTGAGTTAATTCTGTTTTTGCGTGAATTATTAAACCCTTTGCTAATACAGTATACAAGTGGCCTTAGTTTTTAACCTCTAAGATTTCTTTGGGATCAATCTCTAAAGCTCCAGCAATTTCTAAAAGAGTAGTAAAAACAAAATCTTCCTTCCCTGTCTCAATAGTACTGATTTTGGCCCTATCAACATCACAGCGATTTGCTAGCTGTTGTTGGCTATATCCTTTTTGTTTTCTTAATTTTCGCAGGTTTCTTCCCAACTCTTGAAAATATTTTTGGTGCTTTTCCTTCATACTTACTTAGGAGTTAATATGGATGGATTTTGGAAAAATATTTGTGGTAGTATTGCCACATTTTAAATATTTTTATTATATTCGTATTGCAATAAAAAATGAAGCTGAATAGTTAATTAAAGCGATTTTTAATATGTACTAATTTTCGCTTAAGAGTCTCGTGCAAAAACCGCCAGTATGACCACGGGAAGACAAGTGAAAGCCCAACCTCGCAAGATATTTTCTATCTTGCAATGGATATTATATCCTAGGATTGGGCTTCACTTAAGTCTTTTGTGGTCAACTCAGGCTCTTGAATAGGGCTGGAGGGGTTCCTGGCGGTACCTTGCGCAAAAGCGGTGAAGTCCAATCCTATTTTAATACTTTGGCTCTTGCTATTTGAGACTCATATTGATAAATATATCAAATGAGTGCACTAAACTATCCATCCAAAACCTCCGAAACTGTCCTTCACAGTATTCAAAACTTCTGTGCTGCTTATAGCTTCCGTTCCTGCAATATTCAGCTCAACCGTGCACTCAGCACAATCATCAGCGGTAATTATTCGGGTTTGACTTATTCAGAAAAAGCAGAGCTGTTCGATTACTTTATGGCTTTGGAAGATCTGATGCCAGCCCTGTATGAATTGCTGGAACATCTGGACAAGCCGATAGGGGATGAGGGTACGTACAGGGATGAGGTATCGGCGAAGGACATGTATGCTAAGTTTAAGAGGCATCCGGAATGATTTTTTTAATTCCTTCCAACAACCGCATACGGGCGGTTATTTCTTAAACATTTAAAATCATACAACATGAAAAAAACGATACTACATATTGTACTGGCCATGCTATGGCCTTTAATGAGCAGCTTTGCTCAGGATATCCCGGCTGTGGCAAAGTCCCTGATTACACTTTCCGGAAAAGTAACAGATGAGAAAGGGGAGGGCTTGCCGGGCGCTTCTGTCAAAGTGAAGGACAGTAAAATTGCTAGCTTAACGGATGCGGAAGGGCGTTTCAGGCTAACGCAGGTACCCGCAGATGCAGTTCTCACCGTGAGCTTTATCGGTTACCTGCCGCAACAAATTGCGGCAGACGGCAGCGGAAGGGAATTTAACATCATGCTGCAGCCGGATTCAAGACAGCTGGATGAGGTAATAGTTAGCACCGGTTACCAGGAGTTGCCGGCCGGGCGGGCTACGGGTTCTTTTGTACATCTGGATAATGAGCTGATCAACCGCCGGGTAAGCACCCATATACTTGAGCGAATTGAAGGGATCACTCCCGGCCTGATATTTAACCGTACCCCATTAACAAGTAATGAGAAACTGGGCATCAGTATCCGCGGACGAAGTACCATCGATGCGAATGTGAATGCCGATCCGCTGATCGTACTGGACAACTTTCCTTATGAAGGTGATATTGCCAATATTAATCCTAATGATGTTGAAAGTATCACTGTGCTGAAAGATGCTGCGGCTGCCTCCATCTGGGGGGCAAAGGCCGGAAACGGTGTAATTGTCATTACCTCCAAAAAAGGCGCCTATAACAGGCCCATGCAAATGGAGTTTAATGGTAATCTTAGCTTGGGAAATAAACCCGATGTCAGGTATTCACCTGATTATATTCCCTCTGCAGATTTTATTGGTATCGAACAGTTCCTTTTTGCTAAGGGATATTTTGACAGTGACCTGAGTAATACCAGTGGCAGACCGCCTGTTTCACCGGCGGTAGAGATTATGGCTCTGCAACGTTCCGGAAAGCTAGGCGCTGCCGATGTGGGTGCAAAGCTCGATGCCCTTGCAATGTTTGATATACGTAATGATTTTAACCGTTATGTTTACAGGGGCAGTACAAACAGGCAGTTTGCCCTGAACCTGCGAGGTGGTGGGCAATCTATTGCATACCGCATTTCTGCGGCATATGACGGCAATACTGAAAGCATGATGCGAAATGGGTACAGCCGCATTAGCCTGAGCGGGCTGCAAACTTACCGACTTGGTAAAAAGCTGGAACTTCGTACGGGGATTAACTGGACACAGAGCACTGCTCTGAACAATGCGAATATCAGTGCTTATGGCGCAGTGAATACCGGCGGATTTAAATATACCATGCTGCCCTATAATCGCCTGGCTGATGATTCGGGAGATCCCCTGCCGGTACCAAAGGATTACCGGCTGTCTTATATTGAAAGCACAGAAGCCCTTGGCTTTTTAGACTGGCAGTACCGGCCCCTTGAAGAAATAAAACTGGCAGACCATACTGCAGCTATAAATGAAATTATCCTGAAACCATCTCTTAAGTATTCCTTTAGTGAGCATCTAAACGCGGAAATCAACTACCAGTTTGAAAACCAGCAAAGCAACAGCCGTAACTACCGCAGTTTAAACACCTATTATGCCCGAAACCTGGTTAATCAATACGCACAGCGCAATCCAGCTACAGGAACTTTTAATTACGCCTTTCCCTTGGGAGGTATCCTTGATAATGGATTGAATGAGCTTAAAGCGCATAATCTGCGCTCACAGCTGAACTGGTACAGAGGTTTCGGTATGAACCAGTTCAGCGCCATGGCAGGGGCTGAAGTTCGAAGTGTAAGCGGCGGAGGCTATTCCCGTACGGCTTACGGCTATGATGATGAATTAGGCACCGCCATTGCAAACCTGAATTACAGTGCATCCCTGCCACGCAATCCCTCTGGAACAGGAACCATTGCAAGTCCGGCAGGCAGTATAAACGGAACAGAGAACAGGTACATTTCTTATTTTTTGAATGCCGCTTATACCTATGATAGACGCTATACACTTTCTCTGAGCGGGCGAAAAGACGGAGCTAATATCTTTGGAGTAAAGACCAATGACCGGGTCACTCCACTCTGGTCGGCCGGCCTGGCCTGGAATCTTGGCAGCGAAAGCTTTTACAGTCTGGACTGGCTGCCCCAGGCAAGGCTGCGGGCAGCCTATGGTTATAACGGTAACGTATATAATGCCTCGGCCTACCTCACAGCAAAATATTTCAGCAGCAGTCTAACCGGCTTGCCCTATGCCTTTATAACCCGTCCTCCTAACCCCGATCTTCGCTGGGAGCGGGTTCGTAATATAAATCTGGGCCTTGATTTTAGCCTGAAAGATAAACTGCTCTCCGGCACTATTGAAGTTTATCGAAAAGAAGGACTGGACCTGATTGAGGAGGCACCACTACCTCCCTCAAGTGGTTTTACATCATTTAGGGGTAATGCGGCAGAAATACGAACGAATGGTATTGATATTAATTTGAACAGTCAAAACCTGAGGGGCCTGCTTTCCTGGGAAAGCAGCTTTTTGATCAGCATGGTCAGGGACAGGATCATCAGCTTTGATAAGGAATATCTGATTAACCAGCTTGTAGGTACCGTGGCCGCTGCCGGAACGCCTGAATCTGCCGGGTTATTTGCAGTACCCGGAAGACCATTATTCGGAATATACAGTTATCGGTGGGGAGGGATTGACCCTCAAACTGGAGATCCTATAGGTTATATAGACGGGCAGCAAAGTAAAGACTACCTCAATATCCTTCGGAACGCTACTCCTGAAAATATCATTTATAATGGACCGGCGAGGCCCACCGTATTCGGCAGCCTGCGAAATACATTTACCTGGAAAGGTATTTCGGCTTCTCTGAATATTACCTATAAGCTGGGCTATTATTTCCGAAGACGCAGCATCAGCCTGAATTATCAAGACCTGCTGAATAATAACGGCATGCACAAAGATTACCTCAGCCGCTGGCAAAAACCCGGGGATGAGGTTACTACAGATGTCCCTTCGCCGGTATATCCTGCAAACACGAATCGAAGTAATTTTTATCGCGCCTCTGAAGTGCTTGTTGACAAAGGAGATCATGTACGTCTGCAGGATACCCGGGTGGCCTATACTCTGGATAAAAAACATTTCCCGAAGCTACCTGTGGCCCAGATGCAACTTTACGTGTACGGCAATAACCTGGGTATTCTGTGGAAGGCTTCCCGTTCAGGAATTGACCCCGATTATTACGGTAGGAATGTATTCCCCAATCCTCAAACCTGGGCCTTCGGCCTTAAAGCAATTTATTAAACAAAAAGAAGATCATGAAAAAGATAATTTTCCTCGTTTACATTCTTAGTGCATTATCCTGCAGCAAACAGGATGAATGGCTGGATGTAAAATCAAACAAAAGTGATGCAGTGCCTTCGTCAATAAAAGATCTCGAAGCATTGCTAAATAATGATTTGGTAATGAATTCCAATTACCCGTCATTGGGCATTATCAATGCAGACCATTACCTGCTCAGTTCAGCGATCTGGCAGGCAGCCGGTACGAATACGGAGCGGAATGCTCATATCTGGAATAAAGATATTTTTGAAGGACAAACTTCATACGACTGGAACTACGCCTATGCCAGGATCGTACAGGCGAACATTGTACTGGAAGTTTTAAATACGATGGCATTGGCCCCAGGGGCGAAAACTGATATTATCCGGGGAAGCGCGCTCTTTTTTAGGGCAAATGCCTATTACAATCTGGCACAGTTATTCTGCGCACCCTATAAAGCTTCTACCGCTACGTCTGAAATTGGCCTGCCTCTGAAATTGGGAACGGATGTTAATGAGCGTCCGCAGAGGAAAAACCTGGCTGTAACCTATGAACAAATCCTGACGGACTTGCTGCTGGCCAGAGATTTGCTGCCCCTGGTTCCTGAAGTTAAGACCAGACCATCCAAATCTGCTGCGCTCGGGTTGCTGGCACGGGTATACCTCCAGATGGATAACTATACTGCTGCCTTGCAATTCAGCAACGAAGCTTTAAACATCCATAAGGAGCTCCTGGACCTTAATACGCTTAATCCCCAAGCCACCTTCCCTTTTCCCACCTTTCAGGCTGGCAATACTGAAGTCCTTTTCCATGCGACTTCACTCAGCTATGGAATCTTTTTAACCAGCCGGATCCTGGTTGAACCCTCTCTGTACCAGTCCTACACGGCTAATGATCTCCGCAGAAGCCTGTGTTATAAAGACAATGGCACAAATGGTATTGCTTACAGGGGTTATTATACGGGGATTAACGGGACATTTTTTGCAGGTGTTTCTAACAATGAGCTGTACCTGGTCAGGGCTGAATGCCAGGCCCGAAAAGGTATGAAAGACCCGGCTCTTGCTGATCTGAATAGCCTTTTAGTTAAGCGATGGAAAAGCGGAACTTTTACGCCTTTAAAGGCTGCTTCTGCGGATGAGGTGCTCCTGCTTATACTGAAAGAACGAGAGAAGGAATTTCCATTTTCTAATCTGAGGTGGGAAGATCTTAGACGATTAAATAAGGACCCGCTTTTTGCAAAAACCTTAACGCGTACTGTTAACGGCCAAAGCTATAGCTTAAGTCCTGGTGATAAACGATATGTCATGCCCATTGCCGATGATGAAATCAGGTTGGGAGGCATAGAACAAAATCCAAGATAATATGAGAACATTAAGAATTAAAATTACTGTAGCCTTTATCATCTTGCTGTTTAGCCCCCTTACCGCGGTATTTGGTGCTAAGCCTGTTTTTGAACAATTAGGTGCATATATAGAATTCAGCCTGCCAGGAGGAATTAAAACAGATACCCTCACTTTATACCTGATAAGGGAATATTCTTTTAATTACTTAGGTAGGGAAGCTATTAGTACCTCTGCTGATGAAAAAGGAATATTCCGGTTCACGCTTCCAGCGCTTGAGGCTCCGGGGAGGATAGCTTTTCACCTTAATAATTCTAAATCTTCATTGATGGACGCTTATTATATTGAACCCGGGGATAGCGTTTTTATATCCTATGATCTGAGTGGTTCCGGGAAACAGGTATTCACCGGAAAAGGCTCGGTCAAATTTACGTGCAAACTTGAGCTTGAAAACTTGCAGAAGAGGGGGGTTAATGAAATGCAGAAAATACCTGACCTTCGTTTTATGATATTGAAGCCTGGCATTGAACATATTGAGCTGATATATCGGCGGCTGGATTATATTGCCCAAAGACAACTCTCCCTTCTTGATACCTATAAAAGTTCTATGAGTTTGCAAATGTACGAACTGTTCAATGCGGATATAAATGCATATCGGATGGAAAGAAAGTATTTCAATACATGGTATACGGCCAGCAGTGTTAATGATAGCTTGAGAAATGAAATTCATCAGCTTTTTAAGTCATTACCATTACCTTCGGTTTACCAGGTGAAGGACAGTATTGCCTGGCAATCTAAAAATTATCTTGCCGCCCTCATCCAGAAAGCTACCGCTGAAATTTATTTCAAACATGGAAAAAGATCATTAACCAACCTTTATCAGCAATTAAAGGGTTCACTCTCCGGGTTGTTACGTGACAAAGTAGTAACCGCTTTTTTGCTTAGCAATCCAACTGGGGAATATGGCGAATTTGAGATGACACTTAAAGACGCATTGAGCTATGTAAAACACCCCTCAAGTCGAAATCTGCTCCAAAGTCAATATCATGCATTTGCAGAAAAAGCACCAGCCTTTCCATTTGATCTTCCTGATCCGGAAGGGAAACATTACAGGCTTGCTGATCTGCAGGATAAGATCCTCGTTATTGATTTTTGGTTCAACGGTTGTTCAGGCTGTATTCTGGCAGCAAAAGATATTGAGACCCACGTTATACCTTATTTCAAGGACAATGAAAGGATTAAGTTTATAAGTATAAATCTTGACAGGAATAAGGATACCTGGCTGAAGGCTCTTTCAGGAGGCAAGTATACAGTTTCCGGAGCGGTGAACCTTTTTACCGAAGGCCTGGCGTTTGATCACCCGATGATTAAATTCTACAACATTCAGGCATGTCCAAAGCTGCTGATTTTAAAGAATGGTTTTGTATTTGCTGCAAATCCGAATGCAGAGGGGCGGTATTTGAAAGAGTTGATCGATAGAGCAATTAGTTTATAATATAATTACAGGCAGGCTGGATCGCCTGCCTGTAATTGATATCAGGGAACCCACATCTGATTAGTATATCCAGGTGCAGGATCGTAACTGTTAGGATCCTGTGGATCGCTATCAGGTCTTAAGGTATATTTACATACTTCACTTTGCTCAACGATACAGGATCCGCCTGCAGCGGTTTCAGTTTGAAATATTCCCGGAGAGGTTTGAACATAAAGTGTTTCATATGCCGGTTTAAAGGCAAAGGCAAGCATCAGAGCTATAAATGCGAAAAAGATGCCGAGCCTGTTTTTTAATTTTTCCATTATTGTAGTGTTTTTAATTATGCCTACTCTATTAAAGGTTTTCGGCCTGTCCTTCTTTTAATTCCGGTTAGTTTTTATTAAATACTTTACCAGATACCTTTATTATTCTACTCCTTCCCCATAAACCCTCCTTCCTTTAAATGAGCAGAAAAAAGAATTGCAGTAGAGGTTAACAGCATAAAGGCCAGATTGAATGTCAGGTGTTGCTCCCAGGTCATTTTATTTAATACACCCCCGCAGGAACAGGGAATTCGGCCAAAAACATTATTCATTACCAGGCCGATATATATTGTAAAACTGATGAGCAGGAGGAGCGAGGCGTATAAGCCGGCCAGTCTGGTTTTAAGGAAGATCAGTAAACTGCCTGCAAGCAATTCAGTAAAGGGCACAGCCCAAACAAGAACATTTGCGATACTTTTTGAAAATATCTGATTCAGCATTTGGGCCCTGCTTGTATCATAATCGATCAGCTTGCTCGCTGCAGCATATACCCATAATAGGATAAGCAGATAAGAAATTACCTGAACGATGTTTCCAGGTTTGGAGGATGGCTTAAATGAGGTTTGTATGTTGTCTGATGTTTGCATAGATCTAAGTTCGGCTGCAATCAGGCCTGATTCTGTGCCAAATGGCACAAATGGATTTTTATAAAAGCATCCTGTAAAGCGTACGGCGGCTAATACCGAGATAGGAGGCTACTTCTTCCGGATAAGCAGACTTTAATAGACCGGGGTATCGGTCAAGCAGTTTTTGCAGACGAACAGCGGGGCTGTCATATAATAAAGAGCGCATACGCTGCAGGCTTTCTTCCTGGTAGTGGGCAATGATCCCTTTGTACGCTCTGGACAGTGAGGGTATATTCCGGAGTTCCCTGAGATTTTCATAGCTGAGTGAGAGTAGGAGACTGTCCTGCCGGGTAATCAGGTTTTCAGGAGATATTCCCTGCTGAATGAAAGCAGGCAGGGAAACAGCAAATTCACCCGGGGGGCAAAACAGAGAGGTGTGCTGTTCGCCCTGTTCCAGGTAATTTCCAATGACAAATCCTTCTGAAATGAACCAAATCTTGTTCGGTGGGTGTCCCTGGCGCTGTAAAAGTTTACCAGCCGGAAATTCTTCTTCCTTCAAAAAAGACTTCAGCAATTCTTTTTCCTCCATGCTGGGAGAACAGTACGAAGCAAGGGTTTGAAATAGAAGGGAGCTTTCCATAAAACGGTCTCCATGATACGCGGCCTGGTTTCTTTTAGCAAATTTCTTTTGTTATGCAGACACATTTTGTCATCATGAACTATTTTCTTTGAATGGATAAATGCGTTCTCAACATTTTAGCCCCATAGAATTGAAACTGTTAACAGGGTTTTTATGGACCAGGAGCAGATATTTCAAAAGCTCATTGAGCTTGAAAGGGCACAAAAACGTATGCAGCGCTCGCTGGATATGCTGCTTGAACGGGGCGGACCGAAGAAATGGTTGGATTCCTCAGCCTTATTCTTTTTTATTCCACGTAAGGCCTCCTTTCTTTAAATAATTTCTTCTCTTTTTTATGAGTATATATTTATGTAATGATCGCGAATACTGAATCTTGTGACCCAGATACCTCAGTTCTTTTATCCGGGCTGTAACAGTTTGCTCTGATGTGCCCAAAAGCTGAGCCACCTGGCTTCTTGAGATCAGTTTCCCTTTTTTAAGCATTTCCAGCATACTGCGGAGGTTTTGTTTATGAGTACGGTAAGAGCTCATCTATATTATTTAGTTTATTGGGTAAAGAGCACCTGTTTGTACTATTCCGGGAATTCATCTTTGAGAGAATTTTGCTCTTTCCTATAAAAATTTCATGCTTATTTTGGGGTACAGGAAATTTATTACACCAACACCGGGTTTTGCTTGATGAACAGAACCTCATGCTTGATGAATATTTTTTATTCAGCTAAATTCACTTGCGTGGATGCAAAATCATTGTGTAAGGATTACAATGGGGGGATAGAAGAATGAATATCATTTCATATGTACGGGATCCGAAGGACTATCCCTAACGCTGTCGGACAGTGTTTATATAAATTCTCCGATACACACTAACAAAATGGTTGTCCTTTCAAGTCACAACAGCGGGGTATCGTCTTCAAGATTCACATCTGTTTGCTTCACTGTAAAATAATAAATAAAGAATGCTACAAGAAAGAAGATAGATCCTAGAAAAAGTCTGAAATCCATAGATTCTATTTTCGCACCATCTGCTGTACCCAAAGTTGAATCCCAGGCTGCGACGGCCAGAAGGAAGCCATAGGCTTTCTGCCCATTTTTGCTGATTAAGAATACTGAACGTTTATTTTTACCGTAACCACTGTTCACTGCTTTGGCGTACCAGTTCGCTGATACTAAATCTTTAGGCGCGACACCAAGGGTATCGGCGAGTTTGTTTATTACCTGAACCTGCGGAACATCAGGGCATGTTTCGATTCTTGAATAGGAAGCTTGTGAGATGTTAAGCCCAGCGGCCATACCTTCCTGACAAACATTTTTGTAAATGCGCAGCATTCGGAGGTTTTCTCCAAAGTTGAAATTTTTCATGTTGGGGACATTTAGGTAGATGATTAATGAATTGATTTCTTTTACATAGAGCGTTTGTTTTATATGAATTTAAACATTCAAATATTCTCTGTCAATACCCTCATAAAGAGGCCTTTACGATCAAATGGCTTAAATATGCCTTTTGTAGCCTCCAAACCAACTTTTTAGTCCTGCGTGAATAATTTATTCATGCATGAATAAATTATTCATATCCAACATCTGCCATTACAAACCGATGAAAATGCCTGATCTGAAAGCAAAAATTTATTCTATTTTTCTGGACGGATTTCCGCTTGTTTTTAAGAGACAATTTTTGCCCATGAATAACTTATTCATCGGTTTGAATAACTTATTCATGCTGTGAATAAGATTTTAGCGGGGTATTAGACATTTTTGTGGAGTGAATAGCATGCCATGTCAGAACTGGAACGCATCATAGAACTCCTTGAACGAATTGTCAGGAACCAGCAATCGGCTCTAAACAGGTCAGCCTGTGAACAGTCTGTCGCTGGATTCAACCTGCAGGACTGGGGACTACCGGAAGAGAACCTGAAAATTAGCCTTCGTAGCTTATGCTATTACCGACAAAAGGTATTGGTCACTTGCACCGGGCTCGGAGGGCGTTCCTATTACTATTTTCCGGATCTTCTAAAACGGGACATTCCGGGAGAATCGATATTGGCAAAAGCCATCCTATTCCACAAGTTTGTGGTGTACGCTCATAGAATTAACTGTTAATGGTGTGATTATGGACCAGGGGCAGATATTTCAGAAACTAATGGAGCTTGAAAAGGGGCAAAAGCGCATACAGCGAGCACTGGATGCACTGCTTGAACGGGGCGGGCCCAAAAAATGGCTTGACACCTGTGATATGAAGGAAATGTTCCATATCAGTAAATCAACATTATACCGCTTAAAAAAAGATGAAATCCTCATTCCTGTAAAACTGGGCAAGAAAGATCTGTACAAAAGGGTAGATGTGGAAAAAGCAATGATGATAAAGGCATTGGCAGATTCGGAAATTAAAGGGGTTCGGAAATAACTGCATTTTTATTTCTTTGATTTAACCATACGAAATGCAGTTTTAATGAGTAGTCTAATAGTTCTTTTAACTTCTTCCCGATCATTTGGATCCCAGATATTGACCCCATATAAACACTTTTCCGGTCCTTGTAACATAAGGTAATGTAATCCGGCAGACAATAGCGCACTTAACGCCCTGAGATTAAAATCACTACCCTCAGAATAATCATCCGTTTGTTTTAGGAGTTTTTCGTTTCCCCTCTCCCTGGTAATGGAAATATTTTTCATTGCCTTACAGCCGCATAATTCCCCTATAATGAGTTGTTGCATTTCAGGTTTATTAAAAAATAAATCGAATTCATTTTCCAGGATGCTATAGATATCTGCTTCCAGGTCAACTGAGGTATGGTTTTGAGTATCCGATGAAGAGTCTTTGCAGTAATCTTTTTGTAATACATAAGCTTCAATAAGCTTGTCAAATGATCCAAAATGCCGGTAGACAACCTTTATAGGTATATGTGCTATGCGAGCTATTCTGCTAATATTCAGCCCGGAATAACCATTTTTCCTGATGATTTCACCCATAGTGTGGATGAGCTTTGTTTTAATTAAATTCTCCTTTTTTTGCCTGCTAACTGATGGTGAATTCCGTTTATGGTCTAGGATTTCTTTGTTCATAACAATAATTTTAATAGTAATACAGTCTAATTTACTTGCTTGTCAAAATGAAAGTGGTGACATCTTAGAATATTTTCTTAACCTGCCCTGGTACAGTGGACTCTCCATTCTCGACTCTTCACTCCTTCCTTCTCTTTATCCGAAAACTCTCACTATACCTTAACACTATTCTAATACTATTTTAACTATAGAAATGCATGCAGTAAAATCTGTCATGATCTATCGGGCCTGAAGCTCTCCATTTCTTCTCCTTTAACAGAAGTCTTATGGTGTCAAATGAGACCAGATGGATTCAAATGAGATCATGACCACCTGATTACTAGGAATTTAACAAATACCGCTTTAGGTTTGACCTCAAGCACCGCGTACCGGTACAGATGAGGAGGCTTAATTTTTATTATTAATCATTTTAAATTTTTTCAATTATGGCAAAATCTAAAAACAATGTGATCACCCATGGGCTGAGCGGCCTGATCGGTGATCTGCTGGTTTTTCGCCAGAGAGCGAATAAAACCATTGTGGCCGACCGGCCAAAACCATTCAGTACACCGCCTACAGACTTACAACTGGGCATACAAAGACGCTTTAAAAAAGCAGCTCAGTATGCCAAAAAGGCAATTCTTGACCCCTTGTTAAAGGCGGGCTATCAGGCTGTAGCACGCCTGGGTCAAAGTGCCTATAACAGGGCTTTCAAGGATTACCAACTGGCTCCTGAGTTTGATGAGGACGTAAACCTTTCAACCTATACCGGGGCGATTGGCGATGAAATCAGCGTAAGTGTGATTGACGACTTCCAGGTTATCGGAGTAAAAGTTAAGATCATAAACGCAGATTTAAGTCTACTGGAAGAGGGAGATGCGGTACAGTCGGATAATGGCCTGGACTGGATCTACACCTGTACAGCGGTTAATGCAGCGGCTAACGGCAGTAAAATCATTTTTACAGCCACTGACCTGCCCGGCAACCAAACTGTGCTGGAGAAAGTGATCGACTAAGTATCACGTTGATTAGAACCGTCGCGAATACGCGGCGGTTCTTTAAACTAACATTCATTCAAATTTATTCCGCACATGCGGGACTTTAAAAACAATTATCATGGATAATCAAATCATAAATTATAGTAAAATGCTGCCGGAGTTTAAACGCCAGGCCGCACAGATCCTAATCGAAAAGCTTCCCGGACACAGCAGAGCCGGCAAGGCTGCGATTAACCAATTCCTTCAAAAGAAACAGACCTGCCTGAGGGGTTGGCATATAGCTTTGATTTTTCGTTTTCTGTCAGTAGCTGAGTTCAACCATTTATTTCAGGGACTCAGGACCGCATTTTCACTAAAGAAACTTAAAAGCCGGGGAGTTGGGCAGGAACAAATCATGGAAGTGACCCAGCTGCTGATCAGACTGTTTAAAAGCCTGATGATTAATACATCAGGAGCATTTATACCTGAAAGGGAGCAAGAAACAGACCCGGGTACAAGGGAATTTGTTAAACCTAAAGAAGAACAATTATGAACCAGCTCATCAATTTGCGTATACCGCAAAACATTTTAAAAAAGGAACATCTGCTTATTTTTTCAGCCTTCTTTCTGTTCCTGTATTTTCCAGGCTTATCCAGGTGGATCGACATAACGTCGGCTCCAATCGATCCCGGCGCATTGAGTGCGGTGATCATGGCTATTCTGTCACTGCTTGCTTTTAAGGCAGTGACCTGGTGGCTCATCAATATCATCTGGCCGGTATTTGCTGAATACTCCAAAGAACATTTTGAACGGAATTTTAAATCCTTACAATCATGGCAAAAAGTAATTATCTATTTGGGATTCTATCTGCTGCTGCTCTATTCATTTGTGGCTACGCTGGCAGGGATTATTTAGTTTCCCGGCAAGGGGAAAGCATAAAGCTGAAAGATGAAAGCAGAAAGGGTGAAGCGGAATTTTCGAAACAAACCACTCAAGGCTCAACGGCCATCACTCAGGGCCCAATACATAAAGAGTATCAGGAAGGAGTTTTACCTGGAGTGAAATCTGTCTTTCAGACAACTGACCTCAGATTCCGGCAATCCGATGGCCGGGTAACAACCAAAAAAATCTACGATTCCCAAATTGGTATTCGTGAGAAGGGGATTAATTCAGGTCCGCAGGTTGAAGAATATCTGCACTATGTGAACCTGAAAAAGGGTCAGCCCTGGTGCGCGGCTTTTATCTGCTGGGTTTACGGGCAGGACAATGTCGATAACCCCAGAACGGGCTGGTCCCCGGATCTGTTTAAGTCTAGTAAAGTAATATGGACAAGAGCTGAAAGCAGAAAGCTGAAAGTTGAAAGCAGGGCATATGAGCCAGGAGCCAACCTGCCTGCCGGTCAGGCAGGGAGCCAGGACCCGATAGCTATCGGGTCAAGACACTCACGCATAGCATACACCTATCCGATCAGACAGACAACAGGTAACAGGCAACGGACTACTGATAGCAGGCAACAGGCAACAGATAACTGGCAACCCACCATCGGTGACGTTTTCGGTATCTACTTCTCTGACAAAAAGCGCATTGCCCATGTCGGTTTTATTGATCAATGGGATGGAACCTGGTTGATTACGGTTGAGGGAAATACGAATGTTTCAGGTGGCAGGGAGGGGGACGGGGTGTACCGCAAGCGGCGGCCCGTCAAATCTATTTACCAGGTTGCGCGGTATATCCGGCAGCCTTAAAAAACAAGATCATGAAAGCAATTGTAATTAAACTTCTGGCGCTGCTGATCCTGATCAATTTCAGCTCATGCAGCACCCGGAAGCTGAATAGGCAAAAATTTGAAAGTTCGGTCTCAGCACAATCGGAAATTCGGATGCAGGATTTGATGAATGATAAGCTTGAAGCTAAACGGAAGATCCTTCTGACCGACACTACCAATGAGCAATATTCAGTCATTATTTTCCCTGCCGACACCTTCAGCTTTTCAGCCCAACATGGGTTCAAAGGCAGTGCCGAAAGGATTGAACTTTCCGGAAAGCTGAGAAGGGTAATAAGCCGGATTGATAGTGCAGTGCTTCTGGCAGAAAAGCAAAGAGACATGAATTATGAAGAACAGTATGAAAGCAAGAAGTCGGAGGTATCAAACTCCAGAGTTTTGGAAAAGAAGGGCTGGCATCTGGTGAATGTATTAATTATAGTGCTTGTGCTTATTTTAGTGGGATGGTGCTTATGGGGTGGGAGGAGGTGAAAATTATGGGTGATGGGTCGGGAGTTGGATGGAAATTTACCGGCTCGCTCTGGATAATATATTTTGTTCCTAAAATGTATTTGATTAAAATTGATAAACAGCTACAATTAATTGATCAATAATGAATTATAAGAAATCGCTAATACTTACAGTGTTTCTGCTTGCAACATTTCAGCTTTCCAACGCCCAACAAACCATCCCACTTTATCCCGCAAAAATCCCCAACTCCAAATTAAGTGCCAATGAGGAGCAGAAAACAGCAAATGCATTAGTCGATACAGTAACAAGAAAAGTATCTGTCCCAACTTTAAGCATTTTTCTTCCTCCAAAAAATCAATCTAATGGAACAGCGGTCATAATTTGTCCGGGAGGAGGATATGGCGGTTTACTCACCAAACGTGAGGGGAGTGATGTGGCCAGGGCCTTTGCAAAACTGGGAGTCACTGCTTTTGTGCTTAAATACCGTCTTCCGGATGATGTAATTATGGAAGATAAATCCATCGGGCCATTACAGGATGCGCTGCAAGCTTTAAAAACAGTTCGTCAGAACGCAGGCAAATGGAATATTGATCTTAAAAAAATAGGTATTATGGGATTCTCTGCGGGTGGACACCTCGCTTCAAGCGCAGGTACTCATTATGATGCCAGAATCATTGAAAATCCTGAAAAGACAGACCTTAGACCCAATTTTATGGTACTTGTTAATCCTGTTATCAGCTTTTCGGATGAAATTGGTCATGCCGGCAGCCGTAATAATCTTTTAGGAAAGACACCTTCTGCAGAAAAGATCAACTTTTTTTCCAATGAACTTCATGTGAACCAATCGACTCCCCAAACTTTTTTGGTGCATACGGCTGATGATACTGTAGTTTCTCCTGAAAATAGTTTGAGGTTTTATTATGCTTTGCGTAAGTATAAGGTCAATGCAGAACTTCATGTTTATTCTGAAGGGGAACATGGTTTCTTAAAGAAGCCAGTTTTTGAGGAATGGTTCGGGAGGGCTATTAACTGGATGAGGGATAGGCACTTAATTGAATAAGGAACAAGGATCAAGGATCAAGGAACAAGGAATAAGGATCAAGGAATAAGGAACAAAGATTAAGGACATTAAATGGCAAGATTAGAAATTTTTGATAAGCATGTAAAGATGAAACATTATAGATTCCTCCTTTTAATATTTTTACCACTTATAGCAAGCACTCTGATTGTGGCTTGCAGCTATAAGAGTATAGATTTTAAACCTAAAAAAGGTCAGCGAATTGTGATTATTGGAAATACATTTGCCGAACGCCTCCAAAATTTCAACTATTTCGAAGCACTTTTATATAAGAGCTTTCCTGATTTAAATCTTACTGTTCGGAATATGGGCTGGAGTGCCGATGAAGTTGGCCTTCAACCAAGGCCATATAATTTCGGTACACAGGATGAGCATCTGACATTACAAAAGGCAGATATTATTTTTGCATGTTTCGGATTGAATGAGGCTTTTAAGGGACCTGATAGTCTTGCAAATTTTAAACATCGCCTTTCAGGATTCCTTTTGCATCTCAAAGAACAGAAATACAATTCAATCTCAGCACCTGAAATTATTCTTGTTTCTCCAATTGCCCATGAAAATCTGGGTGGTAATCTACCGGATCCGAAAGAGCATAATGCCAATCTGGAATTATATACAGCGGGTATGGCCGAAGTTGCAAAACAGATGGAAATTCCATTTATTGATCTTTACAAGCCTAGCCATGCCCTGGCAAATGCTGCCGATTCAATCACCATAAATGGGATCCATCTCAATGATAAAGGTTATCGGGCAGTTAGTGAGTTAATGGCCAAAAAGCTAAATTTCAAATTCGCAGAATGGAAAGATGAACCTGATTTTAAGCAGTTAAAATGGGCAATTGATCATAAAAATCAGCAGTTCTTTTACAAATTCAGAGCTGTAAATGCAGAATATATCAATGGAAGCAGGAAAGAACCCTGGGTACAACCGGCAGGTGGACCTATTTCATTCCCAACGGAATTATTGAAATTAGATCAGCTGGTTTTAAGCCTTGACAGCATCGTCTGGACCGGGACTAAAAGCAGTACTGGGATTGATACCAGGAAAGTCAGACATTTAATTAACGATAAGCAGGAGATAGTTGTTAATAAGCCCCAGAATGCACCATTGGAAGAGCAATTTGTTGTACAGGAGGGTTTTAAAGTAGAACTCTTTGCTTCTGAAAAGGATTTCCCAATTGAAAAACCGGTTAAGATCACCTTCGATCCCAAAGGGCGTTTATGGGTATCAACTCTTCCATCATATCTTCAGTATTATCCCGGAAGTCCGCCAAATGATAAAATTATTATTCTCGAAGATACTAATAATGATGGGAAGGCGGATAAGCATACCGTTTTTGCAGATAGCCTCTATATGCCTCTTGGATTTGAATTGGGTAATGGTGGAGTGTATGTTTCTCAGCCGCCAAACCTGATGTTCTTAAAGGATACCAATGGCGACGGTAAAGCTGATGTGAAAGAAATTATTCTTCATGGTTTTGGTACAGAAGATGTACATCATTCAATTTCTGCTCTTACCTGGGGTCAGGATGGTGCATTGTATATGCAGATGGGCACTTTTCTTCATACTCAGGTAGAAACACCTTATGGCCCGCAGCGATCTGCTTATGGTGAAACCTGGCGATACGATCCGATCACGATGAAACTGGAGCCATATGTTTCCTACCCTTATGCTAACCCCTGGGGGAATGTCTTTACCAGGAATGGTACTCATCTGATTGGAGATACCTCTACAGGAATGAATTATTTTGCTCCGCCACTCACGGTAGCGACTGATTATCCAATAAAGCATGTCGAAATGAAGGATATGCTAACACTCAAGATTAAACCCAAGACTTGCGGGATGGAAATTGTTTCAAGCAGAAATTTTCCGGATAATTATCAGGGTAATGTGCTTTTTAATACATTTCTCGGGTTTCAGGGAATCACAAATCATTCTTTGTCTGAATCAGGAAGTGGTCTGTTAGGGAAGGAGCAGGAACCGATCCTGCAATCCAAAGATTCTCAGTTCAGACCTGTAGATCTGCAGTTCGGGCCGGATGGAGCCCTTTATTTGGCAGATTGGTTCAATCTGGTAATCAATCATGGGGAAAGGGCTTTGCGTGATCCTGATCGCGATAAAACCCATGGCAGGATCTGGCGGATAACTTATTCCGGCAAAGCATTACTGAAACCTGTAGATATGAGCCGTCTTAAGATCAATCAGTTACTGGATCAATTAAAAGAATACGAAGACAGAACAAGATACAGGGCCAGAATTCAACTGACAGAGTTTCCTGAGAAGGAAGTTTTAGCCGCCTTGCCAAATTGGCTTCTAGAACTAAATAAGTCGGATAAGAGTTATGAGCAATTTCAGTTGGAGGCTTTATGGATGTACCAGAGATTACATCAAACAAACGAAATTCTTTTAAATAATTTATTAAAGGCAAGAGATGCCAATATCAGGGCTGCGGCGACCCGGGTTTTATTTTACTGGAGAGA